>CBFHQO010000082.1:0-34028 GCA_965658045.1 uncultured Flavobacteriales bacterium | reverse complement strand
CTAAACATGGCTGGACACGCACACCACGAAGAGAGCTTCATTTCGAAGTACATCTTCAGCCACGACCACAAGATGATCTCCAAGCAGTTCTTGGTGACTGCGATTGTGATGGGCATCATTGCCGTGATGCTGTCGATCTTCTTCCGCCTCCAACTCGGATGGCCGGGGGAGAGCTTCGCCATCCTTGAAACGTTCCTTGGCAAGTGGGCCCCTGGAGGGGTGCTCGACCGGAACGCTTACTTGGCGCTTGTGACGATCCACGGGACCATCATGGTGTTCTTCGTGTTGACAGGTGGTTTGTCTGGCACGTTCAGCAACCTCCTGATTCCACTTCAGATTGGCGCACGTGACATGGCGTCTGGTTTCATGAACATGTTGAGTTACTGGTTCTTCGCGGCATCGAGTGTCATCATGATTTTCTCGCTGTTCGTGGAAGGCGGTGCAGCTTCAGGCGGATGGACGGTGTACCCTCCACTGAGTGCGCTCCCTCAAGCCATGCCTGGCTCTGGCATGGGCATGACGTTGTGGTTGATTTCCATGGTGTTGTTCATCGTGAGCTCCTTGCTCGGTGGATTGAACTACATCGTGACCGTGATCAACCTGCGCACCAAGGGCATGAGCATGACGCGCTTGCCTTTGACCATTTGGGCCTTTTTGGTGACTGCCATCTTGGGTGTGCTGTCGTTCCCCGTGTTGGTCTCGGCTGTGGTGCTCTTGTTGATGGACCGCTCCATGGGCACGGCGTTCTACCTCAGCGACATCTTCATCGGCGGCGAGGCGCTTGACGTGACTGGCGGCAGCCCCATCCTGTACCAGCACTTGTTCTGGTTCCTGGGCCACCCTGAGGTGTACATCGTGTTGTTGCCTGCACTTGGCATCAGCTCCGAGGTGATTGCCACCAACTCGCGCAAGCCCATCTTCGGGTACAAGGCGATGATCGGCTCGATCCTGGGCATTGGCTTCTTAAGCTTCATCGTGTGGGGTCACCACATGTTTGTGACCGGCATGAACCCCTTCTTGGGCTCCGTGTTCGTGTTCACCACCTTGTTGATCGCCATTCCTTCTGCGGTGAAAGCCTTCAACTACATCACCACACTGTGGAAGGGCAACCTCCGTTTCACGCCTGCCATGCTCTTCAGCATTGGATTGGTGAGCACGTTTGTGACTGGTGGTTTGACGGGCATCATTTTGGCCGACTCGGCGCTGGACGTGAACGTCCACGACACCTACTTCGTGGTGGCGCACTTCCACATTGTGATGGGCATGAGTGCCATCTTCGGCATGTTGGCGGGCATCTACCACTGGTTCCCCAAGATGTTCGGCCGCATGATGAACACCAAGCTCGGCTACGTCCACTTCTGGACGACGCTCGTGGCGGGTTACGGCGTGTTCTTCCCCATGCACTTCGTCGGTTTGGCGGGCGCACCCCGTCGTTACTACGACTACAGCGCGTTCGAATACCTTGACTTCGTGATGGACCTGCAGCCGATCATTTCGACGTTCGCCATCATCGGTGCCGTGGGTCAGTTGCCTTTCTTGTGGAACTTCTTCTACAGCATCTTCCGCGGTCAGGTCGCCACCGAAAACCCATGGAAGTCCAACACCTTGGAGTGGACCACCCCGGTGGAGCACGTGCATGGAAACTGGCGCGGTGCGTTGCCTGAAGTGCACCGTTGGGCCTACGATTACAGCAACCCTGACTTTGACGAGGACTTTGTGCCACAGACCGTGCCTGTGAAGGCCGGCGAATCGGCCCACTGAGGCCTTCGTCAGGAAAGAACTTGACAAAAGCCCCTGCTTCGGTGGGGGCTTTTTTGGTTCATGGGGTACCTTCGAAACACATGGTGCACGACGACGACTTTGACTTAAGGGGAGAGGCTGAACAGGCGTCTGACGGCGACTTGGACCGTGTGCTCCGGCCCGCGCAATTTGAGGACTTCACGGGCCAGCGTGCGGCCATGGACAACCTGCAGGTGTTTGTGCAGGCGGCGAGGCAACGTGGTGAGGCGTTGGACCATGTGTTGTTGCACGGCCCTCCAGGCCTCGGAAAAACCACCCTGGCCAACATCGTGGCCAATGAAATGGGCGTGGCCATCCGCACCACGTCTGGGCCTGTGTTGGACAAACCAGGCGACCTCGCGGGTCTCCTCACAAGCCTCGAGCCCAACGACGTGCTGTTCATTGACGAGATCCATCGGTTGTCTCCAGTCGTGGAGGAGTACCTCTACAGCGCCATGGAGGATTATCGGATCGACCTTGTCATCGACACGGGCCCCAATGCCCGGACCGTTCAAATTGAATTGAGCCCATTCACCTTGGTGGGGGCGACCACAAGGTCGGGGTTGCTCACGGCGCCGTTGCGGGCGAGGTTTGGCATCAACCTTCGGCTGCACTACTACGACGCCAAGACGTTGACCGACATCGTGGAGCGGTCGTCGGGGATCTTGGGCATTGAGATTGAGCCGGCTGCGGCGTACGAGATTGCGTCACGCTCGAGGGGCACGCCTCGGATCAGCAACGCCTTGTTGCGCCGGGTTCGGGATTTTGCCCAAGTCAAAGGCACGGGGGTGATCGACCCCGAAGTCACGGCGTACGCCCTTGACGCCCTCCAAGTGGACAAAAAGGGCTTGGACGACATGGACAACCGAATCCTCTCGGCCATCATCGACAAGTTCAAAGGAGGCCCCGTGGGGGCGAACACCTTGGCGACAGCAATCGGAGAGAATGCGGGCACCTTGGAGGAAGTATACGAGCCCTACTTGATCCAAGAAGGTCTGTTGGTGAGGACGCCACGAGGCAGGCAAGCCACGACGGAAGCGTACAAGCACCTCGGACGCACGCCGTCCTCCACGTCAGGCGACCTCTTCAACGGCTGAGCGGTGGGCCGAACGCTGCACCAAGCCCAAACACGCGCCCAATGGCTGAAGCACCACGCCAAGGAGTTGGGCTTCACGTCTGTGGGCATCTCCAAAGCCCAGCACCTTGACGAGGAAGCGCCGCGTCTTGAGGCTTGGTTGAAGCAAGACATGCACGGCGAGATGGCCTACATGGAAGGGCATTTCGACAAACGATTGGACCCCCGGAAGCTTTTGCCTGGCACCAAGACCGTCGTGAGCCTGCTGTTCAATTACCACAACCCCACGCCGCCGTCGGACCCCGAAGCGCCGCGCATTGCGCAGTACGCCCTGGGCGAGGATTACCACTTCGTGTTGAAGTGGAAACTCAAAGAGCTGCTTAAGTGGATGAAGCGGGATTGGGGGAACGTGTCGGGTCGGGTGTTTGTGGATTCTGCCCCCATCCTGGAGCGGGCGTGGGCAGCGAAGTCTGGGTTGGGGTGGATTGGCAAGAACAGCTTGCTTCTGAACAAGCACCACGGCAGCTACTTCTTCTTGGCGGAGATGCTGTTGGACGTCGACATTGAGCCCGACGCGCCTGTCGCAGACCATTGCGGCAGTTGCACGCGCTGCATCGACGCGTGCCCCACCGACGCCATTGTGAAACCCTACGTGGTGGACGGCAGCAAGTGCATCAGCTATTTCACGATTGAGTTGCGCGGCGCCATCCCGGAGCCGGTGCAGGGCCACATGAAGGACTGGATGTTTGGCTGTGACATTTGCCAAGAGGTGTGCCCTTGGAACCGGCACGCGACCCCCACGACGGAACCGAGATTTTCTCCCCACCCCAGGCTGCTCGACATGACCAAGGCGGATTGGTTGGACCTGACCGAGGAGGTGTTCAGGGACGTGTTCAAAGACAGCGCCGTCAAGCGCACCGGCTTGGCAGGGTTGACACGAAACATCACCTTCCTCCAAAAAGGCAAGCAGGGCCACAAAAAAGCCCCTCCTGCATCAGGAGAGGCTTGATTGCATTTGCGGTGGCCGCAATGGGGATCACTTCACCAACCACTTCAGGGTTCGTTGGACCTCGCCTTGCGTGATTTGAACCAAGTGAATGCCTGGCTTGGCGTTCACCTGAAGGGCCATGCGTTGGGTGCCTTGCACCACGTTGATTTGGTCGTTCAAGAGCTGGCGCCCTGTCAAATCAAACACTTTCACGTCCGCCTTTCCCGCATTCAAAGCGTGCCATTCAAGCTGGGCAACGCCTCCAATGGAAGGGTTGGGGAACAAGGTCAGAGATTCTTGGTTCAGGTCAAGCCCGTCCACATCGGCCACCGAGCCCTGACCTCCGTCCAGCACAGTGATGGAGAATCCGTCCTGGATGCCTCCAAGCCACCCCAAGGAGTCCAAGCTCAAGGTGAAGCAGTAGGTGTCTGAGCAATCCTCTTCTTCGTTGCCCACGGTCAAACACAATTCGTAAGGACCGTTGGTCTCGTATTCCCAGGTTGGGAAAGGATCTGTGCTGGACCCCTCGTCTCCAAAGCTCCAGAAGATGTCGTTGTCCAAGTCCAACCCGAACACGAACACAAACAGCTCGTTGGCGATGGCGTTGCTGTCGGCGTCAAAGGCCTGCACCACCACGAAGTCGGCCTCGCAGTCGTCCTCGTCGTTGCCCTCTTCGTCGTCGTCCTCTTCGTCGTCGTCCTCTTCGTCGTCGTCCTCTTCGTCGTCGTCCTCTTCGTCGTCGTCCTCTTCGTCGTCGTCCTCTTCGTTCCAGGGGCCGTCCACGACTTCCAGCCATTCTTCAAGCTCTTCACAAGCGGCTTCGTCGCCACCCAAGCAGGCGTTCAGGCTTTCGAGAATGCCACAGTACATCCAGGCGTCGTTGCCCATGGCGTCGCTGCAGAGGCTGTCGAGGTAGGCGGTCAGTTCGTCCAGATCGAGGTCTTCGAATTCGTCAAAATCCCCTTCGTTGTCGTCCTCATCGTCGTCTCCGCCCTCGTCGTTTTCCTCGCAGTAAGGGAGTTCGATTTCAGCCTCGAGGATGAACACGCCTGCCGTGTCGATCTCGTTGGACAGCACCATGAAGGCTTCTTCTTCAATGAAGTTGCCTGCGCAGTCCATGGCAGAAGCGGTCACGACCCCTTGCATGGTTCCGTCGGGCAAGGCAATGGTCAACGTGACTTCTTCGTCGCCCATCAGGGTGACGGTCATAGGGGCGTCGCTCAGGGCGGGCTCTGTGGCAATGTCCACAAGCACCACGGCTTCGTCGCCGGCACCGTCGGCGCTGAGCTCAAGAAAGAGAACGTTTTGCTGCCCCAAGGCCATCGCCGAGAGTGCAAACAAACAAAGTGAGAAAAGTGATTTCATGTCGCGTGATTTTCAGGAATAACCCAAAAATACGCGAAGCGGTTGCATCCCGCGTGCGACCCAAGTCACATGACTTGCGCAGCCGCGAAGGTGGTGGCGATGAGGTGGGCGTACTTGTGGCGGTACTGCGTCATGGCCCATTGGCGCAGGGTCTCGGCGTCCTCGCGTGAAAGCCACTTGAAACTCTTCTTCAGTTCCTTGGCGAAGAGCCGTTGGTCGAAGCTGACGCGGGTCAGCACGGTTTTGCAAAAGTCCAGCATGTCATTGATGTGGAAGGTGTGGTGCAAAGTTGTGGTCAAGGGCCCCGAGGAGTCGTCACGACCGTGTCAAGAAATCCAAAATGCGGCGTCAGGGCCGCAGGTTTGGGCTTGGCGTACCTTTGTCACGGAATGAAACGGAGGCACAACAAAGAGGACCGCAGGGTGCTGATGGCGCGAATGGAGCAGGACAATGTGCCTCGCACCACGCTCAGCTTTTACAGGTACGTCCATTTGGAAAACCCCGCCCTGACGAGGAACCAATTGTACGCGGCGTGGGAAGAGTTGGGCGTGTTGGGCCGAACCTACGTGGCCAGCGAAGGCATCAACGCCCAAATTTCCGTACCGACCGATCGCTTTGACGATTTCAAAGCGCACCTGGACAGCTTGGGCTGGCTGCCCAACCTTAGGCTGAATGTGGCGGTGGAACAGGGCAAGAGTTTCTTCAAGCTGATTGTCCGGGTGAAGGAGAAAATTGTGGCCGACGGACTGAACGACGACACGTTTGATGTGACCGATTGCGGCGAGCACCTGAAGGCAGACCAATTCAACGACCTGACCGACCAAGAAGACACGGTCCTCATCGACATGCGCAACGCGTACGAAAGCGAAGTGGGGCATTTCGAAGGCGCCATTTGTCCTGACGTCAACACGTTCAGGGAGGAAATCGCCATGGTCGAGGACATGTTGCAAGACAAGAAAGACGCCAACATCGTGATGTACTGCACGGGTGGCATTCGGTGCGAGAAGGCCAGCGCCTACCTCAAGCACAAAGGCTTCCCCAACGTCCACCAATTGGAGGGCGGCATCATTGAATACACGCGCCAGGCCAAGGCGTCTGGCCTCCGCAACAAGTTTGTGGGCAAGAACTTCGTTTTTGACGAACGCTTGGCCGAGCGGATTTCGGACGACGTCATCGCCAAGTGCCACACTTGCGGGACGCCTTGTGACGACCACGTGAATTGCGCCAACCCCACCTGCAACATTTTGATGATTCAGTGCTCCTCTTGCGGAGAGGCCCTCAAGCACACGTGCAGCGAGCCGTGCAAGTCGTTCATCGAGTTGCCGGAGGAAGAGCAAAAAGCCAAGCGCAAAGGCACCAAAGCACGTGGGGGATTCATGTCGGGCCACAAAGGCCTGAACCCCGATGAGGCTCCTACGCCAAGAAGTCGGCAGTGACCTCGTAAAATTCGTCGGGCGCCTGGGCGTGCAACCAGTGGCTCACCCCGTCGATGGTGTGGTCGTCCATGTGCACGAATTGGTCCGCCATGAGGTCCAGGTCCTCGTCCGACACGTAAGGGCTGTCGCCGCCACGGATGAACAAGGCAGGGAGCGTGTTCATGCTCAACCCCACTTCACCCACCACACTGGACAACGCTTCTTTCAGCACGGGCACATTGAACCGCCAGGCGAATCCGCCCTCTTTCCGGCGATGCAGGCCTTTCATCAGGAACGGCACAAGCACGGGATCTTGCCCAAGGGCTTGGGTCAGTTGTGCTTGAACCTCGTCACGCGAGGAGGCTTGGCTGGGCCGGGTGCCCAGGAGGGCGTCAAAGATGGGCCCGTGGTGTGGCGTGTACGCCCGCGCAGCGATGTCCGCCACGACCATGCGTTCCATGCGTCCAGGGTGATGTTGGGACAGGGTCAGCACGGTTTTGCCGCCCATGCTGTGCCCCAGAAACGAGGCTTTGGCGATGCCCTGGGCGTCCATGAACCGCACGACATCCTCGGTCATCTCCGTGTAGGTGTGGCTCGGGGCATGAGGGCTGCGGCCGTGGTTTCGGGCGTCGAGCATCCACACGTGGTGGTGGGAGGCGTAGCGTTTGCCAAGGGTTTGCCAGTTGTCGCTGCTTCCGAGCAACCCGTGGAGGACGATGAGGTGCCCTGCGTCCCCTTGGCTGCAGGCCAAATGCCGGGCGTGGAGGGTCATCCCAGACATGCGCGGTATTGCGCCACGGCGTTGGACAAGCCCAAGTACAAGGCGTCGGCGATCAAGGCGTGGCCGATGCTGACCTCGTCCAGGTGGGGCACTTCTCGTCCAAAGTCGGCGAGGTTGTCGAGGTTCAAGTCGTGCCCGGCGTTGACGCCCAGTCCCGCTTGGTGGGCCCACCGGGCCGCTTCTGCGTAGGGAGCTGCGGCTTTCGCACCCAAGTCTCGGTGCCGGACAGCGTAGGACTCGGTGTACAGTTCGATGCGGTCCGCGCCGACGGCGGCGGCGGCTTCGATTTGCGCCTGGTCGGTCTCGATGAACAGGCTGGTCCGAATGCCGCGATCCTTGAACGTGGCCAGGACGTCTCTCAACATGTCTGCGTGCTCCGTCACTTGCCATCCGGCGTTGCTCGTCAACACGTCCGGGGCGTCAGGAACCAAGGTCACCTGGGCAGGCTGCACCTCGCACACCAGGACCACAAAGTCGTCGGAGGGATACCCTTCGATGTTGAATTCGGTGTGCACCACAGGCTTGAGCGCATGGACGTCGGCGTAGGTGATGTGCCGGCCGTCGGGACGGGGATGCACGGTGATGCCTTGGGCCCCAAATTGCTGGATGCGCACGGCGGCGTCGACCACATTCGGTTCCGTTCCGCCTCGTGCGTTGCGCAGGGTGGCGATCTTGTTCACGTTGACGCTGAGCCTTGTCATCCTTACCTTTGGTATGCCTCGCGAAAGTACGCCATGCGCGCCCAGAGAATCCTCACAATGGACCTTCCGGTCCTTGCACTGACCGACCCGGTGTCCCGGGCGTTGACGGTCATGGACGAATGCAAAGTCATGCATTTGCCCGTGGTGGAGGAAGACGTCTTCAAGGGGACGGTGTCGGAAGCGGAGCTCCTGGAAATGGACGACATGGCCCTCATTGCCGAGGCCCGTCTGGACCAAGAATCCATTGGCATGGACTTGCACTTGTACGACGTGGTGGCCCGCATGGGCTGGTCGGACGTGGATGTGCTCCCAGTGGTGCATCGTGGGTTGTACCGTGGCGCGGTGGACCGGTCTTCTGTCATGCGTTTTTTGGCCAAACGCGCCGGTTGGGGCTTCCCAGGCAGCACGATTGTGGTGGAGGTCTTGCCCAAAGATTTGAGCCCCGCCGAATTGGTGCGGTTGGTGGAATCGGACGGCGCCCAAGTGACGAGCTTCAACGTCGCTGCGGTGGAGGACAGCGAACGCCTCGAGGTCACCTTCAAGGTGAACACAGAAGAGATTGAGTCGCTGTTGGCCATGTTGCAGCGGCATGAATACACAGTCCAAAGCTTCCACAACGCCCCGGAGGTGGAAGATGAAATGCGGGCGCGTTTTGACGCGTTCATGCGCTACCTCGAACCCTGAACCCCCACGCCATGCGGATTGCCATTTTTGGAAAAGCGGTGTCGCCCAACGATGCGGAAGCGCTGAGGGAAGCGTTTCAACGTGTGCAGCAGTTGGATGCCTCACCTTGGATCAGCCAAGCGTATTTGTCTGAGCTGAACGACCACATGGCGTTGCCGGCCGCGTTTCAGGCATTTGACGGGGAGGTGCCCAAAGGCACGGAGTTGTTGCTCGCCTTCGGGGGGGACGGCACCGTGCTCGAAGCGGCCACCCTCGTGCGGCAAGGCAAGGTGCCCATCTTGGGCGTCAACACAGGCCGACTCGGGTTCTTGAGCAACGTGGCGATGGAGGAGTTTGACTTGGCCATGGATGCCTTGGTGGCCGGGGCGACCTGGACCGAGGAGCGCGCCTTGTTGGAAGTCCACATCGACGGTCAGCCGATGTCCTTGGGCGAATTCCCGTACGCCTTGAACGAAGTGGTGATTCACAAACGGGACACCGCGAGCATGGTGGTCGTGGACGTCCACCGAGGCGACCATTTCGTGAACACGTACTGGGCTGACGGGCTGCTCGTCAGCACGCCCACCGGGTCGACCGCGTACTCCCTGAGCGCGGGAGGTCCCATTGTGCACCCCAGCGCCGATGTGGCCATCGTGACGCCGGTGGCGCCCCACAACCTGAACGATCGACCGCTTGTCGTCCCGTTGGACCAGGAAATCACCTTGATGGCCGACGGCCGAGATGCACAGTTTTTGCTCAGCTTGGACAGCCGTTCTTTCCCCCTTGAACCCAAACAAGAAGTGCGCATTCGCCGCGCCGGATTCAGCATCGCGTTGATCAACCTGGAACACCAAAACTTTTTTTCCACGGTTCGGCAAAAAATGCATTGGGGACTCGACCCGCGGGAGCGCTGAATTCAGGGCAATCCCCCGTAATTTCGAGCGTTGTACCTCACGATGCACACCTGCACATTCAAATCGCATGTTGCCCTGCGCGGCACCTTGGTTGTGGCCCTCATGGTCCTTGGCTTGGAGATGTTCGCCCAATTCAACCGACGCGGCGCCAGCAAGGAAATTGCGTTCCAGTTGGGGTCGGCGTGGTACACCGGCGATTTGAACCCGACCAACATGTTCCGGGGCATGTCCCACGTGTCCCAAGGGGCCTTCTACAGGCACAACCTCAACAGCCGCTTGTCCATTCGGGGGCAGTACCTCCGCGGCATGATCGAAATGTGGGACGCCGACCACCCCAACGCATGGCAGCAAGAGCGCAACTTGCATTTCCGCAACGACCTGCGGGAATATGCGTTGCTCGGGGAGTTGAACTACCGCGACCACGTGGTGGGCCGCCCCATGAAACGGATGGTTCCTTTCCTGTTTGCAGGTTTGGCCGTGTACACCCACGACCCCGAAGCGCAAGACCGATTGGGCAATTGGCAACCGTTGCAGCCGCTCGGGACCGAGGGGCAAGGGTGGTTTGAGGAGGTGGAAAACTACCTGAACTGGGGCGTCGCCGTCCCCTATGGCATCGGCATAAAAGGCACCTTGGGCGAGGCCATGTCCCTTCAGCTGGAGTGGGGCGCACGGAAGGTGTGGACCGATTACCTCGACGACGTCAGCACGGTGTACATGCATCCATCGTTGTTGCGTGAGGCGCGAGGCCAAACGGCGGTCGAGTTTGCCGACCGCGCCGAGGACCGCGAATTGGCGGTGGGACAGTCCATTGCCGGGCTTCAACGGGGCGACCCGGGACGGGACGACCGGTACGGCTACTTTTTGGTCTCTTTGGGTTTTCGCGTGAGCAAAAAAGCCACAACTTGCTGGGAGCAATGACGAGCCCTCAGGCACATTCTGACGAGGCCCGCGAGCGTGTGCTCAGGGCGGCTGGCATCGACCCCAACAGGGTGCCTGAGCACGTGGCGGTGATCATGGACGGAAACGGCCGCTGGGCCAAGCGCCGTGGAGAAGCCCGCGTCTTTGGCCACGCCCACGGCGTGGAGTCCGTGAGGGCCACGGTGGAAGCCGCCCGCGAGTGCGGGGTTCGGCACCTCACGCTCTACGCCTTCAGCACAGAAAACTGGAACCGTCCCAAGGAAGAAGTCGACGCGCTCATGGATTTGCTGGTGCAGTCCCTCGTCCGCGAGACCCGTGAACTGGCCAGCAAAGGTGTGCGGTTGCGCACCATTGGCGACGTGTCGTCCCTGCCCAAGGCCTGCCAAAACGAATTGATTCGCGCCCAAGAAGACTTCACCGGCGAGCTGCACTTGGATTTGATTTTGGCGTTGAGCTACAGCGCCAAGTGGGAGATGGTGGAAGCCATCCGAGGCATGATGCAAGACGGCGTGCGGCAAGACGAGATCCTGCCCAGCACCATCGACAAGTACCTGCAAACGGCCGACTTGCCGGACCCTGAATTGATGATTCGGACCTCGGGAGAGCATCGCATCAGCAACTTCATGTTGTGGCAATTGGCGTATGCTGAGTTCCATTTCACGTCGGTGCTTTGGCCCGACTTCCGGAGAGAGCATTTCTTCGAAGCCATTCGAGATTTTCAAAACCGAGAACGCCGTTTTGGCGCCGTTCCCAATTTGCCCCAGACGTGATGGATTGTGTGAGAATGTGGTTGTTGCGCGTTGCATGCGCATGTTGCGTGGCCACAGGGGCATGGATGCCCAACCTGGTGCAAGGGCAGGAAGACCTCATTGACCTGAAGCTGACCAGCACCTACAAAATTGCAGGGTTGACGGTGCTCGGGGCCGAGTACACAGATGTTCAGGCCATCAAGCTCTTCAGCTCGCTTCAGGTGGGGCAAGAGGTCGAAATCCCGGGGGACGCCATCCGCCGGGCAGTCACGGGACTGTGGGCCCAGGACTTGTTCTCCGACATCCAAATCGAAGTGGCCGAAGTGCGCGACCGGGACGTCTATCTGGTCATTCGGGTGCAAGAACTCCCACGTTTGACCAGGTACAGCATCGCCGGGGTGAACCGTTCCGAGCAAGAAACGGTGAAGGGCAAGATCGACCTGTTGACGGGCCGCATCCTGGACGACAACGTGTTGGCGGTGGCCACCAAGCGCATCCGCGACCACTACGTGGACAAGGGATTTTTGGACGTCGACATCGCGATGGAGCAGCAGCCTGACACGTTGTTTGCCAACGGGGCCAAACTCCGCATCCACATTGACAAAGGCGAAAAGGTCAAGGTGGACGAAATCGTGTTCCACGGGGTGGAGGCCTTCGACGCGGAGGTGTTGGCCCGGAAAATGAAGGAGACGAAAGCCCGCAAGTGGTGGCGGTTCTACAAGCCTTCAAAATTCCTTGAGAATTCTTTCCAGTCCGACCTGCAAGGTGTGGTCAACCACTACCATGGGCAAGGCTACAGAAACGCCCGCATCTTGGGCGACAGCTTGAGTCGGAACGACGAAGGGCAAGTCAAGCTGGACGTGTACGTGGAGGAAGGCAACCCTTTCTACTTCGGCGACATCACGTTCACGGGCAACACGAAGTACCGCACCACCCAACTGGACAGCTTGCTGGACATCCAACGTGGAGAGGTGTTCAGCTTGGAACGCTTGGAAACGCGGGTGTTCATGGACCCGAAAGGGCTGGATTTGAGCTCACTCTACCAAGACGACGGGTACCTAACGTTCCAGGCGCGGCCCATTGAAAAGCGCGTGGTGGGCGACACCATCGACATTGAGGTGCGCATGATGGAGGGCCAGCAATTCCGAATTGGCCGGGTCATTGTGCAAGGCAATTCCAAGACGAACGACCACGTGGTCTACCGCGAGATTCGTACGCGCCCCGGCGACCTCTTCAGCCGGACGGACATCATTCGCACCCAGCGTGAACTCTCGCAGTTGGGCTACTTCAACCCTGAAGCGTTTGGGGTGAATCCGATCCAGCACCCGGAGGACGGCACGGTGGACATCGAGTACACGGTGGAGGAGAAGCCTTCGGATCAGATTGAACTCAGCGGCGGTTGGGGTGGCGGACGCGTCGTGGGCACCCTCGGCATCAGCTTCACCAATTTCGCGGCTTCGAAGATGTTCAAGAAGGGCATGTGGCGGCCCATCCCCACCGGGGACGGGCAGCGGGTGTCGCTCAGGGCCCAGTCCAACGGCCTGTTCTTCCAGAGCTACAACTTCAGCTTCACCGAACCCTGGTTGGGAGGCAAGAAGCCCAACTCGCTCAGCGTCAGCGTGTGGCGGTCGATTCAAAGCAACGGCCAGCCCAAGATGATCGAGGACCAAATCAACGAGGCCCGCACGTCCTTGGAGATCACAGGTGCGCAAATCGGATTGGGCCAGCGCTGGAAGAAGCCGGACGATTGGTTCGTGTTCCAATCTTCGCTGTCCTACCAGCACTTCAACCTGAACGACTTCGGGTCGTTCTTCAGCTTCTCCAACGGCCGCGCGAACAACTTGGCCCTCACCGCAGTGTTGGGCCGGAATTCTGTGAGCGACCCCATCTTCCCCACGTGGGGATCCAACGTGGAGGTCAGCGTCAAGGCGACGCCGCCGTACAGCGCCTTTCGGCCTTTGGACTACTACGAGAACGCGGATGGGTCGCCCGTGGACGACCAAACCCGCTACCGTTGGGTGGAATACCACAAGTGGAAAGTCAAGGCGGAATGGTACACCCCGCTCACCCAATCGGGGGGCGAGAACCCCAAGACCTTGGTCCTGCGCACCGCCGCGGGTGTGGGCTTGATTGGCCAATACAACCGCAGGGCGGGCTTGAGCCCCTTCGAGCGGTTCTACCTCGGCGGGGTGTTCTTGAGCGGCTTCGTCCTCGACGGCCGGGAGATCTTGAACCTGCGCGGGTACGACGACCTCAGTTTGACCGCCCCGGACCGAAACACAGGCGCCCCGGTGGTGGCCAAGTACAGCGCTGAACTGCGCTACCCTCTAAGCACCAACCCGAGTGCAACCATTTACACCCTCGCATTTTTGGAGGGCGGGAATACTTGGGAGGATCCACGTGCGTTCAATCCATTCCAAGTGTACCGTTCCGCAGGGGTGGGGATGCGCATCTTCCTGCCGATGTTTGGATTGCTCGGCCTGGACTACGGATGGCGGCTCGACGACCTCGAGTCGGTGCCCAACATGGACCGCGCGCAATTCCACTTTTCCATCGGCATGAACATGGGTGAACTTTGACCCCGAGCGATCCCAGAATCTCAGAGACATGATCAAGTCCCTTTCCAGCCCTTTCCGCTTCGCCACGATTGGCATGGCCATGTTGGCCTCCATGGCGTTGTCCTTCGACGCGGCCGCGCAAAAGTTTGCCTACATCGATTCCGAGTACGTGCTGCTGCACATGCCTGAATATGCTGCGGCCCAGACGGAGCTCAACAACTTCGCCATCGAATGGCAAGCCGACATCGAATCCAAGCTCGAGGCGGCCGACCGTTTGGAAGTGGCGTACCGTGCAGAGCGCGTGTTGCTGACGGCCGAAATGCGCGTGAAGCGGGAGGACGAAATCGCCAAGAAGCGTGCTGAAGCCAAGGAGATGCAGAAGCAGAAGTTTGGGGTGGACGGGGAACTGTTCCAAAAGCGTCAGGAGCTCATCGAACCCGTGCAGCAGCAAATTTTCGAGTCGTTGAAGGACATCGCCTCCGGCAGCGGGTACATGGTCATTTTTGACAAGAGCAACCAGAGCAACATGCTCTACACCAACCCCAAGTACGACATCTCAGACCGCCTCATCAAGAAGCTTGGCTACGTACCCGGCGAAACCATCACCCCTGAAGGCGACAAAGGGGGCAAAGACGACAAGGGCGGAAAGGGCGGAAGCTTGCAAGACCGTGGGCGAGATGCCATCAACGGGGCCAAGGACAGCGCCCGTGACCGCGTCAACAGCGCCACGCGCGGAGCTGGGGGCACCGTGGGGCGCCCAGGTGGGAAGAATTGAACAATTGCCCCATCCTTAACGCACATTGATATTGAACCGGGTGGCCTTGAGCGACCTTCACTTTCCGAAATTGAATCCCATGAAAAACCTTTTCCTTTTGGCCGTGTTGGCCGTGGCAGGCTTGACCGATGCAGTGGCCCAAAAATTGGGTCACTTGGACGCCCAAGAGATTTTGTTGACGCTTCCTGAGCGCGCCGAAGCCCAAACCTCCATCGAGGCGGCCGCGGCCGAATACGAGTCGGAGGTGACCCGCATGCAGGGAGAATTGGAGACCAAGTTTGCCGATTACCAAGCGAAGGCCGCCACGTGGCCCGACGCCATTCGCCAACAGAAGGAACGCGAGCTTCAGCAGTTGGATGCCGGCTTGCAGGAATTTGGGATGACCATTCAAAATGACCTCGCTCAGATGGAGCAAAACTTGCTCGCCCCCATGATCGAACGCGTTCGTGAGGCCATCGACGCCGTGGGCAAAGAGCACGGTTACACATACATCTTCGACACCAGCACAGGCGTGACCTTGTACAACGGTGGAGACGACGTGACCGACTTGGTGAAGACCAAACTGGGCATGTGAACGCGCCCATCGGCATTTTTGATTCGGGCATTGGTGGCTTGACCGTCGCCAAAGCCCTCGTAGAGCGGCTCCCTCGGGAGTCGTTGTACTATGTGGGCGACACAGCCCACATGCCTTACGGCGACAAAAGTGTCGACAGTCTGAAGGAATACGCCGCAGGCATTTCTCAGCGGTTTGTGGATGCCGGGTGCAAGGCCGTGGTGGTCGCGTGCAATTCCGCGTCGAGCAACGCCCTCGACACCGTGAAGGCCGCCATGGGATCGCACGTGCCTGTCGTCGACGTGGTTCAGCCTGTGGTGAACTGGGTGGCGCGGCACCACCCTGGAAAAGAAGTGGCACTTGTCGGGACCCGTGCGACGGTCGACAGCGGCGTGTACCAAACGAAGCTGGCCGGGGCCAACGTGGCGACGAAGGTGAGGGCCACCCCCTTGTTGGCCAGCGCCATTGAAGAAGGCTTCCACAACGGCACGATCTCTGAAGCCGTGGTCAACGCCTATTTCGCAGATCAATGGACGGCGGGGACCGAGGCGTTGATTTTGGCATGCACCCACTACCCCTTGGCGATGGACCAAATCATGGCGGTGCTGGACGAGCCCTTGACGGTGGTGGACGGCCCAGCCATTGTGGCCGATGAGGTGGCGGCGGCGCTGGCGCACCTCGGTTTGGACACGGCTGAAGACGCGCCCCAAGGTCGTCACAGGTTTGAAGTGACAGATTGGACGGGGTCGTTCGCACAAGGTGCCAGACACATCATGCAGTCGGACCTCAACCTTCAGGAGGTGGGGTGGACGGGCCTTTGAACCAACCTGCGTACTCGACGTACCGTGCGGAGGTTTGCGCCAAATGGGCACGCAATTCCTCGCTCACTTGACCTTTGCATTTGGCAGGAACCCCTGCCCACAGCTCACCGTCCCCAATTTGGGTCCCCGTCAAGACGACCGACCCGGCGGCAACCACGGCGTGCTTGCCAACCACCGCATGGTCCATCACCGTCGCTCCCATGCCGACGAGCGCCCCCTCTTGAACGTGGGCCCCGTGGACAATGGCGTTGTGTCCGAGGCTCACGTCGTTGTCAAGCCTGGTTTCACTTTGGCCAAACGTGCCGTGCACGACGACGCCGTCTTGGATGTTGACCCGTTCGCCGACGTGGATGGGCGCGACGTCTCCTCGAAGGACAGCTTGGAACCACACGGTGCTGTCCCGTCCCAAGTGCACCTCGCCAACCACAGTGGCGTTGGGCGCAAGCCAAGTGGTCTCATGGAGGACTGGGGCGTGCCCGCGGACAGGGAGGATGGTGGCCATGGACGCAAATTACCACCCCTCGCGCGTCATCCAAGTGACGTCCATCGCCGCATTGACGTCTTCTTGCGTCACCGCGTTCGCCCCTCGCCAATCGGCATGGGCTTGGGCCAACTTGTCCATGGACGCCCTGACCCGCATGCTGGCTTGGCGGCGGATGTCGCTGTTCAACCACCCATGTCTGGCACCGTCCTCCCAGGGAATGTCCTCAGTGGGGAAAGGGCGGCCCATCCAATCAAGGATGTCGTCCCAAGTTTTGGGGCACGGAGTCGGATCGTGACCAACGTCGAGTTGAACGGCGAAGCGTTCAAGCAAGGGTGCTGAGCATTTCCTGCGGTGCAGTTTCTGTTGCGCAGGGGTGCACAGGCAGCGATCGGGGCCGCGACCACAGGCACAGGGGTTGGTGGCGGCCACAATCCAGGGTTTGGACGTCCAAATTGCGGCGCCTTCTGCCCGATGGAGTTCCAAGCGGTCGGTTTCCATGACATGCCGCAGCGACTCTCGGGCCGGCCTGGCCCACTCCAAAAATTCGTCCAAGAAGAGCACACCGCCATCGGCTTGGGCCCATGCTCCAGGCTGGGGCGCGCCCCGCCGCCAGGCCCCCAACAACCCCGCGACGCCACCGGCGGGGTGCGGGGCGACCCACGGCACATCCGAGGTGTGGAGGCGTCGTGCGCGCAACGCGGGACACGCCTTGGCCAAGCTCGTTTTTCCGCAGCCAGGAGGCCCTGACATCAGCACGGGCAGGCGATGCTTGGCGGCAATGGCCAGCCAGGATTTGGCGTGGCCTTCGCCGTCGATGTCTTCCCAACCCTGGTCAAGTTTGGGGGGGGGGGGCGGGGCTTCCAGGACTTTCCAGGAAGGAGTTGAATCCACCAACTCGAGGAGGGTTGAGATTTCCCGGCGGCAATTGAGCCTGAGGCGGTCGGGCAGAAACTCGTCTCCACCGGGTGCGTGGACGAGACGTTGGACCTCAGACGGGACTGCGGTGTGAACCTTGGCGAGGCTCGTTGCAGCACTGAGAGATGGACCGTGAAGATCCCCAGCAAGGGTCAGGTTTCCTGCAAAGGCGGTGTGCAGGAGGTCATGGGCCTGCAGGCGACCTCCGAGGGTCACCAGTGCTGCGGCAAGGGCCAAGTCAAGGTGTGGCACGTCTTCTTTCGTGCAGGTCGGGTGCACGTGAAGGGTGAGCGCTCGGGTCGGCGGACGAAGTCCAACATGGGCCAAAGCGGCTCGGAGTCGTGCCATGCTTTCTTGGGCCGCCCCGGAGGGCAGACCGGAGGTGCGCACCAAGGCGCCACGTTCCGCGCGAACCTCCACAGAGATCCACGGGGAATGGGGCTTCGTGGCGACGAAACCCCAAGTTCGAATCAGCATGGAGGGCTCAGCCTTGGGTCAGCGCTTGTTCAATGGCGTCGATCCAGCTGTGAATGCATCGGATGTGCACTTCCTGGATGCGGTCGGCGTAGCCAGACCAAGGAACGCAGACGTCCACGTCGGCCATGGGACGGAGCGCACCGCCGTCATTTCCCGTCAGGGACACGACGTGCATGCCCGCGGCCTTGGCCGCGCGACAGGCTTCCAGGATGTTGCCAGAATTCCCGCTGGTGCTGATCGCCAGCAGCACATCCCCAGGTCGTCCAAGGGCCTGGACTTGGCGCGCAAACACCTGGTCAAACCCGTAGTCGTTGCCCACGCAAGTCATGGCCGACACGTCTGACAGCGCGAGCGCAGCGAAGGGCGGGCGGTCGTCGCGGTAGCGACCACTCAATTCTTCGGCGAAGTGCATGGCGTCGCACATCGAGCCGCCGTTGCCACACGTCAAAATTTTGGCGTCCCGACGCAAGGCGTCGATCAACACCTCAGCCCCTTTCTCCATCGAAGCCAAGAACGCGGCGTCGCCCAACAAGTCTTGGGCGAGGCGTGCGCTTTCTTCGAAATGGGATCGGATGCGTGTCATGGAGGGGTGTTTCATGCTGCGAACGTCGGACGGATTAGAGGGTGGAGGACCCTTGGCTTCGCCGGCGTCGCGTCGAAATCAACGGTTGAATTCAGTCAGACCTTCGTCGAGGAATTCCAAAAACAGCTCAGCGTCGGGGTCGTAGCCCGCACTGCCGCCAATGTGGTTGCCTTCGTGGTCAATCATGACGTAGAAGGGCTGCGCGTTGCGGTTGAAGCGAGAAGCTTGCAGGTAAGACCACTTGTTGCCAATGGTCTTGATGCGGAAGTCTTTGCCGCCGTATTGCTCCACGCGGTGTTCGTCCTCGGGCAGGGCCGTGCGGTCGTCCACGTAGAGCGAGACGAGGACCACGTCTTCCGTCAATTTGGCGGCGACTTCGGCGTCGGACCAAACCTGTTCCTCCATTTTCCGGCAGTTCACGCAGGCCCATCCTGTGAAGTCCAACAGCATGGGTTTGCCTTCAGCTTGGGCTGCGGCCAACCCTTCTTCGTAATCGTCGAAGCGCGCTTCCACGTGTCCGCCGTGTCCACCCGACTCACCTGAGCCGCCACCGTGGTTCCATTCGCTGTAGAAGGTCGGAGGGGGGAAGCCGCTGATGAGGTTCACGGGGGCGCCCCACATCCCTGGGGTCAGGTAAATGGCCAACATCATGAAGACCAACCCGAGCGAGAATCGGAACACCCCAATGCGCTCCAGTTTGCTGTCGTGCGGGAGGGTGAACCACCCGAACAAGTAGAAGGCGATGGCCAAACTCACCGCAATCCAAATGGCGATGAACAGTTCCCGCTGCAGCAGGCCAAGCTGAAGGACGAGGTCGGCGTTGCTCAAGAATTTGAAGGCAAATCCAATTTCCAACAGACCCAACACCACTTTCACGCTGTTCAGCCAGCCTCCGCTTTGAGGCAAGCTGTTGAGCCAGCCTGGGAAGGCGCTGAACAACCCAAAAGGCAAAGCCAATGCCGAGGAGAATCCGAGCATCACCGCGGTGGGCGCCGCGAAGGACCCTGTCGCCGCTCCAGCCAGTGCAGACCCGACCAACGGACCTGTGCACGAGAACGACACAATGGCCAAGGTGGCCGCCATGAAGAAAATGCCCACGATGCCCCCACGGTCGGAGGCTTGGTCGGCCTTGTTGGCCCAGCTTGAAGGCAACTGAATCTCAAATGCGCCCAAGAAGCTGGCGCCAAAGACCAACAACAAGGCGAAGAGGAATACGTTGAAAATGGGGTCGGTCGAGATGACGTTCAGCACATCCACCCCGAAGAACGCCGTCAGCGCCAAGCCCAAGCCGGTGTAGATGAAGATGATGAAAGCGCCGTAGATGAGGGCGTTTCGAATGCCTTCGGCGCGCGTTTTGGACTGCTTCGTGAAAAAGCTCACGGTCATGGGAATCATGGGGAAAACGCACGGCGTCAGCAACGCCGCCAAGCCCAGCCCGAACCCCAGGAGGAACGTCCACAGCAAGCCTTCTTCGCCTTCTTCCCCCTTTTCGGATTCGTCGCTTTCACCCGCGCCTGCACCCTCCTCTTCGGTGTCTCCGTGGCCGGCCTCGCCGTGGTTGCAGAGGTGCTTGGAAGGCGGGCAGTAATTGGGACGGTCTGAGCTGGGACGCACGTCGGACAACGCCACGGCGATGGGGATTTCTTCAGGCGGCAAGCACATGCTCGCGTCGCACACCATGAACACCACGTAGCCCTTGAGCGTGTCGGCCGAGTTGGTACCTGACAGGTCAAGACGTTGGTGCCAAAAGACCTCTTCCTCGAAGTACTTGAGGTCCATCATGAAGTTGGGGTCGTACTCTTCGATGGGGGTGCACTCTTCCACGTCGCCTACGGCTTGAACGCCTGCGGGAAGATCCCATTCAAACATGGTCGGGACCGGACCTTCGTTGGGGTCGTTGTCCTGGCTGTAAATGTGCCAGCACGCATCCACAGACGCGTGGACGACCAGGTCGTGGAGTCCCGCCTCTTCGCTGGGGTAGAGGCCGACATCCCAGGTCACGGGGTCTTCGATTTGGCCCCATGCAAGGGAGCCAGCCACGGTGAGCCATCCGACGAGCGCCAGCGTGCCGAGACGCTGGAAGGAAACGAGGGTGTTGGAGATCATGGGTGCAAACTAGGATTCAACGTCCGAGGTGCCACAAAGATACCGAGACGTTCAAGGACGGCCGGCAGCCCGCGGCCAATTCGTCACAATTCCACCTCCTGGCCCTCTGCGAGCCCAAATCGCTTTCTCAACGCACCCACCACGAGGTAGACCAACGGCGTGTCCAGGGCCGCCACCAGGGTCTTGAAAAGCACCCCGTTCAGCATGAGCGTCCCAAACCGCGCCCACTCGATTTCGCCCACCACACACAACAGTCCGAGCACGGTTGCGGTGTCCAAGACTTGGGAGGGGATGGTGGAGAGGTTGTTCCGGAGCCATAGGTGTCGGCCCTGGGTTCGGTGTTTCCAAAAGTGAAAGAACCGGACGTCGATGAATTGGGCCACGAGGTACGCCGCCATCGAAGCGCCGACGGCCAAGGCGGTTTGGCCAAACACGTGGTCAAACTCCGCATCGTTCACGGGAGACCACCCCGCCGCGGTCATCCCCCCTGCCAAGGTCACCATGCCCAGGGTGACCAGCGAGGCCACCAGGCCCGACACGACCACCATGTTGGCCTTCGTTTTCCCGTACACCTCGCTGATGACGTCGGTGACCAGGAAGGTGAGGGGGTACGCCAGCAAGCCCACACTCTGCTCGAAGGTGAACCCGCCCATGTCCCAGGTGAAGAATTTGCGGAAAATCAAATTGCACGTCACCAAACACGCCACGAACAACCCGGCGAGCGACAAAAACCCGGCAAGTGCGAGGTCGCGGTCGCGTCCAGAAAGGGCTTTGGCGTGGGGCAAGGTGTGTTTCATGGTGCAGTCCAGGCAAACCAAGCGCCTTCAAGGCCGGAATGTTCAGCGCCAAGGCGGGCTTGTTCAGCGCGTTTCAGGCCGGCCACCCAGAGCAGCACCCCGTCGCGTTGCCGCGCCAGGACCTGGGCTTGGGGACGTTGGGTGTGGGGGAGTTTGACCTGGGTCAACACGTCCGACACCAAGCTGCGTCCCTCCATGCCAAGCGGTTGGATGCGGTCCCCGGCTTGCCAAGGCCGGACCACCACGGGAAAATCTGCCGCAGGCACCCAGCACCGGGTCATCGGCGTGGAGGTGGGGTCGGTCGGGCCGGCGCCGCGCTCTACACTCAGGCCGGTCGTGCCGAGCGGCTGCGGGAGTCGCGGCACGTCGTCCCACTCGAGTTCCAGCCCATTTTTGTTCTCCTCGCCTTCTGCGTGTGGGACTTCGGTCCACCGGAGGTGGGTCCGTTCGCGCACGACGTGTTGGCGACCAAGCGCGACGGTCCGTCCGACTTGGGTGTCTTCTTGGAGCAAGTGAACGACCCGCTCGGCGTGGCGTTGTGGCCACCCAGCTTCCCGGAGGGCGTGGCGCAGCGTTTCGCGGCCCAGGGGCGCGGCAAGAAGCGCGTCCACGTCCCAAAGACCGGGTTGCATTTCGGCCTCAGTTCGGATGCGTTGAAGGGTGGCCTGAACGGCCGTGTTCAAGTCGGCCATGCGGGTGGCCAGTTGCCGAAAATGCTTGCCGATGCCGGGCTCGGCAGCTTCCAAGGCAGGCAGCAGGTCGTGCCGAACTTGGTTGCGACGGTAGGTCCGTTCGGCGTTGCTGGCGTCCTCACGCCATCCCAGACCATGGGCCTTGGCGTGGGCCTCGAGTTCGCGTTTTGGCACCTGAAGCAGCGGTTTCAAACGCCTTCCATCCCAAGGAAGCATGCCGCGAAGGGAGAGTGGGTTGGCGTTGCGCATGGCTTGGAGCAGCCACGTTTCGGCTTGGTCGTCTGCGTGGTGGGCCGTCAACACGGCGTGGGCGCGGTGGGCCTGCCGAAGCGACTCCAACCACGCCTGTCGCGCCTTGTGGGCCTCGCCTTGAAACCCTTGCGGGCCTTGCTTCAGCTCTTCCGCCTCCAAGTGGAGCTCCTCAAAAGGCCATCCAAACCGTTGGGCAAGTTCCTCGACGAACACGGCGTCACCGTGGCTCGCCTCCCCCCGGGCATGGTGGTTCACATGGGCGACCACAGAAGGAACGCCAAGCGAACTCAGAACGTGCAAAAGCACCGTCGAATCGAGGCCCCCACTGGCCCCCACCACCACGGTCTGGCCTTGGGTCCATCCGGAGCCCACCAGGGCGTCGTGCACGTGTTGCTCGAGGAAGGTCATCGTTCCAGGCAGGATTTGAGGGCCGCCACTTTGAGCAAGCACTCGTTGTATTCGTCGTCGCCTCGGGCCAACAGGGTCAGCGCCCCGCCGACGGTGGCGTCGACGCGGCCCGTGTCCGCCCGGTGCATCAGGCTGCGGATGACCACGTTGAAGTCCCAGTCGCCTAGGGCGTCCACGTAACCAATGGTGCCGCTGTACACGCCTCGACCGTGCCCCTCCAGGGAGGCAATCAGGTCCATGGCGCTGAGTTTGGGCGCGCCTGTCATGGACCCCATGGGGAACGTGGCGCGCAGGACGTCTTCGGCTGTGGCGTCGGGTTGGAGCTGGCACGAAACGGTGCTGATCATTTGGTGCACCGTGGAGAAGGTGTGCAGCCCAAACAGCTCGTCCACCTCCACGCTGTTCGGTTGGGACACCCGGCTCAAATCGTTGCGAACAAGGTCGACAATCATCACGTTTTCAGCCCGTTCCTTCTCGCTTTCCAGCAGGCTGCGCTTCAAGGCGTCGTCTTCTTCAGGGGTGCCTCCGCGTCGCACGGTGCCTTTGATGGGTTGGCTGCGAAGGGTTTGGTCTCGTTTTTCGAGGAACCGCTCTGGGCTTGCGCACAAGACGCGGTGGTCGCCAGCCTGGATGTAGGCCGAGTGCGGCGCCTTCGTGGCGGCGGCCAAACGCTCGAACAGCGACCAACTCGCCGGACCGGGTGCTTTCCCTTGCCAGGGCATGCAGAGGTTCATTTCGTAGATGTCCCCGCGCTTCAGCGCGGCCTGGACGGCGTCGAACTTGTCGAGGTACGTCTTCCTGTCCCACCCTGGCGTCAGTGGCTGCCAGTCGCCTTCCAAGGCCGCAGAGTCTTGGGGTTTCGACGAAGGTGCGTCGAGGCAAGCCAGCACGTCTGGGGCCCACGGCAAGGACCCGCCGCGCACGACCGAAGGCTCAAGCTGCCCAGGCGCCCACTCCAACAGGAATTCGGGCTCCCACCAATGCAGGCTTGGAAAACCGGCTGGGTGCTCTGAAGTGACGTTTCGAGGGGCATTGGGCGATGGACCTTGGGTCATGCCCAGGCACGAGTGCAAGTCGTAGCCCAGCCAACCCACGGTCCAGGCCTCCCTGGCCGTGGCGTCGGCCACGAATCGGTCCCAAAGTGTCCAAGCCCCGGCTTGGGGGACGTCCACCAGGATGGACTTCGCTGCTCCGACGGCGAGCCATGCGCGCCCTGTCAACCGTTCATCCCAAAGCAACGCCACGTGTGTGTGGGCGTCGACGACAGGTTGAAGGTTGGGGAGCGTGCGCACGGCCATGCGCACAAGTTAAATGTGCAGCGCGCGGTCTTCCGTGGCGGCCAAGGCGGCCTCTTTGATCGCTTCTGTGAAGGTGGGGTGGGCGTGGCTCATGCAGGAGATGTCCTCCGCACTGGCCCGGAATTCCATGGCGACCACAGCCTCCGCAATCATGTCCGCGGCACGTGGGCCACACATGTGCACGCCCAAAATTTCATCGGTCTCGGCGTGGGCCAACACCTTCACCATGCCGTCGGTGTCCATGCTGGCGCGTGCCCGGCCGCTTGCTTTGAAAGGGAAGCTTCCGCTTTTGTAAGCAACTCCGTCGGCCTTGAGTTGTTCCTCGGTGGCCCCCACGCCAGCCACTTCAGGCCAGGTGTAGACCACGTTGGGGATGAGGTTGTAGTCGATGTGTGGGTGCTGTCCAGCGATGGTTTCTGCGGCGAAGACGCCTTCCTCCTCTGCCTTGTGGGCCAACATCGCGCCACGCACCACGTCGCCGATGGCGTAGATGTGGGGCACGGCCGTGCGCATGTGGGCGTCCACGGCCACGCGGCCGCGTTCGTCGGTGGAGAGTCCTGCTGCCTCGAGGTTCAACCCGTCTGTGTAGGGTCGGCGACCCACGCTGACCAGGCAGTATTCCGCCTTGAAGGTGACTTCTTCGCCTTTGGCGTTGTCGGCCTTCACCGTGACGCTGCGGCCTGCAGCGGTGACTTCCTTCACCCCGTGCTTGAGGTGGAATTTGGCCCCGAGCTTCTTCATGGAGCGCATGAGTTCCTTGCCCATGGCGCGGTCCATCGTGGGGATGATGCTGTCGGCGTATTCCACCACGTGCACTTCGGTGCCGAGGCGCGCGTAGACGGACCCGAGCTCAAGGCCGATCACGCCGCCGCCGATGACGACCATGGACTTGGGCAACTTGGGCAAGCTCAACGCTTCCGTGCTGGTGATGATGCGCTTCTTGTCCACTTCGATGAAGGGCAAGGTGCTGGGCTTGGATCCGGTGGCCACGATGACGTGCTTCGCCCCGATTTGGGTGGCGTCGCCTTTGTCGGGCGTCACCGCGATGGTGTGGGCGTCCACGAACGAGCCCACGCCGTGGAGCACGTCGATGTTGTTCTTCTTCATCAAGAAGTTGATGCCCTCTGTGGTTTGGGCCACGACTTCGCCCTTCCGGGCAATCATTTGGGGAAAGTCCAACGACAAACTGCCGACCCCAATGCCGTGGGTCGCGAATTGCTCCTTGGCTTGGTGGTAGTGTTCAGAGCTGTCCAAAAGGGCCTTGGACGGGATGCATCCCACGTTCAAACACGTGCCCCCAAGGGTGCTGTATTTCTCCACCAAGGCGGTGCGCAAACCCAGCTGCGAAGCGCGGATGGCCGCCACGTATCCTCCGGGGCCGCTTCCGATGACAACAACGTCGTACGTTTCCATGCCGCAAAGGTAGTGCGGCCGTGGGGCTTGGCGCCCTTCCGTGTTGTTTCTTTGCACCTTCCCATGTGGTCACGCCTCGCCTCCATTTTGATCCGCCATCGGCTCCCAACCGTCTTGACGTTGGCCGCCCTGACGGTGTTCATGGGGCTGCAGATTCCCAACCTGAAGATGCAGTACAAGTACGGCGGCATCCTCCCTGAGGACGACCCCGCTGAATTGGCACACGCGCGCTTCTTGGAGTCCTTCGGGGCGGAAGGGAACGTGCTGGTGATCGGGGTGGAAGACGCGCAACTCCGCACTGGCGAAGGGTTGACGGCGTGGCACGGGCTCGCCGAAGAGATTCGGGCCCTCCGTGTGACCGTGGACGGCAAGCCTGCGGTGATCATCGACTCCGTGTTCGCGTTGACCCACGCTTTTGAGGTGTCCAAGCACCCGGTGGAAAAGCGGTTTGAGTTGGTTCCTGTGGCCCCTGAATTGGTGGAAGGCATGCCCAACGCCCCACCGTTGAGCGACGAACGCGCATCCGACATCGTGGACAAGGTCCGGTCCTTGCCGTTCTACGACGGACTTTTATACAACCCAGACAACGAGGCCACCTTGATGATGGTGGTGTTCAACCACGGGATGCTGAATTCCGCCCAGCGGGGCACCATCGTGGAGGACATCATCGAGGTGTCGGACCGGTGGTCGGAAACCCACGGCATCGACACGCACTTGAGCGGCTTGCCATTCATCCGCATCAGCATGACCAACAAGGTCAAGGGAGAGATCGGGTACTTCATCGGCGCGGCGATTTTGGTGACTGCGCTGTTGCTGATGCTGTTCTTCCGCAACCTCGCGGTGGTGGGGGTGTGTTTGGCTGTGGTCGCGGTGGGTGTGACGTGGTCGTTGGGCAGCATCGCGTTGTTTGACTTCCGGGTGAGCCTGCTGATGTCGCTCATTCCACCGCTCATGATTGTCATCGGGGTGCCCAATTGCATCTACTTGGTCAACAAATACCAGGCGGAGTTCAAGCGCCACGGCAACAAGATGATGGCGCTTCAGCGCATGGTGACCAAGGTGGGCAACGCGACGCTCTTGACCAACGCCACCACGGCGTTTGGATTTGCCACGTTCATATTCACGCACAGCCCCGTGCTCATTGAATTTGGGGTGGTCGCGGCATTGAACATCATGGTGGCTTTTGGCATCAGCATCGTCTTGATTCCGGCGCTCTTCACGTGGTTGCCCGAGCCGACGGAGCATCATCTGACCCACCTGGACAGGGTGTGGGTGGACCGTGTGGTGGGCACGTTTGTTCGTGCCGTGCAAGACCGCCGAACGCGTGTGTACCTCGCGGCATTGGTGGTCGTGGCCATGAGCGCATGGGGCATGACCCAAATGCAGACCACCGGGAACATTGTGGACGACCTGCCCAAGGAAGACCGGGTGTTGACCGACCTCGGCTGGTTGGAAGACCGGTTCAAGGGCGTCATGCCGTTCGAGGTGTTGGTGGACGGCGGCAAGCCGGGCCAAATCCTGAGCGCAGGCAACCTTCGCCGCATTGAGAAATTCCAGAACCTGCTTCAGGAATACCCCGAGTTCTCACGAAGCTTGAGCGCTGTGGATGCGGTCAAGTTTGGGGTGCAGGCGTTTTACGGAGGAGACCCGGACAGATACAGGCTGCCCAACCGCCAGGAGCGGTCGTTCATGGGGCCGTACTTCCGCGGCAGCGAATCGGCCGCCTCCGACGTCGACGACGCCACGTCGGTGACCGCCAACTTTGTGGATTCGTCCAAGACGGTGACCCGCATTTCAGCGAACATGGCGGATGTGGGCACGCTGGAGATGGAAGCGCTCATGGCCGAGTTGAGGCCCCGCATGGACAGCATTTTCTCGCCAGAACGCTACGACCTGACCATCACCGGCACGAGCATCGTGTTCTTGGAGGGCACCAACTACTTGGTGAAGAATTTGGCCATCTCCATGACGCTGGCCATCCTGGTCATCGCCGTGGTCATGGCCCTGTTGTTCAAGAGCGCCCGAAT
Source organism: uncultured Flavobacteriales bacterium (assembly GCA_965658045.1). Lineage (GTDB taxonomy): Bacteria > Bacteroidota > Bacteroidia > Flavobacteriales_D > Sanyastnellaceae > UBA11663. The sequence goes on along the minus strand of CBFHQO010000082.1, from coordinate 6,521 downwards.
GGTGGGCATCGCCTTGATTCCCAACTTGCTTCCGCTGTTGTTCACGGCCGGTGTGATGGGCTGGACCGGCATTCCCATCAAGCCGTCGACCATCTTGGTCTTCAGCGTCGCCTTTGGCATCTCGGTGGACGACACCATTCACTTCTTGGCCAAATACCGTCAAGAACTCCAGGCCAACGGCTGGCACATCCGCAACGCGGTCCTGGCGGCGGTGAAGGAAACCGGCGTGAGCATGATGTACACGTCGATTGTGCTGTTCTTCGGCTTCTTGATGTTCGCCATGAGCGAATTTGACGGCACGCGTTCGTTGGGAATTTTGGTCTCGGTGACCCTCCTGGTGGCGATGTTCACCAACCTCATGCTGCTCCCGTCTCTGCTCATGAGCTTCGCCCAGTTCGTGACGACCAAGACTTTCAGCGAGCCGTTTTTCGACCTGCTCGACGAGGAGGAGGTTTTGGACATGCAGGCCCTTCAAGTCCAAAAAGGCACAAGCCCTGGGAAGGGGGAAGAACGGCACAAAGGGTTGCGTGGCCGGTCCTGAGTGACGGGGTCGCCTATCTTTGAGTTATGAAAGGAATTGTTCTTGCCGGCGGCAGTGGGTCGCGTTTGTGGCCCCTGACCAAAGCAGTCAGCAAGCAGCTGATGCCCATTTACGACAAGCCGATGATTTATCATCCGTTGTCCACCTTGATGATTGCGGGGATTCGGGACATTCTGATCATCACCACCCCAGAAGACGCCCCCGCGTTTCAACGACTGCTTGGCGACGGCTCGGCGTTGGGGTGTTCCTTCACCTATGCCGTCCAGGAAGAACCCAATGGATTGGCTCAAGCGTTCGTGCTGGGCAAGGAGTTCATCGGCCAGGACAAAGTGGCTCTGGTCCTGGGCGACAACATCTTCTACGGCCGAGGCTTCGGTCGGACGTTGCGGGCCCACACCGACCCCGACGGCGCCATCGTGTTCGCCCACTACGTGAACGACCCTGGACGCTACGGCGTGGTGGATTTCGACGCGGATGGCAAGGTCATCAGCATTGAAGAGAAGCCGGCCCAGCCCAAGTCCAACTACGCCGTCCCAGGGTTGTATTTCTACGACAACGACGTGGTGGCCATCGCCGAGGGTCTAGAGCCCAGTGCGCGGGGGGAATACGAGATCACCGACGTAAACAAGGCCTACCTCGACGCGGGCAAACTTCAAGTGGGCGTGCTCGACCGTGGCATGGCCTGGCTGGACACCGGCACCCACGCGTCGTTGATGCAAGCCTCGCAATTTGTCCAAGTCATTGAGGAACGCCAGGGACTCAAAATCGGGTGTCTGGAAGAGATCGCTTGGCGCATGGGTTTCATCGACGATGCCCAGCTTGAGGCGCTCGCCAAGCCTCTGTTGAAGAGCGGCTACGGCACCTACCTCATGAACATCCTGCAGCGCGGGTTGTGATTCGCCTAACCTCCAAGCCATGAGTTCCTCTTCCCGTGAATCGCAGTGGCGCGACGCTCTGCAACAGGCCCTGACCGCCTTTCTCTCTGCTTACCCAGAAGGCGCCGCCGACGGCTTGTACGACCCCATCCACTACCTGTTGTCTTTGGGGGGCAAACGGATTCGTCCCGTGCTGGCTTTGGCGGCATGCGAAGCCGAGGGAGGCGACGTGTCCGACGCCATGCCGTCGGCCATGGCGGTGGAGTTGTTCCACAACTTCACCCTGATGCACGACGACATCATGGACGAGGCTCCGTTGCGCCGCGGGCGCCCCACCGTGCACACGAAGTGGGACGACAATGCGGCCATCCTTTCGGGCGACGTCATGTACACCTTGGCGCTGGAAGCGCTGGAAGGCACCCCATCCCACGCGTTGGCCGGGGTGTTGTCGATGTTCAACACGACCGCCAGGGAAGTCTGCGAGGGCCAACAATCCGACATGGCGTTCGAGTCCCGGGACGAGGTGGCGGTGGACGCGTATGTGGAGATGATCCGGCTCAAGACGTCGGTCCTGTTGGCCGCCTCCGCCGCCATGGGGGCCATGTGCGCTGGAGCGTCCAAGGAGCGTGTGGAGGCTTGGTACGCGTACGGACTCAACGTGGGCTTGGCGTTTCAGATCCAGGACGATTTGCTCGACACGTTTGGGGAAAGCGGAAGCACGGGAAAGCAAGTGGGTGGCGACATTCTAAGCGACAAGAAAACCTTGCTGTGGCTGACCACCCAAGCCCAACCCGAAGGCCGCGAGGTGCTGGAGGCATGGACCGGGGTGCAGCCTGCCTCAGGCACGGACCGCGCCGAGGCCAAAATCCAAGCCGTACGCGGTGCGATGCTTGCTGCGGGCGCCGACCGCCTGGCTCGCGAGCGCATGGCTGCCCACGTGGAATTGGCGGTGGGTGCCTTGGGGAAATTGAACCTGTCTGTCGTGGCCGCTGCTTGGTTCGTGGGGTTGGCTAAGCACGTGACGTCTCGAAGCCACTGATTCGCGAAGCCGGGCGTATCTTTATGCGCGCAAAACGCCTCTGTCCTCATGGACCCACTTTCTTTTTTGAGCAACGCCGAACCTGGCGCGCTCGATGCCATGTACGCTCGTTACTTGCAGGACCCCGAATCGGTGGACCGCTCGTGGCGACTTTTTTTTGCTGGATTTGACCTGAGCCGCGCCCAGTACGGCGAGGATGCCGCGTCTCCAGCGACCTTGAAGGAGTTCAAGGTGTTGGACTTGATCCACGGGTACCGCACCCGGGGACACCTCTTCACCCAAACGAACCCCGTTCGGGCCCGCCGGACCTACCTGCCCACCCTGGAATTGGCGCAATTCGACCTGAGCGAGGCCGACTTGAACACCGTGTTCCAAGCGGGCAGCGAAGTGGGGTTGGGGCCTGCAACGTTGAAGGACATCGTGGCGCACCTCGAGGCGACGTACTGCGAGTCGATCGGCATCGAGTACATGTACATCCGCCAGCCGGAACGCTTGGCTTGGATCCGCGAACGCATTGAGTTGGTCAACCGCCCGCGCTTGGATGCGGAGGGCCGCAAGCACGTGTTGAAGAAGATCAGCCAGGCGACGTTGTTCGAGGAGTTCTTGCAGAAGAAGTTCGTGGGCCAAAAGCGCTTCTCGCTTGAAGGCGGGGAAAGCTTGATTCCGGCCTTGGACGCGATGATCGAGTCGGGCACCACGCGCGGCGTGAAGGAAGTGGTGATTGGCATGGCGCACCGGGGCCGCTTGAGCACGTTGGCGCACATTTTGGGAAAGCCCTACGCCAACATCTTCAGCGAGTTTGAAGGCAAAGCGTACGACGACGACGGGCTTTTTGACGGCGACGTCAAATACCACCTCGGCTACTCACGCAAGCAAGTGGCGGACACCGGCGAAGAAGTGACCATCACCTTGGCGCCCAACCCCTCGCACCTCGAGGCGGTGGACCCCGTGGTGGAAGGCATCGCCCGTGCACGCATCGACGCCCACGGCGGCGACGAAGCCAGCGTGCTGCCCATCCTCATCCACGGCGATGCGGCCATCGCAGGCCAGGGTGTGGTGTACGAGGTGGCCCAAATGGCCGGCCTGGACGGCTACCGCACGGGCGGCACCGTCCACCTGGTGGTGAACAACCAAGTGGGATTCACCACCAACTACCTCGACGCACGAACGTCGACCTATTGCACCGACGTGGCCAAGGTCACCCAAGGGTTGGTCTTTCACGTGAACGCCGACGACGTGGAGGCTGTAGTCCAAGTGATGAACATCGCCTTGGATTACCGCCAAACGTTCCAGCGCGACGTGTTCATCGACCTGTTGGGCTACCGGAAGTACGGCCACAACGAAGGCGACGAACCCAAGTTCACCCAGCCCAAGTTGTACAAGGCCATTGGGGCCCACCCGTCTCCGCGAGAGATTTACCTGCAGAAGCTCTTGGCCGACGGCTCGGTGACCGCCGAGGACGCGGACGCCATGAAGACGGCGCTGGGCGCGGCCATGGAGGCCGGATTCGAGGAAGCCAAGTCCATGGAGTTGTCCGTGGTGGACGACTTCTTGAGCGAACTCTGGGAAAACTACCGGCCTGCCGAAGAACAAGAATTGACGTCGTCGCCCAAGACCGGGGTGGCGAAGAAGAAACTGGTCGATTTGGCGACAAGCATGAGCACGTTGCCGGAAGACAAGAAGTTCTTCCGCAAGGTCAAAAAACTCATGAAGGACCGCTTGGCCATGGTCAAACGCGACGAGCTCGACTGGGCCATGGGCGAGAAATTGGCCTACGCGACCCTCCTCGACGAGGGGCATCCCGTGCGCATCAGCGGTCAGGATGTCGAGCGTGGAACGTTCTCCCACCGCCACGCCGTGGTCAAGACCGAAGACAGCGAGGAAGAGTGGGTCATGCTCAACCACCTCAGCAAGGACCAGGCGAAACTCCAGATTTACAACAGCTTGCTTTCGGAGTATGCCGTGAGTGGGTTTGAATACGGGTACGCCTTTGCGCAACCGGACGGCCTCACGATCTGGGAGGCGCAGTTTGGGGACTTCAACAACGGAGCCCAAATCATGTGGGACCAGTTCCTGAGTGCGGGAGAAGACAAGTGGCGCACCATGAACGGCCTGACCTTGTTGCTTCCTCACGGCTACGAAGGCATGGGGTCAGAGCACAGCAGCGGCCGCATGGAGCGTTTCCTTCAGCTCGGAAGTGGGGACAACCTGATTGTCACCAACTGCACCACGCCCGCCAACATGTTCCACGTGTTGCGTCGCCAGGTGCACCGTCCCTTCCGAAAGCCACTCGTGGTGTTCACACCCAAGAAGCTCCTCCGTTACCCCAAGGCGGTGTCGTCCATGTCGGATTTGAGCACCGGTGGATTCCAAGAAGTCATCGACGACCCCAAGGCCAAGAAAGGGGCCGAGGTGGTGGTCTTGTGCTCCGGCAAGGTGTACTACGACTTGCTGGAGAAGTTTGGGGACAAGGCGCCCAAAAACATGGCAGTGGTCCGCGTGGAACAACTTCACCCGTACCCGGCAGATGCGGTGGCCCAAGCCATCGGCCGTCACGGCAACCCCAAGGTGGTGTGGCTTCAGGAAGAGCCCCGAAACATGGGGGCATGGAGCTTCATGCACGAGCAACTTCACATCCACGGCCATGCGGACGTCCAATACGTCGGCCGCGGCGCGAGCGCCAGCCCGGCCTCGGGATCTCCGGCCGTTCACCAACAACGACACGACGCCCTGCTTGAAGAAGTGGTGGCGATGGCGAAATTTTGACCTTCACCTCAGCAACGATCCAGACCCATGCCCATCCTTGAAATGAAAGTCCCCAGCCCTGGGGAGAGCATCTCTGAAGTCGAAATCGCAGCATGGCTCGTGTCCGACGGCGACTACGTCGAAAAGGACCAAGCCATTGCAGAAGTGGATTCTGACAAGGCGACGTTGGAATTGCCGGCAGAAGCTGCTGGCGTCATCACGTTGAAATCTGAAGAAGGCGACGTGGTGCCGGTGGGTGGCGTGTGCTGCCTGATCGACACCGACGCCGAGCGCCCTGCGGGCGTGCCGGCCCCAGCTCCCACCCCGGCTCCGGCCGCTGCTGCTGCCCCTGCAGCGCCTGCTCCTGCAGCTCCCAAGCCAGCGCCCGCCCCGGCTGCCCCTGCGGCCGCGGGTCACGTGGCGGGACACGCCTCGCCCGCGGCACGCAAGGCCATGGCAGACGCAGGATTGCCCGCGGGCTCTGTGCAGGGCACGGGTCGCGATGGCCGCGTGTTGAAGCAAGATGTGCTGGCCGCCTTGGCCGCAGGCTTCGACGCATCGAACGTCCGTTCAGGCTGGGAAGGAAGCCGCGAGACGCGCCGGGAGAAGATGAGCATGTTGCGCCGGAAGGTGGCCGAGCGTTTGGTCTCCGTGAAGAACGAGACCGCGATGTTGACCACCTTCAACGAGGTAGACATGAAGCCAGTCATGGACTTGCGCAAAAAGCACAAGGACGCCTTCAAAGAGCAATTTGGCGTGGGCCTTGGGTTCATGGGGTTCTTCACCAAGGCGGTGACCACGGCGCTCGCCGAATTCCCAGCCATCAACGCCCAAATCGACGGCAAGGAGCTCATCTACCACGACTACGCGGACATCTGTATCGCGGTGAGTTCCCCCAAAGGCTTGATGGTGCCGGTGGTTCGCAACGCCGAAACCATGAGCCTGTCTGAAATCGAGGCGGAAATCAAGCGTTTGGCGATTCGTGCGCGAGACGGGGAGTTGACCGTGGACGAGATGCAAGGCGGGACCTTCACCATCACCAACGGTGGGGTGTTTGGTTCCATGTTGTCGACGCCCATCATCAACCCGCCGCAAAGCGCCATTTTGGGCATGCACAACATTGTGGAACGCCCTGTGGCCATCGACGGCAAAGTGGAAATCCGCCCCATCATGTACGTCGCGCTCAGCTACGACAACCGCATTGTGGACGGCAAGGAAAGCGTCGGCTTCTTGTACATGGTGAAGGAGATGATCGAGAACCCGGAGCGCATGCTCTTTGGGGGAAAGACCCCAACCGAAGTGCTGCTCGGACTCTGAGTTT
>CBFHQO010000081.1:0-112048 GCA_965658045.1 uncultured Flavobacteriales bacterium | reverse complement strand
ATCCTCACCAATCTTGCTGGTTGTCGCTTCGTGCTCAACCTGGGCGGTGGGGTTCTTGGTTTCGATGTATGGGAAGGTGTGCGCCCCACATTGGTCGGTCATCAGCAAGCTGTCGCACTGGCTGAAGTTCCGCGCCTTGTCCGCGTTGGGCATGATTTGCACCAACCCACGGTAGCTGTTCTGGGACTTCCCGGCAGAGATGCCCTTCGAGATGATTGTGGAACGCGTGCGCTTGCCGAGGTGCACCATTTTGGTGCCTGTGTCGGCTTGCTGGAAGTTGTTGGTCACCGCCACGCTGTAGAATTCCCCCACGCTGTCGTCTCCCTTGAGGATGCAACTGGGGTACTTCCACGTCACAGCGCTGCCTGTCTCCACCTGGGTCCAGCTGATCTTGGAACGCGTGTGGCAAATGCCTCGCTTGGTCACGAAGTTGAACACCCCGCCCTTGCCTTCCTCGTCTCCGGGGTACCAGTTTTGGACGGTGCTGTACTTAATTTCTGCGTCGTCCAACGCCACAAGCTCCACCACGGCGGCGTGCAATTGGTTTTCGTCGCGTTGGGGCGCCGTGCAACCTTCGAGGTAGCTGACGTAGCTCGACTCGTCCGCCACCACCAGGGTGCGCTCGAACTGGCCGGTCCCCGATTCGTTGATTCTGAAATAGGTGCTGAGCTCCATGGGGCACTTCACCCCCTTGGGGATGTAGCAAAACGACCCGTCGGTGAACACCGCGGAATTGAGGGCCGCGTAGAAATTGTCCCGCACAGGAACCACGGCGCCCAGGTGCTTCCGCACCAGCTCAGGGTGCTCCTGGACCGCCTCGCTCATGCTGCAGAAGATGATGCCGAGCTCGGCGAGTTTGTCTTTGAAGGACGTGGCCACACTCACGCTGTCCATCACGAAGTCCACCGCCACGCCGCTGAGGCGCTTTTGTTCTTCCAAGGAAATCCCCAGCTTGTCCATGGTCTTCCGAAGCTCAGGGTCCACATCGTCCATCGACGCCAACTCCTTCTTCTGCTTGGGGGCCGCGTAGTAGCTGATGGCCTGGAAGTCGGGCTTCTCGTATTGAAGGTGCGGCCATTCTGGCTCGACCATGTCGGACCACACCTTGAAGGCGTTCAAGCGCCACTCGAGGAGCCAGTCCGGCTCGTTCTTCTTCGCACTGATGAGCCGAATGATGTCTTCATTCAGCCCTGCCGGTGCCTTGTCTGAATCGATGTCCGTGGTGAAGCCAAACTCGTAGGCTTTCCCCGTGACTTCCTCCAGAATCTTGTCTTCTCCGTCGTACGCCATGTGTGTGTCGTGTCAGAGTGAAAAACTCTCGCCGCAGCCGCAGGTTCGGTTTGCGTTCGGATTGTGGAACTCAAATCCCTTGCCGTTGAGGCCTCCGCTGTAGCGCAGCTCGGTTCCCACGAGGTAGAGGAAGCTCTTCTTGTCCACCACCACTTTGACACCGTTGTCTTCAAACACCTGATCGTCGTCCTTCATTTCATGGTCGAAGTCCAGTTGGTACATCAACCCACTGCATCCGCCTCCCTTGACACCCACACGGACGAAGCTGCCTTCTGGGCAACCGTCCTCTGCGAGCAATTTCTGCACTTGGTCTCGGGCGTTGTCGTTGACTTTGATCATGGCATGCTTGAAAGCTGCAGCAAAAATACCCTTTTTGGGGGATGCAAAGGTACGTTCTCTAGATTCATTCCAAATAAACTTGCGGCCTCGATTCCGCGTTCTGCGTCGCATCTTTGACGCATGGCTGCCTCCTCCCAGCGTCCCAAACCACGGGCGTCTCGCGCCCAACTGACCACCCAATTCACCACGGTCGTCGGCATGTCGTTGACCCTGTTCATGGTGGGCATGCTCGGGATGGCCGCGCTGTTTGGACAGTGGGCGTCGCTGAAACTTCAACAACACGTGCACGTCCAAGTGCACCTTCAGCGGGAATTGAGCCAAGCCCAAATCGACGGCGCCCGCCTGGCCGTCACGGCCGATTCAGCCGTGGCACAGGCGTCGTACCTCGACCCCGCAGCGGCGGCGGCCCAACTGGAACAAGAGCTCGGCGAATCCTTCGTCGAATTCCTCGGATACGTGCCGCTCCCCCCTGTCATCGACGTGGTGGTCCGGCCAGACCATACCCAACCGGCCGCCTTGGCCCAAGCCGCATCCAGGTTTGAGGTCGTCCCCGGGGTGGCGGAAGTGGTGTGGAATGAAGGGCTCTTGCAGAGCATCCACGACACCTTAGACGCGTGGTTCCCAGCGCTTGCCGCGGTTTGCGTGATGTGCCTGCTGGTGGCTTTGGCGCTGCTCAACAACACCATCCGCCTGACCGTATTTGCCCGACGCTTCTTGATCCGAAACATGCAATTGGTCGGGGCCACGCCCGGCATGATTCGGCGTCCATTCATTGTGCAAGGGCTGGTCCTCGGGCTGGGTTCTGGGTTGCTGGCGTTCGCCGCCATGGTGGGCACGTTGACGTTGCTCAAAGCCCAAATGGGACCCCTCGACCCCACCATTCTGGGGCTGCTCGCCGGCGGGCTGCTGACCCTTGGAGGCGTGCTCGGGGCAGGGTTCAGCGGGGTGGCCGTCAACCGTTACCTCCACGCCGACCTCTCCAAACTTCACTGAATGGCGTCTGTCAAAGCGCCTTAATTTCGAACCATGAACGCGTCAGAACAACCCACCCCCAACTTCGCCTTTGGCCGCAGCAACTACGTGTGGCTCGGCGTGGGCATTGCGACTTTGATTTTGGGCTACGCACTCATGAGCGGAGGCGGATCCGACGACCCCAACGTCTTCGACGAAAGCATCTTCAGCTTCCGCCGCATCACCCTGGCCCCCACCGTGGTGTTGGCAGGCTACGGGTTGATTTTCTACGCCATCCTGAAGAAGCGATAACGTGGAAGTCCTGTCCTACCTCTTGTTGGGATTGATTCAAGGCCTCACGGAATTCTTGCCAGTGTCCAGTTCTGGACACTTGACGCTGGGCCAGGCCATCCTCGGTCTCGGAGAGGAAGACCTCACCTTCACCGTGCTCGTCCACGCGGCCACCGCCCTGAGCACGGTCGTCGTGTTCCGGGAAGACATCCTGGGGCTCGTGCGCGACGTGTTCACATCTGGAGACTCGGGCGCCACCGCGAGAAGCTACACAGGCCTCTTGCTGCTCAGCGCGGTCCCTGCCGCGGTTCTCGGACTCGGATTCAAAGACGCCATCGAAGCCCTGGCCACCCCGAAGTTTGTGGGCGCCATGCTTTGTGTGACCGCCTTGGTGCTGCTGCTCTCGCAACGCGCCAGTGGGGGAAACCGACCCCTGGGCACGGGACGCGCGTTGGGCATCGGGTTGGCCCAAGCCTGCGCCATCCTTCCAGGGATTTCCCGCTCTGGGTCCACCATTGGGGCCGCGCTCATGCTTGGGGTTTCGCGCGAAGAAGCCGCCAAGTTCTCCTTCCTGATGGCCTTGATTCCCATTGGCGGTGCGACCCTGCTGACCCTGAAAGACCTGATGGAACAACCGGCCGCCGAGGCTGCCGGACCCTGGCTGGGTTACGCCGTGGGCACCCTGGCCGCGTTTGCCAGCGGCTGGGCGGCGTGCACATGGATGATTCGGCTGGTGAAGCGCAGCAATTTGGCCGGATTTGGCGCCTACTGTTTGGTCGCTGGCATCCTCGCCCTCATTTTTGGCTGATGTCGTTGTTGAAATCCACTTCTCTGGTTCTTGGGGCGTTGTGCATGTTGGCCACGGGCTGCATCTCGGTCACGTTCCCTGAGCCCATGCCGTACAACCGGAAAGACCTCACGTCGTTCCCCAACGCATGGCACGGCATTTGGTCTTCCCACGCCACAGGCACCGACGACACCGGAGAGGACGAGTTGCTGGTCATTTTCCCTGACCGGCTTCAAGGCCACGAGGGCGACGACCTCATTTTGGGCAAGAACTGTGTCCTGCGCAAGTGGGGCCGGCGACATGTGCTCAGCATCGACTTGGACGACAGCAACCGGAAGATGATCATGGTGGCCCAGCGCCGTGGCAATCACCTCGATGTGTTGTCCTTCGACGCTTCTCAAGAAGGGGCCTTGGCGAGCTGGGAAGACGTGTTGGGCAGCAAGCGCGTGACCACGTTGCACAAGAACGACGACCCCACAGACAAAGTGCGTGAGGTGCAGCTCAACCCCCGCTCCAACTGCCGGTTCAGAAAACTGGTCAAGCACGGGTCGACCGACCTCGTGACGTACACACGGGTGGCTTCTGAATGAGCCAAGCCTGAGGGCTCCCCTTACTTCACTTGGGCCATCGCGCCCTGCAATCGGGATGAAACCGACTCCCAGTTGACCAAGCCCAAGAACGCTTGGATGTAATCCTTGCGGCGGTTTTGGTAGTTCAAGTAGTAAGCGTGCTCCCACACGTCCATGCCCAAAATGGGGGTTCCGGTGCGTTCCACGCACTGCTGCATGAGCGGGTTGTCTTGGTTGGGCGTGCTCGTGACTTCCAACTTGCCGGTGCCGTTTACCATCAACCAAGCCCATCCGCTGCCAAATTGGGTGGCGCCTGCTTGGGCAAACGCCGTCGCAAACGCCTCCACGCCGCCCAAGTCGCGGCCGATCAATTCCGCCAAATCGCCTTCTGGCTTGGCAGGACCTCCTGGACGAAGCACTTCCCAATACAAGGTGTGGTTGAAGTGCCCGCCGCCGTTGTTGCGCAGGGCCGCGTTTTCAGGCGCCACCTCGGCCAAGAGGGCTTCCAAGCTTCCGTCCGTCGAGGACGACGTTCCGTCCAGCGCCGCGTTCAATTTCCGCACGTAACCCGCGTGGTGCTTGCCGTGGTGAATGTCCATGGTTTCAGCGTCGATCCCAGGGGCGAGTGCATCCTTGGCAAACCCCAAGTCGGGAAGCTTGAACGTCTCTGGGCCAAACGTGGTCCCGCCCGTCCCCGTCGAGGGGCCCGTGGCTTCGCCGGGGGCGCACCCCAACCAAGGGCTCAACACAAGTCCTGCGCCCGCGGCGCCGGTGAGTTTCAGAAACGTTCGCTTGTCCATGACACAAAGATGGTTTGGGATTGCGTTGGGGAAGAGGCTCTCCACCGTTTCATGTGAACACTTGAATTCCAGACGTGTTCAAGCCCAAGTTCCGCCTGCGAACTTTCGTCCTCCCATGTCTGCCACTGCCCCATCCAAAATGATCCGTGTTGTGTGGATTGTGGTGGCCCTGATGGCGGGATGCGCGGGCACCGTCGCTGCGCTGACCCAGATCTACGGGGGCGCATGGAAGCAACAAGGCGTGGCCTTGCTCAACGACCAAATCCAGGGGGAGCTCGTCGTCCAAGACGTCGACCTGTCTTGGTGGAACGGCTTTCCCAACATCAGCGTGGACCTCTGGGAAGCCGCACTCACCTTGCCCGCCTCTTCGGACACCTTGCTCGCCGCCACGCGCATTGGGGTTGAAATGGACGTGTGGACCCTGTGGAACAACCGCCCAGAATTGTCCTCCTTGACTTGGTCAGGCGGCCACCTCGAGATCGTGGAAAGGCCTGATGGCTCTTGGAACTTCTCGTCTTTGTTGAACGTGACCCCCGAAGACAGCGCGGCGGACCTGCGCTTGGACAAGGTCGTGTTGGAAGACGTCCAGGTGGAAGCCACGTTCCGCGACGGCCAATTGTGGCAAGGGCAACTTCGCGAAGTGGACGCCTCCCAGCAAGGGCGCCGACATTGGTCTTGGGACCTGCGTGCCTCCAAGGTCCAACTCCCGCACCCAGACGCCCCTGCCTTGCACCCCCTCGAAGTCGAGGCGGAAGGTCAGATGATGTGGGCCGACGACACCGGTTGGGCGTCCCGCGGCACGGGCTCCCTGTCCGGCTTGGGGGTCGTCTGGAACGCGTCCCAACGGCCCAACCAACCCCCTGAGGTCGACGTGGCCAGCACCCTGACCCAATCGAAGCTTGAAGGCATCCTGGTCGAGGCCCCATGGCGCGACATGGGGAGTTTTGGGCATGCCGTCAAGCTGGACGCCACGCTCCGGAACGGCGCTTGGCAGGCGTCATGGAACGCGTCCCAAGCAGATTTTCAATTGGCCCCAGGCTTCACAGGGCTGACCATGGCGCTTCAGGGCGAATGCGAAGGCCGAGGCACCCTTCGCCAGACCCGAGACGGACTGGCATGGGAAGTGACCCAAGGCACGGTTCAAGGGCCGGGATGGAAGCTTGTTGGCAGCGCCACGCCCCACCGCGCTGAGGGCTTGGCCTTCCAAGGCACAGGCGACCTTGACATGTCGACGCCCCTGCTGGCGTGGTGGCCCGAGGTGCCCGCATGGGTGACCTCCGCTTGGCCCGCCACAGGCACTGCGCATGCCGAGGGCACCGTGCGATGGGCTCCGGGCATGGTCCTGCCTGAATTGGCGGGCGTCGCCTCGTTGGACGCATGGATGGGCACGTTTGAAGGCGCACCCTACCAGATGTCGTGTCCGGAACTGCAGGCGCAAAATGGCATCCTGACCGCCAAAACCCTCGAGGTCCAGTGGTCAGGAAACGACGCCACCTTGGGCCTGCGCAACGTCGACTTCATCCAGGCCCTTCGAGGCGGGGCGTTGAAAGGCGAGTTGGACATCGCAGCCCGCGGGCTGCACGCCGATCCGTGGATCACGTGGCTGAGCTCAGGGGAGCCAAGCGACGAGGCGGTCCTGTTGCCTCCGGGGTCAGCGTTGGCCGTCAGCCTGGCCTCCGACCGGCTCTTGTGGGGGGCGCTGGAATGCACGGACGTTCGAACCCAAGTCCGGGTGCAACACGACCGGTGCACACTCCTCAGCGTGGGCCTTCGCGGGCTTGAAGGGGAGGCCCAGGTCGAGGGTTCTTTGAAGCCGGGGCGCGCAGGGTGGGCCTTGACGCTGCGTGGCGCGGCGGAGGACGTCTCCTTACCCTTGTTGTTTGAGACCTACGGAAATTTTGACCAAACCTTGCTGCGGCATGAGCACCTGGGCGGGGCCGTTTCTTTGGCCGGCAACCTGGGCATGTCATGGACCTTGGACGGCTCCTGGCAGCCCGACCAATTCACCGCCAGCGTCGAGACCTCCATCGACCACGGACGGTTGCGTGGCCTGGAGGTGTTTGACGACGTCGCCGACTACCTGGACGCGCACCGACTGATGGCCCCCTTGGTCGACCCCGAAGACCTGAGGTCACGCCTCGCCGATGTTGAATTCAACCCAGTGAGCCAGCGACTGGATGTCTCCCAAAACGTCGTCCGTTTGCCCAAAACCACCATCCAGTCGTCGGCCATGAATGTGTCCATCGAAGGCGATTACCACTTCGACGAAGTGATGGACTACACCCTTGGCTTTGCGCTGCGCGACCTCCGCGCATCCGCCTCCGACGACGTGGGGGTGATGGAGGACGACGGCTTGGGCAACCAGTTCTTCCTCAACATGTCAGGCCCGCTCAATGCCCCCGAATACAGGTACGACCGCGAGGCTGCAAAAGAGCACCGCCGCAACGCCATCGACGAGGAAAAGGCTCGGCTGCTGAACGCTCTGAAGGGGGATTCCGACGTTCAACCTAAAGAGAAGGCACCCCTTTTGGGCCGCAAAAACCGAGGCGAACGGCGCAACCAGAACAAGCAAGACAACTTGCTGAACCCCGACGACGAAGACTACTTTTAAGCCATGGAGCCGCTTGACATTCAAGACGTTCAAAAGCAACTCATCCGCTGCCAGCACGCCCTGGACCAGGCGCGCCAACTTGGTTGGGATACAGACTTGATTCGGGAATTTGAGGAGGCCACCCGGCACCTTCATGAAGGCGCGATCATGCGCCGGCACCTCAACGCGTTGGTGGAACAACAAAAGGCTATCAAAGCGCAATCGGAGCTGGAGGAGCCACAAACTCAAGCGCCACCCACCCCTCCCGTCAACCGCCTCCTCACCGCTGAAGAACGTGGCGAACCCGACACCCCGCCAGAACAGCAGGTGGACTTGTTGTCAAGCATCGGAGAAATGACCTTGGCGGAGAAGCTGGCGCTGCAACCGCTGTCGAGCGTCGCAGAAGGCATGAGCATTTTGGACCGTGCCCAATTCACCAGCGTCCTGTTCTCTGGCGAGGAAGAAATCTTCAGCGCCTTGCTTGCCAAACTCGAGCGCGCGGCCACCCAAGAAGAGGCCATGGCCATGTTCCAGGAAACCCTGTCTCCGAGGGGCGACGACGCCGAAGTGGAGCAACTGCAAGAAGCGTTCGCCAAACGCATCGTCCGCACCTTTGTGTCATGAGTGGCGGCAAGCTCATCGTGGTGCCCACCCCTGTGGGCAATTTGGGCGACATGACGCCCCGCGCCCTTGAGGTGCTGAAGGAGGCCCATGCCGTCCTGGCAGAAGACACCCGCACCACGGGAAAACTCCTGCGGCACTTTGGCGTCGACACCCCACTTCGGGCGTTTCACCAACACAACGAGCACCGTGCTTTGACGGGCGTGGTCCAGCAGTTGGAAGGTGGGGTGACCTTGGCGATGTGCTCCGACGCAGGCACGCCTGGCATATCCGACCCGGGGTTCCTGTTGGTTCGCGCCTGTGTGGAGGCCGGCATCGACGTCGAGTGCCTGCCCGGCGCCACCGCCTTTGTGCCGGCGCTGGTGACCTCTGGCTTGCCGTGCGACCGGTTCTTGTTCGAAGGGTTCTTGCCCCACAAGAAAGGCCGCCAAAAGCGGCTGACGGCGTTGCTCGCGGCGCCTTGCACCGTCGTGCTGTACGAGAGTCCCCACCGCGTGGCCAAACTGCTGGCCCAACTTCAGGACCTCGGCGCAGGCGATCGTCCTGTGGCCCTATGCCGCGAAATCTCCAAACTGCACGAAGAGACGCTTCGGGGCACGGTCGACGAACTTGCCGCCCACTTGGAGAACCACCCTCCTCGGGGCGAGTACGTGGTGGTCTTGGGAGAGGCCGATTAAAAGATCACGCGGTGCACCTCCGACACGCGTTTCACGGGCACCACGGTCAATCCCTTGGGCGCCTTGGGGTGTGAGCCGTGGCCCGACACCAACATCCGCTCCATCCCCAACCTTGCGGCCTCCATCATGCGTTGTTCCAACCGAGGCACAGGTCGAATTTCCCCGCTCAAGCCCACTTCGCCTGCAAAGCAGGTCCGGTTGTCCAACGGCACGTTGAGCTTGGAGCTGAGGATGGCCGCCACAACCGCCAAGTCGTTCGCCGGGTCTTGGATCTTCAATCCCCCCGCCAAATTCAGGAACACGTCGAACTGGCCGAGCTTGAACTCGCAGCGCTTCTCAAGCACGGCCAACAACATGTTGAGGCGACGCAGGTCAAACCCCGTGCCCGAACGCTGCGGGGTGCCGTACACCGCGGTGCTCACCAGCGCCTGCGTTTCCACGAGCATGGGGCGCACGCCTTGCAGGGACACCGCGACGGCAGAACCGCTCTCTGCGCTTCCACGTTCGCCCAAAAGAACCTCGCTTGGGTGGTCCACGGAGGCCAGGCCCTTCCCAGTCATTTCATAAATTCCCAGCTCGGCCGTGGTGCCAAATCGGTTCTTGGCGGCGCGAAGCATGCGGTACGCGTGGTGACGGTCGCCTTCGAATTGCAGGACGACGTCCACCATGTGCTCGAGAACCTTGGGACCTGCCAAAGAGCCCTCTTTGGTGATGTGGCCCACCATGAAAAGTGGGGTGCCTGAAGCTTTGGCGTACGTGGTCAAGGCGGCTGCGGATTCTCGGATTTGCCCGACCGAGCCTGGCACGCCGTCTTGGTCTGGCAGGTCCAAGGTTTGGATCGAATCGACCACCACAAGGGCGGGCTTCTCCCGGCGCAATACGTCCAGCACGGCCGGAACCTGGGTCTGCGGGTAAATCAACACCGAAGGCGCGATGGCGCCCAACCGGTTGGCCCGCATCCTCACTTGTTCTGCGCTTTCCTCGCCGCTGATGTACAACACCTTGGCGCCTGACGCACCCACAGCCAACGCGACTTGAAGCATCAGGGTGGACTTGCCTATGCCAGGCTCACCGCCCAACAGGACAACGCCGCCCGGCACCGAACCGCCGCCCAACACGCGGTTGAGCTCCTTCTCCCCCATGTCCAGCCTCGGCAACTCGGCGACGTCCACTTCGTGGAGGGGACGAATCTTGGGCGCTTGAAGCTCCGCCATGCCAGAGCGCTTCTCGCGCTTGGTGGCGGGCACCACAAATTCCTCCTCGAGGGTGTTCCAAGCTTTGCACTGGCCACATTGACCCACCCATTGGGGGTGGGCATGGCCGCACTCCGAGCAAATGAACTGCTTCTTGGCCTTCGCCACGTCAGTTCTGACGGAAGAGGTTCACCGTGCCTGTGTACTCTTCGCCGTTGGGCAGCAAGATGGTGTAGAAGTACACCCCCTCTGCTGAGCCTGTGCCGCGCCATCCGGTGGCGTTCGTGTACTGCTCGTTCTCGTATACCTTGTTGCCCCAGCGGTCGAAGATGCGCACCAGCACACCGTCGCTCTCCCATGGTTCCAAACCTTGGATCCAGAAGCTGCCGTTCGGATCGGTTGGCGGCGTGAAGACGTTGACCGGTTCAATTTGGCATTGCGACAGGATCACGTCGTACTCGTGTGCCAAGCCACCCGGCAGGCATGGGGTGGAGAACGAGCCCGTCAGCGTGCCGTAGATGCCTGTGTAGAAGGGGTCGTTGGAAGGATCCACGCCAGGCGTCGGTTGCGATGGCGGGAAGAACTCGGCGGGGATGTCGTCGCCGCTGACCACCAACACGCCTGGGTTGGACTGCTGGTTGCTCAAGTCGAGCTCCATGCCGTTGGCCTCAAGCACCCACGAGAAGTTGAAGTAGTCTGGGCCGTTGATGTTCGCGTTCAAGTCGAAGATGACCAGTTCACTCTCCACGCAAATCGTTTCAACCGTGGTGGGCTGCGGGTCGTTCACAGGGTCGTCTCCGATGAATACCAAACCGCATGTCTCCAACGAGTAGCAATCGTAGATGTCCTCCACCGTGACGCAGATCTGCTGCCCGTTGAACAAGGTGTCTTCCGGCACATCCCAGGTGGCGCCCAGGAAGGGGGTGCCGTCGCCGTTGTCGGCCGTGGTCACCGTGCCGTCGGGCCACGTCACCACGTATTCCGCGTTGCTGGCCCAAAACCCGTTGTCGACACCCAAGTCCGCCAACTCGCCCACCTCAATGCCGGGCAAGCCCCCATCGCAGTCGGTGATGGCGTTTCCAGGGAAAATCAACTCGAGGTCTGGCTCGGCGACAAAGTCGATGAAGGCACAGTCGCTCTCGCCGTCGGGGAAGCAGCCGTCAGTGATGGTCACACAGTACGACCCCGTTTCCGACACTTCCCACTCGTTGTCGTTGACGTCGTCCACCTCGTTGCCATTGTACGTCCAGGTGTATTCTAGATCTGAGTTCTCATCCCCGGCCACGGGGTCCAGCTCCACAGTTCCTCCAACGCAAAAAAATGCGTTCTCAATCACAGGCTCAAAAGACGCGGTGATCTCAACCTGATCGAATGCCTCACCACACCCGTTCTGCACAGTCACAAGAAGGGTGGTTTCCGTGTACTCCTCCCATGAGTACTCGTTTTCCAACACATTGTCGTTGCCGGGGATTGGCCAGTTGATGGTCGCTGCATCACCAGGGTCAAATACCAAAGCCTGAATGTCGTAGTCGTCTCCATCACACGCATACGCGATGCTGTCTCCACTCAATTCAATGGTTGGGGGGAGGTTGACTTCAACTTCATAACATGTTGAAACGCCGCATTCAGCCTCTTCAAAGCACAGCTCGAAGAGTCCATGGCTTTCAGGTACCCAAGTGGTGTTGAATTCGTTGGTGGTGGTGAAGCCGCCACTCGGTTCTCCATCGACCGTCCACGTCCCCAAAGCTGGCTGGGTTTCACAAAGTGCAGGTGCGGCATAAAGCAGCCCTGTGGTCAAATCGTTGAACTCGCTGCATGCGTCTGGGTTGGTGAGGCAATTGTTGGCACAATTGGACAGCGAGAAGCTCAGGTTTTCGTCATAAGAAGGGTTGGCACTGACAAATGTCACCGCCACGGAGTCTCCATAGGTTATGGCCAAACTTGGGTCGTCTTGTACCAAGAGGTAACTGCCCTCGTTCATCGTGACTACGGATTCTGTCGTGGTTCCGTCCTCATGAAAAACCTCCACATTCAAAAAAGATCCTTGCCATCCGTTTACAGAACTGTAGAGTTGGAATTGGACATATCCTTCCGAAGCGCTTGAGTATCCTCCTTCAAACACGACTGCATCAAACGGGGCCTCCCCGCAAATGGCTGGAAAATCCAAGTCAGGCAAGGTGGAGTCGGAAGAGGAAAGAACGAAAGTCCGCTTGCCCTCGCAGCCATTTTCATCTGTCACCACGACTTGATACATCCCAGCAGTGAGCTCGGCCGAGGCTCCGTTGTCTTGAATCACCTGTCCCCCTTCCCCAAGCCAATTCTCTATCCATTGGTAGCTCACAAAATCAATGTCATCCTCTGGAACTACATTGACGAAAGCCGTCTGGCCTTCACAAACCGTTTGTAGTGTGCCCTCCACTTCCGGGAGATAATAGGGTGATTGTTGCACAACAAACGGGTGTTTCACCACGCAACCTGAGGCTGTGGTGCCCGTCACGACGAAGGTCCCGCCGAATGGGATGGTCGCCTGGTTGGCTGTCCAGAATTGCTCGTTCAAATTCCAGCCCCAATCCAACACCACTTCGTCTCCACCATTCGAACTGGCGGTGACTTCCAGCTCGGCGCCCGCGCAAATGCCAAAATCTCCACCCGGCGTGGTGGTCGAAATGGTCGGGGGCGTCACATTCAACACCTCAATGACAATGTCCAAGGTTGTGAGCGCGCCTTCGCTGTCTTCTGCCACCATCGTGACGGTCTCAATGCCAGCCACATTGGCCACGAACGTGCCTGTAAAGGTGGCTGTGGCGCCGCTGGTCACGTCAAACCCTTGGATCTCGTTTTCCCCAGTCAAATCGTCCACGTTCAGCGTGACCGTTTGTGTGGGTTCTGGACCCAAGAATTCCACATCCAACGAGAACTCCTGGCCCAAGCAGAGCGTGATCGTGTCGCAACCCAAGTTGGCCGTCGGCATGGGGTTCAAGTTATTGTTGGTCTCGGCGGTGTTGATGTTGAAGAACTTGTAGTCCAGCCAGTTGATGCCGTCCACTTCGGTTTCACCGGTGCCGTAGGGGCCGTTGTAGGTGTCGTCCAACAGGTTGAACCGACCAAACTGCACGTGCGGGCTTGCCGTCACGTCCGGGTTGGTGGACTCCCCATCTGCACCCGTCACCCCGGGGTCGGTGCCACAACATCCACCGGAACCACCCACATCGCCGTGGGCCCAGTTCATGTCGAGGTAGCACACCTGGGCGTTGTTGCCATCAGGCAGCACGCCGCTTTCAGGGTAGGTGATGATGATCTGGAAGCTGTTCTTGAGGTCTCCTTGGTTGTTGTAGTAGCCGACGTCGATGAAGTTCACATAGACCGCGTCGTTGGTCCGCTTCCACTTGATCTCCCCCACCGAGCGGATGTCCGTGTCTTGCCAATATCCTGCGATTTGGTTGTACTCGGCTGCGGGGAACCCTGTCGGGGTCCAGTCGATGACGTCGCCGCCGAACGAGATTTGGCCCTTGGAGTTGACGTAGAAGTAGCTGTATGTGTCGCCGTACAGCTCAAACTGCCATGGGTTCGTGTTGGGGCTGACTGGGATTGGTTCTGAAGAGCAGTCCACGTTCCATCCTGCCCCGCCTTGGTTGGCCCAGGCCATCTCGTCGGGCTCCAATCCGCCGATGCCGGTGGCCGGCGGCACCATCGTGGTGTACGTCTCGTCGGGCTCCACCCAACATCCGCACGCGTCGTTTTCCAACACCTTCTGCACACGCATTTCCTTGCGGGCGGCTCGCTCTCCTTCAAAGCTGTCGTGGTAGTCGTGCAAGAATTGCAGGTACCGCTCGTTGTCAAAGCCTTCCCATGCACGCACCACCTCCCACTCTGGACGGGTCATGCCAAGCACCGCTTTCTCGAACGACCCGTAGCTGTCCAAAATGCTTTTGGCGTCTGCCGGGGCATCGAAGACGGGGGCGTCTTGGGCCGTGGCCACGCAAGTCGTGGTGAAGACGAGGGCACACAGGCCAAACAGGCGAGAGAGGGGTGGGTGGGTTGTCATGAATGCAGGCGTCGATTGTTACAGAAACGCAAGGGCATGCCTTGAACGTTGCAGGTGGGCGCGCGTAAAGATAAGAAAGCCCCCCGGCCGAATTTCCCGGAGTACCTTTGCCGGTGCATTCGGTGCCGTGAATCATCCTTTGGGACGTGAGAACGCCGGAATTTTGACCCATGAAGAACATCCGCAACTTCTGCATCATCGCCCACATCGACCACGGGAAAAGCACCCTGGCCGATCGGCTCCTCCAAACCACGGGAACCATTTCCGACCGCCAATTGCAGGAGCAAACGCTGGACGACATGGACTTGGAGCGCGAGCGAGGCATCACGATCAAGAGCCACGCCATCCAGATGCAGTACCGCGGCCAGGACGGCGAGGACTACGTGCTGAACCTGATCGACACCCCAGGCCACGTCGACTTCAGCTACGAAGTGTCCCGCTCCATTGCGGCATGCGAAGGCGCCCTGTTGATTGTGGACGCAACCCAAGGCATTGAGGCACAGACAATCAGCAACCTGTATCTGGCGTTGGAGCACGACCTGGAGATCATTCCTGTGCTCAACAAGATGGACTTGGATTCTGCAGATCCGGAAGTGGTGGGAGAACAAATCGTCGACCTCATCGGCTGCGACATGGAGGACATCTTGCCCGCCAGCGGAAAAACAGGCCTGGGCGTCGAAGCCATCCTCGAAGCGGTGGTTCAACGCGTCCCCGCGCCCAAGGGCAACGTGGAGGAGCCGCTCCAAGCCATGATCTTCGACTCGGTGTTCAACCCGTTCCGTGGCATCATCGCGTACTTCCGCATCCTCAACGGCGCCATTCACAAAGGCGACCTCGTGAAATTCATGGCCACCGGGCGCGAGTACGGGGCCGACGAAATCGGCGTGCTTGGCCTCGACCTCCAGCCGAAAAAGACCCTCTCTGCTGGAGACGTGGGGTACATCATCTCTGGCATCAAAAACGCCAAAGAGGTCAAAGTCGGGGACACCTTGACGACCAAGGCCAACCCCTGCGGCGAAGCTGTGCAAGGCTTTGAAGACGTCAAGCCCATGGTGTTCGCAGGCATCTACCCTGTGGACACGGAGGATTACGAAGAGTTGAGGGCCTCGATGGAAAAACTCCAGCTCAACGACGCATCATTGGTGTTTGAGCCCGAGAGCTCCGCGGCCCTCGGATTCGGATTCCGGTGTGGCTTTCTCGGCATGCTCCACATGGAAATCATCCAAGAGCGTCTCGAGCGTGAGTTTAACATGACGGTGATCACAACCGTCCCCAACGTGGGATACAAGGCCTACACGAAGAAAGGCGAGCAGCTGGACATCATGAACCCCAGCGACCTGCCTGACGCCAACCACCTCGACTACGTGGAGGAGCCCTTTATCAAGGCGCAAATCATCACCAAAGCCGAGTACGTCGGGCCGGTCATGAGCTTATGCATTGAAAAGCGCGGCAACCTGACCAACCAGGTCTATTTAACCTCCGACCGTGTCGAGTTGACCTTCAGCATGCCCCTCGGGGAAATCGTCTTCGATTTCTACGACAAGCTGAAGACCATCTCACGCGGCTACGCGTCCTTCGACTACTTCCCGGACGGCTACAAGCAAAGCAACTTGGTGAAGATGGACATCCTGCTCAACGGCGACCAGGTGGACGCGTTGAGCGCCCTCATCCACCGGGACCACGCCCACTCTTTGGGAAAGAAGATTTGCATCAAGCTCAAGGAGCTCATCCCGCGGCAGCAATTCATGATTGCCCTTCAAGCCGCCATCGGCGCCAAAATCATTGCCCGCGAGACCATCTCAGCCGTGCGCAAAGACGTGACCGCCAAGTGCTACGGCGGGGACATCACGCGGAAGCGGAAGCTGTTGGAAAAGCAGAAAAAGGGCAAGAAGCGCATGCGCCAAATCGGTTCGGTCGAAGTGCCGCAATCGGCCTTCTTGGCGGTCCTCAAGCTGGACTGATCACTTGCGCGGCGCCTGTTCGCCCGCGGCGTTTTTGTTGGCCAACTGACCGCAGGCCGCGTCGATGTCCTTGCCCCGTGAGCGGCGCACGTTGACGATCAAATTCCGGTCCTCCAACAACGCCACAAAATCGTCCAACCTCTGGGGAGTGGTCTGCTGGAATTCACCTCCGTCAATGGGGTTGTACTCGATCAGGTTGATTTTGCAGGGCACGTTTCTGCAGAAGTCCGCCAGTTCCCGCGCGTCTTGCAAGCCGTCGTTGAAGTCCTTAAACGCGATGAATTCGAACGTGGGCCGCGTTCCTGTCTTGCTGTGGAAATGCTGCAAGGCCTCGGCCAACACCGCGAGGTTGTTGGTCTCGTTGATGGCCATGATGTGGTTGCGCTTCTCGTCGTTGGCGGCGTGCAAGCTCAAGGCCAAGTTGAACTTCACCTCGTCGTCGCCCAGCCTCTTGATGGCCTTGGCAATGCCCGCCGTGGACACTGTGATTCGCTTCGGAGACATGGCCAATCCCGGAGTGCCTGTGATGCGTTCCACCGACTCCAACACGTTGCGGTAATTCAACAGAGGCTCGCCCATCCCCATGTACACGATGTTGGACAAGCCCTTGCCGTGGCGCTCATGGGCCATGGCGTTCAGCATCTGCACCTGGTCAAACATCTCCCCTGCCGTCAGGTTTTTCAGGAGCTTGAGCTTGCCTGTGGCGCAAAACTTGCACGCCAAGCTGCACCCCACCTGCGAACTGATGCACGCCGTCAACCTCTTGGTGGTGGGAATCAACACGCCTTCCACAACACGGTGGGCGTCGCCGTCGATTTGAAACGCGCACTTCACCGTGCCGTCCCTGGATTGTTGGGCCTCCACCTGATCGATGCGGCCAAGGGAGAACGACGCGTCGAGTTTCTCCCGCAGCCCTTTCCCCAAGGAGGTCATTTCCTCGAACGACCCCACGGCATGGGTCCAAAGCCACTCCGACACCTGCTTGGCCCTGAAGGGCTTCTCCCCAAGATCGACCAAGGCTTGCTTCAGGTCCTCATCGCTCAGGCTGCGGATGTCAGGTTGCGCGGACATGCCGCAAAGATACAGGGCTCAGGCAGGCATCAACAAGCTCAGTTTCCGCTTGAGCGCCTCCCGCTTTCGCACGGCCATCGGCACCTCCCTTCCGTTGTCCAACGTCACACAATTCTCCCTGTAGTTGCACGCCACGATGCGGTCCAGTTGCACCAGGTGGCTGTTGTGGGTGCGAAAGAACATCTCGTTGTCGAGCATCTCCTCCACTTTCTTCAAGTTCTTGCTCATGGTGATGCGCTTGCCTGTGCCCAAGTGCAGGGTCGTGTGACTCCCCTCCGCCTCCAGGTGCACGATGTCCTTGTGGCGCACAAAGTGGCGTTTGCCTGACGTGTGGATTTCCAAACGGCGGGTGGTGGGCGACAACGAGCCTGCACCAGGCTTGCGCTGGTGGTAGAAGTGCATGATCATCCGCCTCGTGCACGCAATCAAGTCGTCCCGGTCGATGGGCTTCAACAGATAGTCGTGGGCCTTCTGGCGCAACGCGTCCACGGCGTACTCGTGGTGGGCCGTCGTGTACACCAAGAAAAAGTCTCGGTGTTCCAGGCTGTTGGTCAACTCGATGCCTGAACGGTGCGGCATGTGGATGTCCATGAACACCACATCCGGGGCCAATTCGTGAATCAACCGCTCCGCTTCCCGTGCAGACGTCGCCGCCTGAAGGATGTTCAGAGAAGGGCAAAGCCGTTCAATTTGACGGCAGAGAAAGTCACGGCAATGGGGTTCGTCGTCCACGACGAGGGCATGAAGTTGTCTGAGCATCGAAAGGGTTTTGACCCAAGAAAGGGGCTCAACCTCCCAGATGCACGGCGCTGTTCACAACCGTCGGCCTGCCGTTTGTAAACGTCAGATCAAGCCTGCGCCCACCCAAAGAGGTCCTGCAAGTGCCGCTGCAATTGGCCCTGGACCTGCTTTTGGTCCAACGTGCGGCCCACCTCCGCCGACAGCGAGGTGACCCCGCGATCCGAGATGCCACAGGGCACAATCAAATTGAAGAAGGACAAATCCGTGTTGACGTTGAAGGCCAACCCATGCATGGTCACCCACCGGCTGCACTTCACGCCGAAAGCGCAAATTTTCCGCGCCGCCAACCCCGCCTCGTGGTCCACCCACACCCCTGTGAGGCCCTCAATGCGGCCTGCACTCACGCCGTACTCCGCACATGTGCGAATCACGGCCTCCTCCAGAAAGCGCAGGTATTTGTGGATGTCCGTGAAAAATTGGTCCAGGTCCAAAATGGGGTACCCCACGATTTGGCCAGGCCCGTGGTAGGTGATGTCTCCCCCTCGGTTGATGGGGTAGTACTGCACGCCCAACTCCTTGAGCCGGGCTTCTGGCACCACCACGTTGGAAGCTTCTCCGCTCTTTCCCAAGGTCAGCACGTGCGGGTGCTCCACCCAAAACAAGTGCGACTCGGGCAGCGCCAAAGAATGTTCGCCCTCAGGGCCTTGGTCCCGTGGGTCCAACCCAGCGTTTCGCCGTGCAATCTTGGACTGCACGATGCCTTTGAGCACCTCTTCTTGCAGATCCCAAGTCGCTTTGTAGTCGTTCCGGCCGAGGTCTCGGATGTGGACCTTGGGGGTCATGGCAACGAGGCCAAGGTGGTTTTCAAGCGGTCGATGAACCGGATGTCCACCGGACAAACGCCCGAGCGCTCCGCGAGGACCAACGACATCCAATCTCCGACCCACACCGCATCCAACAACTCTGCCCAAGGCGTGTCGCCATCGGGCTCCACGACAAGCACGTCGGCGCCTTGCTCTTGGAAAATTTCCGCCGTGATGTCCATGCGGTGACGGGTCCTGGGGTGGTCCATCGCCGTGCGGAGCATCACCGCCACGTGGCGCTCGTCGGCGCTCTCCCAACCCACCAATTCGTTATGGTTCATCTCAGGCAAGACCTCGACGTTCGCCAACAACTTGCTGTTCTCGTTCAACTGCTGCCTCCAACGGGTCAACAACGAACGCCACGGGGTGTCCGCGTACAAGCAAATCCGCTTGCCTTCCACCGCCAATGCCAAACTCTCGCCCCTTGCCTCGCAAGAGGTCAAGTCCATGGCTTCCACGGCGCGGCCCAAGGCCTGCCAGTCCGACGCCGGCAACACCCCCAAATGCTGGAGGAGGTTGGCCAGGCCCAAGAACGACTGTCCAAACTGCGACCTCGGCGGGTGCCCGCCGTCCATCACCACCGTCGGCCAGCGTCCAGATTCGGCTTTCGTCCAAAGCGTTCCGCCCGAAGTGACGGCCGCCAGATGGCATCCTCGTTCCTCGGCCAACGCCACCGCCGCCAAGGTCTCTTCGGTGTTCCCGGAATAGCTGGAAGCCACCACCAAGCACCCTTCGTCCACCCAACCAGGAAGCCCCTGATCGGCGTGGGCCACAAAGGGCACGGAAGACGTCCCGCGCAACATGTCTGCCATCACCGCGCCGCCAATCCCGCTGCCTCCCATGCCAAGCACCAAAATCCCTGAATAGGAACGAGGAGACTCCACAGGGAAGCGCACGTCCGACGACAAGGCCAAACGCATTTGGTCTTGGAGCCCCGCAATCAGGGCCCGCATGTCTGCAGGATTCGCCATGTCCATCACAACGTGAAGGTCCGAAGAATCACTTCATGTTGTACGCGAAGCCCAAGCGCAGCCACCGTCCCGGTTGCTGAACGTTGCCCAAGTCGACGTATTCGCGATCCAGGGCGTTGTCCACGCGGAGGTACGTGCGAAACTGGTCGGAAGCGAACGGCTTGCTCAAAGTGAGAGACACCAAGGAGAATGGCGCAAACTCCACTTCCTCGCCTCCAGGGACCACGTAGCCACCGAGGCGGTCTTGGTGGCTCCAACGCGCGTCCAAGCGCACGGCACCGGGGCCTTGCACGCCCACAGACGCGTCGATCTTGGTCTTGAGCCCATCCAGCACGTAGTTGCTTTCAAAGCCTGCACTGGTCTCGCTCGCTTCCATGGTAGTGAAGCCCAATCGCGCATAACGCAATTGCCATTCTCCCGTCAACGCCTGGTTGGGCGCGATGTTCAACACGGTCTCGAGGCCCGTGAAGGTGACCTCGCGAAGGTTGATGGCAAACGTGGTGTCGCTTCCGTTGGGACGGGCCCAGTCGATCAAGTCGTGGCCTTGACGCTGGAAGAGGGCTTGCTCAAACTGCACGCCGTACGTGGCGTCCTTGGCCAGCGACAGGCGCACCCCGGTCTCGAGGTGGTCCGCCCACTCCGAAGTCAAGTCGCGGCTGCCGAACGCGCCACCCACGGTGTAGTACAGGTCGGTGAACGACGGGTGACGCACAGAGCGGTTGGCCGAGGCAAACAAGATGGAAGACCCGTCGCCCGACATGTCGATGGACAATTCTGCTCCGGGCACGAAACGGGTGCCGAACATGGTGTTGTGGTTCCACGCAGCCGTGGCCGACAACGCGAAGACCCCCACCTCCGCACGGTGGCCCACCGCCACGTCGGTGTTGAACCGGAAATCGGCACGGCGGTACACGCTGTCGTCGTCGCCCAAGCTGTCCACCCCCAGCACGTTGCTCTTCACGAATTCGCGACGCGAATCCACGGACACGAAGGTCTCCCCCAAGTCCGATTGCAACCGCCACGCGACTCGGCCGCCCGTGGTGTGGCTGACGTGTTGGTTGGGGCCTGCGTACCAGCTGGCGCCTGGGGCGTACAAGCCTGCGGTGTCTCCGGCCATGACGTAAAACCCGTCGTCGGCCAAGGTGAAGAAGTCGTTGTGCTCACGGAACAACTGGAACAAATCGGTGTGCGTGCGGTGGTGCAACGCCGCCTCCAACGACGCGTTTTCCCAAGCCTTGGTGTACACGGCTTGCGCCTGCAGGGTTTGGGTCTCTTCGTACTGGAACGGGAAGCTTGCGGTGTAGAAGTTTTGCGCCCCGAAGTTCTTGCCCACGTACCCTGCGCTGGTGCGCAACGAACCCCAATCTCCGGCCAACCAGCCGGCGTAGCGGGCACGCAACATGGAAGCGTCGGTGTTTTGGGCAAAGCCTGTGGTTCCAATGCGGCTCAACGACACACGGTGGCGCGCCACGGTCTTGGCGTTCAAGTCTGTGCCGAAATCCACCCGCGCCTTGGCGCGCATCCAAGCGTTCGAACCAGTCTCAGCCACTAGGAGCGCACCGTCCTGGGTCGACGGCCCTGCCGTCAGCGCCACGGCGCCGGTCATGGCCCCTGTGCCGAGTGCGCTGGACGCGCCGCCACGGAACACTTCAATGCGCGAGATGTCTTCAGGGTCGACGGGGAGGTCCATCAGGTGGTGGCCCGTTTGGGGGGCGCTCCAACGCACGCCGTCCACCCACAACGCGGTTTGCTCAAACGTGCCGCCACGGACGCTCAAATCGGTGGTGATGCCCACCGCGCCTCGTGAACGCACGTCGATGCCAGGCACCGTCTCCAACACGTCCGCCACAGAAGGGGCGCCAGTCTCCGCAATTTCTTGGGCGTCGAGCACGACCAAAGCCCGGGGCGCAGCCTCGGGGGTGACCGTGAAACCGCCCGTCACAGCTGCCGGGCTCAACGCGGTGGTGTCCACGGCCATGTTGCCTGTTTCGGTTTGGGCGAACGCCATGGATTGGACGGAGAACAAGGCGATGAACGTCGCCAAGGAGAGGGAGAAATGTTTCATCAATTCTGAATCGAAGGCCAGGGTTTTCCGGCGCATTTGGGGTCAAACCTAGGGCGCGAAACCGCCACTTTGCACCCCCGAGGTCCGTACATTTGAACACATGATTCGTAGCGAACAAGAACGGCAGCGCATCGCCTCGGTGGAGGCGCTTCGTCAGCGTGGCATCGACCCCTATCCGGCGGCGGCGTTTCCCGTCACCCACCACTGTGCGTCCCTGAAAGCCAACTTCCAAGAAGGCTTGAAGGTCAAACTCGCAGGGCGGATGATGGGCCGTCGCATCATGGGCAAGGCTTCGTTTGCCGAACTGCAAGACCACGAAGGTTCGCTCCAGATTTACCTCAACCGAGATGAGTTGTGTCCCGGAGAGGACAAGGGGCTGTACAACGACGTGTTCAAGAAGCTCTTGGACCGCGGGGATTTCATCGGCGTGGAAGGCGAGACGTTCAAGACCCAGGTCGGAGAGCCCTCTGTCAAGGTCACGTCGTTGACGGTGTTGAGCAAAGCCATCCGGCCCCTGCCTGCCGTGAAGACCGACGAAGACGGCAACGTGCACGACGCCTTCACCGACCCCGAGTTGCGGTACCGGATGCGCTACGTGGATTTGGTCGTCAACCCTCAGGTGAAAAAGACCTTCGAAGCTCGTTCCACCATCATCCGCAAGATCCGCGAATCGTTCGACGCCAAAGGGTGGATGGAAGTGGACACCCCTGTGCTTCAAAGCATCCCCGGTGGTGCGGCGGCTCGCCCGTTCATCACCCACCACAACGCCTTGGACATCCCGCTCTACCTGCGGATCGCCAACGAGCTTTACCTGAAGCGGTTGATCGTGGGCGGGTTTGACGGGGTGTACGAGTTCAGCCGAAACTTCCGCAACGAAGGGATGGACCGGACGCACAACCCCGAGTTCACCGTCATGGAGCTGTACGTGGCCTACCAGGACTACCACTGGATGATGGAAACCACGGAGAACCTCTTTGGAGAGCTCGCACAAGCCGTGCACGGCACGACCGAAGTTCCTTTGGGGGAGCACGTGATCAACTTCGCCCCGCCCTACGCACGGGTGACCATGCGCGACGCCATCCTCAAGCACACCGGGGTGGACATCGACGGGTTGGAAGAGGCCGGGCTTCGGCAGGCCTGCTTGGACCAAGGGTTGGACATCGACGACTCCATGGGACGGGGCAAGCTCATCGACGAATTGTTCGGCGAGAAGTGCGAGCACCACTACATCCAACCCACCTTCATCTGCGACTACCCCACCGACATGTCGCCGTTGACGAAGGCCCACCGGGACAAGCCCGGGTACACCGAGCGGTTTGAACTGATGATCAACGGCACCGAGGTGGCCAACGCCTACTCCGAGCTGAACGACCCCCTAGACCAGCGGGAGCGGTTTGAAGACCAATTGAAGCTGTCTGAGCGCGGGGACGACGAAGCCATGTTCATCGACCACGACTTCCTTCGTGCTTTGGAATACGGCATGCCCCCGACCAGCGGAATTGGCATCGGCATCGACCGTTTGGTCATGATGATGACCAACCAAACGTCCATCCAGGAGGTTCTGTTCTTCCCCCAAATGCGGCCCGAGGCGTTCGACACGTCAGGCGGCGACGCGGATTTTAGCGCGCTCGGCGTGCCCGACGTGTGGGCGGAGCACCTCGTGGCGGCAGGGTTCAACACCCCAGATGAATTGCTGGCCTCCAAGCCCACGCAAGTCCACCAGCGCCTGAACGGCTTCCGCAAAAAGAACAAATTGGACGTTGCTGCACTTCAATTGGACGAAGTGACCGCGTGGTTTGACAACGCGGGAAACCCCGCCTCATGAGCGACACAGCCACCATCCCCACCGAGCAAGATGTCATCGACATCGTGAAAACCATCTTCGACCCGGAAATCCCCGTGGACATCTACGAGCTTGGGCTCATCTACGAGATCAACGTCAAGAAGACCGGTTTCATCCACATCGACATGACCTTGACCTCGCCCAACTGTCCAGTGGCGGAGAGCCTGCCCCAGGATGTGGAGAACAAGGTCGTCTCCCTCGACGGGGCGAAGGGGTGCAAGGTCACCATCGTCTTCGAGCCGACTTGGACCCAGGACATGATGAGCGAAGAGGCCAAACTTGAACTCGGATTCCTGTGATGCGCCAACCTGAAAACGACGCGCCCACGCGGGGCATTGCCGTGCTGGGCTCCACGGGGTCCATCGGCACCCAAGCCCTGGACGTCATCCGCGAGCAGCACGACTCCCTGCACGTGGAGGTGTTGTCGGCGCACAACAACGCCGACTTGCTTGTGAAACAGGCGCTGGAGTTCAAGCCCAACGTCGTCGTCATCGGCAACGAGGAGAAGTGGAAGGAGGTGAACGACGCGCTCTTTGACCTGGGCATCAAAGTCTACAGCGGCGCCGAAGCCTTGGAGCAGGTTGTGGAAACCGACGGCATCGACATGGTGCTCACCGCGATGGTGGGGGCCGCAGGGCTGAAACCCACCATGAGGGCCATCCAGGCCGGCAAGCACATCGCGCTGGCGAACAAAGAAACCTTGGTCGTGGCCGGGGATCTCGTCATGGCCGCCGCCCGGAAACGCGGCGTGGACATCCACCCGGTCGATTCGGAGCACAGCGCGATCTACCAATGCCTGGCGGGCGAGTTCCACAACCCCATCGAGAAGGTCATCTTGACGGCGTCAGGGGGGCCGTTCCGCGGGCGCGATTTGGCCTCGTTGAAAGGGGTGACCAAGGCAGACGCCCTGAAGCATCCCAACTGGGACATGGGCGCGAAAATCACGATCGACAGCGCGTCGTTGATGAACAAGGGGCTCGAGGTGATTGAAGCCAAATGGTTGTTCGACGTCGACCCAGACCAAATTGACGTGGTCGTGCACCCCCAAAGCATCGTCCACAGCTGCGTGCAATTCACCGACGGAAGCATCAAGGCCCAGCTCGGGTTGCCGGACATGAAGCTCCCCATCCAGTACGCCTTGACTTACCCTCGTCGTCTGGCCAACGCATTTCCGCGGTTCAACTTCATGGATTACCCGGAACTCACGTTCGAGCAGCCCGACACGAAGACGTTCCGCAACTTGGCCCTGGCGTTTGACGCCCTGCGCACGGGTGGAAACGCCCCTGCCGTGCTCAACGCCGCCAACGAAATTGCGGTCGCACGCTTCCTGCGTGACGAGCTCACCTTCCTCGACCTGCCTCGTGTGGTGGAACACGCGCTGGAGCGCGTGACGTTGCTGTCCAAGCCTTCCCTGGACGACTTGGTGGCCTCCGACGCAGAAGCGCGGCGTGTGGCCACGGAATGGCGTTCCTGAAGGACCGACCCCGGCCCCACCAGCTCCTCAGATGGTCATGATGTCGGCCTCCTTCGCCGACAACACCGACTCCACCTTGGACACGTACTTGTCCGTGAGCTCCTGCACCATTTGCTCGCCCTTCTTCAGGTCGTCTTCCGACATGCCGTCGTTCTTCGCCTCCTTCAAGAAATCGTTGGCGTCTTTCCGGGCGTTGCGGATGCCCACGCGCGCACCCTCGCCTTCTGACCGGGCGCGCTTGCCCAATTCCCGGCGACGCTCCTCCGTCAAGGGCGGAATGTTGATGATCAAGACCTCCCCGTTGTTCATGGGGTTCAAGCCCAAATTCGCATTGATGATGCCCGTGGCGATGGGGTCAAGCATGCCCTTCTCCCAAGGCTGCACCACCAGCGTCCGCGCGTCGGTGCTGTTCACGTTCGCCACCTGGCTCACTGGCGTCTGAGACCCGTAGTAATCCACGCGCACCGACTCCAACATGGAAGGGTGGGCCTTGCCC
Organism: uncultured Flavobacteriales bacterium; assembly: GCA_965658045.1. GTDB lineage: Bacteria > Bacteroidota > Bacteroidia > Flavobacteriales_D > Sanyastnellaceae > UBA11663. The sequence continues at coordinate 86,410 of CBFHQO010000081.1, read as the reverse complement.
GCACGAATCTTGCTCAACTCCCCTTCGAGGCGCGCAATGGCCTTGTCCATCTTCTCGCGCGCTTCCTCCAGCGCCATTTGAATTTCTTCGTTCATCTCGTTTGGGTTGCTCTCAGGTCTGCTGTCTCCAGGTCAAATCAAAATTCCACCACCGTGCCGATGGGCTCTCCCTCCACCAAGCGCTGCAAATTGCCCGGCTTGTTCATGTCGAACACCACAATGGGGAGGTTGTTTTCATTGCACAACGTGAAGGCCGTCATGTCCATGACCTTCAATCCGCGCTCAAACACTTCATTGAATGTGATGCGGTCGTAGCGTGTTGCCGTCGGGTCGCGCTCCGGGTCCGCCGTGTAAATGCCGTCCACGCGCGTGCCCTTCAGGATGACGTCCGCGTCGATCTCAATGGCGCGAAGCGACGCCGCAGAGTCGGTGGTGAAGAACGGGTTGCCCGTGCCTGCGCCGAAGATGACCACGCGCCCTTTTTCAAGGTGGCGGACCGCCCGACGGCGAATGAACGGCTCGGCAATCTGCTTCAACTCGATGGCGCTCTGCAACCGGGTGTCCAGCCCTGCCGCTTCGCACGCGCTCTGCAAGGCCATGGCGTTGATCACAGTGGCCAGCATGCCCATGTAGTCTCCCTGCGTCCGCTCCATGCCCCCTTCCTCTGCCTGAACGCCTCGGAAAATGTTGCCTCCTCCAATGACAATGGCACACTCGATGCCCTTGTCCACAATGGACTTGACCTCTTGGGCGTACTGGGCCAACCGCCCGTTGTCAATGCCAAATTGCTTGTCGCCCATCAGGGCCTCACCACTCAATTTCAGGAGGACACGCTTGTACTTCATGGTGCCGCGAATATCGCCCAAAATGCACGAAGGCCGCCCAGAGGGCAGCCTTCGAATGCTCGGTGTTGCGAAACGGGGCTCAGCCCAACGCCACGCGTGCAAAGCTGGTCACCTTGCCGCCGCCGTTGCCGGCCACGTACTGGCTCACCGTCTGCTTGTTGTCCTTGATGAAGGCTTGGTTCACCAACGTCACCTCCTTGAACCACTTCTTCAAGCGACCTTCGGCAATCTTCTCTGCCATTTCAGCAGGCTTGCCTTCTTGGATGGCGAGGTCCTTTCCAATCTCACGCTCCTTGGCGATGAGGTCTTCAGGGATGCTGGTTTCGTCCACGGCCACAGGTGCCATCGCAGCAGCCTGCATGGCCACGTCGCGGCCCACTTCGTCGCTCACGTCACCTGAGAACGCTACAGCCGTCGCGAGACGGTTGCCCGGGTGGATGTACGCCACGACCTTGTCGCCGTTCACCACGCGCATGTCGCCGATCTCGATGCGCTCGCCAATCTTGCCCACCTCCTCGGTGATCTTGTCGGCCACGGTGAGGGAGGTGCCTGGAAAGGTCTTGGTCAACAAGTCTTCCTTGGACGCCACGCCTTCGTTCAACGCGAGGTCCAACAACGTCTGGGCCACACCCACAAAGTCGCCGTTCTTCGCCACAAAGTCGGTTTCACAGTTCAAGCTGATGACCACGCCGCTGTTGCCAGCTGCGTTCACGCCTGAAAGAATTGCGCCTTCACCCGCTTCGCGGTCGCTGCGCTTGGCCGCCACTTTCTGGCCCTTCTTGCGAAGAATCTCGATGGCCGCTTCAAAATCGCCGTTGGCTTCGGTCAAAGCCTTCTTGCAATCCATCATCCCCGCGCCAGTTTGCTTGCGGAGCTTGTTGACTTCAGCTGCTGTGATGCTCATGATGTCAGTCTTGGTTGGTTCGAAAAATGTTCAATGTCAGGGGGCGAGAATCAGCCCTTGGCTTCTTCCTTGGCCTCAGCTGCTGGTGCCTCCTCAGCAGGAGTTTCCGCCGCAGCGGCCTCTTCCTTCTGCTTGGCGGCAGCCGCCTTGTCGCTCTTGCGCTCGTTGAGGCCTTCCGCCACAGCTCCGACCACTGCGTCCACCACAGTCACGATGGACTTGGTTGCGTCGTCGTTGGCTGGGATCACGAAGTCCACGTCGCGTGGGTCGCTGTTGGTGTCCACGATGGCAAACACAGGGATGCCCAACTTCTTGGCCTCGGCCAAAGCGATGTGCTCCTTCATCACGTCCACGATGAAAATCGCGGCTGGAATGCGGGTCAAGTCAGAAATGGAGCCCAAGTTCTTCTCGAGCTTGGCGCGCTGACGGCTCACCTGCAAGCGCTCGCGCTTGGACATGGTGGCCAACGTGCCGTCTTTTTCCATCTTGTCGATGGTGCTCATCTTGCGGACCGCCTTGCGAATGGTCGCGAAGTTGGTCAACATGCCGCCTGACCAACGCTCGGTCACGTAGGGCATGCCCACCGCCTTCACGCGCTCGGCCACGGCCTCTTTCGCCTGCTTCTTGGTGGCGACAAACAAAATTTTCTTGCCGCTCTTGGCAATCTGCTTCATGGCCGCAGCGGCCTCGTCCACCTTGATGACCGTCTTGTGAAGGTCGATGATGTGAATGCCCTTCTTCTCTGCGAAGATGTAAGGGGCCATGTGGGGGTTCCACTTGCGCTTGAGGTGTCCGTACTGGGAGCCTGACTCAAGCAACTGTTCGAAAGAAACTCGTGACATGATGTTTACGTTCCTGGGTTGAGCAACAACGGAGTAGCTGGCAAGCAGGTCTCCGCCGTTTGGATTCTAAACTGAGATGAAAAAGAGAAGAGCACCCTCCCAAGCGATCAACGCTTGGAGAACTGCTCCTTCTTGCGTGCTTTCTTTTGGCCAAACTTCTTGCGCTCCACCATACGTGGGTCACGCGTCGTCAAGCCTTCAGCCTTCAACGAAGACTTCCACTCTGGGTTGACTTCAATCAACGCCTTGGACATGGCCAAACGGACAGCCTCCGCCTGACCTGTGATGCCTCCGCCAAACACGTTGACGTTGACGTCGTACTGGCCTTCGGTCTCAGTGATCGCGAAAGGCTGGTTGATCTTGTACTGGAGGGTGCCGGTGGTGAAGTACTCCGCGACGGGGCGCTTGTTGACAGTGACTTCGCCCTTGCCAGGCTTCATGTAGATGCGGGCCACAGAGGTCTTGCGGCGACCGGAAGTGTTGATGACGTCCATCAGGCGTTCAATTGAAATGGCGTGGGTTGTTGGGCCTCCTGCTTGTGGTCGGGACCGACGTACACGTGGAGGTTGCGGAAGAGCTCACGACCGAGACGGTTCTTGGGGAGCATGCCACGAACGGCATCTTCCACCAAAGCGTGAGGCTTGCGGCTCAACTGCTCCGCAGCGGTGCGGACGCGCTGGCCACCTGGGTAACCCGTGTGACGGATGTACTCTTTGGTTTCCATTTTGTTGCCGGTGAGCACAATCTTCTCCGCGTTCACGACCACCACGTAGTCGCCGCAATCGGCGTGGGGGGTGAAGTTGGGTTTGTGCTTGCCGCGCAACAACGTGGCAATCTGTGTGGAGAGACGACCCAAAGTTTGACCTTCGGCATCGACCAACCACCACTTCTTGTCTGCGTTCTCCTTGTTGATGGAACGCGTTTTGTAGCTCAAAGTATCCACAGCGTACGGGTTGCGTAGTTGAGTTTCCCCAAAATTTGGGGGTGCGAAGATAGGGAATCATGTGGACAACCCAAGCGCCTTCGTGGACAAAGTTTCACGAAGCGGCCGTTTTTCTCAGCGTGACCCTTCGTCTTTTTTCTGGCGCTTCACTTTTTTCAAGGCCACGTCCAGGGTCAGGATCACTGTGTGCTCGGTCACCTCTGGCTTTCCTTGGATGGGGGCTTGGGCCTGGTAGGCCATTACAAGGTGGCGCCGTTTGGACAGCTTTTTGTCCAACGCCAAACGCCCACGCCAAGCCTGGGGCACCAGCTCACCGCCTTCCCGACCGAGGAAGAACTCGCCAGAGGGCACGAGCTTCCACCCCGAAGGCAAGTCGTGCGTCCACTTCACCGCGGCGCGCCACCGCGCCCGATCCCAAGGGCGCATCCAGGCGCCTCCAAACTGATGACGAAGGCGCACCCTCAAGGCATGGTCGCCCACGTCCGTTTTCCAGCGCGCGGACGTCGCCCAGCGCCAGCCCATGGTCCAACCGCCCTCCTGAGGCCACTGCCAACCCGTCCGCCACTGCCCGGTGACCGCCAATCCAGGAACGGCGTCCAACGACTTGGTCAACCCAAGGTCCACCAACCCCTCGTCCCAACGCCACATGTTCTCCGCCGGGGTGCGCAGTTGGCTTTTCGCCGACCACGACCAGTCTGCGGGCAACTTTTGGCCCACATCGACCGCCAGCCACGATTGGCCCGAGGCCGATCCTGCCAAGGCCCACAACGTCAACGCGACGAGGGTCAGCCTCATGTTCTTAAAGGTCCTTGAAGACGGTCAGCGTGTCCAAGACCACCGTTTCCGTGTGGCTTTCAATGGTCACGGTCCGAACCACCGCCATGTCTCTCGGAGGCACGGTGCCCGACGTGTCCTCGCTGTAGACATACACCGTGTACTCGCCCGGACGAAGCCAAGGGAACACGAAATCCCCTTCGTGGTTGGTCTCCGCGTTGTCGTCGGGGCCCACGTTGTCGCCGTAGATCAAAAACACGTTGTGGTCCGCCGCTGGGTAAGGCGGCGCCGAGGAAGGTTGGGTCAACACCGTGCGGGCCTCCTCTTGAACGTGGCCCACAATGCTGGCGCGTCCGCCCTCGCCTGGAACCTGCTCGCACGCCATCAACGACGTGCCCACAAGAAGTGCCAAGGCTGTTCGTGAATTCCTCTTCATGACGCCAAACATACACCCCACGAGAAGCTAACTTGCCCTCGACATGCACGCGACCGACCAATTCACCGCGCCCTCAGGGCTGCCTGCCGGAGAAGGACGACTTGAAGTTGTCTGTGGACCCATGTTTTCCGGCAAGACGGAAGAGTTGCTTCGCCGCATTCGCCGGGCCCAAATCGCCAACCTCCCGCTCGAATTGTTCAAGCCCGCCACCGACACGCGGTACGCGGACAAGGAAGTGGTGAGCCACGACCGCAATGCCATGCCCTCCACGGTGGTGGCCAGCAGCCAAGCCTTGCTGCAGCACGTCAATGCCGGTCCTCCCGTGGCCGTCGTGGGCGTGGACGAAGCCCAATTCTTCGACGACGGCCTGCCCGAAGTGTGCAACGCGCTGGCCGACCGCGGGATCCGTGTCATCGTCGCAGGCTTGGACCTCGACTACGAGGGACGGCCATTTGGCCCCATGCCCCGCCTGTTGGCGTTGGCTGAAGAGGTCACGAAACTCCACGCCGTGTGCGTCGAGACCGGCCGAGCCGCGCATTTCTCGCACCGCATCGCGGGAGGCGACAACCAAGTTGAACTCGGGGCCCAAGACCGGTACATCCCCTTGGCCCGTCATGCCTACGTGGCCGCCAGGGAGGGCGCAACCTCATGATCGGACCCGGTTGGACCCCTGAGGCTTGGCGCCTCCTTGCGGCCGACCATCCCGGATCGTCCTGCCACCTCCACGGCCCCGACGCCGGCCCCATCCTCGAATTGACCGCGGACACCCGGAGGATTCAAGCCCCAGACTGCGCCGTGTTCTTCGCCTTGCGCGGGCCCTGGCACGACGGACACGACCACCTCGAGGCTGCCCATGCCCAAGGTGTCAGGAGGTTTGTGGTGAACCAATTGCCCCCAAGTCACACCGCATGGTCGTCCGACAGCGACGTGGTGGTGGTCGCTGATGTGCTTGATTTCATGCAAGCCATGGCCCTGGCGCAACGCGCCAAATTCAACGGCCCTGTGGTGGCGCTGACCGGGAGCAACGGCAAAACCACGGTGAAAGAATGGGTCGCCCAATTGTTGCCGGCCTCCGTGGCCCTGCACCGAAGCCCATTCAGCCACAACAGCCAACTGGGGGTGCCCACAAGCCTTTGGTCCTTGGGCACGCACCACGACCTGTCCTTGGTCGAAGCGGGCATCAGCTTGCCTGGTGAGATGGCCAAACTCCAATGCTGCATCGCCCCCACAGAAGGGGTGCTCACCCACCTGGGGGAAGCCCATCTTGGCAATTTCAACGACGCACGTCACCTGGCCCGAGAAAAATGCACCCTGTTCCGCGGTTGTCGCCGCGTGTTCATGCCGGCCTCCTTGCTTCCTGAGGTCCAGGATGTTTTGGCGTGTCCTGCTGTCACCTGGGGTTTGAATGGGCACGCCCCCGAGGCGGACCTCCAAGCCACCGCCACGGAACAGCCAGGCGTGTTCCACCTGATTTGGCAGGGCGCATCCACGCTCGTGCAACTCAGCATGCACGACGAGGTGTCCGTGCACAACGCGTTGACCGCGTCGTTGGTCGCGCTGCACCATGGCGCAACCTTGGCCAACCTCGCCTCGCACTGGCCCACGTTGAAACCTGTGTCTGGGAGGTTGTCGAGCGTCAAACGGCCGCAAGGAGGCGTGTTGCTCCAGGACGACACCAGCCACGATTTTGGCGCGTTGGGCGTCGCCCTTCACCGGCTTGCCGGGTTGGAAGACGATCTGTCCCGTGTCGCCATCGTCGGCGACGTCCCGCAATCTGGCCTCGAGGACGGCGACCGTGCGGACAAGCTGGGGGCGTACCTCCGGCGCGCAGGGTGCGAACAAGCGTGGGTTTGGTGCCCACGATGGACCGACGACATGCAATCCCGGTTGGCCGTGGCCGCCCAACAGGTCCACGTCACGTTCTTCAAACACGCCGATGCACTCTGCCATGCCGCGGAGGGGTTGGGTCCTGCCCACGTGTTGATGAAGCTCGGGGCCAGAGATACCGTATCCAGGTTGAAACAAGCGCTGGCGCCGGCAGAACACATCACCATCCTGACCATCAACGTGCCCGCCATCGTGGACAACGTCAGGCTGCTTCAAAAAGCGGCCGGAGCGTCCCGTGTCATCGCCGTGATCAAGGGGTTGGGCTACGGCACGGACCCTGTGATGTTGGGACGCATCCTCGAGGCCCAAGGGGTCGACGGCTTGGCGGTGGCGTATGCGGAAGAAGGCGTGCGGCTTCGGGAAGCAGGCATCCAAACCCGGGTGCTGGTGCTCAATCCGGACCCCACCACCTTCAGCACAATGCACCGCCACGGGTTGGAGCCTGAAATCGTCTCCTGGCCACACCTCCAGCGAGCCCACGCCTGGGCCGAGCAAGCGGGTGTGCATGCCTGGCCCATTCATTTGAAGCTCGACACCGGGATGCGCCGCCTGGGCATCTTGCCGGAAGAAGACGCCAAGGCCGCCGCGCTGCTGGCCGACGGCCGCTTGAAGCTCGGTACGGTGATGTCCCACCTCGCCGCGGCCGACGACGAAGGACAGGACACCAAGACGTTGGACCAATTGCAGGCGTTTGCCAACCGGGTCTCGTCCCATTTCCAGGGGTCGCCATGTCACATCCTGAACACGGCAGGCGCCGCACGGGCCCAGGCATGGTTGGAAGGACGTCCTGAGCTTGACTTCCTCCGCGACACCATCCGGATTGGGCTGGGCATGTATGGCTTGGCGCCGCACGCCACCGCACACGGGCTGATCCCGGCCTTGGCCCTCACGTCTGTGGTGTCCAAACTGGTGGAAGTCCCCGCCGGACATGGTCTAGGGTACGGCTGGACGGACGCTGCGGACCACCACCGCACCCTGGCCGTGGTGTCGGCCGGCTACGCCGACGGCTACCCCAGGTCACTCGGCGGAGGCCAAGCCCACGTGGGGTGGAACGGACGGCTCCTGCCCACTGTCGGAAGGGTGTGCATGGACATGATGACCGTGGACGTCACAGGGCTCGAGGTCCATCCGGGCGACACCGTCACCCTGTGGGGCGCCTCGCCGACTTTGGAGGTGTGCGCCAAGCAAGCCCACACCATCCCCTACGAGTTGCTGACCCGCATCGGGCCCCGCGTCCAACGGGTGTCGGAGCGCTGAGCCTCGACGTTCACGTCGTCAGACCTCTCGGCCTGCCCACTTGTACGTGGTGCGCTCGATCCACCAATACATGACCGGCACGATGATGAGGGTCAAGAACGTGGCGAAGGTCAGGCCGAAGATGATCGCCCAACTCATGGGCTTCCAAAACACGTTGTTGTCCCCGCCCACGTAGATGTTGGGGTCGTACTCGGTGATGAGTCCCACAAAGTCGATGTTGAGTCCGATGGCCAAAGGAAGCAAGCCCAGCACTGTGGTGATGGCGGTCAACAAGACGGGGCGAAGACGGGTCTTGCCCCCTTCCACGATCGCCTTGTGCACCTCTTCAAAGGGCAACCTGGTCGCCGCTTTTGTGCTTTCACCCTCTTCCAAGCCCAGCTCCTCACGTCGCCGTGCACGCAGCAGGTTCGTGTAGTCGATCAACACGATCGCGTTGTTCACGACCACGCCTGCCAGCGAGATGATGCCAATCATCGTCATGATGATCACGAATTCCATTTGGAAGATCACCAAGCCCAAGAGCACGCCGATCAGGGAGAACACCACGCTGAAGCCGATGATGAACGGCGTGGTGACGCTGTTGAATTGGCTCACGATGATGAGGAAGATCAGGAACAGGGCAATCAGGAGCGCCTTGCTCAAGAAGGCCATCTCCTTGGCTTGCTCCTCTTGCTGGCCAGTGAACGCCCACTTGACCGTGGTCGGCAGGTTCAGCTCCTCCGCCATGTCCACCTCCATGTTGGAGATGATCTCGGTGGGGTTGGCGCCCTCCAACACGTTGGACGTGATGGTGATGACGCGCTTGAGATCCTTCCGCTTGACCGCGCTGAACGTCGTGGCGCGGCTCGCAGTGGCCACCGCGCTGATGGGCACTTCCTTGATTTGGCCGTCCGATTGGCTCCGGAAGATGACCTTTTGGTTCATCAACGCATCGCTGCTGTGGCGGTGCTCCTCCGAGAAGCGCAGGTTGATGGGGTAATCGTCTTCCCCGTCCTTGAAGGTGCCGACCTCCCGGCCAAACAGCGCCGTCCGCAGGGTGTACCCGATGTCGCGGGTGCTGAGTCCGTAGGTCCGCGCTTTCTCGCGGTCGATGGTCACGGGCATTTGGGGCTTGCGCTTGTCCACGTCAATCTTGAGCTCTTCCACGCCCGCGTAATCCTTGCCGCGGAGGTACAGGAGGACCTCCTCAGATGCGGCGAGCAATTCGTCGTAATCGTCCCCGGTCAGCTCCAAGTTGATGGGGGCGCCTTGAGGCGGCCCGTCGGAGTTCTTGGTCACCACCACCTCCGCGTCGGGATACCCTTTCAATTCGTCCCGGATGGCGCTCAGCACGTCTCCGGTGGCCAAGCCCCGGCGGTCTTGGAACTTCACGAAGTTGACCACAATGCGCGCTTTGTGCGGTGTGGGGCCGAGCTGCGGACCTTCATTGGGGTCGCTGGTCCCGTTGCCCACGGTGCCGATGACGGAGTTCACGAGGAAGCTCTCCAGCTCTCCCGTCTCAGGATTGGGGCGCTTGAACTCGTCCCGCTCCAACACCTCCATCACCCGCAGCTCGATGTCCTTCGCCACCTCGTTGGTGGCATTGAGGTCGGTGCCGATGGGTTTGGACACGAAGATGTTGAGGTACTGCGGTTGGTTGTCCGGGAAGAACAACACCTTGGGCGGGAACACGCCCATCAGCACCATCGACAAGAACAGCAATCCCACGGTCCCAAAGAAGAACGCCCAGGGGCGGCGTCCTCCCAACACGTAGGTCAGAAAGCGCTCGTAGGTAGACTCCAACCGCGGCAAAAAGCGGTTTTGGAACATCAACGTCGCGGGGTGGAGCACATAGGTGTTGAGCAGCGTCAACACGCCGGCCAACGCCAACATGTTGCCCAAGCCGGTGGCCCCCAGCGCCAGGAAGGCCGCCCCCACCGCCACCAAAATGCCCGACACGACGTGGGTCCGGCGGCGGTTCACGTTTTCCTCCCCCACCTTCATGAAGACCGAGGTCAACACGGGGTTGATCACCAGCGCCACGAACAGCGACGACCCCAACACGATGATCAAGGTCATCGGGAGGTAGCTCATGAATTCGCCAATGAGTCCGGGCCACAACGCCAAGGGCAAGAAGGCCGCGAGCGTCGTGCCAGTGGACGCGATGATGGGCCACGCCACCTCGCCCACACCGTAGCGTGCGGCCTTCAGCGGACTGTACCCCTCGTCCATGAGGCGGTACACGTTCTCCACCACCACAATGCCGTTGTCGACCAACATCCCGAGCGCCAAGACCAAGGAGAACAAGACCATGGTGTTGAACGTCACGCCCAAGGAGTTCAGGATGAGGAAACTCATGAACATGGACAGCGGAATGGCCACCCCAACGAACAACGCGTTACGCAAACCCAAGAAGAACAAGAGCACGCCAACCACCAGCAACACCCCAAAAATGATGGAGTTCTGAAGCTCCTCCACTTGGGTTTGGGTCATGTCACTTTGGTCGTTGGTGATGGACACCCCCAGGTTTCGAGGCAGCACATTTTGCTTGGCTTCCTCGATGATGGCGTTGATGGCGGAAGACGCCTCCAGCAGGTTTTCGCCTGCGCGTTTCACCACGTCGAGGGAGACCACCGGACGCGTGTATTCCCGGGCGAAGCTCTCCGCCTCTTTCTCCACGAAAGCCACGGTCGCGACGTCACGGAGGTGGATGATGTTGCCTCCTTCTGCCTTGACGATGACGTTCTCCAATTCTTCCACGCTGGTGAAGTCGCCCTCCACCTGCACGCTTCGGCGCACCCCGTCCACGAGCAGGTCGCCGCCGGAAATCGTCATGTTCTCCGCGGCGATGGCCCCGGAGATGTCGTTGAAGCTGACCTGCATCGCCTCGGCCCGCAAGTGGTCCACCTCAATTTCCACCTCGAGGTCGCTGATGCCCTGGATGTCCACCTTGCTGATTTGGGGAAGCGCCTCGATTTCATCTTCGAGGTGTTCGGCGTACTTCTTCAGATCCTGCAACCGGTAATCCCCGCTCAGGTTGATGTTCATCACCGGCATGAGCTCGCTGAAGTTGAGCTCCATGATGCTTGGATCGGCCGGAAGGTCGGTGGGGAAATCGGGGTCGGCCTTCGCTTTGTCCACGGCGTCCTTCACCTTGCGCAACGCCTCGGTGGGGGTCACGTCGAAGTTGAACTTGATGTCGATGGCGCTGAACCCCTGCACGCTGGTCGACGTGATTTCGTCGATGCCTGAGATGGTGTTGATCTCCTTCTCCAGGGGACGGGTCACCAGCTTTTCCATGTTCGCCGGGCTGTTTCCGGGGTAGGCCGTGCTGACGAAAATCTCCGGCACCACGATCTCGGGGAACGCCTCCTTGGGCACCGACAAGTAGCTGCTGATGCCAGACAACGTGATGATGGCAATCAAGACGAAGACCGTGGTCTTGTTTTGAATGCTCAAGGTTGTCAGGCCAAACTCGCGCAGCTTGAGCTTGCTTTGGTTCTGTTCACTCATGGTCTTGGGCTCAGGATTCGATCAATGCCACGCGTTCGCCGTCCACCACACGCGCGGCACCACGGTCGATGACACGGTCGCCCGGCGCCAAGCCGGATTGGATGAGAAGCATGCCGTCGGCCATGGTCCCCGCCTCCACCGTTTGCTTCTTGGCCACTTCTCCGCGCACGACGTACACGAAGTCCTGGCCTTGGGCGTCTTGCTGCACCAACGACGTGGGCAACGCCAGCGCGCTGTCCAAGGCAAGGTCGGTGATGTGCACCGTGGCGACCATGTTGGGCAACATTTTGGCGTCGCTGGGCAGGTCCACGGTCAAATCGATGGTCCGGTTGGCCGCGGTGATGTACTGGCCCACCCGGCGGATTTGGCTTTGCATGTCGCCCTCGAACCCTCGCACCTCGATGCGGACAGGCTGGCCTTTCTCCACGCTTCCGGCGTAGTGGTCGCTCACAGAGGCGCGGATGTAGAGGTCGCTCAAGTCCACCACGCGCACCACAGGCATGGGGGGAGACGCCATCTCACCGACGTTGGCGAACACGCGGTCCACCACCCCGCTGAACGGAGCGCGGATGGTCGCCTTGTCCACCTGCTCGTCGAGGGTGGCCAGGCTGCGTTCCAGCGCTTCGACGCCAGCGCGGGCTTGGAGGTACTCGACTTCCGACCCGATGTCCTTGTTCCACAAACGCTCCTGACGCTCGAACAGGGTTTGGGCCAACTCGAGCTGGGTCGTCAATTCGGCGCGCTGCTTCTGCAGCACGTCGGTGTTGATGCGAAGGATGGCCTCGCCCTTGGCGACTTGCGTGCCTTCCTCCACGAGTACGGCGTCCACCACGCCCGGGAATTCAGCCAAGATGTTGGCCACGCGGTCGGTCTCCACGTTGCCTTGCACGGCGAAGCTGTGGGCGAACGGGGCCCATTCCATGGTGCGCACCCCGACGCGGGTGAGGCGGGATGTTGGGGCGGAGGCGGCTTCCTCGGCTGGCGCCGCGGGTCCACCGCATTGGGTCATTCCGACGACGAGGGCCAAGGCGGCCATCACACGGGGGAGGTGGGATGTCAAGTTCATGGTTGTGGGTTGGAGGCGATGAGACGTTGTTGTGCATTCAGCCACGCGAGTTGCGCGCCGATGAGGTTGCCCTCAGATTCGATGAGTTGGTTTTGGGCGTCGTTCAGCTCAAAGCTGCTGCGCACCCCTTCTTTGTGGCCCGCTTCGATGCGTTCCAAAATGCGCGAGGCCAAATCCCGCTGCTCCCGCGCCGTGCGCAACGCCGCTTCGGCGTCGAGGAACGTGGCTTTGGCGTTGTCGAATTCCAACTTCGCCGCTTCCACCATTTGGCGGTACCCGCTCTGGGCGTTCAAGACTTGAAGTTTGGCTTTCTCAACTCGCTGGCGTCCTCCGAAGCTGGTCCACACCGGCATGCTCATGGAGAGGCCGACGATTTGGTTGGGGTACCAATTGTTTTGGTCCTCCAGCACCGGGAAATCCGGGTCCCGGAACGCTTGTTGGCTCGTGCTGTAGAATCCCGCAATCTGGGGCAGCCCCTCGGCGCGGCGGTTCTTCACGTCAAGCTCGGCCAGCGCCACGTATTGCTGTTGCTCCTGCAGCGACGGCACCGTGGCCAAGTTCAACTGCGCCTGGACAGCCGCCGGCACTTCCGCTTGGGTCAAGTCTTCCAGCGTGTCCGTCAGCTCCACGTCCGAATCCACGGACATCCCGCATTGGAACAACAACAGCTTCGCCGTGAGCTCTGCCTGGAGGCGCGCCGTGCCCAACTGTTGCTCCAACGTCTGCCGGGTCAAGGTCAGGCGGTCGGCGTCCACAGATTCCACAAAGCCTTCCTCTGACATCGCACGCAACTCAGATTCCGATTGGGCGACCAGCGTCAGCGCTTTGTCCAAGGTCGCCACGTTGGCTTGGGCGGCCAGGGCCGTCGCGTAGGCCTCCGCCACCATGCGGCGTGTGTCCACAGCCGTGCGTTCCACCGCGAGGTCCTTCGCGTCCGCCAACACCTTGGCTGCTTGCACGCCCACGAGGTAGCTCCCGCTGAAGATCAGTTGGGTCGCGTTCAGGCCCGCCGTCAACGACTGGGTGGTCCCAAACGAAAATTCCAGCACCATGTCCTCCGGCGCCGTGGGGTCAAACGACGACGCAGGCACCACTTGGGTGGGGATGTCGATGAAGTGGTTGAAGTCCACGCTTCCCGTCACCTGCGGCAACCCTGTGGCGAGCAATTCCTTGACGTCCCGCTTCGCCACTTCCACGTCGATCAGGGCGCGCTCCATGGCGTACGCCTGATCGAGCGCCTTGTCCTGGGCCTCGGCCAGGCTCAGCGACGTTTGCGCCGACCCCGCCGTCGAGGCGCCCAGCAGCGCACACCACACCAGGCCGGCCACGGCCGCGTTCATTGAGAGAATCTTCATGGTTGATCCTTGAGTTTTTGTTCCAAATGGGCCAACCCCTGAGGACTGGCGATGCCACGGATGTGGTAAGTGAACAGGGCTTGAAAATGTTCCGCCAGCGGGCGGGCCAACGTCCCGTCCTCCGCCTGCTTCACCATGTCCTCCACTAAGGCCAAGTGCAAATCGGCCACCGCATCCACATTCAAACCCGAGCGGTACAACCCCTCCTCCATGCCGCGGTGCACGTTGTGCTTCACCACACGCCGCACCATGGCCCGACGGCGGCTGAACGTCGCCTCGAACACCTTGGGGTAGTGCTTTTTCAAATCGAACAACACCGTCGGATTCATCGCCGACAGCATGCTCCGCTTTTCCTCCATTTCCTGAAGCGCCGCGTCGATCGCGTTGCCCTGCGACGACATCACCTCGTCCATCCGCTTCTCCAACCCGTCGAGGTGGCTGGTCAGCGCTTGGGACACCAAGTCGCGTTTGTCACGAAAGTGCTTGTACAAGGTTTTCTTGGAGCAGGCCAGGTGCTTGGCCAAATCGTCCATGTTCAGGGATTTGATGCCAAACCGGGCAAACAGCCCCGCACACCGTTCACGCAGCTCGGCTGCGCGCGCTTCGTCGCCCACGGGGGCGTCCAACATGGATGAGGTCTCGTTCAAAGCGCCGCAAATTTACAACGCAATGCACGCACAGGAAACGAAAAAAACCCAAATCGTTTCCAGAGGAGGCGATTCGCCAACCCTGTTCAGGACAGGGCGCCTGAAATCACGTCGTCGGACGCGTGGTTGGCGCGGGTCACCGTCAGCTTGGGCTCCGCCTCCATGGCGCGGTCGATGGCCCACTGGGCTCCTGGGTTGCGCGCCCAGCTGCGCCGTGCAATGCCGTTGTTGACGTCCCAATGCAGCATGGAGCGGAGTCGGCGTTCGCTGTCCTCGCTGCCGTCGATGAGCATGCCGAAGCCCCCGTTCATCACCTCTCCCCAGCCGACACCTCCGCCGTTGTGAAGGCTGATCCAGGTTGCCCCGCGGAAGCTGTCTCCCACGAAATTGTGGACGGCCATGTCGGCGGTGAATGCGGATCCGTCGTAGATGTTGCTGGTCTCACGGTACGGGCTGTCCGTGCCGCTGACGTCGTGGTGGTCCCGGCCCAAGACGACAGGCCCTTTCAAGCGGCCATCTCGGATGGCGTCGTTGAACGCCGAGGCAATCTCTGCACGGCCATGGGCGTCGGCGTACAAGATGCGCGCCTGCGAGCCCACGACCAGTTGGTTGGACTTCGCCTCGCGAATCCAGCGCAGGTTGTCCTGCATCTGTTGCTGGATGTCTTCCGGGGCTTCGCTCATCAGGCGCTCCAACACCTCCGCCGCGATGGCGTCCGTGGTGTCAAGGTCCGCGGAATCGCCGCTGCAACACACCCAGCGGAACGGCCCAAAGCCGTAGTCAAAGCACATGGGACCCATGATGTCTTGAACGTACGAGGGGTACCGGAACCCGTCGCCGTCTTCCGCCAAGATGTCCGCCCCCGCCCGGCTCGCTTCCAGCAAGAAGGCGTTGCCGTAGTCGAAGAAATATGTTCCGCGCGCCGTGTGCTTGTTCACCGCAGCCGCATGCCGCTTGAGCGAGTCTTGGACGTGCGTCCGGAACGTGTCCGGATCTTCCGCCATCATGGCGTTGGCGTCGTCGAACGACAACCCGGCGGGGTAGTATCCACCCGCCCAAGGGTTGTGCAGGGAGGTTTGGTCCGACCCCATGTCCACCAGGACGTTCTCTTCGTCGAACTTCTCCCACACGTCGACCACGTTGCCGAGGTAGGCAAACGACTCGGCACGCTTCGCCTCCCGGGCCTCGCGAACCTTGGCGGTCAAGTCGTCCAAGTCGGTGATCACGTGGTCCACCCATCCTTGCTCGTGACGTTTGTACGCCGCGGCGGGGTTGACCTCTGCGGTCACAGACACGCAACCGGCGATGTTCGCGGCCTTGGGTTGGGCGCCGCTCATGCCACCCAGACCTGCCGTGACAAACAACTTGCCGGCCAAGCCGTCCGTGGTCCCCGTCACGCCACGCTTCTTGTCGATCATCCGGCCCGCGTTCAACACGGTGATGGTGGTGCCGTGCACAATGCCCTGGGGGCCGATGTACATGTAGGATCCGGCGGTCATTTGGCCATATTGGCTGACGCCCAGGGCGTTCATGCGCTCCCAATCGTCCGGCTGGCTGTAGTTGGGGATGACCATGCCGTTGGTGACCACGACGCGGGGGGCCTCCTTGTTGGACGGGAACAGCCCGAGCGGATGGCCGGAGTACATGACCAAGGTTTGGTCTTCCTCCATCTCGCTCAAATACTTCATGGCCAAACGGTACTGCGCCCAGTTCTGGAACACCGCCCCGTTTCCGCCGTAGGTGATGAGCTCCTCGGGGTGTTGTGCCACGGCCGGGTCGAGGTTGTTCTGGATCATCAACATGACCGAGGCGGCCTGGCGGCACTTGGCCGGGTACCAACCGATGGGGTGCGCCTTCATGTCGTGCGCAGGGCGCAAGCGGTACATGTATATGCGCCCGTAGTCCTTGAGCTCCTGGGCAAATTCAGAGGCGAGTTCCGCATGCTGGTGCGCCGGGAAATAACGGAGCGCGTTGCGCAGCGCAAGTTCTTTTTCCTTGGCCGTCAAGATGTCCTTGCGCACCGGGGCGTGGCTCCATTCGGGGTTGCGCTCGACGGCAGGGGGCAGGGTGTTCGGAAGGCCCTCCTGGACAATGGCTTGGAATTCAGCTTGCGTCATGGTCATGGTTTCTTGGTGAAACGGCCCGTGTTTTTGTCAAACCCGTACGGGCAGTGTTTGCAGCCGCTCTGACAGCAATAACCCCGCTTGCGGTGGTATGTTTCCGTGAAGACGATGAAGCCCTCGGGCGTCTTGTAAAAGTCTTCCGGCTCAAGGTCTTTGGGCATGACCCAAAAGTACCGCCAACTCCGCTTGGGTCGCTTGGGTGCCGTCTTGGGTGTACCACCTGTGGACCTCTTGGCTGTAGGTGTGTGCGATGGCCGGATCGGACTTGATCCGCTTGACCAAATCCATGGCCTCCTCAGGCCGCGGGCCCCAGGTGCCTAACACCTGGAATTCCTGATCCAGAAGCACCGTCTTGGGAATGGACCGTCCGCCGTTCGTGAGGAACAAGTCCATGACCTCGAGGTTGTCGTCCCGCATCAAAACGCGCACGTCGACGGCACCCTCGGAGGCCAACGCGATGGCCTCGTGCACGGGCAAAATCTGCGCTCCGTCGCCACACCAAAACTCGTTCAGCACCAACACCCGGGCGCCGTGCGGCAAGGACGTGGCCACGGCGGCCAACTCGTCGCGAAGCCCCTGCTTGGCCAAGGCTCTTCGGATCCGCTTGACGCGCTTTTGATTGATGGGGATGTACTTGTCGTACGGCGCCTCGACCTCGTCACGTGGGGTCGCCGCCATCAGTCCGTCGAGGTGCTCGGTGATGCAGTCCGCCTGTTCCCAAGCCCGCAAAACCAAGGCCTGCTCAGCGGGGGCGAGTGCGTTTGATGCCATGGCTCAAAAGTAGCCCCACCTCAAGGCGAAATCGTGACTAAATTTGACGCCGGATGAGCGATTTCCTTCAGCACGAGTGTGGCATCGCCATGCTCCGACTCAAAAAGCCGTTGCAACACTACGTTGACAAGTACGGCACGCCGTTTTACGGCCTCAACAAGATGTACCTGCTGATGGAAAAACAGCACAACCGAGGCCAAGACGGCGCGGGGTTGGCCAACATCAAGCTGGACGTGAACCCCGGCAAGCGCTACATCTCCAGAATGCGCTCGGTGGACGCGCGCCCCATCCAAGACCTGTTCGGCAAGATCATGGGCCGCTTCCAGGACCTTTCCGCCGAGCAACTCCAAGACACGGTGTCGCTTCAGCACGACCACGCCTTCACCGGCGAGTTGTTCTTGGGGCACTTGCGCTACGGCACGTTTGGCAAAAACGAAATCGAGAACTGCCACCCGTTCTTGAGGCAAAACAACTGGCGCACCCGCAACCTCGTGGTCGCCGGCAACTTCAACCTCACGAACGTGGACGAGCTTTTTGACGTGCTGGTCCAAATCGGCCAGCACCCCAAGCAGAAATCCGACACCGTCACAGTGCTGGAGAAAATTGGCCACTTCGTGGACGAGGCCAACCAAGAGTTGTTTGACCAACTCAAAGGTCAGGGGTTGGACAACCAAACCATCTCCGAGCGCATCGCGGACACCCTTGACATGGGGTCCATCCTCCGTCGCGCTTCCTCCGATTTCGACGGCGGGTATGTGATGTGCGGCATGTTGGGACACGGCGACGCCTTTGTGATGCGCGACCCCAACGGCATTCGTCCGGCATATTGGTACGAAGACGACGAGGTGGTGGTCGCGGCCTCTGAACGGCCGGTCATCCAAACCGCCTTCAACGTGCCCGCCGAGTCCATCCAGGAGGTGGCCCCAGGCGGCGCCCTGCTCATCCGACGCAGCGGCGAGGCCCTGGTGGAGGAAATCCGCCCGGCAGGGGAGAGAAAAGCCTGCAGCTTTGAGCGCATCTATTTCTCCCGCGGCAACGACGGGGACATTTACAGCGAGCGGAAAGCCCTCGGCAGCAGCATTGTCCCCCGCGTGTTGGAAGCTGTGGAACACGATTTGGACCACACCGTCACAAGCTTCATCCCCAACACGGCCGAGTCGTCGTTTTATGGGTTGATCAAAGGCCTGGAGGAGCATTTGAACGCGAGCAAAATCGCACGCATCAAAGGCCTTGGCGCGGACCCCGACCACGCGGAAATCGAGTCCATCCTGAACGAGCGCCCGCGCATCGACAAAATCGCCATCAAGGACGCCAAGCTGCGCACCTTCATCACTGAAGACAGCTCACGGGACGACCTCGTGGCCCACGTCTACGACATCACCTACGGCACCGTGGAACCCGGCGTCGACAACTTGGTGGTGATCGACGACAGCATCGTGCGCGGCACCACCCTGAAGAAGAGCATCCTTCGGATCCTGGACCGCCTCCAGCCCAAGCGAATCGTGGTGGCGTCCAGCGCCCCCCAAATCCGTTACCCCGACTGCTACGGCATCGACATGGCGCGCATGGGGGACTTCATCGCGTTCCAAGCGGCGGTGTCCTTGCTCAAAGAGCGCGGCATGGAGCACGTGTTGGAAGACACCTACAAGGCGTGCAAACACCAACTCACCTTGCCTTTGGCGGAAAACGTCAACCAGGTCAAGGCCATCTACGCGCCCTTCACCGACGAGGAAATCAGCGACCGCATCAGCGACCTGCTGACCCCTGAGGGAATGAAGTCGGAAGTGAAAATCATCTTCCAAAGCGTGGCAGGGCTGCACAAGGCGTGCCCGGACCATTTGGGAGATTGGTACTTCACGGGCGACTTCCCCACGCCGGGGGGCCACCGCGTGGTGAACAAGGCGTTCGTCTACTACATGGAGGGCAACAGCGCCCGCGCCTACTGAGGCAGGTCAGTGAAGCACCACCAACCTCAGGGTTTGGTTTCCGGACGTGGCGAAATACATGCCCGCTTCCCAGCGCGACACGTCAAGGCCCTGAACCACGTCGTTGAACTGGCCTTGCGCCACCACTTGACCTGACGCGTTTCTCACTTCCCAAGGCTGGCCTGGCTCCCCTTCCATCTGCACGCGGTCGTGCGCAGGATTCGGGAACGCCCGCATGCGCTTCGCCAAAGGCGCCGTGTCCAACGACATTGTCGTCTCCAACATGAATTCAGACCCCGCAAACAAGACCGACGTGTCGCCCCCTGCCACTTCGTTGTAGGTGTAGCTCTGGGCCACTGGAAGGGGCATGTCTTGGGCCCAAAACGCCGTGGTCACCAGCAACAACCCGGCGTCCATCGTGGCTGTGCTGTCGTAGATCAATTGCTCGGTTTCCACGCGCATGACGTCGTTGAACGCCAACTCGCCTGGAAGCAACAAGGCCCCCCATTCTGCAGCGACCGAGGTCAAGTGGATGTCCCGATGGACTTGGTCTGCCCCTGCTTCAAACACAAACGACAAGCTGTCTTGGTGCACGTCCCCCACCGTGAACGGGAACGGAAGGGTCACGATCTCTTCGGGGTGAACAACCTGAATCCCACTCGGATCCACACCTCCCCAGAACCCCATGCCGTCGGCGTCGTAGCTGTAGTACGCGTATTGCGGGCCCTGAATGTTGCTCACCTGGGCGAAGTCGGCGTTGGAAAACCCGTCGGCGTAAGCGGTGCTGTCCGCAGGCAAGAACTCAAGAACCACGTCCTGAATGGAGAATGCGTCGGTCCAATCCCACCCGTTGGGCTGTTGGTTGGACACCCCGTAAGTGAAGGTGTAGCCTTGAGGGTGGAGTTCCGGGGCTTGCAACGTTTGGGCGGTCGACGCAACTGGGAAGACCATGGCCGACGTCAGGAGGATGCGCATCGTGAGGTTCATGTTCCTAAGGTAGGAAAGCCCCCCAATGTGACTTGGGTGGCCACGGCATGTCGCCGTGTCGGTTAGATTCGCGGCCATGAATGCGTTTGTCGAATGGGTCAGCCAACCCTGGCCGTGGTACGTGGCCGGCCCCATCATCGGATTGATGGTGCCCCTCCACTTGATTTTGTTGAACCGCACCTTCGGGGTGAGTTCGTCGTTCCGTCACATGTGCGCGGCGGTCGTGCCCTCCAAGCTTGAATTCCTGAATTACGATTGGAAGAAGGAAGGTTGGAACCTCCTCTTTGTGGTGGGCATCCTCGGCGGTGCGTGGCTCGCGGCCACGGTCTTTTCCAGCGACGCCCCCATCGCACTCAGCGACGCGGCGGTGGCCCGCATGAACGCTTTTGGGCTGGAAGACCTGAGTGGCCAACATCCCCAGGAATTGTTCTCGTGGGACGCCCTGGCTGGCTGGCGGACGTGGTTGTTCATCCTCGGGGGCGGGTTCCTCGTGGGGTTCGGCACGCGCTACGCGGGCGGGTGCACCTCGGGGCACGCCATCATGGGCCTGAGCCACTTTCAATTGCCCTCTTTTGTGGCCGTCTTGGGGTTCTTCACAGGCGGCCTCTTGATGTCTTGGTTGATCCTTCCACTCCTTTTGAGCTGACCCCATGAAAAACGCACTCGGATTGATGTTGGGCCTGTTGTTTGGCCTCATCCTCGTCAAGGCAGAAGCCCTCTCGTGGTTCCGCATCCAGGAGATGTTCGCCTTCCAGAGTTTTCACATGTACGGCATCATCGGCAGCGCGGTGGGCGTGGGCGCGCTCAGCGTGTTCCTCATCCGCCGCATGAAGGTCAAAAGCCTCGAAGGCAACGTGATCACGCTGCAAGACAAGGCGCCACGGTACAAGTCAGCCTACCTGGGCGGAACGCTGTTTGGGCTGGGTTGGGCCATGACCGGCGCATGCCCCGGACCGATGTACGCCCTGGTGGGAAGCGGCACAACCGTCATGCTCCTGGCCGTGTTGGCCGGGGTGTTGGGCGTGTACGTGTACGCCGCGCTTCGGGACAAACTCCCTCACTGAACCACCAAGCGGCGCGAGGCGCCGTGGCGTTCGTCGCGCACGAGGTACACCCCTGCGTCGAGTTCATCGGTGTTCAGGTTGGCGCTCCGTCCTCGGAGGACGCAAGCCCCCTGCATGTTCCAAAGGGTCCAGTTCACCGGCTGGCCGTCGCGGCCCAAAGTGACCATATCGCCACGTTGGGCCGGATTGGGCGTCAACCGCATTTCTGACTGCAAGGCGGCAAGGCCGTCGGTCGACGAGGTGTCTTCCTCCGCGAGGACCGTGCCCTGGTAGCGCACCACAGAGGGGATGCCCAAGGTTGTGGTGACCTCCATCCAAGGCATTCCGCCGTCGCCGAGCCAGAGGTAGGTGACCGTCTCGCGCTCAAACGCGAAGCCCTGCTCCGCGAGGTCCACGTAGACGCTGTCCTCACTGCTCACGGTCGATTTCAACCGCAGCACTTCGTGGGACGTTCCATCGGGAAGGAGCAAGGTGCCGTACCCGTCGACTTCGGAAAAGCGCGTTTGGTCCACGACGTAGGTCAGGGTGGCGGGCACAACGACCTCGTACGCAGCGGTCGATTCGAGCGTCGCGTCCACCGTCAACGGCACAGGGTGCACCTCGTCCACGTCTTCAAACGGGATGGGCAACTCCAGGCCTGAAAGCGACATGCCAAGCCCCACTTGGTTGTACGTGCCTCCTGCGATTTGATGGTACCCAACCACCTCGTCCAATTGCACGGGGACGCCGACGTCGCCGCCAAGGTCCCCGAAGTCGGGAATGTTGAGGAAGGTGTAGAAGTGGTCGGCTTGGTACTCTGGATCGAACCCGTTGAACACAAACTGCGCCGAGAACGAAGCTTCGGAGATGTCTTCCACCAACGTGACGGTGGAGTCCACCACCGCCAACTCGGTGAAATCCCAGATCCACCCCGGACCAGAAGACTCGAAGTCCGCCAAAAAATCAGGCGCCACATTTTGGAACGTGTATTCGGTGTCCCCTTGGGGCAAATCGGTGTCCTCGACGGTGATTTGGGCGGACGCGGAAAGGGTGAAAATCCCCAGGCAGGCGGCCCATGCCCACCCTTGAATTTGGCGTGTGTTCATGCGTTGAAGGTAGGTGTCTGGCAAAGAAAAAGCCCCGCGTGACGCGAGGCTTTTCAAGTACCCGGGGTGGGAATCGAACCCACACTCCTTGCGGAACGCGAGTTTGAGTCGCGCGCGTCTACCAATTCCGCCACCCGGGCATTTCGACAAGGAGGACGCAAATGTAAGTCAGTTAGCTTTGCCAACCATGAAGCGAGTCCTCATGATTACGGACGGTCGATACTCCAGCCAAATTCGGGTGTCGAACGAGGCGCGCGCCCTTGTTGAATCAGGTCACGAAGTTCACGTTCACGCGTTGGATTCCTGGTGCAGTCCCTGCTCATTTGAAAAAGATGGGGTTCAAGTCTCTGAACATCAGTTGCCCAAATGGTGTCACTGGGCACGCGCATTGAATGCTGAGTGGCCCTTCTACAGTTGGGCCGTGAGTCGGGTGCTTGAGCCTGTGCTATCTGCAGCATCCCCCGATGTCATTCACGTGCACAACTTGTATGTGTGGCCCGGTGCGCGTCGAGTGAGATCTCATGCCCCAAAAGCAAGGTGGGTGCTTGACATTGCCGAAAACCTGCCCGAAATCATGCAGGAATACGACCACGTCAAGCGAGGCTTGGGCCGCGTGCTCATTCGCCCGTCAGCCTGGGCCAAGCTTCAAAAACGCGCCCTCCAAGAAGCCGATCACGTAGTGCTGGTCACGCAGGTGGCCGTCGAGGACTACGTCGCCCGACTTGGCCTGGATCGTTCCAAAGCTTTGTCTTGCGACAACGTACCTTGGAACGACCAAATCGGCACGGACGGACTGGACGAGCTCAAGAGGCGGTTTAATGGGGCGTTTGTGTTGTTTTACTTCGGGGACACGTCCCGACGACGGGGCACCGATTTGGCCATGGCCGCCATGCCCGAGGTCATCCAGCACGTGCCCAACGCCCAGCTTGTCATTGTGGGGAAAAACAACCGGGAAGACCTTTTTTTGGCCGAGCTCCACGAAACTTCACCTGCCAAAGACCACATCCATTTGGAGGGATTCCAACCCATGTCCAAGCTCGGGGCCTACCTTAATGTGGCCAACGTTGGCCTTTCCCCTTTGGTGCGAAACGTCCACCACGACACCACGCATGCGAACAAATTGTTCCAGTTCATGCACGGCGGTTTGCCTTTGATTGTCAGCGATTGCAATGCGCAAGCCTCGCTCGTCACCTCCACCTCTACGGGCCTTGTTCACCCCGCCGGCGACGCTCTCGCTTTGGCTCAAGCAGCAATCCACCTCGCCACAAACCCCGAAGAAGCTCGGGCGATGGGCCAAAAAGGGAAAGCCGCGGTTGCCAACCGCTTCAACTGGGATGTCGAGATCCAGGACTACGTGAAGGTGGTCTGCGAATAAGCGCTCCTTAAGGGTCGTACCCAAGCGCTTCGAAATCGTTGGGGTAAAGTTCTTGGATCAGCCGCTTGGTCTTGGCTGAGAGGCCAGCGGCAATGCGCTCGGTGTTTTGGCGACCCACTACGAGACGTGGGAGCTTGGCGCTTGCGGCCGCGCCCATCACCTTGGTGATTTCGTCCCACCGGGCGTTCAGGTCCTCAAACTTGAACACGTATTGGCAGCCTTCCACGTAAACCGATTGCGGCAGCTTGTGGTCCATGTCCTTCTTGGCAAGCTCCTTCCGAATCCAACGCCGAAACAACGGTTCGAAAAACACGCGCACCTTGCGCCGGTCCACGTCTTTGCGCAGCCAATAGTACTCGCTGACCGCCTTGGCGTAGGGGTGGCGCGTGAAACAAAAGGTGGTGTAGCTCCCAAAATCCGAAACAAGACTCTCCAACAATGCGGGTGTCAAATGCTGTGGCGCGTACGAGACACCGTCAAACTCGTAGGCGTGGTAGTTCACCTCGAAGAAATTCTCCAACTCCCCCATGTCAAGCAACTTGGTGATGCTTGATCCTGCCGTTTTAGGGATGTGGATGAAAGCCAGCTTTCGCTTGGTGCAAATAGGCATGCTCAGGGATTCAGGTGAGGAGAGGTTTGGCGCGCAAGGTCCTTTCTCGAGGCCTCCCACGCATGAATGTCTTTCCGAACACGACGCATGGCCGCGCGCTCGCCATGCCACATCGCTCCAGTAAGGCCGTCGAGCCACCGGTCTCGGTGCATCGCACGCGCAAAGGACCGTTTTCGAGCGCCTCGCATCCACGCCGCGGCGGAGTCCTGGCCGTCAAAGAATCCAGTGACCTCCGCTGCGAACGCCATGCGTTCGAGAATGACCGGTTTGGGCCAGGGTTTGGGCTTTTCGTCGTGGTACAAGGCGCCGTCCGGATGGATCACAAACGAGCCGCCCGCCTTCTTCAAGCGGTGGGCCCATTCGTTGTCTTCGCCGTACATGAAAAACGCCGGATTGAACCCGCCCACCTGGCGCACGGTGTCGAGCGTCATCAGCCACGAGGCCGCGTGAATGAACGGGACTTCGAAAGGTTCGTTGTGGTCGCGCCACCCTCGGGCGTACCGTTGGTCAAAGTGCGTGTACGGCTCCTCTCCCCTCCAGTCCCAGTGGATGGGGGACACCACCTCGAGCGCATGCCCCTCACGTTCACGTTGCACCACCCAGTCGGCAAGAACCTTCATCCCCTCTGGATCAACTCGAGCGTCTTGGTTCAGCAAATGAACCGCATCCACACCGCGACGCAAGGCCTCTTCCATGCCTCGGTTGTTCCCCGTTCCAAACCCCAAATTGGGGCCCTGAACCCGGTTCTTTTCAGGAAGGTTGTCACACAACCACGACCAAGAACCGTCGCTCGAACCGTGGTCAATCGCCCACACCTCCCCTGTGCCTGAGGCCTTGACAGACTCCAACAGTTCCGGCAGCCACGCCATGCCGTTGTACACGACGACGATATGCAGAACTTGGGGATTCATGGGTTGCCCGAAGGTACGACCGCACTGCTTGGCCATACCTTGCAGAAGATGAAGGATTTCTTGCTGTTTTTTGAGGAAAAGGAGGGGACGAGCGCCATGATGCGGTGGGCAGACCGCTTCGAAAACGTCCAAGTGGTCCACCACCAAAACGGTCGAGGTTGGGAGCCTTTGGAGCCCTACCATTTGGGGTACGATGTGAAACAAGATGAGGTGGAAGAATTGCTCAACCTCATCTACAGCCAGCCGCGGGACCTCCAGGCGCTGCGCGACGCGTACCGCCTCAAAGTCCCGGATCGAAAACTGGTGCCTTTGGATTCAGAGGTGTCGGTGGGGTTGAAAATGCGCTGGAAACCGCCGCGCGTGCTCCACGTAGGGAACGACGTGGTCGACTTGCCTGTAAACCGGATTTTCAAGCGTCAGCGGTACCGCGCTTACCGGGAATACATGGTGGAGATGCTTCACGAAAACGGCGTGGTTCCCATGCTGGCCGTGCGTCAGAACATCTTCAGTTGGGCGCTCTCGAAATACCACGGTGACGGCACGGGGAAAAGGGGGCACCTCCAATTTCAACTTGCCTCTGGGGCCATCGCCAAAGAGGACATCCCCAAAATTCACGTGAACCTCAAACGCTTTGGTCGCTTGATTGATCAATGCCGGCGCAAGCACGACCGCAAACGCGAGTTCGTCGAGTGGATGCAATCACGCGGCATGGAGGTCAAACCCATGCTCTACGAGTCCTTCCTCGACGAGCCCCAAGACTTTTGGTCTAGGTTCCTCGGAGAACTCGGGCACGACGCTTCGAAGGAAGAAATTCGAAGCGTGCTGTCCCAGGACATGGACCTCAAAAAGGTGCACAGCGGGCACATCAGCGAATACGTGGAGAACCACCAAGAGCTCGAAGACACGTACGGTTCGAGTTTCGAGTCGTGGACGGCATGAAGCAGCGCATCGACTTTGTCGTCGTCGGAGCCCAAAAATCCGGCACCACCGCGCTGCATGCTTTTCTGAATGCACACTCCCTCATCTCCATGCCTGACGCCAAGGAGATGCATTTCTTCAACCGCACCGCCTGGGCAGACTTCCACCTGCCGCTTTGGAGACGCCGCAAACTCGCCCTCTACCACAGGCGATTTCCGCACTTTCCCGACCCTTCGTTCACGTACGGCGAAGCGACCCCGCACTACATGACGTGGAACGTGGCGTTGGACCGCATTCGCACCTACAACCCCGACGCGCGCATCATCGCCTTGCTGAGGCACCCCGTCGACCGCGCCCACTCGCACTGGAACATGGAGCGACAGAGAGGACTGGTGCAAGGGTCGTTTGACGAGGCCGTGCAACGGGAACTGCGTGAATCGAAAGCCGTGGGTGAACTCCTGGACAAGGTGAACAGCTTTTTGCGCCGGGGCTTCTATGCTCCCCAAATCCAGGCCCTGTGGCACCGATTTGGGCGCGATCACGTTCTTGTGCTGAAGCACGCGGACTTGCTTCTCCAACACGATGAGACTCTGTCGCGTGTGTTTGCCTTTCTCGGCGTCCCGCCTGCATCCGTGCCCCCAAAGTCGGTCCACGGCCGGTCGTACGAGTCGAACATGTCCCCGTCCACGCGGCAGGACCTTCTTCAGATGTACCGCGAAGACACGGAGGAGGTCGAGCGCCTCCTCGGCTGGGATTGCGCAGACTGGAAGGTGTAGGACATTAGCTTTGACATCTATGGCCACCAAACGCGTGTTGATCCTCACCTACTACTGGCCTCCTTCGGGAGGAGCCGGAGTGCAACGGTGGCTGAAATTTGCCAAATACCTACCCAAACACGGGTGGCAACCGGTCGTGTTTGTCCCAGAAGGGGCCAACTACCCCGCTCTCGACCCCAAGCTCGAGTCGGACGTTCCGCCGTCCACGGAGGTTTGGAAGGGGCCCATTGTGGAGCCCGCCTCGTGGTTGGATGCCCTGAAGTTGGTGCGCCAGCAAAACCGCTTTGGCAGTTCGTCTAAATCGGCCGGCGCCAAGAAATCAGGCGGTTTGGTCCAGTGGATTCGGGGCAACGTGTTCATTCCTGATGCGCGCATGTTTTGGATTCGGCCCTCCGTGCGCCGATTGAAGAAGCGGTTGAGGGAACACCACGTCGACGCCATCGTCTCGACAGGACCTCCCCACTCCACCCACCTCATTGCGCTGGGGTTAAAAAAAGCCTTTCCTCACATCCCATGGGTGGCGGACTTTCGCGACCCGTGGTCCGACATGGATTACTTGGAAGACTTCAACCTGACTGCACGGAGTCGGGCCCGCCACAAAGCCTTGGAACAAGAGGTTGTCTCGGTCGCGGACCGCGTGGTGGTGACGGCACCGTCCGCCGCAATATCCCTCTTAGGGCGGTCCCTCGAGCCCAACGACCCCAAAGGGGTTTGGATCCCCAACGGATTTGACGTCAACGACGGGTTTGACCTCGTGCCTGCCAGCGCAGAGGGGTCGCTGGTGCTCGGGTTTTTTGGGTCGCTCTACGGAAGCCGAAATGCGCCGGGTTTCTGGCGAGCCATCCGCGACCACAACACCGACCCCACAAAACGCCGCATCCAATTGGTGGTGTACGGGGCGCTTGACCCATCCATTCAGCGAGAATTGGAAGGCACCCTCACCCCAGAATCGTGGGAATTCAGGGGCAGCGTGGCGCACGAACAGGTGCCCCAGGCCATGTCGCAATGCCACGCATTGGTCATCCTCCAAAACAACAACGATACGGGTCGACGCACCATTCCCGGAAAGGCCTTCGAATACCTCGCAACTGGGAGGCCGTTGATTGCAGGGGGGGTGCTGGACAGCGACCTCGAACGTTTGCTCCAATCGTGGGGGGTCGACATGTGCGGCATGGAAGACGACGCGGGATTTGCGCGCCAAATCGAACACGCCCTCGCGGGAAGGGCCAGCAGCGTATCTCCGGAACGGTTCCAGCGCGATGCACTTGCCCTCGATTACTCGCAGCTGCTTCATAATTTAGTGGACTAACCTGTGTTGGTCCTCAACACTCTAGCAGCACTGCACAAGGTGATTCAAACCCCCTCCCCCTCACGCTTATGGCTCTTGTGACTTTTCATCGAGTGCTGCCATTGCTCCTCTCCATCGCACTGGTTTTGGTTATATCCTGCCCTTTTGGGGCCAGCGCGCAATGGAGCCTCGTGCAAGGCGCGGTCCAGGAGCCTGGGGGGTGCATCCGCCTGACCAACACCTCACAAAACCAACGGGGCGGCGCATGGCACGATTGTCAGCTCAACCTGGAAGCTGACTTCGACCTCGAATTCACGGTGAACTTCGGGACCACCGACGCGGACGGCGCGGACGGCATTGTCTTTGTGCTTCAGCCCTTCGGTGTGGGCAACAACATCATCGGATCCACAGGGGGGTCCATCGGGTACGAGAATGGCCCATTCAACCCTTCGCTGGCGGTGGAGATGGACACGTGGCAAAACGCCGACGTGGGCGACCCGTGGTTCGACCACATCGCGCTGACCAGCGACGGGTCCATTTTTCACAACGTGGAAGGCCCGGTGCAGGCGCACAACACGTTGTCCAACATTGAAAACGGCCAAGACTTCCCGTTCCGTGTCGTGTGGGATGCCGACACGCAAACCCTGGAAGTGTATTTCGACGGCGACCTCAGGCTCACCCACACAGGCAACATTGCCGCCACATTTTTTGGCGGCAACCCGCTCGTGCATTGGGGGTTTGTGTCATCCACGGGGGGTGCCGTGGGCAACCAACAGCGCTTTTGCCTGGTGGAAGCCGACTACACCACCCACCCCGAGTCCGTCACGGCTGGACCTGAAGGGCCCTGGGAAGTGTGCCTCGGCGACGAGTTGGTGTTGACGGCAGAGCCGCTCCCCCCCGCCACCTCGGCCGTGTGGGCGGACAATGGGGAGCCTCAGTTGGCCATCACCCAAGCGGGCACATACGAGCTGTTTGGCACCGACGACCAAGGCTGCCCCGCCTCGGGTGCGGTCGACGTCACCGGTGCGCCAGGACCTGAGCTTGAACTGTTGGTGGACCCCAACCTTGTCGTGTGCGGCGGCACCGAAGCCGAGCTCGCCGCCTCTGCGGCCCCAGAAGCCACCGTGACCTGGGACGGCGTGGAAGGCCTGACAGCTGTGACGACCGAGCCTGGCATCCACGAAGTGGTCGCCTCCATCGAGGGGTGCCAAACCGCCTTGCAGGTCGACGTGTTGTTCCAGGCCATCCCCGAGGTCAGCTTCGCGCTGCAAGGCGAGCCGGTGGTTGGCCTCCTCGAAGTGTGCGCGGGCGAGCCCCTCACACTGCAAGCGCTGGCCACAGAAGGTGGGAGTCCGGCATGGGAAGTGGGGAATTCTCCGTTCCTGGATGTGACGAGCTCTGGCGACTACGTCGCCTCCGCCTCCATCAACGGGTGTGAGTCTGAACCGCAATCCATCGCCGTGAACGTCCTGCCCTTGCCCCAAGGACAGCTGGAAGCCACCCCGCCGTCGCTGTGTTGGGAAGGCGTCGGAAGCGTGGCGCTGGACCTGGAGGAAGATGCCTTTTTGGACAACTGGGATTTGCCGACAGGAACATTCAACCTCAACCAAGCAGGCCCAGGCACGTACACCGCCAACCTTGTCGGGGAGAACGGATGCGAAAACGCGCTGAGCCTCAACTACCCCATGCTTCCCCCCATCGCCACGGGGTTGCTTGATCCAGAACCCTTGTGCGAAAACAGCGCGACGGTGCTCAACATCAGCCAACCCATGGACCACATTTCGTGGAACGTGGGGGGGACCGACAACGAACTGTACGTGGTCAGCTCCATGGGGGGCGGACCGTTTGTGGCCACCGTGACGTTGGGGGCCTGCACAGAAACGGACACCGCGCACGTGACTTGGTGGCCCACGCCCTTTGTGGGAAGCCACCCCGACAGCGTGGTTCGTTGTGAGCTGGAAGGGCCGCATGAGTTCATTTGGCCGACCCAAACGTCCCCCGCAATCGGATCTTGGGTTTGGTCCGTCAACGGAGAGCCCGCCACCGCGGGGTACGACGCCTTCGCTGAGGGCGACTACGAGGTGGAGGTTCGGGACAACACCACAGGGTGCAACGCCACGCACAACATGAACCTGGAGGTTTGGCCCAGCCTGACGGCGGCGGCCACGCCCGACGACAACTTGATCTGCATGGGCGACTCCACCCTGGCGCGCGTGGAAGTCTTCTCTGTCGGCGGCAGCGAAGTGGACGAAATCCCGTTCGACGTGGTGTGGGACACCGAGGGGCTCTCCGGCATGACAACGCCCGTCGCGGGAGGAGAACATTACGTGACCGTCACCAACGCCTGTGGCTCGCATGTGGCCCTGGCCGAGGTGGAGGAAGAGTACTGCGGTTGTCACATCTGGGTGCCCACCGCATTCACGCCGGACCGCGACGGGGTGAACGAAGGGTTCAGGGTTGCGAGCACCTGCGATTGGGCAGAATTCTCATTCAAGATCTTCAACCGCTGGGGGCAACAAGTGTGGTCCACCGACGACCCTGACACCCCGTGGGACGGAGGCGCCTACGACTTGGGTGGCGGAGACCATTTCTTGCCCGACGGCTGGTACACCTACGTGTTGGAGTGGGGGGCCATTCAGAACGGGATTTGGACCCGCGACGTGAAACACGGCCGCGTGCTTCTGGCCCGTTAAGCTTGGGCTCGGAACACGAGTTTGAAGCGTGTGCCTTGGCCGGGCACGGTCCAGTCGACGAACACCTGTCCGCCGTGGGTCTCCTCCACAATGCGTTTGGAAAGAGACAACCCGAGGCCCCACCCCCTGGATTTGGTGGTGAACCCGGGCTCGAAGGCCCGACGGGCCACCGATTTGGTCATGCCTTTGCCGTTGTCTTCCACCTCGACGTGGACCTCGTCCCCTTCCCACGCTGCGCGAACCGAGAGGACCCCTTCCCCCTCCATGGCGTCCACCGCGTTGCGCAACAAATTTTCCAGCACCCAGCTGAACAGAGGGCGACTCAGCGGGAGTTCGCCTTGGGGCTCCCCCGACTCGAGGGACAGCTTCACGTTTTTGCTGATGCGGGGGTGCATGTAATTGAC
This sequence comes from uncultured Flavobacteriales bacterium, assembly GCA_965658045.1. Lineage (GTDB taxonomy): Bacteria > Bacteroidota > Bacteroidia > Flavobacteriales_D > Sanyastnellaceae > UBA11663. Next base: position 55,033 of record CBFHQO010000081.1, on the reverse strand, counting down.
CGTCTCTTCCACCACTTGCAAGGGGTCTGCGGGCGTCAATTCGGCCTCGGAGCCAATCTTGGAGAACCGCTCGGCCACCACCTGAAGGCGGGCGATGTCCTTGTCCATCTCCGACAGCGCCTCCGGATCCACGCCCCGGGCAGAAAGCAAGCTGGACCAGGCCATGAGCGAGCTGAGCGGGGTGCCCAACTGGTGCGCCGTTTCCTTGGCCATGCCGACCCACACGCGGTTTTGTTCTGCCCTTCTGGACGCGCTGAACACCAAATACGCCACCAACAGAAATGCCGCGATCAGCAACAACTGCACCGCCGGGAAGAACTTCAGTTGGGTCAACACCAGGCTTTCTTCGTAGAAGACCAAATTCCAGCCCTCTCCAGGCAAATACACCGGGATGGGCGCGTTGTCATTGGCCATGGCCTTCAGCCGCTCCCGGAGCACCTCGGGGTCGCTCAAGGAGGAGACGTCGATGCCCTGGGATTTGACGATGCGCGTGGCGGTGGAATCAAGCAACATCACCGGCACCGACGCGCTGTTGATGACCGTTTCTGAGATGAAGGACTCGATCAACTCGGACATGGCCTCGCGCAACTCGCGCAACCGGACGCTTTCGGAGTAGTAGATGGTTTGGCCCACCTCTTCAAAGCGGATGGGGGGGTTGGTGCCCATCTGGTGGACCCGCACGCTGTCGAAGTAGGCCTCGCGGTCGGACCCCAATGGTGGAGGCGGCACGTTCACGTGGTACAACACCTCCCCGTCGTCGTTCAAGATCAACACAGGCACGGTCTTGTTCCCCACCAAAAAGTCGGTGCTGAAGGTCAGGTCCATGCCCACAGGGGATTCTTGGATCAAGCGGTACGCCGCCGCGAGGTGGTCGGCCTTCTTCTTCTCTTCTGCGCCGAGCTCTTCGAACAGCGACTGGGTGTACGTGACCAGTTCAGCCCTCTGTTTCACCGCCTCGACCCACAACTGAACTTTGCGTTGCTCTTCGTCGCGGATGATGGACGCCAGGTGCTGTGTGTACCCCAACGTCACCACCACAATGGCCGCCGCGGCCAAGAAAAGCAGTCGTTTCGAAAGGGTGTCGTGCATCAGTCGTAAGCGGGGCATCGGCCGTCTGGACCGACGTAGGGGTCGTGTTTGTCGCAGGCGGTCAGGGAGATGACCAATTCATGGGTGGAGCGCCCACCCACACTGAGGTCGTTCACCCCGAAGTCATAAGAGTAGCCGACCGTCATGGACTCAAACAACTTCATGCTCAACACCCCCACCAGCGCGCTGCCTGTGCGGTAGCCCAGCCCCACACTCACCAACTCGTCCACCGAAAACGCCCCTTGCAAATCCACGCTCGGCGGAAGACCTCGGGTCAAGCGCATTTGGGCCGCAGGGCGGAACCCAAATCGCCGGTCCAGCTTGATGTATTGGCCGCCCATCAACACATACGTGGTGCCCGTGTTGGTGGTCATGGTCACTTCGTTGAGCGTGGTGGGCACGGCGTTGAGCATGCTCAGCGACACGAAGGTTTGGCTGTTCTCGTACCACAAGCCAAAGTCCAACGTGGGGAACACCGTTTGCGACGTCGACGCCCCGAACAGAGCGGGGTCCTCGGTCGCAGAAAACTCTGGGAACACCAAGCTTCCAATGTCCAAACGGTATTGCGTCATGCCGGCCGCCAGCCCCGCGCTCAACCGCGCGCCGTTGGTGAGCCTCACCTTCGTGGAGTAGGCCAAACTGAGTCGGGTGTTGCTCCACGGCCCCACCTGGTCGGTGACCACGAAACCGCCCATGCCGTGGGCGAACGTGACGCCGCCGCCAAGCCGTCCGCTCAGAGACGCGAAGCTGGACCGAGGCGCGCCGTCGAAGCCGGCCCATTGGTTGCGCCCCCCCATCCGCAGGTCCAAGCACGCGCTGTTGCCGGCCGCCGCGGGGTTGTCCAGCAAGCTGGTCATCAGGAATTGCGTGCGAACCCCGTTGAATTGCGCGGATGCCGTGGCAGCCCACCCTAGCGAGAGGGCACATGCCAACACCATGTGGAGGTACATCGACTTCTTCATCGGATCACAGCGACATGCCCCGTGATGGGGGCGAGGTTGGCGTTGGGTTCGTTCAGGTTGATGACGTAGTAGTACGTCCCTGCGGGCACGGCGCGGCCGCGGAACGTCCCGTCCCAAGGGTTGGGGTACGAGACCGACCGGAAGACCGATTGTCCCCAACGGTCGAAAATCTCGATGGTCGAGAACTCAAATTGCGACAGGCCGTAGATGTCGAAGGTGTCGTTGAAGTCATCGTTGTTGGGGGAGAACGCGTTGGGCACCTCAATGGGCGAACCCACCGCCACAAGCACCGCATCCGTGTACGAACACCCTTCCACAAACCCCGTCACCTCGAAGGTGGTTGTTTCATAAGGGCTCAGGGTGGCGAGCTGGTTGTCCACCATTTGGGCCAACTCCTCGGGCGTCCACACGAAGCCCAAAGTCGGGTCCGACCCCTTGACCTCCACGTTCACCGTTTCCCCATAGTCGATGGCGGCCGCACAGCAGGCATCGATGCTTACGCTCCGACCTTCCAGCCTGACATCAAGCGCGCAGCCTGGCGTGTTCGAGCCCACCAGAAGGATGTAGTCGGTGTTGATGTACAACGGGGCGGTGTACAAGACGGTGTCCTGGTTCGTCGTCATCAGGTCCGACACGGACACATAGGCCCCGGCGTCGCAGGGGTTGAACGGGTCGGACTGAAACACCCGTGCCTGGAAAAACGGGGCACATTGTGAGTTGGACAGATGAACTTCCAGCCCTTGGCCTGACGGGTCGAGGTAGGTCGTGTGGAATCGAATAACCTGCACCGAGGTGGCCGCAAAGGACCCGTTCAGCGCGGCGACATTTTCCAAATCCATGGCGCTCGACAACGTGACCGTGGAATCCACTTGACCGCACAAGTCGATGAGGTTGTTGCAGGCGGTTTGGGCCTGCATGGACAGCGAGGCGCACCATAGCACCAGCGCTGCAATCCTGACTGTGTTCATGGACGACATGGTGTGAAATTACCCAGGGCCTGAACGCGTGGCACGCCTGGTGTCGTATGTCTTCAACAACGCCTCGGGGACATCCCCGAGCTCCGATCACGACCCGAACCCGACGAGCAAGCTCCCCTTTTCCACGGCGTCGCCTTCGTTCACGGGCACCTCAGACACCGTGCCTGCCGCAGTCGCCTTGATGACGTTTTCCATCTTCATCGCTTCGAGCACCAACAAAGGCTGGCCCTCCTCCACGCTGTGACCTGGCTTCACGAGCACCTGCAACACCTTGCCAGGCATGGGCGCATTCAAGTCGCCGCTGCCAGCCGCTGCCGCCACCGACATGCCCATTTTTTCCAAGAGCTGGCTGCGCTCGTCCATGACCCGGACGTCCTTCCGAACCCCGTTGATGCGAACTGTTGCGTGCCCTTCCGCGTCAGGTCCCTTCTCCACTTCCACCTTGAACCGCCGGCCGTGCAACACCACCGACCAAGAGCGGCTGGACAACGGCGTCCACTGGGCGTGTTCCGGACTCAAAATGTCTTGGAGGGCGGTGTCGTTGGTCACCTGTGCGCCTTCCCACTGGATTTCTTGGGCCATGACACGAAGGTAGGGCCGGGGCGACGACCTTTGGCCCATGGCCGGGCTCTACCTCCACGTTCCTTTCTGCCGACAGGCTTGCCATTACTGCGACTTTCACTTCTCCACGCAGACCAAACACATGGCCGACCTTGTCGACGCCATGGTTCGAGAATCCCACCTCAGGCTTTCCTCGGACCCGCGCTGGAAGGACCAAACCTTCACCACCCTCTACCTCGGCGGCGGCACCCCATCCATCCTGCCCCCCGGCTTGCTCGAAGCTTTGGTGTCTGGGGTGCTGACGGCGGTGGATCAAGACGCGTCAGATTTCCGCGAAGTCACCCTGGAGGCCAACCCGGAGGACATGACCCAAGCCCAAATCCACACTTGGTTGGGGCTTGGTGTCACACGGCTCAGTTTGGGGGTCCAATCGTTCCACGACGAGACCCTGGCTTGGATGAACCGCGCCCACACAGGTGTTCAGGCCGAGCGCGCCATTCGTTTGGCCCATGACTTGGGGGTGAAGGCCATGACCCTCGACCTCATCTACGGCGTGCCCACGTCCAGGGATTGGAACGACGACATCGCCCGTGCCACGGCCCTTCCCATCCAACACCTGAGCGCCTATGCCTTGACTGTCGAGCCGGGCACCGTGCTTGGAACACGCGTGGAGCGGGGCGCCGAACAGCCCGCGCCAGACGCCCGGACCGCAGAGGAATACCACAGGCTGTGCGACGCCATGGCCGCACAAGGTTGGTCCCATTACGAGACGAGCAACTGGGCCGCGCCCAAACCAGGCCAAGGACATCACACGTCGCAACACAACAGCGCGTATTGGTCAGGTGCACCCTACCTCGCCCTGGGTCCCGGAGCACACGGTTTCCTGGACGCCACGCGGTACGCCAACGTGTCCAACAACCCCAGGTACATCCAGGCCATTCGGCAAGGCACTTTGCGGGAAGAGCGGGAAGCGCTCACGGCCCGGGACCGGTACAACGAGCTTGTGATGACGGGGTTGCGCACGGCCGTAGGCATTTCCCCTGAAGAACTGCGCCGCGCCACAGGAGTCAGGCCCAAGGATGTGGACGGAGAAGCGTGGACCCGAGCCCTGAATCGCGGCCGACTCGTGGAACACCGGCCTGGGTGGTTCCGCATTCCGGAACGAGACTGGATCACAGGCGATCAGGTGGCGTCGTCGCTGTTTGCCGTGGACTGAGTCCGGGCGCGCCGCCACGAGTCCCAGAACACCGCGCCCAACACCACGGCCGCCCCGAGGTAGAATCCCGGGCTGAACCGTTCGCCAAAAATCCACCACGCCAAAACGATGGCGTAAAGCGGCTCCAGGTTGATGGCCATGGCCGATTCAAAGGGCGTCAAGTTCTTCAGTACCTGGATGGACACCACAAAGGCGAACGACGTCGCCACCACAGCCAACACCGCCACCCACACCCAGTCCAGGGCCGACATCGCGAACAACTCAGGTCCGGCCTGCCCTTTGAAGGCAAGCCAAAACAACATGGCCGCGCTCGCGGAAAGCAACTCCACCGCACTCAAGTTCACCGGCTCCAGCCGTTTCACAAGCACGCCGTTGAACGTGCTGAACAACGCCGCCAACGCCGCGCTTGACAACCCCAACACCATCCCATCCACCTGGTCTCGCTCGGCCTGGAACACCGTGGCAATGCCCGCGAACACCGCGGACGCCACCAACAATTCACGCCACGCCAACTTCCTGTGGAACACCACCGGCTCAATGAACCCAATGAACAAGGGTGCGGTGGCCAACATGGTCAGCGCCAACCCCACGCTGCTCGCTTTGATGGCTGCGAAAAACGTCACCCAATGCGCAGCCACAATGCACCCCACGGCCGCCGCTTTGACCAAATCCCTGGGCGACCAGCGGCGCCATTCACGGCGCCACGCGAGGTACAACGCCGTAGACACCCCGCCCAAAGACACCCGCCAAAACACGAGGGGCTCGGCGTCCAACGTGGTCAATTTGCCCAGGATTCCTGTGAACCCGAAGATGACCACCACGCCGTGGAGGAGCCACAAGCTCCTCGTCCGTGCCGTCATGGTCGGACCACCTGGAATCGGGTCGCCGTCACCTGTTGTCGACCCTCACTGCGCACCGAAATGGCGTACGCCCCTGGCGCCCACTCAGACACGTCCAGCACGTGGATCCCTGCCGGCCATGTGCCAGCGCCGATGACGCGACCCGCAACGTCGTGGGCCATCCATTCCACTTGATGCGGCACGCGAATTTGAACGGCGTCCTGGGCCGGGTTGGGCCAGAGGCGCACACCCAAATCGCCCTCCTGCACCGCATCCACGTCCGCCACGTCCACCGTGATCGACGCTTGGTCGGCACACACTTGGTTGGGGTCCACCGCCGTCAAGAAAATGTTGTAGGAACCCGCCTGGTCGTACACGAGCTCAGGCGCTTCGTCGTTGCTGAACACGCCGTTGCCAAACGACCATTGGAACGACCCTGCGCCCTGGCTGAGGTTCTCCAGCGTGACCGGTGTGCCCACCTCCAGGTCTTCAGGGACCGAGAACGAAGCGAAGACTGGCTCGGTCAAATCGTCCAAGCTTCGAGGCATCAAAGTGTACCCGTCCAAGAGCGGCGTGCCGATGTCGTATTGACCCCCAATGCCCGCGACCCCGAACGTGCCCATGGGGGGGTCGGTGCCAAAGAGGTTGGTGTTGGCGTCGATGCGGATTTGGACTTGGCCTGCGCCGTAGTCCACCATCACGTCGAAGAACGGGAAGTCGTTCGTCCATTGGGCGGGGTCCAAAAGCTTCACGCACTTCAGGCGCACGACTTGAGATTCGGTCTCCTCGCCCATTTCTTGCACGAGCACCGGCTCCTGGGTGTCAAACCCACTGCCTTCGTAGATCAACGTGTCCGCGTACAACGTCGCGAGGCCGTTGAATTGACCAACCACACCGCGCACCCTGACGCTGTCTCCCTCCAAGACTTCGTACCCGAAATTGTTGATGGCGCTGAAGACATTGATGCCCGAGGTGGGGTCGATCAATGTGAACCGCAGCCCTTGCGGGTAATCGTTCCAGCCGTGCACCACCCCGCGCAATTCACACGCGGTGTCGATGCTGTCGAGCACACCTTGGTTGTCGATGTCCCGCACCTGGATGATGTCGTACACGGGGTATTCCAAATCTGAAGGCAGGATGTGGATCACCACAGTCTCGATGCCCACCACGGCCCCTCCGGACACCACCGTCAGGGTCAACTCGACGTCCTCTTGCAGCTCGGGGTCCTCCTCGTCCACCGCCACGAAGTTGAAGGCTTGGCTGTTCAACAGGCCGGCCTCAAACTCAAACGACAGGGGGAACACCGCGGGGAAATCCGCACCAGGCTCGGCGTCGCCGCCCGACACCTCCACAAGCACCTCCACATTGTCAAGCGGGTACGACACGACCATCTCCACGGCCACACCTTGACCTTCCGCCACATACAACTCTGGCGCCGCGAAACCCACAACCATGGTGCCCAGCCCTCCGCAAGAGGCCTCGTGCTCTCCCAAGAAATCGAAGGTGTCTTGGGGGTACACGTCCCACTCGGTTTGGCCCTCGGCCCAGTTCGTTGATCCCTGTCCAATGTTGGGCTTGCGAACAAGGGTGTACTCCGACATGCCGCCCGATTGCACCGCCCAACCGTCGGGCTCTCCCGGGTCATTCTCTGGACCAATCTCACCCATTTGGTCAATGACCTCCCCATTCTTCCGCAGCACGATGGCGTCGTTGCCGTTGAACCATGTCACGGAGCTCAACACCTGGCTTTGGTTCACAATGGCCGCATCTGCCTGCGGATTTCCCATCACATGAACCCCTCCTGGCGCGATGGTGCCCTCCAAGTCCAGCTCTTGTGTCGGAGACGAGGCGCCGTTGTTGTAGACCTCCATGGTGTACGGGGTCAAATCAATGGCTTCCACCGTCGGGTTGTGCACCTCCAGCGCTTTGTTGTTGCTCGTGCCCTCGATGTACTCGCTGATGATCAAGTCGTCGCACAACCCCGCCTCGCCACACTGCAGGATGTTCACCTCCAAGAAGTTGCTGCTCAAACTGTCGCATCCGTATGCCGCTGCGCCGTACACCCACGACCCCACCGCCACGGTGCTGTCCACCAAGCTGTCCTGGTAACTCAACCCCCACACGTGGTAGTCTCCTGCTTCTTCGAAGGCGGCAAAATCGAAGTAGGGTTGGTGGGTGGTGGCCAACACGGAGTCCTCCGTGTTGCAGATCAAGAACACGTATTCGTCCTCTGCGGCATCGCTGAAGTACCCAAACGACACCAACGCGCCGTCCTCCGCCAACAAACATGCCTGGGCGTCCGGCTCCGCGCCTGCGGTAAGGATCGTGCCGCCGTCGCAGGAGGGGATTTCGCAGGTTTGGCCCTGCAGGGTGACCACTTCGTCAGACAGGCTCACGCACCCCTCCGCTTGCGACGTGCCCACGTCCGCCAAGGTGGCTGGGGAGGCGTCCAGAATGGCGTTGTGCGACACCGCCACCACATCGTAACTGCCGTCGCCAAGCCCTTCCATGTCGATGGCGGTGCCCAAGAACACTTCCACCACCACGTCCGTGCCAGATTCCAAAACCACCAAGCTTGTGGCCGCAGACGCCGCGTCGGACTCGTGTGTGAATCCCACAAATTGAGGCCCCAAATCGGTGCAAAACGTGGTGACACTGCCATTCAGCGACAAGTGTCCTCCTTCGCACCCCAATACGTTGGACGAGCCTGGGCTGAGGGCTTGCATCACGAATTGCTGGTCGAGGGCCGCGCCGCCGTCAGGCACCCGCGACAACCCGTCCGACCCCGGGTTCACCCCCTCACCGCCTTCGTAGACCGTGCCGGTGGCGTCAGGGTTGACCGCTGCGACAATGGTGGCCATTTGCGGGTTGGTGACTGAGGTGTTGCCGTAAAGCACCGCATCCGCTATCCCAGTGAAGGTGGGTGATGCATTCAACTCAAACTCCGACGCGGGCTGGGCGGTGAGCACCACGCCTGCCACGGTGTTTTGCCATCCTTCTCCCTCCAAGAGCAGGAATCCTTCGCTGTCCAGAGTTTGGCCTTGGAGGTCCACCACATCTTGAACTGTGACGGTCCAATCGCCCCCCGAGATCGACGACTTGACGACAACCAAAGCGTGGCCGTCCACGCTCTGGTTGGCGGGGCCGTGCAACTCGACAAATTGACCCGCGTTGGGTCCCGTGACGAGGTTGATTTCGTTGAGTACGATTTGGGCTTCCGTGGCGAGAGACAAACCGCAGAATGCGGCGAACAGTCCGAGAAGTTGGCGTTTCATGGCGAACGTTGTGAATGGGGTTCGAAGGTAGCGTACCTTTCAAGTTCAAGAGATGACGGGAGAGATTTCACTGATCCAAAAATTGGACGCCTTCATCCGCAGGCACCACAGAACCAAAGTCCTTCGAGGGCTTTTGTTGTCTTTTGTCACCCTGTCCGTCGGCGCGCTGTTGTTTGTGCTTCTTGAAGGGGTGGGGCGGTTCGGCGTTGCCGGGCGAACGGTGCTGTTTTACACGTTTGCTGCCGCGGCCGCCGTCGTGTTGGCCACGCAGGTGCTTTGGCCCCTTGCGCAATGGGCACGCCTCAGCCAAGGGTTGAGCCACGACGAGGCCGCCCGCATCGTGGGAAACCACTTTCCCGAGGTCAAGGACAAGCTGCTGAACACCCTTCAGCTTCAGCGCCAAGTCGACAACGCCCAGGGTGCCGACGTCACCTTGCTGGCGGCGAGCATCGACCAACGCACAGCGTCGCTTCGGCCATTGCCCTTCACGAGCGCCGTGGACGTGTCCGGCGCCGTCCGGATGTTGCGTTGGGCCGCGCCCGTCGCGGCATTGGTGATGGCTGGCTTGTGGGTGCAGCCCGATTGGGTGACCGCGCCCGCCACCCGCATCGTGCAACACCGGACCGAGTTCATCGAGCCGGCCCCGTTTGATTTTGTGCTGCTGAACGACCGGATGGAGGTTGCTGCAGGGGACCCCTTTGTGGTCACCGTGGAGACCCAAGGCGACGACTTGCCAGCCTCGGTGACCCTGGAGTCCGGCAACGGCCGCTTCCGGATGGAACGGGTGAAACCCCATGTGTTCCGTCACACCTTCCCCGCCGTGCGGAACAACATTGACTTTCAATTTTTGGCCAACGGCTGGCGGTCTGCGAACCACACCGTGAAGCCCTTCGCCGTGCCCATGTTGGCCAACCTGCGCTTGCAAGCCACGCCCCCTTCCTACACGGGCCTGCCCAAGTTGGACACCCAAAACCAAGGCGATGTGACGGTGCCTGAAGGGACGCCCATCCAGTGGACCATGCAAGTCCACGACGCGGACTCCCTCCGGTTCGCCTGGAACGACGATTGGCTGCAGACCACGCGAACCACAGGCAACACCTTTTCAGCCCACGCCGTGGCCACCACCAACAGCACCTACTGGATCACGCCCATCCACGCCCAATTGACCGGTGATTCCCTGCGCCACCGCATCCGTGTCGTGCGAGACGGCAAGCCCTCCATTCGGGTCGAGGAGTCGCAAGACAGCACCTCCAGAAAGAAGATGCACTTCACCGGCTCTGTCCAAGACGACTACGGGTTCAGCCGGTTGGCGTTTGTTTGGGAGGTTGTGGAGCGAGGCGCGGGGCCGTCGGAAGAATTGTTGGCGGCCGGAGGCGGCGCCCCGTCCTTGACCAAGGGTCGGGTGGAACTTGAGGTTCCCCAGGGCCGACGCGGAACGTTCTACCACATGTGGGACTTGCGTGAACTGGATTGGCGAGAAGGCGATGTGCTGGAGGCTTGGTTCGAGGTTTGGGACAACGACGCCGTGCATGGGGCCAAAAAAGTGAGGTCCACCACCACACGGCTGGAAGCGCCCTCCGCGGGAGACTTGAGGGAAGAGCGTGTCAACGCGGCAGAATCCATCGAAGAAAACTTGCAAGACGCCGCCAAAGAGGCCGCAGAGCTGAGGGAGGCCATGGAGGCCATGCAAGAACGGCTTCGCGAGCAGGGAGAGATGACCTGGCAGGACCGTCAGGCCATGGAGAACCTGTTGGAACAGCAGCAAGCCCTCCAAGAAAAGCTGGAGGACATGCAGCGCGACAACGCCAAGAAAGACGAGCGCGCCAACGAATTCTCCAAGCAAGAGGAGCGCATGCTGAACAAGCAAGCGCAGCTCCAAAAGTTGATGGAGGACCTGATGAGCGAAGAAATGCGCCAGCTGTTTGAGCAGATGGAAGAGCTCATGCAGGAGATGGATCCCGAAAAGCTGCAAGAACAGCTGAATGAGATGGAGCTCAACCACGACGCCATGGAAAAGGAGCTCGACCGGGCCCTTGAACAGTTCCGCCAGTTGGAGTGGGAGACCAAAATGAACGAGGCCATCGACGACCTCAAACGGTTGGCTGAGGAACAAAAGAAGCTGGCGGAGGAGACCGAGTTTGGGCTGGAAGACTCTGAGAAGCTCAAGGCCAAGCAAGACAGCCTCAACGCGGCGTTCGATCAGGTCCAAAAAGACCTGGAACAGCTGAAGAAGGACAACCAAGAGCTCGAGAACCCGAACCCCATGATGGACAGCACGGGCGAAGAGGAGTCCATCCAAGAGGAGATGGAAAAGAGCTCCGACCAGCTCGACAAAGGCAAGGAGAAGAAAGCGTCGGATGCCCAGAAGAACGCGTCAGAGCAAATGGAGCAACTGGCGCAACAGATGGAAGCCATGCAACAGCAGTCCGAGTCTGAATCGGCCAGCGAAGACATGGACGCCCTAAGGGCGCTTTTGGAAAACATCTTGACGCTGTCGTTTGAGGAGGAACTCCTGATGTCTGAATTGAAGGCCACCAACGAACAAGACCCCCGATACGTCGGCCACGGCCAAAACCAGCGCAAGCTGAAAGACGACGCCGTCATGGTGGAAGACAGCTTGTTTGCGCTGAGCATGCGCATCCCGCAGTTGGCGCCTGCCGTCAACAGAGAAATTGGGTTGGTGAACCGCCACATGGGCAAGGCGCTGGAAGGGTTTGGCGACAGGCTCACGGCCGACATCGCCATGAACCAGCAGTACGTCATGACCTCCTTCAACAACCTGGCGTTGCTGCTGGACGAGGCGCTTCAGCAGATGCAACAGCAACAGGCCCAAAAGCAACCCGGGTCGGGCAACTGCGAAAAGCCTGGTGGATCAGGCAGCCCCTCCCCCACCCCCAAGGCGGGCGACATGAAGAAGATGCAGCAAGCCCTCGGCAAGAAGCTGGAGCAGATGAAGGAAAAGATGGGGGAAGGCGCCAACAAGGGTCAAGCAGGACAAAAGAAACCGGGAGGCATGAGCAAGGAGCTCGCCCAAATGGCCGCCGAGCAAGCCGCACTTCGGAAGATGGCCCAGGAGAAAGCCAAGAAGCTGAATGAAGACGGGTCGGGCAGCGGCAATGGCATGAAGGAAATCGCCGAGCAAATGGAAGAGCTCGAGCGCGATTTGGTGAACCGCCAGGTGGACGAAGCCACCTTGAAGCGCCAACAAGATTTGATCACGCGGTTGTTGGAAGCTGAGAACGCCGAGCGCATCCGGGGCGAGAAAGAAGATCGAACTTCGCGGACAGGTGACGACGCCCTCAAGGCAGATCCCCCTCAAGCCACCGAATACCTCCGTCGGAAAATGAACGAGCTGGAGCTGCTTCGGACCGTGCCTGCGGAACTTCTTCCGTATTACCGGGAGCGCGTCAACGAATATTTCAATACTTTGGAACTCGATTCCGAGGAACAACCCGATTTGAAGCCATGACCACCACCCTGCCAGAATTGCGATTCGACTCCAAGCCTGAGAACATTGCGGTGGTTGAGAAGCTCATCGACCAAATCAGTGCCGACCACGGCATTGTGGCAGAGCATTACGGCAACGTGCTCATCGCCATGACAGAAGGCGTCAACAACGCCATCGTCCACGGCAACAAGCTCGACGAAACCAAGTCGGTCAGCGTGTCGTGCGCCATCGATGAAAAGACCCTGGTGTTTCGCGTCACGGACGAAGGCCCTGGGTTCGATTACGACAACCTCCCCGACCCCACGGCGCCAGAAAACATCGAGAAGCCCCATGGGCGCGGTGTGTTCTTGATGCGCCACCTCGCCGACGAATGCGCGTTCGAGGACGAAGGCCGCATTGTCGAGCTCACCTTCACCGACGTCCTGGCCTGACATGGTGGTGTTCGTGGACGGTGACGTCCCCTGCAACGTCGAAGGGCGTCGCCGCGTCAAATCGTGGTTGGCTGCCCTCGCCAAGCACCACAACCGCACCTTGGGCGACGTGAGCATTGTCTCCTGCTCTGACGAGGAACTGCTCACCTACAACCGGCAGTACCTGGACCACGACACGTACACCGACATCATCACGTTCGACCACACCGAAGGAACAACCCTCTCTGGCGACCTCTTGATTTCCTTCGAGAGAGTCCATGAAAACGCTGAAAATCATGGTGTTGTGTTTCAAGAAGAGCTCCGGCGGGTGATGGCGCATGGGGTGCTTCATTTGGCCGGATTCAAAGACAAAACGCCACAAGACGCCTCCGCCATGCGTCAAGCAGAAGACCACGCCTTGCAGATGTTCCACGTGGAACACCCGGCTTGACCGCCGCATTGGCGACCTTTGCCGCCATGATCCAATCGTACGATGTCATCGTGGTCGGGGCAGGCCACGCTGGGAACGAGGCGGCCGCAGCCGCAGCCAACTTGGGGGCCTCAACCCTGCTCATCACTATGAACATGGGGGTCATCGGCCAAATGTCATGCAACCCGGCCATGGGAGGCATCGCCAAAGGCCAAATCGTACGTGAAGTGGACGCGCTCGGCGGCTACTCGGGCCTGGTGTCCGACCGCAGCGCCATCCAATTCCGCATGTTGAACAAGTCCAAAGGACCTGCCATGTGGAGCCCACGAACCCAAAACGACCGCAACCTCTTCGCCCAAACTTGGCGCGAGATGTTGGAAGCCACGCCCAACCTCGACTTCTGGCAAGACGGCGTGGTGGGGCTCTTGACAGAACAGGGACGTTGCGTCGGGGTCAAGACCCAACTCGGCATGGAGGTCCGCGCCAAGGCTGTGGTGCTCACCAACGGCACCTTCCTCAACGGTTTGATGCACATCGGCGAGAAGCAATTCGGGGGCGGACGTGCCGGTGAACGCGCCTCCTTTGGCATCACAGAACAGCTGGAGGGGCTTGGGTTTGAAAGCGGCCGGATGAAGACCGGCACACCACCCCGTGTGGACGGCCGGTCCTTGGACTACACGAAAATGGAAGAACAACCTGGCGACGAGGCGCCCGGCCGGTTCTCCTTCCTCCCCTCCTACCCCATCGGCAAGCAACTCTCTTGCCACATCACCTACACTTCTGCCGAGGTGCACGACCTGCTTCGCGAAGGGTTCGACCGGTCGCCCATGTTCAACGGGCGCATCCGCGGTCTTGGGCCCCGATACTGCCCCAGCATCGAAGACAAGATTGACCGCTTCGCAGATAAAGACCGGCACCAAGTGTTCGTAGAGCCTGAGGGTTGGAACACCTGCGAGATCTACGTCAACGGATTCAGCACCTCGCTTCCCGAAGACGTCCAGTTGACGGCCATGCGCAAGATCCCGGGGTTTGAGCAGGCCAAGATGTTCCGCCCGGGCTATGCCGTGGAATACGACTACTTCCCCCCCACCCAACTTCAACACAGCCTTGAAACCCGGTTGGTTCAGGGTTTGTACTTCGCCGGACAAATCAACGGCACCACCGGCTACGAGGAAGCCGCTTGTCAAGGAATTGTGGCGGGCATCAACGCGGCACGTTCCACGTGGAACCTCGACCCCATCACGTTTAGCAGAAGCCAAGCGTACATCGGCGTGTTGATCGACGATTTGGTCACCAAGGGCACGGAAGAGCCTTACCGCATGTTCACTTCGCGCGCCGAATACCGCATCCTGTTGCGTCAGGACAACGCCGACGAACGCCTGACACCCATGGCCCACGAATTGGGCTTGGCTTCAGACGCACGCATGCGCACCCTCGACGCCAAACAATCCAGCGTCAAAGGGCTCCGCAAAGGATTGCAACAACTGAGCGTCACCCCAGACGAAGCCTCTTCCCTGCTCGAGGAAGCCAAATCAAGCCCCCTGAAACATGCCGTTCGTGCGCAGGAGATCTTGGCGCGTCCACACGTCAAGTTGGACAGCATGGTCGAGCACGTCCCTTCGGTTGCAGCGCTGTGCGACTCAGTCGCGCCCGAGGTGACAGAACAAGTGGAACTTCAAATCAAATACGAAGGCTACATCGCAAAAGAGCAGGAAATGGCCGACCGCCTTGGCAAGTTGGACCACCTTCAAATCCCCTCGGACTTGGATTTCCAACGGCTCACCAGCCTCAGCTACGAGGGGCGTCAAAAACTCTCCGACCGCAAGCCCAAAACCCTCGGTGAAGCGTCGCGCATCTCCGGCGTGAGCCCCTCCGACCTCAGCGTGTTGATGGTCTATCTCGGACGCTGACTGCGTACCTTTGGATGCCATGAACATCCAAAACATCCTTGCCGACCTCGGCATCCAAGACCAGAACCACGGCGTCATGATTGGCGCGGAAACTTTCGGTTCTGGCACATCCATCGACAGCCACTCTCCTGTGGACGGCAAGCGCATTGCTTCCCTCTCCACAGCATCCAACGACGATTATGAGCGCGTCATGTCAGCCGCCACCGACGCGTTTGTCGAATGGCGCAAATGGACCGCCCCCCAGCGTGGTGAAGTCGTCCGCCAATACGGCGACGCCTTGCGTGCCAAGAAGGACAGCCTCGGCGCCCTCGTCTCCTACGAAATGGGAAAGAGCTACCAAGAGGGCCTTGGTGAGGTTCAAGAAATGATCGACATCTGCGATTTCGCCGTCGGTCAAAGTCGTCAACTCTACGGCCTCACGATGCACTCAGAGCGCCCCAACCACCGGATGTACGAGCAATACCACCCACTCGGTGTGGTCGGCATCATCAGCGCATTCAACTTCCCCGTTGCCGTCTGGTGCTGGAACACTGCGTTGGCTTGGATCTCCGGCGACGTGTGCGTGTGGAAGCCTTCCGAGAAAGCGCCACTTTGCTCGCTGGCATGCCAGCACATTTGGAACGAGGTGGCCGAAGCCAACAACCTCCCTGCCGGGGTGAGCTGCATTGTGAACGGCGATTACAAAGTGGGGGAGTGGATGACCGCCGACAAGCGTGTGCCCCTCGTCTCAGCCACCGGATCCATCCGCATGGGCAAAATTGTCGCCCAAGCAGTGGCAGCCCGACTCGGTCGTTCGCTGCTTGAATTGGGCGGCAACAACGCCATCATCATCACCCCCGATGCCGACCTCAAGATGGTCATTCCTGCCACAGTCTTTGGCGCCGTGGGAACATGTGGTCAGCGTTGCACCTCAACGCGTCGCCTGATCATCCACAGCAGCATCTACGACAAGGTGAAGGACCAGTTGGTCCAAGCCTACAAGCAAGTCCGCATTGGCGATCCTCTCGACGAAAACAACCACGTCGGCCCGCTCATCGACACCGACGCGGTGAGCGCGTACGTGAACGCTTTGGACGCGGTGGTCGCACAAGGAGGCACTGTGCTTGTGCCTGGTGGCCGGCTTGAAGGCCCAGGCTATGAGAGTGGCTGCTACGTCAAACCCGCCATTGCTGAGGTCACAAACGACTTGGACATCGTGCAACACGAGACGTTCGCACCCATCTTGTACTTGATGAAGTACAATACCTTGGAGGAGGCCATTGCCATGCAAAACGGCGTGGTCCAAGGCTTGTCCTCAGCCATCATGACCAACAACGTTCGCGAGGCGGAGAACTTCTTGTCCGCAGCGGGTTCCGACTGCGGCATTGCCAACGTGAACATCGGCACCTCTGGCGCTGAAATTGGCGGAGCATTTGGCGGTGAGAAAGAAACAGGAGGGGGCCGCGAGTCTGGATCCGATGCTTGGAAAGCGTACATGCGTCGTCAAACCAACACGATCAACTACGGCACGGATTTGCCGCTCGCCCAAGGCATCAAGTTCGACCTCTGATGTACTTTGGGTCCATGAACGTGGACCTGTCCAATCTCAAAAGGGCCGCCATTGGCAGCCCTTTTTGGTGCGCCATCTTGGCCCTTCTTGTGGGTGTCATCGGCTGCGAACTTTCCTCTGAACGCCATGACGGTGACATGTACGTGGCGTCGTTCGCCACAGATCCCCCAACCACGGTGTTGGCGACCCACAGCGCCGCTGGATGGACCGTACACAACGGCAACGAACGCATTCGTTTGGCCCTCACAGCGGCAGGCAACCACCGTGTGCCTGTCTTCAATGGAAGTTGGTCAGGGTCTTGGGTGGGGGAGGTGTGGGAAGGTGTTTGGACAGATTCGCTTCGGCCCAACAATTACCAGGTGCCTGTCCGATTGGAGCCGTTGACCAATTTTCAGCCGACATCAGGAGCACGAGACACCACCTACTGGGACACATCGGAAGGGTTGTTGGTCTTGGAGCGCAGTCAAGATTCGGCATGGGCCACCATCAGCACACCCACCGGGGACTACCGCCACCTTGCTGGAACATTTGTGGGCAATCAATTGATTTTGAATACGTTCGATGGTTCACACCTGTTCCGTTTTGACGCCACACTTCGGAACGATTCTTTGGTTGGTGGACAATTCCTCTCAGGGACACATTACCGCACCACGTTTGACGGGGTGAAACGTGCCACACAATCTCATGTGTGGACAAGCGGTCGCCAGAACGTGGTGGTGGACCAGCTGCTCTTCTTTGGCACCAACCCTTCGGGGCAAGCGGAAGTGTGGAACAAAGACCGGCTTCGAAGGAATGGAAAAACAGGACTTGTCGTCGACATCATGGGCACTTGGTGTCCCAACTGCATGGACGAGGCGCGTTTGATGGTGTCTCTGGCTGGATCCTACCCCAACGTTCAATTCCTCACTTTGGGCTACGAGCGCACCACAGATTCCACGGCGTTGTCGCGGCTGTCGCAATTCAAACAAGAGATGGACATGGATTGGCCTGTGCTCTTGGGTGGTCGCGCCAGCAAAGCGGCAGCAGCCCAGTCCATTCCAGCGCTCGACAGTATCCACAGCTTCCCCACCACGGTGTTTTGGCCGTTGGAAGGCGAACCTGTGGTTCACAAAGGATTCAACGGACCTGCGACAAGGGAGGGGTATGCCCTCGAAACCGCGTTCTTCCGGTCCCAGATGGAACGGCTCAGCGGTCGCTCGGAAAGTCGTTGACCTGGTCGACCACAATCCGTGCATCGCAGTTGGCCAATTCCCACGCCGTGTGGAAGACCAACTTGCCAATTTCAGCCATCTTGGGGTACATGATTTTGTGGGCGTCGTCTCCCGGTTTGTGGTAGTCCTCATGCACACCTGTGAAGTAGAAAATCACAGGAATATTGTTCTTAGCGAAGTTGTAGTGGTCGCTGCGGTAGTAGAATCGATTGGGGTCGTCCGGCGCGTTGTAAGTGTAATCAAGCGCCAGGTTGGTGAAGGTGGTGTTGGCTTCCTCGCTGATTGCATGGAGCTCTGAACTCAGCTTGTCGCTTCCAATGAGGTAGACGTACCGCGGATCGTCTGGATGCTCGGCGTCCGTCCGTCCAATCATGTCGATGTTGAGGTTGGCCACCGTGTTTTCCAGGGGGAACACAGGATGGTCTGCATAGTGCTCGCTGCCCAACAACCCTTTTTCCTCACCCACCACATTCATGAACAACACGCTGCGACGTGGACCCATGCCGTGCGCATCTTCAAGCATCTTGAACTGACGGGCGAGTTCCATCACCGTGACGGTGCCTGACCCATCGTCGTCCGCACCGTTGTGGATTTCTCCATCAATGATGCCCACGTGGTCGTAGTGGGATGTGATGACCACCACTTCATCTTTCAGTTCTGGGTCTGACCCTTCCAAAAACGCCAACACATTTTCAGCCTCGTATTCTCGGGTGGTCTGGAGGATGTCCAACGTGGCCTTTTGTTTGAATGCTGAAGCTTTGGTCGGTTTGCCCGACGCCACCTTGTCTGCGTGGTTCTGGATGGACTTCAGTTTGGTCTCCGCCAACCACATGTCCAAGGTACTCTGCTTGATGAACAAAGTTGGAAGGTCCGTGCCTTCTCCTTCTTTCTCCCGATTCAGAGACGTGGACTTGCGCAACATCCACTTCTTCATCCGGCTCTTGCGGGTCTCGAACGCCTCGTCAGGCATGGCCACAATGACGGCTTCTGCACCCAAGGAATCGGCCACCAGGCGCTTGGAGCTGAGGGGTTTTTCCTCCATGCCTTCCGGTTGGCCGTCGAGCATGACCACCATGCCTTCGCCTTTGAACTTCTTGTAGTCGTTCCAACCTTCTTGCACGATGCCGTGCCCAACGAAGGTGAGTTTGACATCGGAAACCTTGGGGCGTTCGAGTCCGGGGTACACCAAAAAGTCGTCCACCAAGGCCAGCGTGTCGTCACCGAAGTTCAAGATTCCACCGGTGATCTGGCTGTTGACCAGTGGCACCATTTGGAAGAACGAACCGTTGTTGCATGGCTCGAATCCCTTGGACTTGTAGTAGGCTTCGAGGTAGGCAGCTGCTTTCTTTTGGCCACGCTCACCGGTCTCTCGTCCTTCAAAACCATCGCTTGCCAGGATGTTCAACTGGATGCTGAGCTCCCGCTCATCCAATTGGATCTGGGACACATTGAACGTTTGTGCCCACACGCCAGACACCATGCCAAGCAGCAAGGTCATGGCACAAGCAATCTTGCCCACCCGACGTTCGTGACGTCCGCCTTCAAACTCGGCTTCAAAAAAAGCGTCCACCAGGTTGAGGGCAACCTCTTGAGACACGAAGCGCGCAGGAATGCACAACACGTTGGCGTTGTTGTGCTGTCTGCCCAAAGCAGCCACTTCCGGCGTCCAAGCCAATGCGGCGCGAACCTCGGCATGTTTGTTGGCCGTCATCGCCACGCCGTTGGCCGATCCACAAATCAAAATGCCCAGTTGTGCATGGCCGGAGGCCACATCGTCGGCCACTGCATGGGCATGGTCTGGATAGTCTACACTCTCAGGGCCATCTGTTCCACGGTTCACCAAGGTGTGACCCTTGGATTCCAATTGATTCACAATCAGTGATTTTAATTCTGGACCCGCGTGGTCACATCCGATGCTTACTACCATACCTCAAAAATACCCACAATCGACGTGGATGAACCTGTTGGCATCGGCCAAGAACTTTTTTTGGAAGGACACCCCATTCCACCTAAGCCAGACGTACCCCTTCGCATCCAAACAAAATAGTGCTCCTTTACACACGCGTTTCACACCGAAAGTCCCACGTTCTTCACAACGCCGAACCTCCACTTTTCATCCACATCCTCGTGTTGCACAACCTGTGGACAGAGGTGGTTGTCTTCTGTCAATCAACGTGGTAATTTCAACATTCAAGCCTTGGTCGTGTGCACGGTTGGTGCACAACTCAATTTGTCAAGGCCTAAGACGTTCAGTTTTCCCACTTGTGCACAAGCCTACTACAATCATTCTCTCTTTTTTTAAAAAGTTCATTTTCATTGTAAGCTGTGGACAACCATGTTGGATGGTGTCTCAAGCTGAAGTTCCAGATTGCCTTTGGACCAAGTTTGAACACGCCAATGGTGCGTTGGCCAGCGAAGGTTGCATGGTGGATGGGGTGCCTGTTGGGGTGTGGAAGAGTTACAGCGAGCTTGGAGAATTGATCAGCGAAGGTGCCCGCGAGAACAACCTGCCTGAAGGGCGATGGTGGTTTTACTATCTGGGTCAGGTCCGCGAGGAAGTGCATTACCGCCAAGGGTTGAAACATGGCGTTCAAGTTCTTCATCTGGACGGGGTGTTGACAGATTCGGTGGTCTGGGTTCAAGGCCAAAAAGAAGGTGAGGCCAAGTCATTTCGAGCCGACGGCACGTTGAAGTTGACCACAACCTATGAACGAAACGTCCGTGAAGGAAAAGCGGTGCAGTTCAATCCTCGGGAAGAACCTCACGGGTTCAGGTGGTACAAGAACGACAGGTTGGTCGCCAGCGAGGTGTTCAACCGCCGGGACGAGGAGGGAAGAAAGACAGGCCAGTGGAAAGTGTTTCACGCCAGTGGCAGGGTGTTGGAATCTGGACCCTACGTGCGCGACAAGCGCCATGGGTTGTTTCAACACTTCGACGCACGAGGCACCCTGGTGCGGGTGGAGCGTTACGACATGGGGGAGTTGGTGGTGGAAGAGATGGAGGAAGAAGCACAACCTGAGCTTCGAGAGGTGCGTCGAAGCGACGGATCCCTCGAGAGCACCACCATGTACATTCAAGGGGTCAAGCAAGGTGTGAGTCGGACATTCAACGCCCAGGGGGAAGTGGTGGCTGGCGCCCTCTTCGACCAGGATGAATTAGTGGCAGAGGGCATCACCTTGAAGGATGGCACGAAGGAAGGACCTTGGCGTGAGTTTTGGCCCAACGGGCAAATTCGCGCAGAAGGGATGTACGAGTCAGGGTTGCGTGAAGGCAAGTGGACCTTCTATCGCATCACAGGTGAGAAAGAACAAGAAGGAAAGTACTGTCAAGGGGCGTTTCATGGCACGTGGACGTGGTGGTACCCTGGCGGCCAGGTTCACAGAGAGGAAGATTACATCCGGGGGATTTTGGACGGCGAATTCTTGGAATTGGACACTGTGGGCGACGTTTTGGTGAAGGGCACGTTTGTCGGTGGAGATCCGGAGGGACCTTGGGTTCGGAACGTCCACAACCATTTGGAAGAAGGCCATTACCTCTCAGGCCAAAAAGACGGCCTCTGGCGCATCACCGACGCGTCGAATGTGGTTCGGTTTGAAGGTGCGTACTCCTTTGGTCAGCCCGAGGGAAAACACCGGTCGTGGCACCCCAACGGGGTCCTCGAGGAGGTGGGCAAGCATGAAAGCGGTGCCAAGCATGGCAAGTGGCGTCTCTACGACGACCAAGGCAACTTGCTGCACGAATACATTTACAACTACGGAAAACTCCGCAAGGTCGACGGGTCCAAAGTGGACAAGCGCCGCGACGGAATACGCTGAACATGGGAACGAAGACGCCAGACATGCAGTTGTTGGAAGCCTGCCCTGAGGCCATGATTTTGATTTCTGAGGGCAAGCCATTGGCTTGGAATTCCATGGCCTGCCGTGTGCTGGACTGGGCCTCCGCTGAAGCTGGGGTGGAACGAATTTGGGACGCGCAATGTGGACTTTGGGAGTTGCAAGGCGACGAGGAGGGGTTGTTTGAGTCCAAATACGAGCGGGTGCTTCAAGGCCGTGCGGCCAAAATGCGTTGCCTCATCCGTCGCAAGACAGGCACTGTGTTTGAAGGGGAGTGGAAGGCTGTCCCCACTGGCGATGGCAAAGTGCTCATGCAAATCCGCGACATCAGCGAGCGCATGATGTACGAGCAAGTCATCCGCGAGAGTGAGCAGCGCTTCAGGACCCTGGCCCGACATGCGATGGAAGGTATTGCGTTTTTGGAGGGGACGGAAATCGTGGATGCCAACGAGCAGTTTGCCATCCTGTTTGGGTGGAAGGAACTCCCGATCGGAGAAGACATCCTCAACATGGTCAACGCCCGCGATTGGCAGCGATTGGGGGCTCGGAAGTTTGCGAGGTCGCGTGTCGAGCTTCAGGGCGTCACCCAGCAAGGGGCACAGATTCACTTGGAGGCCACGCGATCGTCGGACACCACAACCAACCAAACCGTGCTGATGGTCTACGACATCACCGAGCGGAAGCGCACGGAACTGGACCTTCTCCAAACCAAGGAACGTTTCAGGATGTTGGTGGAGACCAGCCCGATGGGCTTGGTGTTGATGGTGGGAGGCAAAGTGAAGTACACCAACCCAGGCATTTTAGACTTGCTGGGCATGCGCATTGAGGACGAGGTGTACGACGCGGAATTCGCGGCGTTGTTTCACGAAGACGACCAGGCGGTCCTTCGTGAGGACATCCGTTTGGTAGAAATGGGGGAGAGGCCGCCTTACCGCGAAGTACGCATGATGCAAGGCGACACGGTGGTGGAAGTGGGCATTCGGATGACGCTGTCGTTCCACGACCGTTCTGCGGCCGTGCAAGTGACGGTGTCGGACCTTCGGACACGCGTGGCGTTGGTGCGTGAGCAAATGCGTGCGGCGCTTGCCGAGGAATCCAACCAGTTGCTCAAGGAGGAAATTGAACGGCACAAACAAACCCAGACCCGTCTGGCCGACGCCGAGCGGTTCAACCGATCCATCATCGAGTCGTCGATCGACATGATCGTCGCCTTCGATCCCGACGGCACGTTGTACCAGTACAACCACGCGTTCGCCGTGGAATTCGGGTTGGACATGGGCGACGACCCGAAATCGTACAACTTCCGGGAATTCATTGCCGACGTCAAGGAGGCAGAGCGCGTGCGAGATGCAGTGGTTCAGAATTTGACCTTCTCAGGGGAGACCACAGGAAGGCGTCAGAACGGAGAGACGTTCCCGATGTACCTCACGCTCGCTCTCATGAAGAACGAGGAAGACGGCACCTTCGGCGCCATGGCGGTGGGCCGGGACATCACTGAGGCGAAGATTGCCCAACAGGAATTGGAGGCCAGCGAAAAGCGCTACAGGAACATTTTGGAAGGCGCGAACGACGCGATTTTCACCTTGGACGACCAAGGGTACTTCACGTACGTCAACCCGTCGTTCAACGAGCTCTTGGGGTATTCAGCCATCGAACTTTCGAAGCGCACGGTGCACGACGTGATGCAGGGGCTGCCCAAGCGTGGCAAGACCTGGATGAAGGCGCTTGAAGGCGCTCGGGAAGAGCGGAAGTTTGTGGCGGCCGACGGCCAGGTGCTCACCATGCTGGGGGGGGCGAGCGTGCAGAGGGATTCCAAAGGGAAGCCCAAGAGCGTGCGTGGCATTTTCCTCGACATCACCGACATGCGCTTGCACGAGGCCCAAGCAAAAACACAAAGCGCCAAGCTGGAGTCCATCTTCGACTCCACCGAGAACATGATCATGTTCACCATGGACGGTGCGGACCGTGTGACGGCGTACAACAAGAACTTCAAGTCCATTTTCGAAGACGAGTTTGGCCTGTCGTTCTCCGACAATCCCTCGTTCATTGAGACCATTTCCAAGGTGGTGGATGAGAAGCCGTATCAAGGTCAACTGAGGTTGTTCCTGAAGGCCATGGAGGGCATTGCCCAGTCGTTTGAACTGCCGCTGCAAACCGCAGATGGAGAGGGTCGGTGGTACCAGGTCTTTTTGAACCCTGTGTCGTTGGGAGACGACCGGCGTGAGATCAGTTGCATCGCCTACGACATCACCGAAAGGAAAGAGATCGACCGCGCCATTCGAAGCGCGTTGAAAGAGAAGGAGGTGTTGTTGCAGGAAGTGCACCACAGGGTGAAGAACAACCTCCAGGTCATCAGCAGCATGTTGAACCTGCAGAAGTCGTTCGTTCAAGATCAGCAAACCTTGGACTTGCTGGAGGAAAGCACGAATCGGATTGCGACCATGAGCTTCATCCACGAGTCGTTGTACCGCGACACCGACTTTGCGAACATCAGCTTTTCGGAATACCTCCAACGGTTGAGCACCAACCTCACCCAGAGCTACGCACGCACGGGGTGCGAGATCATCTTGGAGACCCAATTCGACGAGGTGCTCCTCAGCCTGGACCAGGCCATTCCATGCGGCCTCATCACCAACGAGCTTGTCTCCAACGCGCTGAAATATGCCTACCCGGAGGTGGACCGCGGGGTCATCACCTTGAGGTTCCAAAACGTGGCCGACGGTCAAGTGGAGCTCGAGGTGAGCGACGAGGGGGTGGGGCTGCCGCCAGACATGGACTTCGCCAAAAACGATTCGTTGGGGGTGTATTTGGTCCAGGCGCTGACAGAACAAATCGACGGGGAATTGGTGGTAACCAGCACCAACGAAGGGCGAAAGGGGTGCAGCTTTTTGGTTAGATTTACTCCAACCAAGTGACGTTTCGTCGTGCGGTAAACCATTCACAACGAAGATTCAAGACCATGGCCATCGACATTTTGGTGACGGAAGACGAGAGCATTGTTCGCAAAGACATCGAGCGCTGCTTGAACAAGCTGGGTTACAATGTGGTGGCCACGGCGGACAACGGCGACAAGGCCATAGAACTCGCCAAGAAACACAAGCCCGACCTCGCGTTGATGGACATCATGATCAAGGGCGACATGACAGGCATCGAGGCTGCGGGCGAGATCAAGAAGCACATGGACATTCCCGTGGTGTTCTTGACCGCGTACGCCGACGAGAACACCTTGTCCAAAGCCAAGCACGCGGAGCCTCACGGGTACATCCTCAAGCCGTTCAAGGAAGTCGACATCCAGACCGCGGTGGAGATGGCCTTGCACAAGCACAGCAAAGAGCTGGAATTGAAGACGGAGGCAGACTTCTTGCGCACCATGGCCGAGCACAAGGAAGACGCGGAAGTGATCTTCGTGAAGAACCGCAGCCGATTGATGCGCGTGAAGCAGGAGGACTTGCTGTTTGTGGAAGCGCTCAAGGATTACGTGGTGGTCCACACCCGGGCTGAGGCATACACCATCCACAGCACCATGAAAGAGGTGGAGCGCAAACTTTCCGACCCGCGATTCATTCGCATTCACCGGAGCTACATCGTGAACCTGCATGCCATCGAGAGCATGAAGCACGGCAACATCACCGTGGAGGGCATCGAAAAGGAAATTCCTGTGGGCGGCTCGTACAAGGACACCTTGGCCAGCCGCATCAACTTGCTGTAAGCAGGCGTTCAGGGTTGGGCGGGGTCCAACCAAGGCAGTTGTCGCCGCAATTCGTGCACCCACACCTCATACCCTTCGTCGTTGAGGTGGAGGTGGTCGGCGATGAACAAATCGTCCCTCAATGTGCCGTCCTCTCGGTGTTGAACGTCCCAGAAATCCAACCAGTGGGCGCCGTGATCCATGGCCATCAGGCGGAGGGAAGCGTTGAGTTCGAGGTATTTGTTTTTCAGTTGGTGCCTGGCGGGTGACGCCTTCGGTGCGACCACGACCACGTCGAGATTAGGCATCCTTAAGGACACGTCTTCAAGCAACATGGATGCGGTGGCCACAATGTCGTCGATGGGGACGCGGTCGTGCAGGTCGTTGTCCCCCTCGTAAATCATGAGCACGTCGGGGCTCAAGGCGTAGATCAAGGTGTCGCGCAGCCGCCAGGCGTCCTGAAAGCAAGACCCGCCAAACCCCGCATTCACCACCTCAAAATGGCTGAACACGGTGTCTGTTGCGGGCCAAAACCGAAAAGACGAACTGCCAAGCAACACGAGCCGAGGTTGCTCACCTTTCAACTGGTCTGCACGGGCGTGGATGGCCGCCACTTGGGCGTCGTAATTCTGGCCACACAACTGGGCAGTCATGGGCTGTGTGTGCCACAACAACCCAGCAACCCACAACCACTTCCAGCGGGTCATTTGGCCTCGCCCCGCACAAGTTGGATCACCCAAAGCACGACGCCCACAACGGTCACCACAACCCCCACATTGAACAGGGTGTGGGCCCCCATGAGGTGGTTGAGTTTGAATGTGATGCCGAGCAAGACGCCGGCAAGGCCCAACAAGAGGATGGCAAGGGTTCGGGGGGTCGGTTTCATGCCCAAATAAACCACGAAAACGCGACACAACACCTTTTGCACCTCATTCCAGAAAAACGCGTCTTATGCATTCTTAAAAGCACGTTATCCTTCATCGAAGCAAAACCCCATTTGTTTTGTGTACTTTCTACCCCACCAACCTTACGACCATGATTTTTTTGCAAGCCACTGGGGATGTGTATAATCCCACCGCCGGAGACCTTGTGTTGATGCTCACAGCAGGCATCGTGTTTTTCATCATCTTGTTTTGGCGCCGCCTGGCTCCCGGGGCGTGGCGCTCCAAACTTGTGACAAGTCAGATCAAGAAGGCCTGGTTACTCATGGCCACGGAGGAGCAGAGGGTGGCGTTCACCAAGCTCATTGTGGAGGCGGCGAAGTCGGACGGCAAAGTGACCGGAGATGAGGGTGAAGCCATATTTGAGGAGATCAGCGTGGCGCACAAAAAAGCCGCCCAGAAGCTCAGCCAAGACAGCATGTACGAGGTGTTGAACCAGTTGGATTCAGGACTTAAAAAAGAGGTGTTGAGCGCGGTTCAAGAGCTGCTCAACTCTGACGGAGAGTTCGCACCCACGGAAGCCGAGTGGTTGGCCGGTGTTGTGAAGCGGTTGTCGTAAAAGCCTCATCATGTTTCAGAACAACCAATACGGCAAGTTCCTGTCGGGGTTCATTGTATTCACAATCACCCTGTTCGAGGCAGCCTCCATTGTGGAAGATCGGTTCGACGTTTCTGTCGACTCATCGTGGTTGGTGGCGACCACAATGGGGGTGCTTTTCCTGAGGTTGGCCTCTTGGTTGTGGCTGTGGTCTCAGACCCGCGGGCAAACACAAGACAAGCAGAAAGAGGGCACAAACCAATCCTCGAACAACGTGTCCAAAAGCCTCAACATCTTCCTTGGGGCGTGTGTGGTTGGCTTGGTGGTGTTCTACATGGTGGGACAAGACGATTCGGAGGCCATCCTAGAAGAGGCGTTGCCAAGGATGGAAGCGGCCCTCGAGAGGGAAGACGTGTTTCAAGTGTACACTACCGCACGCGAGTTGCACCGCAAGACGAACAACCCTCTGTTTGAGAGCTATTTGGACAAAGTGACCTCACGAGGCGACGTGTTGGCCAACGTAGACGGGGCCAACGTGTCGTTCCGGTTTTACCAAGACACCTTGGAAACGTGGTATGAGTTGGGTGTCACCCCGGTGACCGACGTACGCCTTCCATACGCCTACCTCCAGTTGAAGTTTGAGAGCGGGGGGGAGGAGCACACAACCTGGACGCACCCCTATTACATTTTGGAGGGGAGCAACAAATTCATCTTGCCACCCCCAGGAACCAAAGAACCAAGCGCCCAGTATGTTCAAAAGATGGGGGCCAAATCGAGGTTGAGCTTTCCTGGGCTGGACCACCTCGACCACGTGGAGTTTGCGCCGTTCGAATTGGCCAAAAAAGAAGTGACCAACCAAGAGTACCTCGAGTTTGTCCAAGCGGGCGGCTACACCCAGGATTCGTTGTGGAATTGCCCCACCATCATTCATGGCGAAGAGTGGAGTTGCGAAAGGCTGCGCGCAGCGATGTTGGACAAGTCGGGCAATCCAGGGCCCGCCACATGGAGCTACAGCAAGCCGCTGCGTGGACAAGAACAACACCCGGTGTCCGGGGTTTCGTGGTACGAGGCAGACGCGTACGCCCGGTGGCGAGGCCAAAGCTTGCCCACGGTCCATCAGTGGGCCAGTTCCGCAAGCTTGAGCGGTGCGAGCCGGTTTGTGCCCAAAAGCAATTTTTCGAAGAACCAACTTCAAGACGTGGGGGACTCGTCTTCCTTGAACCCCCAAGGACTCTTTGACATGGCGGGCAACGTGAGGGAGTGGGTGCACAACAAGGCTTCTGGGGAGGAGCGGGCCATTTTGGGGGGGTGTTACTTGGACGACGACTATTCGTTCAACGACTATTCCAGCCAACACGCGATGGACCGGAGTTCAGGCAACGGTTTTCGGGTGGCGCGCATGTTGGACAGGGGTGTGTCGTACGCAGAGTCGTTCTCGCCAGTTTTTGTTGAAACCAGAGACTTCAGAGCATCGCCCAAAATCAGCGACGATGTGTTTGACATCTACCGCGCAGAGTTTGACAATTACCACAAACCTCTGCGACCTGTGGTGTCGCGGGCCAAGGTTCCAAGCGCAGGAAGCGTGGTGGTGGAACGTGTGGAATTGGCCGACATCGACGAGGGCAGCGGAGAGGTGCTTCCTCTTTATGTCTTCTATGACTCACTCCAGTCGCCGCCGTACAAGCCGGTGGTCTTTTTCCCTGGTTCTGGGGCCATTCATATGACGAACACGTCGGTGATGCTGAAAAACAGGGCAGCAGATTTGGACTACCTGTATGCCAATGGATACGCGCTCATCCATCCCATTTACACAAGTACCTACGAAAAGGAGGATGAGCTCAAGAGCGATTATCCCGAGGTGACGGAATTCTACACAGACCACGTTTTGGCGTGGGGGAAGGAGTACAAGAAAACCCTCGACTATGTGTTTAGCCGAGACGATTTGTTGTCGGAATCGGTGTCGTATTATGGCGTCAGCTGGGGCGGGTTCATGGCCAACATCCTCTTGGCCATCGACGACAGGATCGAGGCCGCCGTGTTGAATGTGGCGGGCTTGTGTTTTCAGGCGTCGGAACCCGAGGTGGAGGCCCACAACTTCACACAAAGGGTGACGTGTCCGGTCCTCATGCTGAATGGGAAGTACGATGTGTTTTTCCCCCTCGAAACGTCTCAGAAACCGATGTTCGAATTCCTCGCCACCCCCGAGGCCGACAAAAAGCACTACGTGTTCCCCTCAGGCCACTACGTGCCGAGGGACAGCCTTGTCAAGGAGCACCTTGGGTGGTTGGACACTTACACCAAACCGTGAGCTGGCATGATGAACCGTTACACCTCGTTTTTTTCTGGCTACACACTTTTTGTCATCTCCTTGTTTGAGGCCGCTGGCATTGTCGAAGACCGGTTTGACATCTCGGTTCCTTCCTCTGCGCTGTTCGTCACGATGACGCTGGTTCTTTTGATTCGCCTGGGCTCGTGGGTTTATTTGGGGGTGGCTAAAAACACATCGTCGCAGAGTCAGTCGGCAGCACAAGAGAAGCCCTCTCGTCGGGTGACCCCGCTGAATTGGGCGCTGCTGATCTTGGTCCTGGTTCTCTCGTTTTTTTACGTCACCAAAGACAATCCACACGAGATGATTTTGGAAGATGTGTTGCCAGAGATTGAAGAGGCGCTCGGGCGGGGTGACGTGCGCACGGTGTACGAAAAATGCACCGCGGCGCTTGAGATAGAAGAACACGAGTTTCTGAGGAACTACCTTAAGAAAGTCACAAGGCGGGTGGACATTCTCACAAACACGGAGGGTGTTGATGTGTACTTCCGGTTTCGATTCCCGGAAGAAGGGCCTTGGGTGAAGCTCGGTAAAACCCCCTTGCTTCAACTTGACATGCCCAACGCCTCCCTGGCCATGCGGTTCGATGTGGCGGGCGGTAGCTATGAAACGAACACAAGCGCTTATTCGCTGGAAAACGGCAACAACGAGTTCATTCTGCCCACAGAAGCGACAGGTTCGGATTCACCCGGGATGGTGACTTTCGTGGGTGCGAAGTCAAGGCTGCGCTTCCCGGGGTTGGACCACATCGGGCTCAAAGAATACCCCCCCTTCTTGATTTCGAAGAAGGAGGCGACCAACCAGGAATACGCGTTGTTTCTGAATTCTGAATCTTATTCAGACACGGCGCTCTGGGATTGCCCCGTGGTCTTGGGTGGGGTGGAATACAGTTGCGAAGACTTGCTCTCGAGGTTTGTGGACGAAACAAACTCTCCCGGTCCGGCACATTGGAAATACTCCAACTACCCGAGGGGTCAGAAAAACTATCCTGTCACAGGCATTTCATGGTTTGAGGCTTCGGCTTTTGCGCGGTTCAAAGGGATGGCCCTTCCGTCGACCTACCAATGGAGCGTTGCCGCCAGTTTGTGGTCCTCCGACCAATTTGTGCCCCAAAGCAACTTCTCCAAAAACCAACTCCAAGTTGTTGGGGATGAACAGACCGAGAATCAGCACGGACTGCAGGACATCGCAGGGAACGTGAGGGAGTGGGCGTCCAACAGCTCTGGCGACGGAGGCAAGGCGGTGCTGGGCGGTTGTTACCTGGATGAGGACTATTCCTTCAATTTGTTTTACAGTCAACCAGCGCTTGACAGGCGACATGGCAACGGGGTGAGGTTGGTGAAGAACCTGTTGGAAGGGGAAAGGTTTGCGTCTTCAAGGGCGGCCATTGATTTTGGGGAGGAGCGGGACATCATGTCACTTCCGCCAGTTTCTGATGAGGTGTTTGCTGTATACCGAGCGCCGTTTGACGAGTACCACAAGACACTGAACCCGGTGGTTTCCGGAGTTGATTTACCCATGCTGGGCACCACGATTGTGGACCGCGTGGATTTGGAAGACGTGACCGCCGATGCCGACAGAACCCTTCCAGTCTACGTCTTTCGCGACTCCAAACACGAAGGACAATACAAACCCATCATTTATTTCCCAGGCGCGGGATCCATCAACACCACAAGCACCGACGCGCTTGTGAAATCAGGGGAGTTTAAGTTCAAACACCTTCTCGCCGAAGGTTACGCGGTGTTTCAACCCGTGTATTCAAGCACCTATGAGAAGCGGGATGAGATCAAAAGTCACTACCCCAACGAATCCCAGTCCTACGCCGATCACGTGTTGGCGTGGGGACAAGAGTTCAAAAAAACAATCGACTACATCGACACGCTGGAAGACATGACTCCTGGAACCTTGTCCTATTACGGCACAAGTTGGGGTGGTTACATGGGCAACACATTGTTGGCCATTGACGACCGCGTGAATGCCGCTGTGTTGTACGTGGCAGGCCTTTGTTTCCAACCCTCCAAGAAAAATGTGGAGGCGTATTTGTTTTCCCCAAGGGTGACGTGTCCGTTGCTCATGCTGAATGGCAAATACGACATGTTTTTCCCATTGGAGACCTCTCAAAAACCGATGTTCGACTTGATTGGAACGGCGGAGTCAGACAAGAAGCACTACGTATACCCGTCAGGCCACTACGTGCCGAGGGACAGCCTTGTCAAAGAGCATTTGGGATGGTTGGACAAATACATTCGCGCAGACCGCCTCGGCGCAGCGAGCTAAACCCAACCATGCGTCAACCCCAACCCAACCCTGCGGGATTCAAATCCATGCTGCCCAGGTCCATCCTGGAGTTTGTGGTGCTCGTGACGGGACTTTTGATGACATTTTATATCGAGGATCGAAACGAGCTGCAGTACCGGGTGGACTTGAAGAACCAATCGTTGAAGCGGCTGGTCTTCAACATCCGCACAGACATCGACGATTACAACCTGAACGCGTTGAAAATTGGGAAGGCGCTGGAGTATTACGACCACCTTGTCCAGCGCGGCGACGAATTGCACGCGTCCGACAAGGACTCCTTGGGGTATTATTTGACGGCACTGTCCCGTTCCTCCACCATTTTTTTGGCCAACGACGAGGAGTATTTGACCCTCCGAAACTCTGGGCTCATCGAATTGATCGAGAGCGACCAGTTGGTGTCTGTGCTGCAGGAGCGGACGGCAGGCAACAAGGCGTTCAAGAAGCAGGAGGACAAGATCATCGAGGCGGAAAAAGCGGTGGCCGCTTTGGTTGCGGAGAAGTGTGGAAGGACACCCGTCGGGGAGGTTCAGTTTCAAGGGTATCCCCACGGCATGTACAGCACGTACGTGCATGCGCAACCGCTGACCACGCAGGAGCTCAACACCATAGGCATCATGGCCGCTATGTGCGAGTTCTACATCCCCTTTGTGTTGAACTTCATTGACCGGGACATGCTGTTGATCGAATTGATCGAGAAGGAACTCCCCCACGACACAGACCTGGATTCGACCAAGCCTCTGAGCAAGTTTGCTCCATGACCAACACCTCCGTGAGACTGCGCGATCAAGGCCCGAGGGTGTGTCCACAATTACATCAAGGAACTGCAGTTCCTGCAGGGCGAATTTCAGGGGTTACGCGACCTGTGTTTGGCTGAAGTGCACTGTGGGTTTATTCGGGAGTGGACTGGGTGAGCGCCTCAAGTTTGTCCATGAGCGCCAGCCGCATGTCGTTGAACAGGGTGATTTGGTTTTCATGCACGAACACCCGGTTTCTCAATGCAATGGTGGCGTTGTAGAATCGGATGTCTTCGTAGGAACTTCGGACTTCGGGAATCATCAAGTACGCGATGGCGGTGGACCGTTCACACAACTCTTTCCCGTTGCTTTCTCCGTAAAAATCTTCCTCGGTGAGCAGCGTCATGGGGTGGTGGTCGATGGGGTAGTTGAACCCAATGTCGTCCACCAGTTCGTTGTGGTCATCCACCCGTTTGAACACATACTCGTAGTAGCCCTTGATGTCTCGTTGGTGGTCGCTTGAAAACCCCTGAAGCCGGGCGTTGTTGATGAGGGATTTGTACGTCCCGTCGTTCATGAAAAACGTGGCAGGTCTGTACGCGTAACCGATGGTGTAAAGGCTGTCCGCAAACGCTGCATAATCCAAAACCCCCTCCCTCATGAGTCGGTGGTTTCTCATGATTCGTGAGGTGTTGACCTTGCCTTGTTGGATGGCCCCAAGCACCCTCTCGATGCGCGTCCCATCAATGTTCAAGTCGTCAAGCAGCTCAAACGCATCTGTGGCCCGTTGACGAATCGCCTCTCGTTCTTCGCTCCATTCGTTCACCCAGAAGGACACGCTGATGCCCAGCACCACCACCACAAACTCCAACGAGAACCGAATGACCAAGTAGGCCATGTCTGGCTTGTTTCTTCCTGTCATGAACGAAAGATGGCAAGGGTTCGGGGGTTCGGTCGCATGCTCAAATAAACCAAGAATTCGACAGATTTCAGCCTCGGGAAGGAGGGTCCTAAAACCTATAACGTCAGTGGTTTATTTGTTTTGGTGCATCTTGAACGCGCGTTCAAATGAAAAATTCATGATGAAACACACAATTTTGGCGGCTTTGATGGCTGTTTCGACGATGGCTTTGGCCCAGACTTCCCAAGACCCTTGGGGAGGCGTGCCAGAGAACTCACAAGTGAACACCATGTCTGGCCCACGCTTTGGCATTTCGTACATCGGAGAGGGGTCCACCGCACAGGTCTTGAACCGGGTGCATCAAATGGACTCCACGGAATTCTCCGCATACAACATGCCCACGACGCTTACCACACAGTACGGGTGGCAATGGGAAACGCGCTTTGCAGACACCGGGGGCCCTGTTGTGGGACTCGTTGAATGGGTGGCCTTCATTGCGGGCATGGAAAAAGGGTTGTTCTTGCCGTCGTTCTCCAGCCTTGTGGGCGTTCGAGGAGAGAGTGGCTTCGAGTTCGCCACCGGACCGAATGTTTCCCCAACAGGCCTTGGCTTTGTGTTTGCCTTGGGGTACAACTACCAGAAGGGCGATCTCAACCTCCCCATCAACATCGCGTTTGTTCCCAACAAGCAGGGGCCGGCAGATTCCGCACTGGGAGACATCATGGACACCACCTCAAATTGGGACTTGGTCAAAATACGTGACACTGGCTACCGCCTGACAGTGACGGTTGGGTTCAACCTCCGCAACTGATCACGGCGTCTCCAAGACGAATGCGAAAAGGCCCCGAGCGGGCCTTTTTCGTGTCCAAAATACACACAGGGGCCATCGATGTCTTCCAAAGGTCAGGCTCGCTCACCAAGTTCCAACAGGTGATGGGGCACAGCAACATGACAGTCAGTCTGGGGTATCTGAGAAACGTTGAGCTTCCAACCTTACAGGCTGGTGATATGCCTACCTTAAGCGCGGTCTAGATTTTCACAGCCCGTCATGTCAAGATTTTTTCATTCAATTCGATGCTTTAGCCTCTTATTTGTGCGATTGACAGAGGCCAAAGGTTTTGGGCCTGCAAAGAGTGCCATATAGTTAATGTGCGGACCCATGCTGTTGTCGTGTTTCAGCGAGATGCCCAAGAGAGCTCCTTCTTTCGCGATCTCACAAGAAGGACCGCCAAATGTGTTCGGGCGGAAAGGACAAAACCGAGTGGGATCTGCTCGCTCTATCAACGAGTTCTTCACTCACGTGCCTGACGTTGTTGATGGGCGGCAGAAGTGTGCCGCAAAGTGTGCCAATTGCACCTGGATCTCGGGTAAATTGAGGCTGTTATCTCATTGTTCAACCAGCCACAACCATGGTGGGCTTGAACCGCTGAACCCCAGCAGGCAACAAAAAAGCCCCACAACTGCGGGGCTTCTTTCAGGGCTCCTCCACTTGGACTTGAACCAAGGACCCTCTGATTAACAGTCAGATGCTCTAACCAGCTGAGCTATGGAGGAATTCGAGGACGGCAAAAATACGTCAGTTGGCACATCCAAGCAATACCTTTGCGGAAAATCCCGAAAACCCCCGCACATGTCTGTTCTCACCCTTGGCACCGTGGCGTTTGACACCATCGCCACCCCCTTCGGAAACTCAGGTAAGGTGGTGGGTGGCGCCGCCAGTTACATCGCTTTGGCGGTGAGCCACTTCACAGATGAACAACATGTGGTCAGCGTCGTTGGAGAGGACTTCCCCGAAGCCTTCCTGGACGAGTTGCGCAAACGCGGAGCTGGCCTGGATGGTCTGACCCAGGTGGAGGGGGGCGAAAGCTTTCATTGGTCTGGCAGATACCACAACGACATGGTGGGGCGCGACACCCTGGCGACCGACCTGAACGTGTTGATTGGCTGGGAGCCGGCCGTGTGTGCGGCAGGCGCTGAGGCGGACTTCGTGATGCTCGGCAACTTGGACCCTGAGGTGCAGCTCAAAGTGTTGGACCAAATCCACACCCCCAAGCTCGTGGTGCTCGACACCATGAACTTTTGGATGGACGTGGCCTTGGACAACTTGAAGAAGGTCATTGGCCGGGTCGACGTGCTCACGGTCAACGACGAAGAGGCGCGTCAATTGACGGGCAAACACTTTTTGCCTCAAGCCGCCGAGGCCATCCATGCTATGGGACCCAAGACCGTTGTCATCAAGAAGGGAGAACACGGGGCGCTCATGTTTCACAAAGGTGAGGTCTTTTTTGCGCCGGCCTACCCGCTTGAGAAGGTGGTCGACCCCACCGGCGCGGGAGACACCTTTGCGGGCGGATTCGTGGGGTACCTCGCGGCACGTGCTGCAGCCACAGGGTCAACCACGTGGGAAGACATGAAGCAAGCGGTGACCGTCGGGTCGGTGATGGCGAGCTTCACGTGCGAAGCGTTCGGGACAGAAGGGTTGGCGTCGTTGGATGTCGACACGCTTCGGACCCGGCACAACGCGTACCTGGCCTTGACGGCTTGCGGGGATGTCGTTTGGCCTCAGGGCTGAAGGCCCAACCAAGGACGAGGGTCCACAGCCCTGCCTTGGACCCACCACTCGAAGTGCAGGTGTGGCCCGGAGGTCCACTCTCCCGTGTTGCCCACCAACCCGACAGCTTCCCCTCCGGCCACAAGGTCGCCTTGGGTTTTGAGGAGGGAGGCGCAGTGCTTGTAGACGGAGACCCGCTCTCCGCGGTGTTGCAACACGAGCGTGTATCCTGTTTCCACGGTGTAAGTGCTGAAAAGCACGGTGCCGTCGTCCACCGCCTGGATGGGGCTTCCTTCCGCCGCAGCCAAATCCACCCCGAGGTGGCCGATGCCCAGATCCAATTCGTCAGACAGTGTCCCAGCCACAGGGGGATAGCGAAACCCGGTGCTTGAGGCGCCCGCCCGTTCTGACCGACGCTGAAGCGCAAACCGATCCTCGGCGAGAACTTGGTTCCTGAGCCGGGTTTCAGAAGGGCCAGCGGCCAGCGCGGTGGTGTCCACGTCTGGGAAAGCTTCGGCGCTCGGTCGCCAGTCAGATGCGCCCGCCCCTTGCAGAAACTCGATGGCGCGGTTGTCGCCAGCCAGGGCGTGACGGAGGGCTTGGACCACTTGGCCGTTGCGCTCGAGCATGACGGTCAGGCTGTCGGCCAAGGCCCGGGTGGCCGCCATGTCTTCCCGGGTTTGGGTCGCCACGTAGCCAGGCACAACCCATTCGCGCAGTTGGGTTTGGGCCACCGTGAGGTACGTCACCCCTACAACCAACGTCAACACCCCGCCCGCCATCCAGGCCCAGCCGCGAGGCGTTCCTCGAAACACCCGGATTTCAGAAAACGAGTTTTCGTCGAAGACGGTGATTTTGAATCGGTGCTTCCAACGCGACATGTTGCGAATATCGCCACGCTGACAAAGTTTCTACCGCGGGGAAGGGTTCATCCAATATTTTTGGCATCCTTACGTTGAAGCAACCCATGTCACGCCGCCTCCTGATCTTGATTCCTGCCTTGATGGCGCTGACTTGGATGTCTTGCACCACCAAGCGAGACGGGCGAGCCTACAGGCTTTACCACAACACCACCGCGAAGTACAACGGCTTCTTCTACGCGAACGAAGCGCATGCGGAGGCTGAGGTCAAACTGGAAGAGCTCCACGAGGAGCGTTGGGACGAAATCTTGCCCCTGTTCTTGGAGTCCGACGAGGAAAGCGCCCAGCAGATTTTCCCATTGATGGAGCGCGCCATTGAGAAGTGCACGCGCGTGGTGGACCGCCACACCATGGCCCCACCCAAACGGATGACCAAGTCGTTCAGCCGGCCGGTCATGAACAAGTGGATCGACGACAACTACACCGTCATTGGCAAGTCGTATTACCTGAAGGGCGACTACCCCAAGGCGGAGGAGATCTTCACCTACTTGGCGCGCACGGTGAATGGCGACGACGCCGAGGCTTGGGCCTACTCGTGGTTGGGCCGAACGCACATGCGCGCCGGGGACGACATCAAGGCCAAGAATGCCTTGGTCAAAGCCGAAAGCATCCGAGACGCGTCGGACGAGGCGATGGTGCACACCCTTCTCGTCTTGGCGCAATACCGCATTTTGACGGAGGAGTTTGAAAAGGCTGCACGGCATCTGGAAGACGCGTTGCCAAGGATGGGCAAAAAGGACAAAGAGCGCACCCGCGCCGCTTTCGTTTTGGCGCAGTGCCTTCGCGCCGCGGGAGACAAGGAGGGGGCCATCGGGCAATTCCAGGAGGTGGCCGACATGCGCTGGGCGGATTACGAGTGGGTGTTTCAAGGCAACATTCAGCAGGCCATGACCTACGAGCGCCGCAACGGGAACAGCGAGGCCATTGTCGAGTTGTTGGAAGACATGCTGGAGGATTCCAAGAACGAGGAGTTTTTGGACCAGGTGTACTACGCGTTGGGCGAGGTGGCGTTGGAAGACCGTCACCGTGCCGAATCCTTCGACCTGTTCAAGAGCAGTGTGGCGGCCCATGTCGACAATGACCGTCAACTTGGAAAAGGATACTTGAAGCTCGCCGACCTCTACATGGAGGACCTGGAATACCCCATTGCCCAAGCCTACTACGACAGCGCCTTAGTTCACATGGACGACGACAGCGAGCGAAAAGATGAAGTCAGTTCCTTGGCGTCTGACTTGACCAGCTTGGTGGACAACCTGAACATCATCCAAGAGGTGGACAGTTTGTTGGACTTGTGTGACATGGATGAGGATTTGAGACTCCGTGCCGTGGATCGTGTGTTGAGGAGCATGGAGTTGGAGTTGAAGCGCGCCCGCGAGGAGCGGGAGGCCGCTGCTGAAGCGGCCGCTGCTGCTGCCGCTGCGGACAACTCGGGGGCAGGCATGTTTTGGCCTTACAATGGCCAGCTCCGGGCGTCGGGACAGCAACAATTTCTCGCCTATTGGGGAGGCCGCGTGTTGGAGGACGATTGGCGCCGCTCCAACAAGATGAGCAACTTGTTTGTCGACGAGGAAGAAGGGGAGGGCGCCGAGGCTTCAGGCGAGGAGGAAGAGGTGCTTGACCCACTCGACCCGGCCAACTTGCCCACGTTTGAAGAGTTGTTGGCGGCGCTGCCATGCGAGCCCGACGCCCGTGTGTCAGAGGAAGAGCGCATGGCCGAGGCGTACTACAACGCCGGGTTGGATTACCGCGAAAAACTCAGCGACAACGAAAAGGCGATTGAAACTTGGGTGGAACTCATCGAGCGCCTCGACAGTTCTGCGTTTCACCCCACGGCACATTACCAGCTGTTCCGGACCTACTTGGAGCGAGAAATCGAGGAGAACTACCAGAACCCATTCTGCGACGATTGCAACAGCCAGTATTGGGCAGACGAGATCGTTCGATTGTACCCCGGCAGCGAGTGGGCCCGCTTGATTGAAGACCCCGACTTCAAAGACGAAGAAGAGGTGTTGCGGGAAGCTCAGCGGGAGGTCTACGAATCCTTGCTCAGCCGCTACTACACGAAAGACTACCAAAGGGTCTTGTTGGACATCGACGAGGTGGTCGGCGCGGACAGCGTGAATTTCTTCGTGTGCAAGTACACCTTGCTGCGCGCGCAATGCGTGGGCGGGTTGACGAGTTACAGCGGAGACCGCACCCCCTATTTTGAAGCGCTGCAGGGCGTGGTGGCGGACTGCCCGGACACCGAGGAAGCGGCGTTTGCCCAAGACATCATGCGCAAGCTTGGCGTGGAATTGGGCCCGGACGCCAGGGGAAGCAAGGAGCAGGACCCCGAGCCTGAGGCCTCGCCGTTTGAGGTGCAGCCCAACAACGAACACTACTTCGCCATCTTCATTCCGGTCGGCGAGGGGAGTGGGAACAAAGCCAAGGCGCAGGCCTCAGATTTCAACAGCGCATTCTACGCATCGAAGGGGCTGAAAGTAACGAGTAACTTGATCGACCGTTCGACCCAAGTGGTTTTGGTCAAATCCTTTGCAAACAAAGGAGAAGGCATGGGGTACTACGAGATCTTCACCTCCAACCGTGAAGACCTCATCGAGCTGAACTCCTCGGGGTACGACATGGTGCTCATCAGCAATGAAAACTATGTGACATTGTTCAAAAACAAGGACCTCTCAGGGTATGTGGAGTGGTTCGCAGGACAGTACCTTTCCGGCAAATGATTGGCAACAAAAAATCCACCCCGGGCATGCAAACCTCAAGCACGGATGCGGTGAACCGCATTGTTGAAGGAACCACGTTTGAAGGAAACATCCGCAGCGAAAGCAACATGCGGATTGACGGCACTTTTGAAGGCGACATCGCCACCAAAGGTCGCATCGTGGTCGGACCCAAAGGCATCATCAAAGGCAACGTGACTTGTAACCACTGCGAAGTGGAAGGCGTCATGGAAGGCCAAATCGAAGTGAAGGAATTGATGGCCCTCAAGTCGTCTGCCAAGGTGGCCGGTCAGATCTACTACGGTCAGTTGAGCGTGGAAGCAGGCGCACAGCCTGTCGGCACGTTTCACATGGGCCCACGCGAGGCCAAGGCGCCCATGATGGGCAAGCCTGGCGCCGTCAACACCCTCAAGGGCGCTGAAGTGGTGACCGACATGCCCAAGCAGGCTGCACAGCCAGTGGCCAAGCCATTGGCCCAGACCAAGCTCTGAGGACCTTCATGGCTGAACCCACGCCCAAGGGCGGGTCGCCCGCGTCCAAACCCAAAGCTCCCCAGCTTTCCATCTTGCGTTTTGCGGGGATGGGTTTCCAACTGGCCGTGGCCATCGGTTTGGGGGTGATGGCGGGTCTGAAGCTGGACGACTGGCTTGCCTGGGAGCAACCTTTGGGGACAGCCACCATGGCGCTCGTGGGCCTTGCGGCAGGCATGTATCAAATTCTGAAAACCCTCCGATGACACCTGGTCGTTCGTTCCACCTTGTCATGTTTCTCATGGCCGTGGCCGCTTGGCTTGCCCCGTCTCAATTGTCCTTGATTCAGGGGTTGGTCGGTGTGTGGTGGTGGCCTGCCACGGTGGGCTCGCTGATTTTGGTTTCGATTCTGGGGTTCCGCTGGATGCAGCGGGCAAAAGACTCCAGCCCTATGCAATTCGTGGCGGCCGTCAACGGCACCACAGCGCTGAAGCTCTTCACAGCGCTGGGCTGGATCACGTCATTTCTGGTCACCCAAGACGGTTTGAAAAAGGAATTTGCCTTCTCCACATTCGCCGTGTTCCTCCTTTGCACAGTGGCAGTTGCGGTGTTCGGAATGAAAATGTCTGCAAAATCGGAGAATAATGAGACCGATGGTTGAAGAAGAAAAGTTCGTGAGTACTTTTGCCGCGGATTTGCTGCCATGAAAATGCGTATCTCAAACCTCTTTTTGGCGTCTCTTGTGGCGTTTTGGAGCCCCGTGTTGGCTGAAGAGCCCCGTGCGGACCACCACGAGCATGAGGAGGCTGAGGCGTTCAACCCCAGCAACTTCATCATCCACCACATTGCGGACGCGCACGAGATCCATTTGTGGGGCCACACCCACATCCCGCTTCCCGTCATTCTGTTCTCTGAAGAGCACGGGTTGGATGTGTTCATGAGCAGCGCCTTTGAAGGCCACGGCGAGACCCGCCTTGCGGAGCGTCCATCTGGTGTCACATACGCGTTGAGCCACGGGCACATTTCTGTGCACGACCCCTCGCACGACCATGGCCACGACCATGATCACGGGGACCACGACCATGCTGGACCGCACCTCTATGACCTGAGCATCACCAAATCCATCTTCGGCATGCTGCTGATGATGGTGTTGATGTTGGTGTTGTTCTCAGGCATGGCGCGTTCGTACACAAAGCGCCCAGGCCAAGCTCCCACTGGGCTGACAAATGCGTTGGAACCCCTGGTGTTGTTCATCCGTGACGAAGTGGCGGTGCCCAACATCGGCACGCAAAAGGCTGACAAATTCTTGCCGTTCTTGATGACGGTGTTCTTCTTCATCTTCTTCGCCAACCTGCTTGGCCTGATCCCGTTCATTGGTGGCTTCAATGTGACAGGAACCTTGGGCATCACCATGGTGATGGCGGCGATGGTTTTTGCGATCACCACGTTCAACGGCAACAAACATTACTGGGGACACCTGTTTTGGCCTCCCGGTGTTCCGTTGTTCGTCATGCCCATCATCATCCCGATTGAAATTGTGGGGATGTTCCTCAAGCCCATCGTCTTGATGATTCGTTTGACCGCAAACATCAGCGCTGGCCACATCATCATTCTATCTTTCGTGAGCTTGGTGCTCATCTTCGGCCAAGGTGGTGAGGCACTCGCCGCGGGATACGGAATCGGCATCTTCTCCACGGCGTTCATGATTTTCATGTACTGCTTGGAACTCCTCGTGGCGTTTTTGCAAGCGTTCGTTTTCACCCTGTTGGCGGCGATTTACTTCGGTGAAGCCACCCACGAGGCACATCATTGATTTTCATTACTCTATCAAAATTTTCCATATGGAATTGTTGACCATCCTTCTCGAAATTGGACAGGGCCTCGCAGGCCTCGGTGCTGGAGCTGCTGCCATTGGTGCAGGTTTGGGTGTGGGCCGCATTGGCGGATCTGCCCTCGAAGCCATGGCGCGTCAGCCTGAAATCGCCGGCGACATTCGTTCCAACATGATCGTGGCCGCTGCACTGGTTGAGGGTGTTGCCCTCTTCGGTGTGATTGTTTGCTTGCTCGTCGCCCTCGGATAATTCCATGGACGCTCTTCTGACACCCGCATTCGGGACTGTCGTTTGGTCCACCATTGCTTTTTTGGTGGTGCTGTTCTTGCTGCGCAAGATGGCGTGGGGGCCAATCCTCACCGCCCTCAAGGAGCGTGAAGAGAGCATTGCCACGGCGTTGAATGAGGCCGACAAGGCGCGCTCAGAGATGAGTGCCTTGCAGGCCGACAACGAGCGTCTGCTTCAAGAGGCGCGCGCCGAGCGCGACGGCATGTTGCGCGAAGCCCGTGAAATGGCGGACAGGCTCGTCGCTGACGCAAAAGGAAAGGCGAAGGAGGAGGCGGCACGCGAAGCGGAATCAGCGCGTGAAGCCATCGCCACTGAGCGGAAGGCGGCCGTGGCTGAATTGAAATCAGAAGTTGCGAAGTTGTCCGTCAGCATTGCGGAGCAATTGATTCGTGCGGAGTTGGCTGATGCCGGCAAGCAGGAAGCGCTTGTGAGCAAGTTGATCGACGAAAGCCCCCTGAAGTAAAGTCATGGCCACAGCAAGGGTTGCAGCACGGTACGCCAAGGCATTGTTGTCGCTCGCACAAGAGCGCAACGAGCTTGACGTCGTGGGAGCAGACTTGGAGCGACTCCAGGTGCTGCTCTCGGAGTCAAGGGACTTGGTTCTCATGCTCCAAAGCCCCGTTGTCAAGTCGGACAAGAAACAGGCTGTGTTGGACGCAGTGCTCGGCGGCAAGCTGGGTGATTTGACCGCGGGATACCTCAAGATTCTGGTGGCCAAGGGTCGCGAGGGACTTGTGGTGGACATGGTCGCAGAGGGCCAACGGCAGCTGCGTGTGCTTCGCGACATCCAGGAAGTGTCTGTCACCACGGCGGTGCCGCTGACAGACGAACTTCGCTCTCGCATTTTGGCCCAGGTGGCCCAGGTGCACAAAGGCGAAGTGGAAATGAAAGAATTGGTGGATCCTGACATCCTCGGCGGCTATGTGCTGCA
This sequence comes from uncultured Flavobacteriales bacterium, assembly GCA_965658045.1. Classification (GTDB taxonomy): domain Bacteria; phylum Bacteroidota; class Bacteroidia; order Flavobacteriales_D; family Sanyastnellaceae; genus UBA11663. The sequence goes on along the minus strand of CBFHQO010000081.1, from coordinate 12,185 downwards.
GCTGGGTGACCAGATGATCGACGCCTCGGTGAAGCGCCAGATCAAGGCACTTGGCCGGGAACTTACTGAACACGACTACGAGCCCGAGTTGTAAACGGGCCAAAACGACTAAGCGATGGCTGATATCAACCCAGCAGAAGTTTCTTCCATTCTCCGCGAGCAGCTCGCGGGAGCCACAAGTGCTGCGCAACTTGAAGAAGTTGGCACCGTTCTCCAGGTGGGTGACGGGATTGCCCGCATTTACGGTTTGACCAGTGTGGAATCGGGTGAATTGATCGAATTCGAGAACGGTGTCCGTGGCATCGTGTTGAACCTCGAAGAAGACAACGTGGGCGCTGTGTTGCTTGAGCCTTCAGGAAACTTGAAGGAAGGCAGCACTGTGAAGCGCACAGGAACCATTGCAAGCGTCAAGGTGGGCGAAGGCATGTTGGGCCGTGTGGTCAACATGTTGGGTGAACCCATCGACGGCAAGGGCCCCATTCAGGGTGAGACGTATGACATGCCCATCGAGCGCAAAGCTCCAGGCGTGATCTACCGCCAGCCTGTGAACGAACCGTTGCAGACCGGCATCAAGTCCATCGACGCCATGATTCCGATTGGCCGAGGCCAGCGTGAGTTGATAATCGGCGACCGTCAGACAGGCAAGACCACTGTGGCGATCGACACCATCATCAACCAGAAGGAATTCTACGATGCTGGCGAGCCTGTGTTCTGCATCTACGTCGCTGTGGGCCAAAAGGGCTCGACTGTGGCGGGCATCGTGAAGACGTTGGAAGAAGCGGGTGCCATGGCCTACACTGTGGTGGTGGCGGCGACCGCCTCTGACCCTGCACCGCTCCAGTTCTACGCACCGTTCACCGGTGCGGCTGTGGGTGAGTACTTCCGGGATACTGGACGCCCTGCGCTCGTCGTGTATGACGATCTGTCCAAGCAAGCTGTGGCGTACCGTGAGGTTTCTCTGCTGCTTCGCCGTCCTCCAGGACGTGAGGCCTACCCAGGTGACGTGTTCTACTTGCACTCACGCTTGTTGGAGCGCGCCGCAAAGGTCATTGCAGAGGACAGCATCGCAGCCCAAATGAACGACCTCCCAGAGAGCCTCAAGGGCAAAGTGAAGGGTGGCGGCTCATTGACAGCCCTCCCCATCATTGAAACCCAGGCCGGTGACGTGTCTGCGTACATACCAACCAACGTGATCTCCATCACGGACGGCCAGATCTTCCTCGAGAGCAACTTGTTCTTGTCAGGTGTGCGCCCCGCGATCAACGTGGGCATCTCGGTGAGCCGCGTGGGTGGTTCAGCCCAGATCAAGTCCATGAAGAAAGTGGCGGGCACGTTGAAGCTCGACCAGGCGCAGTTCCGCGAGCTGGAGGCTTTCGCCAAGTTTGGTTCGGACTTGGACGACGCGACCAAAGCGGTCCTCGGCAAGGGCGAGCGCAACGTGGAGATCTTGAAGCAAGACCAGAACTCCCCACTCCCCGTGGAAGAGCAAATCGCCATCATCTACTGCGGCACCAAGAACCTCTTGAAGGCGGTGCCCGTGGACAAGGTGCGCGAGTTTGAGGGAGAGTTCCTCGCTTACATGCGCAGCAAGCACGCCGACACATTGGCATCTTTGAAGGCGGGCAAATACACCGACGCAGAGACCAGCGTGATTGAGGCGGCTGCCGCTGAAATGACCGCCCGTTACGCCTGATTGAAACGCCATGGCTGGAGGACTACAAGAAGTACGTGAACGCATCACTTCGGTGCAGAACACCATGCAGATCACGTCTGCGATGAAAATGGTGTCTGCGGCCAAGTTGCGTCGTGCGCAGGACGCCATCACCCAGATGCGTCCCTACGCAGTCAAGCTTCAAGCCATGTTGTCCAACGTCAGCTCCAGCCTAGAGCACGGCGAAGGTCAATACTCTGAGCAACGAGACGTCAAGCGCGTGTTGGTGGTGGCAATCACCTCCAACCGTGGTTTGTGCGGGGCGTTCAACAACAACATCGTCAAGGAAGCCACCAGAGTCGTCAGGGAGGCCGCTGAAGCCGGTCGCGCTGTGGAAGTCCTTCCCCTTGGCAAGAAGGCCTTGGACGCTGCGAACCGCCTTGAATGGGCGTTGGCAGAGGGCTACGGAGACGTGTCCACCACGCTGTTCGACAACCTCGATTTTGCAAACGCCAGCGACATCGCCAACAAGGTGATGGAGGCTTACGTGGCGGGCAAGCACGACGAGGTTGTGTTGGTGTACAACCAATTCAAGAACGCGGCGGTGCAAATCACCACCCGCGAAGGCTTCTTGCCCATGACTGCAGAGTCGGGCGACGAGGGCCAGGATTTTGGCGTGGAGTACATCTTCGAGCCCAACAAAGAAGAAATCGTGGAGCGGATGTTGCCCAACGCATTGCGCGTGCAACTCTACAAAGCGCTCCTGGACAGCCATGCGGCTGAGCACGGTGCGCGCATGACAGCCATGCACCAGGCGACCGACAACGGCGGCGAGTTGTTGCGAGACTTGCGCATCACCTACAACAAGGCGCGTCAGGCGTCCATCACCACCGAGATCTTGGAGATCGTGGCGGGTTCTGAGGCCTTGGACGGCTGATTCCGCCGGGCCCCCCCCTTCATTTCTTGGCACGCTTGTGGTTAGCTTCGGACCATGGGCTTGAGGTTGCGCATTTTTCTCGGGATGATGACGCTGGTGGTTTGCGCGTTGTTGGCCACCGGCTATGTGGCGTATCGGTTTGGCGCTGACGCAGAGCAGGCGTACAACGACCAGCGTTTGTTGAGGAAGGAGGCAGCGTTGCAGCGAAGTTTGAGTTACATGCTGGAGCGCATGGGGGGACAGGTCAGCCAAGACAGCCTTGCGCTCGTGTTCACAGACCGAATTTGCGAGTTGGCCGACGTGCACAGCTTGAAGTTTTCCTTGTACAACCAAGACGGCAGGCTCGTCACGACGTCAGACCCCGCCGATGAGTCGGTGTCGCAAGTGTCGCTGATGTTATCGGACGAAGTTTTGGCCGAGGCGCGTGACGGCCGCAAAAGGACGGTCCTTCCTGACCGGGCCACCGGGACGGAGGTGGTGTGGCCTTTGACCACGGAACAAGGTGATTTGTTGGCCTTGGGTCATGTGCATTACGACCCACGCATGACGGCCGAGGCGGATTGGAGGGTGTTTTTGGGCCGTTTGACGCCCGTGTATTTGATGTTGTTCTTGCTCGTGGGGCTTTTGGCCTTTTCGTTGTCTAATTCGATTGTGCGGCCTCTGAAGGGCCTTGCCGAGGACATGGCGTCCAATCCGCTGGACCGAAGGGAGGGCGTCGTCCTGCAGTCGAGGTGGCAAGACGAGGTGGGCACCCTTGTGCAGTCGTACAACACCCTGCTTCACCAACTTCAGGAGAGCATGGAGTCTAGGGCGCTCCTAGAGCGCGAAGGCGCATGGCGCGAAATGGCCCAACAAGTGGCGCATGAAATCAAGAATCCACTGACCCCCATGCGGCTCGGCGCCCAGCATTTGGAGCGCGCGTGGGCAGACGGCGCGGAGGATTTTGCCGAACGGCTCAAGCGGTACACCAAGACGACGGTCCAACAGATTGACGCTTTGAGTCATATCGCAGAAGGCTTTGCGTTGCTGGCCACGGACGGTGCTGTGGAACCCCAACAGGTTGAGCTCGGAGCCCTGTTGGAGGATGTGACAGGGTTGCACGCCGAGCGCAAGGTGAGGTGGCTGCGGCAGGAGGGAAAAGATGCTTGGGTGTGGGCCGACAAAACCCGCCTTGTCAGGGCGTTCAACAACTTGATTCAAAACGCCCTGGAGTCCAAGTTTGGCGGCGACGTGGACGTGGCGGTGAAATTGCGTGTCCAAGAAGGGTGGGCCTCGGTGACCGTGTCGGACAACGGCGACGGCATTCGGGAAGAACGTTTGACAAGGATTTTCGAGCCCAAATTCACCACCAAAACGCATGGACTGGGGTTGGGCTTGGCCATGGTGCGCGCCATTGTTCAGGGCGCCAAGGGCGAGGTGACGGTGCAGTCCAAAGAGGGGGAAGGAACGGAATTCGAGGTTCGGCTGCCCTGCGTCACACCAAGGGGTGAAGCACAGGTCGGCTGATCGCCGCGTCGTTGTCCATGGGCGCCACCTGCAGGTTCAAGAGGTAGAGCCCGTCTGGCGCGCTGTCAGGCACATGAATCAACTCGGTGATGGTGCATCCATGCCTTGGGTTGTCAGGGACCTTCCAAAAGGCATGGTGGGCCTCCAACCGCCCATTGTCGACTTCCCTATCCACGGAGGGCAGGTCCACCAGCACATGCTTCACGCCGGATTCGACCAGCTTGTGCATGAACGCGGCGGTGAAGTAGGGGGGGTTGGTGTTGGACCAAGCTCTGGTGCGTTTGTCCTCCCCATTGGGTGTGGTTCGGAAGGCCATCGCTTCTCCCCAAGGACCGGCCACCTCGTCAAGCAAATCCACGTCGAGAATGCGGTCTCCGTCGACCGCTTTTGGCGTCAACGTCACCACGGTGCAGGGCACCAGCGAGGGCAGGTTTCGGAAGCACGTGTCCACGCTGTGGATGTCTTGGGTGATGTGGCCGAGGCATTCTGTGTGCGTGCCATGTCCGTGGGGGTTGAAGGTGATGTCCCTGAAGTTCACCGAGCCCCCTTCGGCGACGGCGCCCACAAAGCCCTCTCCACGGACGGGGACCATTTTGGGGTCGCCCACGTACCATGCTGAAGGATTTGCTTTGCCGTTTCCAGCAAGCACCAAACTGAGGTCAATCGCTTGACCGAGATCCGCTTGACGGGCCTCGCCGTTCCACATGAACTGACAAATCATGGGCCCCAAGAAACGAAGAAAGGCGCCCCGAGGGACGCCTTTCCGCAAAGTCTGTGTGTCGATGTCTTACTCGAACAAGAAGCCGATCCGGAGTTGGCCGGTGCTGTAGTTGCCGAGGAAGTTGGTGCCGTTGTAGTACGCGTTGCGCGCAAAGTCGTTCACAGTGTCGAAGTTCTCGGGAGACTGCTCGTCCCAAGTGTGCCACAAGGCATCCACCGCGGTCACCACGCCAGCGTTCTCGAGAGAAGTCCATGGCTCGCCATTGATCACGTAGTTGACCTCTTGGTTGGTGCTCCACTGGTAACCGCTTTCGGTGGCGGTGTTTTGCACGAACTGCGAGGTGTTCTCGTCGCCCTGACCGGCGTCGAAGTACATGTTGAAGGCGTCGTTGTTGGACGTGGTGATGGTGGAGCTGATGCCAGAAGTTTGTGAGAAACGGAGGCCTGCTTCAAACCCGACGTAAATGGCGTCGTTGAAGTAGTAGTCCGCACCGAACAAGAGGTCCACGTTGATGGTGGAGGCGGTCACGACGTTGGAGTAGTTCCACACATCCCACTGGGCGGGATCTGGCTCGTCTTCCCAAAAGGCCTGATCCACAGTCTCGCCGTTGATGTTGACGGCGCTGAAGTGGTCGCGTTGCAAGGTCAACGAAGACGTGCCGTAGCTCGCGCCGAAGGCGAAGTAAGGAGACAAGTTGTCTGTGCCTTTGAAGTGCATCTCGTAACCCAAGCCCAACTCAAAGGAAGAGTGGATGTTGGAGAGGTACAAGTCGGGGTGGGTCTCGTTGGCAGCGCCGGTCTGTCCCAACGAGTTTTCAGGCACCACGAGGTACTTGTTGGTGGTGTTGTTCAAGCCCAAAGTCACACGCAGTGCGCGGTCGTCGTCCATGAAGTTTCTGTACTTCAAGGTGGAAGCGTTGATGGGGTTGCCGCCGAATGGGGCGAACGCCACTTCAATGTTGTGCTCTCCGCCAAGTTGCTTTTGCGCTTGGGCAGAGGTGAAGGCCGCAGAAACCAGGGCCAAGGTGAACATCAGTTTTTTCATGACTGAGAATTAGGTTTCAATTGATTCAGTGGTGCAAGAAAGCACACAACGGAGTTTGCACCAAGGCTTGAGCTTGTCAACATCCACAATCAGGATTGTTGATAACCTCACTCCACCGTGACGCTTTTGGCCAAATTCCGAGGTTGGTCCACGTTGCACCCCCTCAACAACGCGATGTGGTAGCTCAACAGTTGCATGGGGATGGAAGTCAGCAGCGGCGTGAGTGCTTCGTGCGCCCTCGGCACTTCGATGGTGTGGTCCGCCAGGGATTTGACTTGGGTATCTCCTTCGGTCACAATGGCCAGGATTTGGCCACCGCGGGCTTTCACCTCTTGGATGTTGCTCACGACTTTTTCGTACACCTCGTCCTGGGTGGCGATGAAAATGACCGGCATGTCCTCGTCGATCAGCGCGATGGGGCCATGCTTCATTTCCGCGGCAGGATAGCCTTCAGCGTGGATGTAGCTGATTTCTTTGAGCTTGAGCGCCCCTTCCAGTGCCACAGGGAACTGGTAGCCGCGGCCGAGGTAAAGGGCGTTGTCTGCCCCAGCGAACAGCTTGGCGATTTCTTCGATGGCAGGTGCGGATTCGAGACACTGTTCCACCAAGTCTGGAATGTTGTCCAACCCCGACACCAGGCGCATGAATGTGGCGTCGTCGATGCGGCTCAAACGACGCCCCACGTGCAGGGCCATGGCGGTCAACACCGCGACTTGGGCGGTGAACGCCTTGGTGCTCGCCACGCCAATTTCTGGTCCCGCGTGGGTGTAGGCCCCCGCGTCCGTCTCACGCGCGATGCTGGACCCGACCACGTTGCACACCCCAAAGATGTGCGCGCCCGCCTCCTTGGCTGACCGAATGGCCGCGAGGGTGTCCGCGGTTTCTCCGCTTTGCGAGATGGCCAACACCACATCGGTGTCGCGGATGATGGGGTTTCTGTATCGAAATTCAGAAGCGTATTCCACCTCGACTGGGATGCGTGCCAAGCCTTCGAAGAGGTATTCGGCGACCAACCCGGCGTGCCAGCTTGTCCCACATCCCAAGATGAGGATGCGTTGCGCCTTTTCCCACTGGGCCCAATGATCGTCGATGCCCGACAAGTTGGTCGAGCCCTGCTGGAGGTTGACCCGCCCTCGGATGGAGTCTCGAATGGAGCGCGGCTGCTCGTAAATTTCCTTCAGCATGAAATGGTCGTACCCGCCTTTTTCCAGCGAGGCGATTTCCAATTCAATGGCCTTGATTTCTGGGGTGATTTCTGCGTCACCAATGGTGCGGATGGCCAATTTCCCATCACGGGACATGGTGGCGACCTCTTCGTCTTCCAGGTAAACCACATTTTTGGTGTGCGCCACAATGGGCGTGGCGTCAGACCCTACGAAGAAGTCGTTGTTTCCTCCAACGCCGATCACGAGGGGGCTGGCCTTTCGGGCGGCCACGAGGCGGTCTGGATGCGATTTGTCAAGCACGACGATGGCGTAGGCCCCAACCACCTCTTTCAAAGCGACGCGCACCGCGTCGGGAATGTCGAGCCCTGTGGAGGTCATGACTTCTTCGATGAAATGCGCCAGCACCTCGGTGTCGGTGTCGCTGACCAAGGTGTGGCCTCGGTCGGAGAGCAACTCCTTCAGTGCCTCGTAGTTCTCGATGATGCCGTTGTGAATGACTGCGATTTTTCCTTTGCCGCCCATGTGCGGGTGGGCGTTTCGGTCGCTTGGGGGCCCGTGTGTTGCCCATCGGGTGTGTCCGATGCCCACGGTGCCAGCGGGAATGTTCTCAGCCACATGGGCTTCAAGGTTGGCGACTTTGCCTTCCTTTTTCTCTACACGAAGCCCCCCCCCTTCTTCCAGAGTGGCGATTCCGGCGCTGTCGTACCCTCTGTATTCGAGTCGGGTCAGTCCGTCAATCAGGATCGGGTAAGCCGGCTTAGGCCCTAAATAGCCAACGATTCCACACATGATGTTGTCAAGTTCCTAAGGTGATGGTCAGTTTCGCAGGCGTTTCGTGTTCTGGGCCGTGGAGCACCACGCCCGCCACCGAGATGCCCGCTTTGTTGGAAACAAGGTACAGGTTCCGCCCAACCAAATCTCCTTGCATGAACCTGTGCACCGTGCTGGTCATGTTGAACACGTAGGCATTTTGGGTGGCGTCGTATTCGCCGCCGATGGGGATGGGTGCGTTCTGGTCTGGGGTCGAGCCAAACGTGCCATCCTCACGTTCCAAAAACACAAACAACTGGTCTTGGGGGTTGCCGGGTTTCATTCCCCATTCAGATTCCACAGGGACGGTGAGCTCGGCCTTGAGGATGGTGGGCGATTGACCTGCGCTGTCGACCAGGCTGGTGAGGTGGGGGAACGTGACCCGTGTTTTGCACCCCGACGCGGCCAACACATGCGACCTCAAGGCGCCATTCAATTGCGTGACGTTGGGGTCGTTGAAGTCCGCCAAATCTTGCGTGAAGTGGTGGCTGAAGACGTTCACACGTGCACTCAAGGGACTGATCAAGAAGTCGTAAAACGCGGTGTCGCTGTCGTTGTGATAATGCAACCGCATCACACTCAAGCCGCTGTTGATGTCCAGCGCTGCGATGCCGTGTCCGCCTCCGGCGTGTTGGATTGCGATTCCTGGCACAACCTCAAACCACGCCGCGTTGTTGTCGAATGCCGCGGAATCGAGGTCGAGGATGGATTGTGCCGCGTCGAGGTTCAGCGGGAGCCGGAGTTGAGGGGCAAGGGTGTCGTCGCCGACGAAGAGGTCCGCGACAGGCTCAAACATCCAAGGCCCGGAACCATCTGCCACCCACTCTTCCCCAGTGGTCTCCACGGTGAAGTTGGAATGGTAGGCGCTGTCCAGCGACAGCGAATCGCTCAGGGGCTGAACCGAAAGGTGCTGGGGAAGCAGCTGCCCGTACGTGTCGCCCGTGTAGCGGATTTGAAGGAACATGCTGTCGGCCACCGGGTTGACCCCAAAGTTGATGTCGGTGGCCGACAACCGCAGCTGCGTCACCAGGCCAGCTGTGACTTGGCTGAACCCTGGGAGGTGCATTTGACCAAGAAGACCAGTGCTGAGCTCGTCGGTTTCCAAACTGTCCTCACGCACGGTTTGGAACACCACAGTGGCCGTGTCGATGACGCGAACTTGAAGGGAGTCCGTGGGCGGTCTGAGCCCGAGGCCGATGTCAGTTTGGGGTTTGGTGCAACCCCACAACACGGTCAAAAGACATCCAAAAAACAACCAGACTGTCGGGTGGATGCGGGTGTGGTTCCTTGTCATGAAGCCACGAAGTTCAGGAAGAACTTGATTACTCCGCGACAGCCTCAGTTTTTCCCTCGAGGATGGCGTCGTAGAAGGTGTTGATTTCCCCTGTGAACCCTTCCTCTCCGCGGTACGTCAAGATGGGCTTGTCCATGTTGGCCAAGGTGGCTTGCGTGCCTTCAGTCAACGTTTCCGATCCGACGATGATGGCGTCTGCGCCTTCCATCGCCAGGCTGTTGAGGTTGTCGAAAGTGGGGTTGGCGATGCCAGCCAACGCGTCGGCAGGGATGCCTTGCGCCACCGCTTTTTCCGCCATGCGTGGGTTGAGCTCACCGTCAAACCCTTCGTCGAAGACATGGTAGATGACCTTGGCCTTTTCGAAGTAGGGCTCGTCCGCAAACACGTGCTTGAGGTAGGTTGGGACGAGGCTGGACATCCATCCTGTGCAGTGGATGATGTCGGGTGCCCAACCCAGCTTCCGAACGGTTTCCAGCACACCCCGCACGAAGAAGAGGCTGCGTTCGTCGTTGTCTTCGAAGAAGTTGTCGTCCGCGTCGTGCAAAACCGCCTTGCGCTTGAAGTAGGTGTCGTTGTCGATGAAGTACACCTGAATGCGGGCGGTGGGGATGGACGCCACCTTGATGATCAAGGGGTGGTCCGTGTCGTCCACGTTCAGGTTCATGCCGCTCAATCGGATGACCTCGTGGAGTTGGTGACGACGTTCGTTGATTTTGCCAAAACGTGGCATGAACACGCGAATCTCTTTGCCTTTCTCGTGCGTCCCTTGGGGAAGCATCCGTGAGACATGGCTCATGGGTGTTTCAGGGAGGTATGGGGTTAAGTGTTGAGAGATGTAGAGGACGCGTGGCTTGCTCATTCCGGTTATGTCAAGAGTAAAACGAACCCCGAAGATAGGTAAATTCGCCCCAAAATCCAAGTAAAACGGCGGGTTTCAGCCCGTTCAGACCCCCTCCACATGGTTCTTTTGCAGTCGCTGGACGCCTTGTCCCAATGGCAAGATTCAATGGGGTGGCACGAGAAGGTCACCGGTTTTGTGCCCACAATGGGGGCGTTGCACGAAGGGCATGCCAGCTTGATCAGGTTGGCCAAATCCCAGTCCGAGTTGGTGGTCGTGTCCATCCTCGTCAACCCCACCCAATTCAACGATGCCCAGGATTTCGAGACCTATCCTCGGACGCTGGAGGGCGACATGGACAAGGCCCAAACGGCAGGTGCGGACGCGGTGTTTGCGCCGTCGGCAGAGGCGCTCTACGGTGGGAAGCCCCAAGCGGAGCCGGTGCATTGGGGGGCCCTCACCCACGCCTACGAGGGGGCACGACGCCCAGGGCATTTTGACGGCGTGGTGGCTGTGGTGGACTTGTTGTTCCAGGCGGTGCATCCAACCTTGGCGGTGTTTGGCGAAAAGGATTTGCAACAGGTCGGGGTGATCGAGAAACTGGCCAAGGACCGTCACCCTGGACTGAAGGTGGTGGTTGCGCCGCTGGTGCGCGAGCCTTCCGGCCTTGCCATGAGCTCGAGAAATGCGCGATTGAGCACGCAAGGCGTTTCATCGGCGTTGGCGTTGCACCAAGCGCTTCTTGCGGTGCAACGGGGTGCCATGGACGGGGATGTGGACCGCGCCGTTCGAGCCGAACGCGAGGCGTTGAGGGCCAACCCCGCTGTGACGCTGGAGTACCTCGACGTGTTGGATGCGCTCACCTTTGAGCCCTGGAGTGGAGGTGGTCAAGAGGCCAGGCCTTACGTGGTGGTGGCGGCGGAAGTGGAGGGCGTGAGGCTCATCGACAACATGCCGTTGAAGGCTTGAGCCCTTGGGCGTTGGGAACTGGGAAGGATTTCAGAACTTCGCCTCAAATCTTCTCATCATGGGTGCAGTCGGTCCAACACAACTTCTTCTCATTGCCCTTGTCGTCTTGCTGTTGTTTGGCGGACGCAAAATCCCTGAACTCATGCGTGGTTTGGGCCAAGGCATGAAAGAATTCAAAGACGCTTCCAACGGGAGCCAGGACAAATCGGACAGCACCGACAAGGAAGGTTGATGCGCGCCGCGGTCGTCACGTGGACGTGGATCGGCGGAATCTTGGGGATCGCGTCGGCGACGGCCCAAATGGATTCATTGGCCGTGTCCGCAGACTCGTTGTCCTTGGACAGCGTGTCCCAGCAGGTCATCGTGGATTGGGAACGTCAATGGGCGGAGTGGTGCAACACGGCGCATTGCGTCAGTTCAGACACGTCGTTGTGGGCGGTGGAAGACGTGGGCGTGACCCGTGTGGGTACAGGGCTGGATTCGGCCTCGGTGGCCACCCGCATGGCGCTGTTGGACCAAACAAGCGGCCTCGACTTGAGGTGGAACCCCATCGCCCAGCGGCGCATTGAGACCTACGGCACGAAGCGCACCAAGCACCTGGGCACCATGCTAGGTCGGTCCGCGATGTATTTCCCCTTGTTCGAGGAAGTCTTGGACAAGGAGGGGTTGCCCATGGAGTTGAAGTACCTCTCCGTGGTGGAAAGCGGCTTGAACCCGGAGGCGCGTTCGCCGGCTGGGGCCCGCGGACTCTGGCAATTCATGTACTACACGGCGAAGGCCGAGGGGTTGCGCATCGACGGCTACGTGGACGAGCGAAAGGACCCTCGACGGGCCACTGAGGCGGCGTGCCGGCATTTGAGCCGGTTGCACAGGATGTACGACGATTGGTACTTCGCGCTTGCGGCGTACAACGCCGGTCCTGGCAACGTCAACAAAGCGATTCGACGGTCCGGCGGGAAGACCAACTATTGGGAAGTCCGCCCGTTTTTGCCTCGGGAGACCCGAAACTACGTGCCCAACTTCATCGCCGTGGTGTACCTCATGGAGCACCACGCCGACCACGGCATCTTCCCGCAAAACACCCTGCCGAGTGGGTTGAGTGTGGACACCTTGATGGTGCAGGGGCCGTTGAGGTTTGACCAAATGGCGGCCGTCACTTCCCTCACCGAGTCCGAGGTCGCCGCCCTCAACCCCATGTACCGTTTGGGCATCGTGCCTGGGCCGGACGAGCAGTTACCCATCCGTTGGC
>CBFHQO010000080.1:0-7148 GCA_965658045.1 uncultured Flavobacteriales bacterium | reverse complement strand
GGGTTGGTCGTGTCTTGAACGGTGATGACCTGTGTTTGGGTGCTCACATTTCCGGCATCGTCTGTCACGGTGAAGATGCGTGTGATGGTGTAGTTGCCCAGAGCGTCCGTCAAAACGGTGTCTTGCTCCAAGACAAACGTCAACTCCCCGCAATTGTCCGAGTACACCGCATCGCCCATGGGGATCTCATCGGAACATTCCACCGTGAAGCTCTCTGGAATGGCCAACTCAGGTGCAGTGGTGTCCTGAACGGTGATGGTTTGCGTCTGGGTTGTTGCGTTGCCGCAATCGTCTGTGGCCGTGAAGGTCCGCGTGATGACGTAGTTCCCGAGCGCTTCCGTCAGGGCCGTGTCGGTCTCCAAAACAAGGGTCAAGGGCCCACAGTTGTCCGAAGCAACTGCGTCCTCCATGGGCATCTCATCTGAACATTCCACGGTGTAATCCTCTGGGAAGAAGGTGAACACAGGAGCCGTGATGTCCTGAACCGTGATGACGTAGGTGTGGAAGGCACTCTGACCAGCACAATTCTCCACCTCCATCGTGCGGGTCACCACGTAATTGCCAGTGCAGTCGCCCAATTCCACAACATCCTCAACATCCACCACGGTCAGAGGACCCTCACAACCAATGGCGTCAGCTGAACTGAAGTCGTAGCTGACCGCGAAGTCCTCCCCAGTGGGCAAGTAGATTTCTGTGTCACATGACACGGTCTCGTCTTCAGGCGCCGCGTCGATGGTGGGACATGCAAACGCTCCCACGGGGCGCTGCTGGAATGTGAAGTCCACTCGCACGTCGTTCGCTTGATCGCCACCAGGGAAAATCTGGGCGCTGAATTGACCGCTGATCGTACCTGTTGTGGTCAGTTGTGCAACCAAAACACGGTGATCCTCTCCTGCAATGGCGTTGGCCTGGGCCGGAGGCGCCATGTACCAACCACCACCGATTTGGTGATCCACCACGAAGCTGTTGCCTCCTTCAAACGCGTCCACCCACGAACCAATCACAGAAGCTTGACCTCCTGAAAGGTCTGCGCTCGATGCCGCTCCAATGGTCACGTAAGAATCAAATGCCGCATCCGGAGCAACCACCTCCATGGCTGGGCTCACGCTGCCACCGATGGCAGAACCGAACGGGCTCTGGTAGAATTCCGTGGTGGTGCTCAACTCCAAGGCAAACACGTTGTTGCCAGAGATGGCACTCATGACATCGTCCTCGTTGGGCGTCTCCACGTAAACCCGGTAGGTGTACATGCCGTCAAGCACGCCTGACTGGTGCGTCTGCACGAGGTCGACGACCACGTTGTATCCCTCCACGGAGCTCGTGTTGGCTTCGTAACCGTCAATGTCTGTGTAATCGCAAGAGCAGTAGTCGCAAGAACCGTCTTCCACGAAGGCATCTTCGTCGTAGTTGCAGGCGGTTGAGTCCATGCAACCCAACTCTTCGATGTCACAGATGGTGTTGCCGTTCGTGTCCAAACAAACGCCATCGCAGTCGTACCACTCCTCTGGGTAGGTGCACGACCCATCCTCGTATTCGTTGCTTGCGTCGTAGTTGCATGCCTCAGGATCAGTACACCCACATGCGTTGAGACCGCATGAACAGAATTCACAAGATCCGTCGTCCACGTTGGCGTCGTCGTCGTAGTTGCAGGCGGCGCTGTCCGTGCAGCCTGGGTTCACCAACGTCACCTCGATGGTTTCAACAAGCACCAACTCGTTGCCACACGCGTCCACGATGGAGTACGTGCGCTCAATGGTTTGGGCTGCATCCGATTCCGCGACGATTTGATCGCTGTGACTCCAAGATGCCTCGGCGTCGCAGTTGTCCTCAATCACCAAATCGGCGGCAGGCACTTCCTCGCCAAGGAGGTTGTTGACGAAAATGGGGTTGTCTGCATATCCCGACAACACGGCTGGCGCTTGGTCGTCCACAAACGTCACGTTCTGAATCATGGTGGACGTGTTCCCGCAATCGTCCACGGCGGTGTACGTCCGCACGACGGTGTACTCTTGTGGGCAATCACCTGCAATCACCTCGTCGGACACGGAAACAGATGCTTCCGAGCAGTTGTCGCTGGCCGCCGGGAGCTCATCTGACAAGCTCTCTGTGCAATCCAAGGTCAAATCGCTGATTGGCTCGAACTCAGGAGCGTCGTTGTCCACCACCTGAATGGTCTGCGCTTCAATGGTTTCGTTGCCGCAAAGGTCCGTGGCTGTGAACGTACGCACGATGGTATATTGTCCGTCGCATTCGCCCTCTGTCACTTCCACATCCATAGACACCTCCACGTCTCCGCAGTCGTCCGATGCCACGGCCGATCCGAAGTCCGCATCGTCCACCAAGTCGCATGAAATGCTTTGGTCTGATGGAATGGTGAGGGAGGGCGCTGTGGTGTCGCTAACGTTCAAGATTTGCTCGCGCACACGGGTGTACCCAGCGCAATCCGTGGCAGACCAGCTGCGCACCAACACATAGTTGTTCGCGCAATCGCCATCCAATCGGATTTCCCCAACAAAAGCCACCTCCACGTCCATGTCGACATCGTAGCATTCATTGTCGTTGTAGGCCGCCTCAAACGCGGGTGCAAAAGGAGAGAACATGGCCTCCACCACGGCATCCTCGATGGATGGCACGTTGCACGCATCCACATCGCCGTTCGCAGGGAACGACGTGAACATGGGACGGAGGGAGTTGCCATCACAATCAAAGTTGGCCACGGGGTAGCTGCAGAATGCTGCATCTGTCGCATCGGCGTTGTAGTTGCAAGCCAACGCGTCCTGACAACCCGCAATTTCCAATTGGTCGCACACGCCGTCTCCGTCAATGTCTGACAAGCAATTGCCAGCACAGTCGTAAAAATCTTCAGGGAATTCGCATGATGCGTTGTCCGGGATCAATGCCGTGGGGTCGAAGTTGCACGCAGAGACGATCAAACAGCCCGCACATGTCACAAACTCACAAGAACCGTCGTCCAAAGTCGCCCCAGCCATGAAGTTGCAGGCCATGGGGTTGGTGCAACCGGCCATGGCATACTCGCACGACCCGTCGTCGCAGTTGGCCATCGAATTGTAGCTGTAGGGTTGGGCGGTGGGGTCGGTGCAACCCAAGATCACGTTCTCCTCACAAATGGGCTCGCCAGCGGAGGGGTGACCTTCCATGTAGACACAGCCCGCAGAAGGGTTGAGGCAGTTGCCTGCACAATCGTAATGCAAATCTGCATACACGCATTGTCCATTGGACAGCGTGGCCTCGGGATCGAAGTTGCACGCGGTGGCATCCATGCAGCCGATGGTCTGACAGCTCAAGAAATCGCAAGAGCCGTCGTTGGTGTCAGCACACGCGTCGTAGTTGCAAGCGCTTGGGTTGGTGCAACCCAACACTGCATCGCAGCTGCCATTGTCAATGGTGGCGGTGGCGTCGTAGTTCGGCGCACATGAATCCGTGCAACCCGCGCAAGAAGAAAATTCACAGGTACCGTCGTTGATGACCGCCTCCGAGTCGTAGTTGCACGCATCCTCAATCGTGCATCCTTGTGGAACGCAGCTCACAAAATCACAGGAGCCGTCGTTGAATGTCGCGGCCTCGTCGTAGTTGCAAGCTGCTGGGTTGTTGCAACCGAACACGAGACAGCTGAAGAAATCGCAGCTCCCGTCGTTGATGGTCGCGCAGGCGTCGTAGTTGCAAGCCTGTGCAATCGTACAACCCAAATCGTTTCCGCATGCGGACAGATCTGGGTCGCAAGAGCCATTTTCAATGGTGGCCGTGGGGTCGTAGTTGCATGCACAAGGATCTGTGCAGCCCTGACAAGAGGAATACTCGCATGAGCCGTCGTTCACCGTCGCTTCGGGATCGAAGTTGCAGGCGAAGCTGTTGTTACAGCCGAACACAATGCAACTCTCAAAATCACAAGTCGCATTGTCGGCGATCGTCGCTTCGGGATTGTAGTTACAAGCCGAAGGAACGATGCATCCGGAGATATCTGTCTGAGCACCAACATTTTGGGCCAAAACCAAGAGGATTGCGGAGAGGATAATTCGCATGTCGTCACTTTTAAGGAACGTTGAAAGATAGGGACAAAACCCGAAATTCCATCGACCAATGCATTTTTTTCAGTACCGAATGAACGCAAACCTTCGTCCAATGGTTTCGTTTTTTCGACAAATACTTCCTGCTCTTTAGCCTCACGGCAAGCGCCGAGCAGACCCGCGAACAGCAAAAAACCCCGCCTGAGGCGAGGTTTTTGGAAAGCGATGGGAGGCCAAATGACTCAATAGTCGTCGTCAAAATCGGCCCAGTTTTGAGCCCCTCCTCCGCCTTTTGGCTTTTTCATTTTGGTTTGGCGTGGCCCATCTGAGTACTTGTCAGGCTTGTTGCGGGTGACTCTTTTCTTCTTGGCCGCCGACTTCTTGTCCGGCGAAGAAAAGCCCCCTGCCCCAGGTCCAGCACCCCCTGGGGCACCACCTCGGGGCGTGAAGCCACGCTGACTTGAAGGGCCTCCCCCAGTACGGCCTGAACCGCTTCCTGGACTGCCTCCAGGACGAGAAGGCCGGCTGCCACGCTCCTCAGCCTCCTTGACCACCATGCGGAAGCCCATGTACTCTCTGCCGTTCATTTCGTCAAGGGCGCGCTGTCCCCCGTCCCTGCTTTCCATCTCCACAAAGCCAAAGCATTTGCTTTGGCCTGTGTCCCGATCGGTCACAACTTTCACACTCTTGACGGGCCCCATGGCGCCGAACCACTCGAGCAAATCAGATTCAACCGCATCTCGGTTGAGTTTGGCCACAAACAATTTCATCGATCCAATACAATAGAACGGCCCCAAGCTACGCGAAACTGCGCTGCCCGGAGCCGTTCGATTCAATTTAATTGGACATCAGCACTCTTGACCGAAGGCCGCAAGGATTTGCAGGATGTCGTTCACATTCGTCGCGCCGTCTTCATTCAAGTCCGCTTCGCAATCGCTCGAGCACCCGAAGTCGGACAACAACAGCAGAATGTCGGCGACCGAGATCAAGCCATCGCCATTCAGGTCCTCTGGGCAGTTGTTGGGATAGGTGCAACTGCCGTCGTCGATCGTGGCATTTGGGTCGTAGTTCTCAGCATCGATGTCGGTGCAACCGATGCACGTGCTTCCATCTCCACCACAAATGCCGCAGGCGTCCAGCTGAAGACACGAGCCGTCGTCCACGGTCGCCTCCGCATCGTAGTTGCAAGCCGTGCTGTCTGTGCATCCCAAACAACTCGTGAACTCACAAGAACCATCGTCTTCGGTGGCACTCGGGTCGAAATTGCACGCCGTGCCGTCGGTGCATCCTATGCAGTCGAAATCGCATGACCCATCGTCCTCAGTGGCCTCTGGATCGTAATTGCAAGCCTCCGGGTCGGTGCAGCCGAATCCACATTCTCCCACAAAGCCGGACTCGGCGCCTCCTGATGAAATCACGTTGCCTGCTTCATCCAAAATCTCCCAAGACGTTTCACCTTGCCAAGTTCCAGTCGGGTTGTACGTCACAGCGGTGCACCCCGTCAAATCCAAGCACAAGTTGAACACCAGCGAATCTGCGTAGGTCGCGTAAACATCCGTGGACCCGCAATCTCCGAATGCATCTGGGAAACAATAGTCCACACCAGCGATGGTCAAGGTGTTTGCGTTCCACCCGTCCCCATAAGAATCGTACATCACCAAAGACACACTCGTTCCCCCATACACACAAGATCCGTCGTCAAGCGTAGCCTCCATGTTGTAGTTGCACGCCTCGGGGTCCGTGCATCCACTGCAGGATTCGTTGTTGCCTCCACAAACACCACAGCTGTCCAGGTAAAGACATGAACCGTCGTCGATGGTGGCACCTTCCGTGTAGTTGCATGCTTGAACATCCGTGCATCCACTGCAGGCACTGTTGTCTCCCCCACACACCCCACATTCATCAAGACTCAAGCAGGAGCCGTCGTCATCGTTGGCGTCTGGATCGTAGTTGCATGCGTTGCCATCTGTGCATCCTGGCACAGGAATGTCTTCAGAAGTGCACAGCCCATTCAGCGTGAAGCCAACTTCATAACTCGCGCTGCCTGTAGAGAAAGAAGGAATCCAACCATTGGTGATTGTCAGACTCCAGGCGCCTTCGCCTGAATATCCCAAAGCAGACACATCCAAAGTTGCCGTATACAAGCCTGGCAGACTCACAGTCCATTCTGGCCAAACAACAGCAAAGTTGCCAAGCGAATCACAAGTGGAGCTGCCCACATTGTACCCTCCAAAGGCAAAGCAGTTGCCGTCTGGCAACCCGACCTCAACCAACATGTCACCTGGCCAAGCACCAGCCCCATCAACTTGCATCCAATTCAATTCAATGTCGATGGTCTCGAGGGTGCCATTGGCCAGGATTGTTGTGGCGGTACCTGATTCACCAGAAGCCAGCGAAGGCTCACTCACCATCAACACGAAATCGCACACATCTCCACAACCCTCAATTGGGTCTGGCATCACACATGACCCGTCGTCCAAGAGCGCGGTTGCGTTGTAGTTGCATGCCTGCGGGTCCGTACATCCGCTGCAAGAGCCGTTGTCACCACCACAGACCCCGCAATCGTCGTTGACTTGACATGAGCCATCGTCAATGGTCGAAGACGCATCATAATTGCAAGCCGCCGGGTCGGTACAACCAACACATGTGCTGCCGTCGCCACCGCAAACCCCACATTGGTCGTTTTCGGCACACGAACCATCGTCCATTGTGGCATTGCTGTTGAAGTTGCACGCCGTTTCGTCGGTGCAACCAGAGCACGAGTCGTAATCACAAGACCCGTTGTCGACGGTGGCTTCGGGATCGAAGTTGCAGGCCATCTCGTCGGTGCATCCAAACCCAGAACCCAAGCAAAAATCCACAGACTCAGACGACCCAAAGTCGCCCCCACTCCCAAGGGTTGCACCCTGCGAAACCACGGTGTATCCGCCGTTGCCGTAAGAGCAGCACAAGCCATCGCCGAACTGGTCGGCAATGTTGAAGGAGTAGCATCCTGCACCCACACAGACTTGCTCAACATATTCTGTCTCTTGACTTTGGTAAGGTCCTCCCGAAGCGACAACGTCGCCTGAGGAGGAAGTCACCGTCCACGTGGTCTCACCAGGCCAATTGTCGGTCAAAATG
>CBFHQO010000079.1:0-110469 GCA_965658045.1 uncultured Flavobacteriales bacterium | reverse complement strand
CCACGCCGTCGCCGTACGCCGCAGCCTGAATCAAGCCACCGCTCTCAGGAGAGGGCTTGTGTGGGATGCCGCTGTACACCCGGATCGAGCCGACGGCCGCCTTACGAGAGGCCTTGTATTGGACATCCTGCCCGGCACCGGTCACGGGGTTGTACTCTTCGTAGTTGTTGTAGCCGTAGGCCAACGCCATGAAGTAGTATGTCTTGTGGTTCACCAGGGCGTTGTCGCCTTGGGCGAACGCGTCTTTGGTTACGCGGAAGCTGTGCGCAATGCCTTCGTTCTCCCCGTTGGCCATCAAGTTGGGCACGGGCAATTCCATTTCGGTGTCCTGCACGTAGTTCACCACAACGTCGATGTCGTTGACCACGTCGCACTGGAAGATGAGTCGGGCTTGGTCGATGTCACCCAAATCCGCAGCAGACACTTGCTCGTTGGCCAGTTGGTAGATCTGGTAGCCTTCGAAGGTGTACGAGCGGCTGAGGGTGTCGTATTGGTTGCCCTCGATGTCAAACTTGGGAATTCCTGGATCCAACTGCACGTACTCCTCGCGGAAGTTGTTCGAGAGGGGGTTGTTGTTGGTCAGGTACAGAATGAGCTCGTTCTCCAATTCCTGGACGGTCACGTCTGGAGCGTCAGGACCAGAGACGATTTCAAAGCAGTTGTCAAACAACGCTTGCGCTTTGTCGTCCGCGATGCGCATGAGCTTCACGCTTTCCTCAGGATCGCCCGCCGTCGCACGCGCCCAAACCACACCCATGGTGATGTTGTTGTAATCCCCAGGCTCGAGGGTGAAGGGACCTGCGGCTTGGATGAATCGGCGGTCGGCAGGAGGGTTGCCGGACGTGACCTCGGTCCAAGGCTCCACGGTGGTGCCACCAGTGCCCCAGTTGAAGGGGTCGGTGTCGCCAGGGAACATGTAGTCGCAAGAAACGTCGAGGTTGGCGCCTGTGGAAGCGTTCACACCGTCGCCGCCGTAGGCCATTTTTTGGCCGTTCTTCCACACCCCGTTCATGTAGTTGTAGAAGTGCAGAGGCGTGGCGGGCTCCCCGTTGATGGGGTTGTTCGAGTTGTTGTAGTAGACGAAGCGGCGCATGCCGAAGCGCTCGTTGTCCACGATGCCGTCGCCGTAGCCGATGCCGATGCCCTCGTAGGGGATTCCCAACGAGTCAATCGCGTTGCCGAAGTTGGTGGTCAACGGGTTGTCGATGCTGTCTGCATCTTGGTAAGGGCCTTCGAAGAAGTCGATGCCCACTGCGGGTGGGTTTTCGCCATAGCCGATGGAGCTGTTCGAAGGTTCATCCACCGCGTCGCCGTTGTAGCTGTAGCCCAAACCGCGTTGCACGTCGCATCCCACGTAGTCGTCGGTGGCAGTTCCCACGTCCGCATCGACCCACACCCCGAAGTAGGTGTTGGACAACGTTTGCGTGCCTTGGTTGATGAGGACGTAGTTGTGGAAGGTCATGTTGTTGACCTCGTCGTTCGTGGAGAACGCGAAGGCCTGCGCGCGGATTTCCATCCCGATGGGCTCGCCTTGCGACTCGGAGTGCACGTTGCCCTTGTCGTTGAAAATCCAGTAGAAGTTGCGGTCGCCGTAAAGTGGGACCAAATCTTCACGCTTCCGGTTTTTGCAATCGATTTCAGACAAGAAGTCGTACCAAGGGTAATCGCCTTGCTCTGGAGAGTAAAACCCGTCGCCGTCGTAATCCTTGAAAGGCGCCAGGTAATAGTCTTGGTTCAGGTCCGTGTTGCCGTGGGCGGGGTATTCCCGGAAGTAGGCCGGCATGGCGTAGCCCTCAGGAAATTCTTCTTCCACGGTGCCTGCCTCCAGCGCCTCGAAGTATTGGCGGTGACGCTGCGCATCAGCACGGGTGGAGACGAAGAAGTCGTCGTACTCGTTGCACGTGGTGGCGTCCACTTCCGCAGATCCGTCGTTGGTCAAAGGACCAGCCCAGTAGTCGTTGCCGTCTCCCCGGAAGGTGACCGCCGCGAGCTTGAGCTGTTGGTCCGGGCTGATGCCGCCCATCCAGAGGGCACCCGCGTACAGGGAGCTGACTCCTCCACCTTTCGGCACTTCGTACGAAGCCTGGCTGGTGGCGCGGTCTTGCCACAACGACCCTCCTGTTTCAATCAGGGCGCGGACGTTGTTCCACTCGAGGTCACGCAGGCCGGTGGCTGGGGCGCAGGCCGCCGCGCGCACGGTGGGTTGGTTGGTCATGCCGGCTGTGCCACCTGGGGTGCCTGCGCCGACGTACTTGTAGCCCCACGCCGTGGAGGCGAGGAGGAACAACGTGGAGAATGAGAGAATGCGGTTCATCTTCTTGCTTGGCATGATCAGAAGTCAAACTTGAGGCCCAAACGGACGGTGCGGGGCAATCCCAAGTTGAACGGGTTGTCCACGAACATGGAGTAGTAGTTCCGGAACGCGTTCGGGTCGTTTTGGCTGTTGATGAGGGGCTGGTACTGGGCCGCAGCCAAGTAGCCATCGTCGTCGGCAACGCCTGTGAAGCGATACACCGAGTTGATGTTGCGTGTGTTGAGCACGTTTCCAATCCACAAGTACAGGTTCAAGTTGGTGGTCTTGGCAGCGTCGCCCTCTCCGCCGTATGTCACCGTGAAGTTGCGGTCCAAGTTGGCGTCCAAGCTGAACTGCCATGGCAAGCGGCTGCCGTTGATCGACCCCTCAGTGGATGGGCTGATTTCCCCGGTGATTGGGGTGGCGATGGTGGACGCCGTGTAAGGCGTGCCAGAGCCGAGGTTGGCGATGATGTTCAAACCGGTGTTGGCGAACAACTGGCGTTCCTTCCCACCGAACTTGACCACAGGACCGTTGTACTCCTCGCCCGCGCCGTAGCGGTAGTCCACATTGGCGACGATGCGGTGACGTTGGTCGTAGTTGAACGGGTTGATGGACCGGAGGTTCGGCAGACCCGCGTTGATCAGCGCCAATGCGGTCTGGGTGGTTGAGCCTGTGCCGTCTGCGAACTGCAGGGTGTAGTTGGCGTTCAGACGAACGTTGCCCGTGCGACGCATGTCGTACCCGACGGTGAAGCCCTTGACCGTTCCGAAGTCGAGGTTTCCAAAGGCCTTGTAAGGACGTGGGTACGCGCCGGTGAAGTTGCGCACCTGAATCATGTCGCGCATCTCCTTGTAGTAGGCAGAAATCTTCAGGCTTGACGTCTTCGTCAACACTTGCTGGAAGCCCAATTCGTAGTCGATGGTCTTCTCAGGACGCAAATCTGGGTTGGAGATGAGGTTGTTCCGGCTCTCCAAGAACAGGTAGTCGATGGGAGAGAAGCGGTTGCTGGACGTCGGACGCTGGGTCAAAATGTCATAGTGCGCGAAGAAGACCGCCTCGTCGCTGATGTTGAACGAGAAGGAAATGCGAGGCATGATGTTCACCGCAGGGTCGTAGTCGCGGAACGCTTCAGACGTCAATTCAAACGGATCGTCGCCGGTGGCGTTGTCGTTGGGCTTGAGCCATGGCGCGGGGTAGGCGGTGTTCACAGCCAACACGTCGGGGTCGGTGATCTCCGTGCCGACAGAGTTGTACCAGGTGTCGCCATCCCGGAAGCCGACAATGGAGCCAGGGCCTTCCAAGGCGTCCACGTACACGGCGAAGTCTTCGCCAATGTTTTCAGGAATGAATGCGTTGCCGCTCAATGTGCTGATGATGCCTTCACCATCTGCATCCTGAATGTCTCCGACAGTGTAGGACTGGCCCACCACGTAGGGATCCTTCAACACAGGTTGGTTGGCGTCGAAACGGTCCACACGAAGGCCCACGTTGAAGATGATGTCGTCGAAGGTGAACTTGTCCATGATGTAGCCCGCGATGTAAATCGGCTCGTAGGCCCCGATGGGACGGGTGTTGTAGCCGGCATCGTTGGTCTTGTTGAAGAAATCCTCGATGGTGGGACGGTCGTTGACCTTGTTGCCGTAAGGGTCGTAGCCGCTGTACGTCACGTAGTTGGAGCCTTGGTTCAACAGGTCGTCTGCACCAAACATGTCGAGGGTGAAGAACTCGGGGTCAATGGCGTCGATGTTGATCAACTCATCCTCCGCAGCATTGAGCTCTCCACGCAGGTTGGCGTCAAATTCAAATTGGTTGTCGCCAATCAAGCGTCCGTACGTCACGTAGTAGTCCGTGCCCACGTTGGTCACTAAACTGTCTGTCGCGTCGATCTCCTTGATGTGCGAGTTCGTGGTCAAGCGCGCCAAGGTCCACAAGCCCACTGGGCCGAGCGAGAAGAACGCGTCACGGCGCTGCTCGTATTCGAAGCCCATTTGCAAGGCGTGGTCGCCGATGTCCGCAGAACCTGCCGCGCTGACGCGGAACTGGCTGTTGTTGCTGATGTTGTACGAGTTGCCTTGCGTGCCAAAGTAGCTCCACAACCCGTAGGTGGAGTTGGGGGACTGGCCGTTGAGCAGCGCGTTGCCGTTTTGCACGGTCAACAAGCTCTCGTAGGGGCCGTCCACGAAGGGGCTGTAAGGCTCGCTCTCGAAAAGGTTGAAGTACTGGTTGTTGATCGCGGCCAACTCAGGGTTGTAAGGCGATGCGGTGTACGTCACGAGCGTGTCTTCCCATCCGTTGTGGACGAAGCGGCCGGTGAGGTCGTTGTACTCGTAGCTGTTCTGCTGGTAGACGTCGAACGTCCCGACGTGGCCGTATTTGAAGAAGTCGTCCCCGTGGCTGGCGTCCTCCCGCTTGAAGTAGCTCTGCGAGTAATCGGCCATGATGCTGTAGAAGACGTTCTTCAGCCCGCCGCTGGACTCGCTTCCTTCCTCGTCGGCAAAGCGCTGAGAGAACTTCACGTACCCCCTCCAATCCAAGCTGGTGGTTTGGTTGTTGTTTTCCCAATTCATCAAGGAACGGCCCCGGTCGAATTCGTTCGCACGTCCCAATGCCGCAGTCGCCCCAAAGGTCAAGCTGGTGGTCTCGTTGGTGTTGACGTCAATTTTGGCCACCAGGTTGGCGCTTTGGTTGGCGTTGTTCAAACGCGTGGGGGTGCGCTCAAAGGCATCAGGTGTCAAGAAATCCGCGTTGTACAACGCGCCGTTGATTTCACCAGACGAACTCACGTTCTGGCGGAGCGGCTCGGCCAAGATTTGGGCGCGTGCGCTGTCCGTCATGCGGTACACCCCACCAAACGTGGGACGCGTGTCTTTTTGGTAGGTGTAGTTGCCGGAGAGGAACAAGCCGAGGAGCGGGTCGGTCTTTTCACCCTTCTCGTTCTTGCGCCAAGCGATCGGCCCAGAGACCGACCCTTCCGCAAGGTTGTACCCAAACTTGTCGAGGCCGATGGCCGAAGTTTCAGTGGGGAGGCCAGACGTGATCAATTCGCCGCCGCCAAACCATGTGCGGCTTGAGTTCCGAAGAGAGATGTTGATGACACCACCTGTTGCATCACCAATGTTGGCAGGGATGCCGCCGGTCACCACCTGCACTTCTTCGATGGCCGATTTCGGGAGGGCGGAAGAGCCGCGCACCTTGATGCCGTCGATGTAGTACCACGTGGAAGAGGTCCGTGCACCACGGATGCTCACACCACCACCTGTGCCCGCGGTGCTCGCACCGGCCACGGTCGAAGCGATGCTCGTGGCGGAACGTCCGGGAAGCTTGTCGATGTCTTCACGGCTCACCGTGCCACCGGACGCACCCCCGTCCTTGTCAATCAAGGGGACAGAGTATTCGACGACTTCGGCCTCTTCCATCATCACCCCGGCGCCGAGTTCGCCGTTGACGAACTGGATTTTGTTGGCGGTGATTTTCACACCAGTCACTTTCTTGGACTGGTAGCCCACGAAGCTGAACAACACGTCGTACGTGCCCGGCTGGATGGGTTTGATGGTGTACTCACCGTCGAAGTCGGTGTTTGTGCCCGCCACTTGGTTTCCGTTCAAGAACAGAATCACACTGGCAAAGGGCAAAGACTCTTTGGTGTCGAAATCTGTGATTCGACCCTTGAGCGTTCCGGCGCCCACTTGCGCCAAGGCGCTGAAGGACATCAAAATCGCTCCCAAAAATGTTGCAAACCGCATCATGCGTTTAGAATTTCAGGCGAAACAGGTGTAGAGGCCAAATATAGGCCAAGCCCACGCAGTTTGCGAACTTTTGTGAACACCCTGCAAACCAGGGCCATGAAGCCTTTCAGCCCCTTTTCCAGGACCTCCTCAGCAGGACCCGTCGCCACCATGGGATGGCCCTGCCGTCGCGGTTCCGCCGGGCCTTTTGTTGCCCCTTCCTCATGCGCCTGCGGATGTTGTCTTTGGCGTGGCCTCCTTCGCGCCCAGAGACCGATTCGTCCTTTCCATTCGGTTGGATGAGGTTCTTCTCTCGGCTGGTTTGTTGGTGCTTGTAGTGGCGCTTCTGGAGGGCTTTGTAATTCTTCTCGAATTCTTTGTTGGCCTGCTTCTCCGCCTTGGCCGCGTCCTTCACCCTGCGCTTGACAGCCTTGCGCTCGCTTCGGCTTATGCTGTCCTCCTGCCCCCAAACGCCCTTGTCGAGCACCCCGCAACACAGCAAGCCAAGCAGCATCACAGCCGCTCTCGCGGTGGACCATGCGTGGTTGTGGGCTTGAGGTGGGGTCATGACAGGGGGCAGAGGTTCCAGGCTTGTGGGGCGGTGTCGACGGGAAGTTGGCACGCGCCTTCTTGACAAACATACCAGCGCGATTGGCCCTCGGGACCGGGGCTTTTTCCTTCCATCCACGCTGGGATGTGGGCATCTCCAGGGTGGACGACGTCCAGCCAGGTGCCGGGCCGCTGCGTCGACCACCACGCCTGGGTCACGGCGTTCTGTTGCTCGTCGGAGCTCACGGCGACCACGACGGTGACGAAGCCCTCGGTTTGGTCCAAATGCACGTGCGCCCAGGCTCCAGATTCGGCTAGCGTGTTGGCCCCTTCCATCCTGGCTTGCACCATGTCGCGCGAAAGTTCGCGCCAGGCAGGAATGTCGAGGGCCCATCCGAGTTTCCACAAGCTCGACGCGAAGGAGGCGTTGGCCGAGGGGATGACGCCGTCCTCCATGCTTCGGCTCCGGACGTAGGGGGTGTCGGAGTCGACGGCGTTGTTCCAAAACGTTTTGGACTCAGGGTCAAACAGCCGTTCCATGGCGGTGGCCATGAGGGCGCGGGCTTCCTGAAGCCACACGCGGTCCTGGGTCGATTGATGCAGTTCAAGGAACGCCTCCACCGTGAACGCGTAGTCTTCTGCGAATCCCTCGTGCATGGGGCCGCCGCCGGCGTGGTGGGTTCTTCGCAGCAAGTCGGGACGGTGGGGCACCCTTGCCAAGGTGCGCAAGTAGCGACCAAGCCGAAGGGCAGGAGCCAAGGAGCCACCGGGCAGCCGACGCGCGGCTTTGGCCAGGGCGATGGCGGCCAAGGCATTCCAAGAAGTCAGCACCTTGTCGTCGAGGCTGGGTTTGACGCGACCGTTCGGCCCGTCGCGCCAGGTGTGGAGTTTGTGAAGCACGCCTTGCAAGTCGCTTGGATTCACGTCGGACTTGGCCTTGCGCCGAAGCACATGCTGGCCGTGTTCCCAAAGGCTGTGTCCCTCCAAGCCAAACGCCTTGTCCACACAAGCCACCTCGTCCGGGGCGAGAATGGATGTCAATTCTGCGGTCGTCCACACGTAGTAGGTGCCCTCTTGGCCTTCGCTGTCGGCGTCAAGCGCCGCACAAAAGCCGCCATGGTCCAACTGCCACTCCCGTGCCATGAACGCCACAGCCTTCGTCATGGCTTCCGTGAATTCGGGATGGGCTTCGTCTGCCCACGCCGAAAGGACGGACACCAACTGCGCGTTGTCGTACAGCATCTTTTCAAAATGCGGAACGTGCCACGCTTCGTCGACGCTGTACCTCGCAAACCCGCCTCCGACATGGTCGTGGATGCCACCAGCCACCAAGGCGTCCAAGGTGCGCAGGGCATGGTCGCGGGCTTGCTTTCGCCGAGCAGGTCCCAGGCGGGTTGAATGGGCCGCGCGTCCCAGGAATTCAAGCTGGCACGGCAACGGGAATTTGGGGGCGCCGATTCGTCCTCCGTGCTCCAGGTCCCAGGACTGGGTCCACGTGTCGAACGCGTCGTGAAACGACGATGCCTCCGGCGGAGAAGGCCGCCCCATGGCTTCCACCGCTGCGGTCAATTTCTCGGCGTAGCGCCCCACGCGTTCAGGGTCGTAGGATTGGACGTCGAGGATGGCCTGAAGGGAGGAGAGCCATTGGGTTTTGGGCAGATACACGCTGCCCCAAATGGGCCGCCCGTCTGGCAGGGCGATGCAATTCAGGGGCCACCCGCCTTGGCGTGTCATTAATTGGACGGCGTCCATGTACACTTGGTCCACGTCGGGGCGCTCTTCTCGGTCGACTTTGATGCACAGGAAGTGCGCGTTCATGAAGTCGGCGGCCTCGGCGTTGGAAAACGTCTCGTGCTCCATCACGTGGCACCAATGGCAGGCGCTGTACCCCACGCTGACCAGCACCAGCTTGCGTTCGGCCTTGGCTTTCGCCCAGGCTGCGGGTCCGAAAGGGAGCCAATGCACGGGGTTGTGCATGTGCTGACGCAAATACGGAGAGGTCTCTTTCGCGAGGGCGTTGGGGGGCGACGTGTGCTTGATGGCGTGGGACTCTTGGACCGGAAAAATACGCCCAGGACAAGCGGTGGACGTTTTGTTTCTTGAACGATGGTTAGGTCGAAGCGACAGGCTATTTTTGGTGCCTCCAATATCCCATTGCCGTGTCCACAGAATTGCACCCCGCCCTCCAGTCCGATCCAGAAGTCGCCCGCATTGTGGGCCTTGAGCACACCCGCCAAACCGAAGGGGCCGAGCTCATCGCGTCGGAGAACTACACCAGCGAAGCCGTCATGGCGGCGCAAGGCAGCATTTTGACTAACAAATACGCCGAAGGCTTGCCCGGCAAGCGTTATTACGGCGGTTGTGAATTTGTGGACCAAGCCGAGAACCTGGCGATCGAGCGGTTGTGCAAACTGTTTGGGGCAGAATGGGCCAACGTCCAGCCTCACTCGGGCGCCTCGGCGAACAGCGCGGTCATGCTGGCTTGCCTGAAGCCAGGCGACACCATTTTGGGGTTTGATTTGGCGCACGGCGGGCACTTGACCCACGGGTCGCCTGTGAACTACAGCGGCAAGTTGTACCGTCCGACGTTCTACGGGGTGGAGAAGGAGACGGGCACCATCGACATGGACAAAGTGGCGGAGACCGCCCGGGCCGAGAAGCCCCAAATGATCATCTGCGGGGCGTCTGCATACGCCCGTGAATGGGATTACGCGCGGTTCCGCCAAATCGCCGATGAAGTGGGCGCCATTCTGTTGGCGGACATTTCACACCCTTCTGGCTTGATCGCAGCGGGGTTGTTGGACAACCCTCTTCCGCATTGCCACGTCGTCACGTCCACCACGCACAAAACCCTCCGTGGCCCGCGCGGCGGGGTGATCATGGTGGGCAAGGATTTCCCCAACCCCTGGGGCCTCACCACGATGAAGGGCGCGGTGCGTTCCTTCGCCTCGTTGTTGGATTCGGGGGTGTTCCCAGGCATGCAGGGAGGTCCATTGGAGCACGTGATTGCCGCGAAGGCCGTGGCGTTTGGCGAGGCGCTCCAGCCTTCTTACAAAGCGTACTGCAAGCAAGTGGTGGCGAACGCGCAAGCCATGGCGGCGGCGTTTGTGGAACGCGGCTACGATTTGATCAGCGGTGGCACCGACAACCACCTCATGCTCATTGACCTCACCAACAAGGGCGTGACAGGGAAAGTGGCGGAGCAGTCCTTGGGTCAGGCGCACATCACCGTCAACAAGAACATGGTGCCGTTCGACACGCGCTCACCGTTTGTCACATCAGGCATGCGTGTGGGCACCCCAGCAGTGACCACCCGAGGCCTCGTCGAGGAAGACATGGTGCAGTTGGTAGAATGGATGGACGCCGTCCTTCAGGCGCCCGAAGACGCGGCCGTCTTGAAGCGCGTCGGGGACGCCGTCAACGCGAAATTCGCGCAGTACCCCCTGGTGAAGGCTTGAACGCGCTGAGGCGCGAAGCGTTCTTGTTTCGGCGGGTCAGGCTTGGATGTTCAAATCGTCGATGACGCCTGCCGCAACCGTTTGGTGGGTGGATGGGTCGATCAACAGGAACGATCCTGTGGTCTTGTTTCGGCGGTAGTCGTCCACAAGCACCTCGGAGGCCGTTTTGATTTGGATGCGCGCGATGGCATTCACCGAAATTTCTGAGACCTCTTCCACCCTGTGAAGGGTGTTGATGTCGATCTCATGGTGGATTTTGGCAATGCGCGACTGGCTTTCGCTGGACGTGTGCCGCAGGATGTACTTGGTTCCGAGGTTCAACGGCGTTTCGCTCAGCCAGCAAATTTTCGCGTCGAGCAATTTGCTCTTGGAAGGCTGGTTGTTGGGACGGGCCAACATGTCGCCACGGCTCAAGTCGATGTCGTCTTCGAGGGTCATGGCGACGCTCAAAGGAGGGAACGCTTTTTCAACTTGGGTGTCCCCCACGAAAATCTCCTTGATTTTGGAGGTTTGGCCGCTTGGCATGGCGACCACCTCGTCGCCCACCTTGAAGACGCCAGAGGCGACCCGGCCAGCGTACCCACGGAAATCCCGGTGGGCGTCCGTTTGTGGACGAATCACGTACTGGATGGGGAACCGGCAGTCCTGCAAGTTGCGGTCTGCCCCCACATGAACCGTTTCCAGATGATGGAGCAAGGTGCCTCCACCGTACCATGGGGTGTTCTCAGACGACTCCACCACATTGTCCCCATGGAGGGCGCTGATGGGGATGAACTTGATGTCCGTGATGTCCAAGCGGGAGGAGAACTCTTTGTAGGCCGCCACGATTTCGTTGAAGCGGTCCTCGCTGTACTCCACCAGGTCCATTTTGTTGACGCACACGACCACGTGTTGCAGCCCGAGCAACGACGCGATGAAGCTGTGCCTGTGGGTTTGTTCCAAGAGGCCGTGTCGGGCGTCGATGAGGATGATGGCCAAGTCCGCGGTGGATGCACCCGTGACCATGTTTCGGGTGTACTGGATGTGGCCTGGGGTGTCCGCAATGATGAATTTGCGCTTGGGCGTGGCGAAGTAGCGGTAGGCGACGTCGATGGTGATGCCTTGTTCCCGCTCCGCTTTCAGGCCGTCGGTCAGCAGGCTCAGATCGGTGCCGTCAATGCCTTTCTGATTCGACGCGGATTCCACCGCCTCCAATTGGTCTTCGAAGATGCTTTTGCTGTCATACAGCAAGCGTCCAATGAGTGTGCTTTTTCCGTCGTCAACACTTCCCGCGGTGGTGAAGCGAAGCAAGCCGTTGTGCTCTGTGTGTCCCATCTCTGCGTCCCTGTTCAAATTAAAAGTAACCCTCTTTTTTCCGGTCTTCCATGGCGCTGTCGCTGCGCTTGTCGTCCATTCGACCGCCTCGCTCGGTGATGCGGGTTGCGGCCACTTCTTCAATGATCTTTTCCAAGGTGTCGGCGTCGCTTTCAAACGCACCTGTGATGGTCAAATCGCCCAGCGTGCGGAAACGCACGTGCATCATCTCAGGCGTCTCGTCCGCCCTCACGTTGAGGTGCTCAGAATGGGCCAAGATTTGGCCTGCGCGGCGAATGCACATGCGGTCGTGCGCGTAGTACAACGAAGGCAGGGCGATGTTTTCACGAAGGATGTAGTTCCACACGTCAAGCTCGGTCCAGTTGTTCAAAGGGAACACCCGGAAGTGCTCGCCCGGGGCGTGCTTGCCGTTGAAGAGGTTCCACAGTTCTGGGCGTTGGTTCTTGGGGTCCCATTGGCTGAAATCGTCGCGGTGGGAGAAAAAACGCTCCTTGGCACGGGCCTTCTCCTCGTCGCGGCGTGCCCCGCCGATGCACGCGTCGAATTGATGCTCCTCGATCGTGTCGATGAGGGTGGTGGTTTGAAGTCGGTTGCGGCTGGCGTTGGCCCCGGTCTCCTCTTGGACTTTGCCAGAGTCGATGGTGGCTTGCACACTTCCGACGATGAGGCGGGCGCCCAAACGCTCGACGAGGTTGTCACGGAACTCCAGCGTTTCAGAGAAGTTGTGACCCGTGTCGATGTGAACCAATGGCATGGGGATGCGCCCTGGGGCGAACGCCTTGGCCGCCAAGTGGGTCACCACAATGCTGTCCTTTCCTCCTGAAAAGAGGATGGCAGGACGGTCAAATTGCGCGGCCACTTCGCGGAGTACGTAAATGGACTCTGCCTCCAGTTCCGTGAGGTGGTCAAGGTTGTAAGATGCGTCGCTCATGTCGTCAGTTGTCTTTCGTCAATGCGTCTTCCGTGGAGTCCTCCCGTCCCAGGCGTCCGTACCGGAACCAAGCCCGCTCGTGGAGGTAATACAAAATCATTTTGGTCACCATTTCCAATCCGCCGATGGTCAAGCCCACGGTGGCGTCTCCTGACACCAGCCATCCGAGCAAAATCGTGTCTACGGTGCCCACGAGCCGCCAAGTGACGGTCTTGGCGAGGTGTCGAATTCGGGATTGTCTAGCGTCCATAATGGCCTACAAAACTAGTGGGGAAATCGACACCTGCGATGTGCTCAGACTTGGACTTGTTCAAGCACCACACTCAGGGCGTCCTCCACGCTTTTGGAGGTGGTGTCCACGTCGATGAATCCCTCCAAGGGCGGCTCGTAATCCGAAGCGTGTTTGTCTTCCCTTCCGCGCAGCTCTGTGGTGTGCACATACACCTCTGTCACGGTGGCGCGGGACTTGAATTCTTCACGCAAAGCGCGGTAGGGAGCCACCAAACTCACCACCACAGTCTGTCCTTTGGATTGGAGGAACTGGGCGATGGTTTGGGCTTTGCGGATGTTGTTCTCACGCCCCACACGGGAGTAATCGGCGTTCACAGTCAGGGCCCTCAGATCGTCTCCGTCTACATGGTGCACAACCAAGCCCTGTGCCTCGAGATGCGCCACCATGGCCTTGGCCAAGGTGGTTTTACCGTGGCCGGGTTGTCCTGTGAACCAGTAGATCATGACGGCGGGTTAGGGTTTCAATTCGAGGGTTTGGGCCCGGTCGGGCCCGACGCTCAGCACGGTGACAGGCACACCCACGGCCTCTTCAATGAAGGCCACATAGTCCAACAGCGACTGAGGCACTTCGTTCAGGGAACGGATGCCTGTAAGGTCGCCTGGCCAACCGGGAAGGGTGGTGTACACGGGCTCCACTTCGTCGGGGTTGATGCCGAACGGCAAGTGGTCGATTTTTTCTCCGCGGTGGATGTAGTGGGTGCACACCTCGATCTCGTCAAAGCAACCCAACACGTCGGCCTTCATCATGCACAGTTGCGTCGCGCCGTTGACGTCGACCGCGTACCGCAGCTGGGGCAGGTCGAGCCAACCGCAACGGCGGGGACGGCCTGTGGTGGCCCCGAACTCGTGGCCCTCTGCCCGCATCTTTTCGCCCACCTCGTCGTGCAGCTCGGTGGGGAAGGGGCCGGAGCCCACCCGTGTGCAGTACGCCTTGAAAATGCCAAACACCTCGCCTACGCGGTTGGGGGCAATCCCGAGGCCTGTGCAAGCGCCTGCCGAAATGGTGTTGGACGACGTGACAAAGGGGTACGTCCCGAAGTCGATGTCGAGCATGGTGCCTTGTGCACCTTCGGCCAAAATGCGTTGACCGGCCTTCAGCGCGCGGTTCATGTCGTGCTCGGAATCGATGAGCTTGAGCGTCCGCAGGAACGCCACGGCCTCGAGCCACTCGGCATCGTCGACGCTGAATTCGAAGCTGTCGAATTGCCCCAACATGGCCACGTGCTTGTCGCGCAAGGTGTGGTAGCGCGATTCGAAGTGTGGGCTTTCAATGTCCCCCACGCGAAGGCCGTTGCGGCCGGTCTTGTCCATGTAGGTGGGGCCGATGCCCTTGAGCGTGCTGCCGATTTTGGCCTTGCCCTTGGCGGCCTCCGAGGCCGCGTCCAGCAACCGGTGGGTGGGAAGGATCAGGTGGGCCTTCCGACTGATGGCCAAACACCCCGCCACGTCCACACCGAGGCCGACCAAAGCGTCGATTTCCTTTTTGAAAATGATTGGGTCGATCACGACACCGTTGCCCACCACATTCAAGGTGGCTGGACGGAAGACGCCGCTGGGGATGGTGTGAAGCACGTGCTTGATGCCATCAAACTCGAGGGTGTGGCCGGCGTTGGGTCCGCCTTGGAACCGTGCAATCACGTCGTACTCGGGGGTGAGCACGTCCACGATTTTGCCTTTGCCTTCGTCGCCCCATTGGAGCCCGAGGAGCACATCAACTTTCATGTTGCGCAGGAGTTGTGGCCCGCTTGCGGGCGTAGATGTTCAAACTGTGGTGCATCACCTCGATGTCGAAAATCTCTTCGAGGGTCGCTTTGATTTGCTGGATGCGGGGGTCGCAAAACTCCAACACCTCTCCGGTGTCCGCGAGGATCACATGGTCGTGTTGCTTCACCCGATGGCATTTCTCGTACTGGGCGCTTTGGTCTCCGAACTGATGGCGGCGCACCAAGTTGCAGTCCAACAACAAGTCCAACGTGTTGTACAACGTGGCCCTCGACACCCGGTATTCTCCCTTGCCCATCACTTCGTAAAGGGTGTCCACGTCAAAGTGGCCTTCGTGGCTGTACACTTGCTTCAAGATGGCAAAACGCTCGGGCGTTTTCCGGTGCCCGTTTTGCTCGAGGTAAGCCTCGAAAAGCCCCTCCACTTGGTCGAAGATGTCGTCGTTCGCCATGCAGCGGCGAAGATAGGACATGTCAATCAGCGAGGTCTTTCTGTTCAGAAGTTTCCCAAGGCGGGTTCACGGGGCGCAGGGGGACTTGAAACGGGGCCAAATCAAAGCCTTCCCCCACGGTGCGTATGCCGCCCTCTGGGCTTTGGGACAGGGCCACCCCGACCAAGGCGTTGTCCTTGACGCTGAGCGAGACTTGGGAGCACACCGCCTGGTTCACGCGAACCTCTCCATCCTGGCCTGGCTCGGGGACCATGAAGTAGCTCAATTGGCCGTTGCCAAGCACGTCCACCAAGTCAAGTTGGCCTTCGACGAAATGGGCGTCAAGCGTGCGTCCTGAAATGCGATGGGACAGGGTGTCGTTGGCCGGGGACAGGACCACGGCGTGGCCGCGCATCCAGAGCAACTCGGGTCGGTTCTCGTCCAGGAACATCGTCATCGAATCGCCCGAAAGCAGGTCCATGTGGGACCACAGTCGGGGTGAGCCGAACACGTCGATTTGTCCGAGGCGGTCGTCCCACACAAGCGAATCTCCCACACCTTGAAGGTCTTCGGAGTCCATCCACACCGAGTCGACGACCGTCAACAGGTTGGGTGCACGGCGCAGTTCAAGGCCCGAAATGTGCAAGGTGTCTTCGCCGTCCACTTGCCTCAGCCAGG
Organism: uncultured Flavobacteriales bacterium; assembly: GCA_965658045.1. GTDB lineage: Bacteria > Bacteroidota > Bacteroidia > Flavobacteriales_D > Sanyastnellaceae > UBA11663. Next base: position 95,075 of record CBFHQO010000079.1, on the reverse strand, counting down.
CGGGATGCGCGGCGTTTCCGAAGACCAAGTCGAGGCTGTCGGCGAGGTGCTGCTCCGCCCGTTGCCCGTGGGCCACGGTCTGGTCGTCTGCGCTGGCCAACCGAACGTGCCCGTGGGCCTCGTGCACCCCTTCGCCGAACCTGAGGCTGTCGCCTTCCACGGTGCCTGACCCATCGGCCACGCGCACCGTCCCGGCGATCCAGCCTGTGGGACGCATGTCGTCGACTTCGGTGTTGAGCAGCAGGTCGCCGGCTTGGCACGTGAATTCAAACTCGGGCGAATGCCAGGTCGTGGGCCCCAAAAACGTGTAGTGGTCGTCAGGCTTGACCCAATGCAAAGAATCGCTGCGGAGCGTGTCTTGGTCCGACACCGCCAGCACGTCGCCACCCAATTGGAACAATTCGGCCTCCGCCAAATAACGTCCTGTTTGGCTAGTGACGGTCCAACCCTTGTCGGCGATGTGTGCGCCCTCCGTGTAGCGCGCTTGTTTGGAGTTCATTTGGTAGTGCAGGCTTGGGGCCGTCAGGGTGGAGCCTTCATGGTCGAGCTGAACTTCCCCTCGCGCTTCCACCCAGTCGACGTCAGGCTTCAGCCCGATGTAGTCGGCCAGGAGTACGGTTGAGGGGGGGTGTTCCATGCGGACCTCGCCAAACACTTCAACCACCCCGTCGTCAAAGCGCCACGCGGAGTCGCAGTGCAGCAGGCCGTCTTGGTGGCCAAGTTGGACATTCCCCAAGAGCCGTTGCGCTTCGGTGATGGTGGGGTCGCGGACGATTTGGTCTGCGGCGAGGATGTCCACGGTTTGGGCTTGGACCTGTCCCAAGGACAGGAGCACCAGAGCAAAACATGTGAAGGTGGCCGTCGACGTTCTCACCCTTCTTCTTGCAAGCGTTCCACCGTGTGCACGCCTGGCACGCCCTCGAGGGCGCGCATCAGGGATCTCAGGTGTTGGGTGTCGGAAACGATGACCCGTGCGGCACCCTCAAACATGCCGTCCTTGGATTCAAAACTGATTGCGCGCATGTCCACCCGCATGTCGGCCGAAATGACGCTTGTCACGGCGTTCACCAGGCCGATGTCGTCGATGCCGGTGAACCCAACGCCGACCTCGAACTTCTCCGCGGCCTTGCTCGCCCACTCGGTTTTCATGACACGGTACGCGTACCGCGAGAGCAAGTTGGTGGCGTTCGGGCAATTCTGCCTGTGGATTTTGATCCCGCCACTCACCGTGATGAACCCAAAGACGTCGTCCCCAGGAATGGGGTTGCAACACGCCGCCAGACCGTAGTCGAGCGTGTCCTGGCCATCTCCAATGAGCAAGGTGTCCCCGGCTTCCTCCTTGAGTTGGGTGATGCTTGCCGCCTCTTCCTGGCTGCCGACGTACGCTTTGGAGGAGGCGGGCTCTGGGCCTTTGTCCCATTCCAAGCGACCCGAGCGAATGTGGAAGCCCCCCACGCGGTCCAGGTCAATCAGCCCTGTGGCGATGCGGTGGTGCAAGGCGTGCGGCGAGTCGACTTTGAACCGCTTGAGCATGCCCAATACGTTGTCGCTGTGGCCTTCGACGCCGACTTTGCGGAACCATTTGCGGAGTTTGTCTTTGCCTTCCAGAGCCTGGATGCGTGCTTCTTCGTTGAGGGCAGACCGAATTTTGGACCTCGCGCTGGCGGTAACCACATACTGCAACCAATCCTCTTTGGGGGCTTGCTTGCGGGAGGTGATGATCTCCACTTGGTCCCCACTGCTTAAGGGTTCGCTGAGCGGGACAAGCTTGTGGTTCACCTTGGCGCCGATGCATTGCGACCCCACCTTGGTGTGGATGCGGAAGGCAAAGTCCAATGGGGTGGCGCCGGCCGGCAGGGTGATCAGGTCTCCTGTCGGCGTGAAGACGTAGACTTCTTCCGAGAAGAGGTTGAGCTTGAATTCGTCGATGAAGTTCAGCGCGTCGGCCTCCCCGCCTTCGAGCACTTCTCGAATTTGGCCCAACCAGGAATCGATGTTGTCGCCGCCTTTGGCCGCGAGGGCTTCGGCACGCTCCGAAGGGCTCATGGCGATGTCCGATTCTTCAGAGCCGCCCTCGGCCTTGTACCGCCAATGGGCGGCCAGCCCGCGTTCGGCCATGTCGTCCATCCGCTGGCTGCGGATTTGGACTTCCACCCACTTGCCGGTGGGCGACATCACCGTGGTGTGCAGCGATTCATATCCGTTGGCCTTGGGCAGGCTGATCCAGTCTCGCAACCGGTCGGGGTTGGGCTGGTAGAAGTCGGTGACCATGCTGTAGGTCCTCCAGATGTCCGCTTTCTCGCTGCTTTCCGGCGTGTCGAGGACGATGCGAATGGCAAAGACGTCGTAGACTTCCTCGAACGTCACCTTCTTGGTCTGCATTTTGTTCCAAATGCTGAACACGCTCTTGGGGCGGCCCATGATTTGGTACTTCAGCCCGGCCTCGTCCAGCGATTGCCGGATGGGCACGGTGAAGGTGTTGATGAACCGGGTGCGGACCGCTTTCGTTTTCCGCAACCGGGCGCTGATCATCGCGTAGTCCTCGGGCTCTTTGTATTTCAAGCTCAAGTCCTCGAGCTCGGTTTTGATGTTGTAGAAGCCCAAGCGGTGGGCCAACGGCGCGTACATGAACAACGTCTCCGAGGCGATTTTTTGCTGCTTGTCGGGGCGCATGTGCTCAAGGGTCCGCATGTTGTCCAAGCGGTCGGCAAGCTTGATCAAGATGACGCGCACGTCGTCGCTGAGGGTGAGCAACATCTTTCGGAAATTCTCCGCTTGGGCGCTGGTTCCAGGCTCGAACACCCCGCTCATTTTCGTCAGCCCATCGACGATGATGCGCTCTTTGACCCCGAACATCTGCTCGATGTCGTCCAGCGTCATCGTGGTGTCCTCCACCGTGTCGTGCAACAGCGCACACACGATGCTGGTCGTGCCCAGCCCCATTTCTTCTGCCACCACACGGGCGACGGCGATGGGGTGGTAGATGTAGGGCTCTCCGCTTTTGCGCCGGATGTCTTTGTGCGCCTCCAGCGCCACATCGAAGGCCTTCCGGATGGCCTTGCGCTCGGAGCGTTTCTTGGAATTTTTGGCCGCGCGCAACAGCCCCCGATACCGCCGAAGGATCTCTTGCTTCTCCGCTTCCAAATCGTATTCCATCCCTCCAAAGTTCGGCAAACCCGTCCTTAATTTCGTCCCATGACCGACGCCACCCTGACCTCATGGATTGACGTGCCTGCGGGACACGATTTCCCGCTCGCCAATTTGCCGTTTGGCATCTTCTCCACCTCAAGCCGCAGCGCCCGTCCCGGGATGCGTTTGGGAGACCATGTCGTGGACCTGAGCGCATGCCATGCCTTGGGTTTCCTGAACGGTGTGGAGGTCAACGCGGAGGTGCTGGCTGCACCGGTTTTGAACCCGCTAATGCAGCTCGGGAAGCCGGTGATCGTCGCGTTGCGCGAGCGCATCCAGGCGCTGTTGCAAGCGGACGGTGCGGAATTGCGTGACCGACCAGACGCCCACGCGTCGTGCTTGGTGGCGATGGACGAGGTGCACATGCACATGCCTGTGGAGGTGGGCGATTACACAGATTTTTACTCCAGCGAGGACCACGCCCGGAACGTGGGCAAGATGTTCCGCGACCCGGACAACGCGTTGTTGCCCAACTGGAAGCACATGCCGGTGGGGTACCATGGCCGTGCGTCCAGCATTGTGGTGAGCGGAACCCCCATCCGTCGTCCCATGGGCCAAACGCGCCCCGATCCGGAGGCGCCGCCTGTCTTTGGGCCTTCTCGGTTGCTGGACTTTGAGCTTGAAATGGCCTTCATCACGTTCGAGGGCAAGCCGATGGGTGAGCGGATCTCGACGGCAGAAGCCGAGGACCACATCTTTGGTTTGGTGCTCTTCAACGACTGGTCTGCACGCGACATCCAAAAGTGGGAGTACGTGCCCCTCGGTCCGTTCCTGGGCAAAAATTTCGGGTCGTCCATTTCGCCGTGGGTCGTCACGTTGGAGGCCTTGGATCACTTGCGGGTGGCTGGCCCCAGCCAGGACCCCGCGGTGTTGGACTACTTGACCTACGAAGGCGACAGCCACTACGACATCCCGCTGGAGGTGGAAATTGTCCCTGAAGGCCAAAACGCGGGCCAAGTCGTGTGCCGTTCCAACTTCCGCCACATGTACTGGAACATGCGCCAGCAACTGGCGCACCACACCGTCAACGGGTGCAACTTGCGTGCCGGCGACATGATGGCAAGCGGCACGATTTCCGGCCCGGAAAAGGGCTCCTTCGGGTCGATGTTGGAAATCTCATGGCGTGGCACGGAGCCGGTGGCCATGCCCGACGGCACGGAGCGCAAATTCATCCAAGACGGAGACACCGTTGTGATGCGGGCGCCTTACTTCGGAGAGGTGCGCGGAACGTTGCTGCCAGCTTGATTTCCCCTGATGAGGGAGATCACTTCAATCGATCAATGAGGGCTTCGACGGTCACGCCGTCGGCTTCTGCCTTGTAGTTCCGCACGATGCGGTGGCGCAGGATGGGGGTGGCCACAGCTTGGACGTCCTCGATGTCTGGGCTGTACTTGCCTTCCAAGGCCGCGTGCACTTTGGCCGCCACCACGAGGTACTGCGAGGCGCGCGGACCTGCTCCCCAGCTGAGGTATTGGTTGACTTCCGCCGTCGCACGGTCCCGTCCAGGGCGGGTGGAGGCCGCCAAGTTCACCGCGAAGCTCACCACGTTGTCCGCCACGGGCATCCGGCGAATCACATCTTGGTACGCCAAGATTTCTTCCCCGCTGATGACGGCGTTGACGGTTTGGCTTCCGCCGGAAGTCGTTTGTTTGACCACATTTAGTTCTTCGTCGAAGGTGGGGTAATCCACCCACGTGTTGAACATGAAGCGGTCCAACTGCGCTTCAGGAAGGGGGTAAGTTCCTTCTTGCTCAATGGGGTTTTGCGTGGCCAGCACAAAGAATGGTCCGGGGAGGTCGTAGCGCTGTCCCGCGGCGGTCACGGCGCGTTCCTGCATGGCTTCCAGCAGGGCGGCTTGGGTCTTGGGAGGCGTCCGGTTGATCTCGTCGGCCAAGACAATGTTCGAGAACAGCGGGCCCTTGACAAACTTGAATTGGCGAGACTCGTCCAGAATTTCAGCCCCGACGATGTCGCTGGGCATGAGGTCTGGTGTGAATTGGATGCGGTTGAAGCTCAACCCCAACGCTTGGGCAATGGTGTTCACCAGCAAGGTCTTGGCCAAGCCAGGCACACCGACCAAAAGGATGTGACCGCCTGCAAAAATGGAGGTCGTCACTTCGCGAATGACATGTTCTTGGCCCACAATGACCTTTCCCACTTCAGTGAGCAAGGCTTCGTGCTGGGTGCGGAGCGCGTCAAGCGCGGATTTGTCGTCGGAAAAATTCGCCACGGTTCAGGAGCTTCAAGGTTGTTGCCCGAAGATAGCCACGTCCGTCGGCCCGGAGACGCTCAGGTCGGACGAATCGCATGGGTGGGCCTGCGGACGGGACCGGCCGTCAGGGGGCAGGGTTCTTCGTCCGACGCAGGGTTCCAGATGCGTTGATGGATTCGGTCAGCCAAGGCATGTCCATGGCGCAGTCGCGGTAGGGGCCGTCCACACGGACGAAGGTTTCGCCGATGCGCTTGTCAATCCACTTGGAAAGGGCTTCTTCGCGCATCTCTGCTTCGACTTGTTGCTGAAACAGGGCGTAGTCGTCGGTGGGGTTGGCGCGGTGGGCCGGGAACCGCTCTTCCAAGCGGATCATCGCCCAGTACGTGCGGTTGTCTTCGTCGACCAATTGCACTGGCGCGGACACTTGACCGGGCTGGAGATCTTGAAGCAAGAAGAACACGTTGGGGTCCAGTTCATCCACCCCGAAACGTGCGCCGCCGTCCCGAGGGTTGACCACCTGGCCTTTTTGGTTGCGGGTGGCTTCGCGTGTGCTGTGCCGAAGGACCGCCGCGTCGAACGACGTTTCGCCCAGCGCCAGCTGGACAGACACCGAATCGATGGTGGCCTCCATGAGTTCCAACGCGCGAGGGTCGAACGTGGGCTTCATCAACACGTGGCAGGCGCTGTATTGCTCGCCCCGTCGGTCCGTCACCCTCAAGAAGTGGAATCCAAAGTCCGACTCGAACACCGGCGAGTAGTCGCCGATGGCCGTCTCGAACACCGCCCCCTCAAACTCTGGCACGAATTGGCCACGCACAATGTTCTTGTAACAGCCACCCTTGTATTTCGAGCCAGGGTCCTCGCTGTACCGCGTGGCCGCCAGCGTCATGCTGATTTTGCCTGTGGACACCAAGGTCCGGATGGAGTCCAGGGTGTTGCGCGTCCGTATTTTTTGGGCTTCCCCCACCTCAGGCTGCATCACCAGTTCGCTGTAGCTGAGTTCTTCTGGGATGAGGGGCAGGCTGTCGGCGGGAATGGCGTCGAAGTAGTCCTGGACCTCGGCCGGGGTGGAGCGCACGCTTTGGTCGATGTTGGCCTGCATTTTTTGGGCCAAAATCTGCTCCCGCACAGGGTCCTGGAATTCCGCCTTCCACTCGGCCACGGATTTTCCGTACTCCGCTTCAAACGCCTCGAGTGAGCCGAACATTTGCAGGTAGTAGGTCAAACGGCGGTCGATTTCCCCCATCACCTCGGCGTCGGTCACCTCAAGGCTGTCCAACCGGGCGTTGTGGAGGAGGAGTTTTTCGAAGAGGATGGACTCGATCAAGCCGCATTCGTTGTCGGCGGACACCTCACGACCCTCAAGTTGGGCCTGGTTGACGCGGTCGCGGACGTCGCTGGCCAACACGATTTCGTCGCCCACCACGGCCACGATTCCATCGATTCGCTGGTAGGAATCGGAGGTGGGTTGGGCCCAAAGGTTCGTCAGGCAGAGCAAGGCCAACAAGCCCGCAATCAAGGTCCGTGTCATGGATCGAAAGGTACGGCTCGACCTTGTTCAGGCAGGGTGGTGCGCAGGCAAGATGTCACAAATTTTCACGTCGAAGTTTCCCCTCGGCCCACGCTTGCTGAAACAGCGTGTCCCGAAGCGCGTCAAGCATGCGTTGGCGGCGACCTTGGATGACGAGTTCTTCGATTTGGTCACGGGCCACATCCAGGGGCGCGATCTTCCCTTTCAGGCCGTGGTCCAGGAAGCGCACGAAGTACACGCGGCCCTCGGCCGAGAAGGTGAGGGGGGAGGTGCGTTGGATTTGGTCTTCCACGCGGTACAGGGAGAGCGGCACCTCGTCCAACAGCTCTGCGACGCGCCACCAAGCCTCGTGGTCCACGTGGTGCACCGCGCCGTGTTCCATGCACCAACGCTCCAGCTGGGGGATGCTGACGGAGTCTGCCGAGGCAAGCCACCCGCGCAATTGGTCCACCTCTTTGTCCCAGGCTCGGGCGTCGCGCTTGGTCCAAGGGGCCCCAAGGGCCTTGGCAGAGGCCTCGGGGTCGGGGAGGTGCACGTACAGGACGCGCACCGCGTGGTCGTGGAGGGTGAACAGTTCGGCGTGCGCCTCATAATAGGCCTGGACCTCCGCGTCGTCCACGTTCGTGTCAAGCCGGCTTTCCACGAACCGGGTTTCGTAGGTGTTGATCAGGAGGCTCTTTCGATAGGCTTCCAGGGCGGCGTCCAGGTTGGAGCGTTCTTCCTTCAGTTGGGCGTCGGCCTGGGCGAGCATGACATGCTCCCGCATCCACCGGTCAATCAGACGCTCCGCAAAGGCCGCGCTGTCTTCCAAGCCCAGTTCATCGGGAACCCTCTGGGCGAGGCTGTCCCACGTAAGCACTTCGCCATAAGCCTCCGCCACCACGTCCTCTCCGAAGCCGGATGTTGTGAAGGTGGTTTGGCCACACCCTGCGCCCAGCGAAAAGGACAGCGCCAGAAGGCCCACCCCACAAGACAAGCGCCTGCTACAGATCATTTGCGGACGAGGCTGTACAGGGCTTCGCGATTGATGTCGTGCGGGTATTTCAGCCGCAATTCCTCAATCCAAACCTGCTCCAAGTGGTCCTGGTACGCGGCGATGGCTTGACCTCGGCACTCGTCCAAGGCTTTCGGGGCAGGTGCCAGTTGGGCTTTGACTTGGACCAAAATGACTTGGGCTCCACCCTCCGAAGTTTCGAGCAACAACATGCCTTTTTTGTCGGCAGTCAAGGAATCGTCGGCCAACGCGGCAAAAGCGCGGTCGGCCCACGCGTTCTCTCCTAGGGAGAACAGCCCCGTCTCGGCACGCAACGCCAGCGGGCGCTCCGAGATCAATTCGCGACGAAGGGTTTCGACGTCGCCACTCTTCCGAAGGGCCTTGCGCACCTTCTTGGCGATGTCGGCATCCTCGCACGTGTAGATGGCCACGTCCAAGCGGTCGTCCCACATGAAGTCATCCAGATGCGCCTCGTGGTAGGCGACCAAGCCTGCGGTGTCTTTTACGGCGCGGCTCCATACGTTTTGGTCGGTCAACTCAAACAGCAGAATGCCGTCGTGGTATTCCTCCATCAACAAACGGAAATCGTTGTGCTTGCGTTCCAATTGAGTGTCCTCGTGGGCCAGCAGCATGGTTTCCAGGTAACGGTCGATTTCTTGGTTCACCTTGTCCGCCGAAGGGAGGTCCAAATTCCGAACCCGGCTGGCGTTGACCCAGTCCACAAAATCGCCGACCGTGTGGGCTTGTCCAGCCACGCTGAACAGGGTGCGGGGCAGTTCACTCGACTTCACCCCGGTGAGTGGGTGGCCTTGATGGAAGAGGCTGTCGAGGCCCGATCCAGCGCGGACCAAGGCGGCCCGACGACGACTGCTGACTTCGGCGCCGTATTCGGCTTGCAAGCCGCGCACGAACGACGTTTTGGTGATTTCGGCGCGGCTGTCCCGGCGCACCTTTTTGGTCAGCTCACGCTGGCTTTCTTCGAAGGAAGGCAACTCCTTCTTGTCGATCAGCTTCAGGATGTGGAAGCCGTAATTCGTGCGGACGGGCCCGGCCAAATCGCCAACCTCTTCCAATCCAAATGCCGCTTCTTCAAAGGGCTCCACCATCTTGCCCGTCCCGAACCAGGGGAGGAGGCCACCTTTGGCAGCGGTGGAGGGGTCCTCGCTGTATTTCAAGGCCAAGGCGTCGAAGTCCTCGCCGCTGCGCAACAGGCGGAGCACTTCTTGGATGCGCCCTTCGGCGTTGGCCACCTGGTCTTGCGGCGCGTCGCTCGGCATCCGCACCATGATGTGCGCCACTTGGACTTCACCGTGGGCCTTGCGCTTGCCTTCCACTTTGAGGATGTGGTAGCCAAACCGCGTGCGCACCACCTTGCTCACGTCGCCAACTTCGGTGTTGAACGCCGCGCACTCGAACGGGTAGACCATTTGGAAGGCGGTGAACCACCCAAGGTCGCCGCCGTTGCTGGTCACGGAAGGGTCTTCGCTGCCGCCTTTGGAGCGGGCCACCGTTTCAAAATCTTCGCCCTCCACCACGCGCGAGCGCAGCCCTTGGATGCGGTTCCACGCTTTCAAGGTGTCGGCAGGGGAGGCCTTGGCGTCCACGCTCACGAGGATGTGGCTTGCGCGAACCTCCAGGTTCTTGCGCTCGAAGGCTTCCACAACCAGGGCGTCCAACAACTCCGTGTCGACCAGGTACGGGCGGGCCAATTGGGTGCGGTACCCTGCGAGTTCTTTCTTGAAGGCTTCCGCGGTGTCCATGCCCAAAGCTTCTGCCTCGCGCACCTTCAACTTGAAGTTGATGAACAACTCCATGTACTCGTCGAGGGCTTCTACAGTATACACGCTGTCGCGGTTGTTTTTGCCAAACACGTGCTGAAAGTCGGCCAACGAGACGCGCTCACCTGCGATGTCAAGGACGTCGGTGCCCTGCCCAACGGCCGTCGTGGCCGAGAGGGTCAGCGCCATGGCCAAGCCGGAAAATCGGGACAAGAATGTGGTGGTCTTCATGGTCTTCTGAATTCGATTCAACGCAAGCTGTAGTTGGGGGCCTCGCGGGTGATCATCACGTCGTGGGGGTGGCTTTCTTTCACACCTGCGGAAGTGATGCGGACAAATTTGCCCTTCTCACGCAGCTGCTGGAGGTCGGCGCTTCCGCAGTATCCCATGCCCGCGCGGAGCCCACCCATGACTTGGTGCATGACCTCTTGGATGGAGCCCTTGAACGGGACCCGGCCGCTGATGCCCTCGGGAACCAGTTTCTTGAGGTCGTCTTCGGCGTCTTGGAAGTAGCGGTCCTTGGAACCTTTCTGCATGGCCTCCACCGAGCCCATGCCACGGTAAGCTTTGAAGCGTCGACCTTCATAGATGATGGTCTCTCCTGGGCTTTCTTCTGTCCCGGCAAGCATGGAGCCCACCATCACAGTGTTGCCCCCACCGGCCAGCGCTTTCACGATGTCTCCAGTGTAGCGGATGCCGCCGTCGGCGATGACTGGCACGCCGGTTCCGGCGAGGGCTTCCGACACCTCCATCACAGCACGAAGCTGGGGGACCCCGACACCGGCGATGACACGGGTGGTGCAAATCGAACCTGGACCAATGCCCACTTTGACGGCGTCTGCCCCGGCGTCCACCAAGGCCAAGGCGGCCTCGGCCGTGGCGATGTTGCCGGCCACGATGTCGATGTTTCCGAACGCCTCTTTCACGGCGCGCACGGTGTCAATCACCCCGCGGCTGTGACCGTGGGCGGTGTCGACGATGACGGCGTCCACCCCGGCGTCCACCAAGGCGGCGACGCGTTCGTGGGTGTCGGCGGTCACCCCGACGGCCGCGGCAACGCGAAGCCGTCCGTACTGGTCCTTGCACGAGTTGGGGAATTCGCTCAACTTGAGAATGTCCCTGTAGGTGATGAGGCCCACCAATTGGCCGTTGCCGTCCACCACAGGGAGCTTCTCGATGCGGTGTTCCCGCAAGATTTGCTCGGCCTTGGACAAGTCGCTTCCGTCCTGGGTGACGATGAGGTTGTCGCTGGTCATCAACTCGGTGATGGGCCGGGACATGTTTTTCTCAAATCGGAGGTCACGGTTGGTGACAATGCCGACAAGCTTGCCGCTGGCGTTCACCACAGGAATGCCTCCGATTTTGTGCTCACGCATGATGGCCAGCGCGTCGCCAGACGTGGCGTCTTCCGCCAAGGTGACGGGGTCTTGGATCATGCCGCTCTCGGAGCGCTTCACCTTGCGGACCTCGTTGGCTTGCGCGGCGATGGACATGTTCTTGTGCACCACCCCGATGCCGCCGTTGCGCGCCATGGCAATCGCCATGTTGCTTTCCGTCACGGTGTCCATCGCGGCACTGACAATCGGCGCCTTGAGCTGGATGTTCCGAGAGAATTGGGCGTGAAGCTTGACTTCACGGGGGAGCACTTTAGAGTAGTTGGGCACGAGGAGCACGTCGTCGTACGTCAATCCTTCACCAACAAATTTGTCTTGCATGGAGGCCATGGGCATGTTTTGAATCGCGATTGGGTCGCAGGCCTCGACATGTCAAACGTGTGTTCGGTCCGCGATTCGGGCAAATTTAGTGCAGATGCCCCGCAGTCACACGGCCTGCGGACAGGAAATCACTTTCCGGGAAGGACCGTCAAGGGGACGGTTTGGCTTCTCCACGACCCCGCGCCGTCCAAGTATTGGATGTGCGCGACGTACAAGCCTTGCTCGACCATTCTTCCGTCGACGCGTCCGTTCCAAGGGTCGTCGATGGACTGAGACGAGAAGACGGAGGTTCCCCAACGAGACACAATGTCCATTTTGAAGTTGGGGTTGTCGCCTTGAGGCTCGCCCAAAAAGCCGACCTGGGCTTGTCCGGGAGGCCAGGGGAACCAGTCGTTGGTTTGGTCTTGGTTGGGCGTGAAGGCGTTGGGAATCCACACGATGGGATCCTCGGTCAGGCACACCCAATTGGACGCGGAGCCTTGAAGCGTTTCATTGGAATCTGGCACTTCCAACGCCAACACCTGGTAGCAGAACGTGCCCGGAGAATCGAATTCGTCGCCGACTTCGTCCTCGTGCGTTTCCTGAAAGGCAAGCACCGTGGCCAAAGGCTGGCCCAACACGCCGGCGTCCGTGGTTTCTTTCCGCAAGACTTCATATCGGTCCAGCCCGTTGTTGAAGCCGTCGTAAGGGGTCCACACCAAGCTGTTCTCGTACATCCCTGGGGTGGTGCTTCGGAATGCCCGGAGCAAGATGGTTTCGGCTTCTTGAGATTCACCTACCACGGCCTCGCACCCGTTGTAGGCCACGGCGCGGTAACGGTATTGAAATTCGTCGGTGTTGAGTCCTTGGTCGGTATGGCTGACGGGGAAGCCCAAACTCGAAGGGTACTTCGGCGTCAAAGGAATCCAGGTGCTGTCGACCTCATTCCAGCGTTGGAATTCGTAGATCGCCACCTCTTGGGCCATGGGGTCTGTGGCCAACACCAGCTCCACGCTTGCTTTGTCGAGGACCGACACACGCTTCATGATTGGGGCCTCAGGTGCGTCAGGGTACTCAAACGTCACTTCGACGAGGTTGGAGGTGGCGGTTTGGCCTTCTCCTCCGACCGCCAACACCCGGTACTCGACGGTCACATCCAAGGCGGCGCCTTCGTGCACGGTGGTTTGTGCGGTGCCCGACAGCGTGTCCAGGCTCACCCAATTGCCCCCGCCCTCCCGGACTTGCGGGATGAACTGGTCCACGTCGCCAGCGATGCCCACGGGATAGCCCCAGGCCAGCAACGCACGGTCGGTGCAGGGCACTTGGTTGGCCTCCAGGAAGACCGTGCGCACACAGTCTCCTGCGCCAGACGGATTGGGCATGCCGTCGTCGTCGACGCAATCGTAGGCGGCCACTTGGTAGCTCTCTTGCTCCGTCGCCGCCAACGAAGTGGGGACGACAAGGTCGGACGCGTCTGGGTCGTCAATCGTCCCCACAATGGCCCCGCTTCCGTTGCCCAAGCATTTGTAGACCATGTAGCCGAGCGTTTCCTCGGCCGGTTCAAAGTTCCAATGCACGTGGGCCAATCCATTGGCGACGTCGACGTGGGACACCACGGGGGTTTCACCCCCAACCGTGCCGACAATGAGGTTGGCCACGTTGCTCACGTGCTCGTCCTCGCCGTTGGACGCCATTTGGCGCACACGGTACACCAAGGCTTGCACGCAAGGGCCAGGGTTGTCGGTGTAGCTGGCACCAAACACGCCATCGGGCATTTCGGCGACCCAATCCCACTGCGCGGTGGATTCGTTGAGGCGTTCCAGAATGAATGGACCTCCGGCGGCCTCTCCTGAGAGCGCATAAGGGCTGTTCCACTCCAAGTCCACCGTCCCTGGCGCAGCCCCTTCTGAAATGTCCACATGGATGGAGCACAGGAAGTCGGACATGTCCGACACGGACACCACGCCATTTTCCTCGGTCTTTTGAATGCCCACGTAGCAGTGCGCCAATTGGTTGGCGTCGTAGAGGAACGAGGGCATCACCCATCCGGTGGGCAGAATCAGGTTGCCGTTGACGACCTCAGAAGTGATGATGTGCCATTGGTTGCTCAAGGGGTTGGTCTGAAGGTCAAACACCTTGATCTCGTTCTGCAGGAACTCTTCGTTGCCGACGGCGGAGAAGACGTCCCAGTGCAAGGTGGCGTTCCCTGCGGCGTTCACGTTGTTCACGTGGGTGAGGTTGGGCGGCGGCAACTGGGCGGCCACCGGCGTGTTCTGCATCAAGGTGACCATCGCCAACACCATGCCGAAGAAGGCACGCGTCAAGGAAGCCTGGAGAGGGAATGCCGGTTGGGTCGTCATGGAATCTTGCACATCAAATCTTGCAACGCTCGAAAGACAGACCAAAGTATGCCAGGGTTCGGTTGCATGGCGGGTCCAAGTCTTGTGTTGCTCACATGCGGTGGTGGACGGCGCCCCGATGAAATTGACGACCTTGCGGCATGCGTTACGAGGAAGGACCCTGGGCGGATGCCATGAAGGATTGGGCGTTGGACGATTCAGCCCGGGTTTGGGTTCAAGTGGCCAACCGAAGGATGGCCTTGTACGAGGCCCGTTCGGTTCAGGGGCATCTGGATGAATTTGTCGCCGGTTGGCAAGCCCATGGGGCGTCACTCAAGGCACAGGCCGCGGTCGTGCACGGGTGGATGGTGCTTCTCGCTGTGGACGAGCGACCGGCAGCGGTCACGGGATGCAGCATCGACGCTTCTGTCTCGGCACTCAAGCAAATCGCAAGCTTGCACCCAGGCATGGTCGACCTCGACCTGTTCGACCGGATGGCCGTTTTGCATCGCACCGCGTCAGAGACCCCATGGAAGCGCACGCCGCTGTCGACGTTTTGGGCACAGCGCAAAGCAGGTCTCGTGGACGACGCAGAACAAGTGTTCGACACCACGGTGTCCACCCTTGGAGAACTGAGGTCCAGGGGTGTGGTTCCCTTGGGGGCGTCGTGGCACGCAGAGATGTGGTGATGTGGGGATTTTCAGTGGCTAGATCGAATGCATGTTTTGGACCGATGTGTCCTTGTTCAAAAATCGTGTGAATTTCAGTGTCTTGGCGCAGAACCACTCGATGAACCTGGGTGAAAGCCCGACGAATGAGTCAAGCTCATCGATAAATTTTCTTGACCCAAGGTTGGTTTTTTAACAACACTCTCATACTTTTAGGCCGTTGTAGTGTCTCTCTTGGCTGATTCACAAGTGAAACCGCGCAACCTCAATGCCGAACAACATCCTCAAAACGTTGACGATGAGGCTGACGAAAAGAAAAAATTTTATTGTTCTAAACCAAAACCTGTTCTTATGTTCAAACATTATTTGACGGCAATTACGCTGGCAGTCCTCAGTTCGTGGGGATTTGCACAGTGCGAGCCTACGTCAACGGTCACTCTGGAGTGTCCGGATTCTTACAACGACGAGTTGCAAGTTGTTGTTTCTGATGGAGTGGAGTCGACCACATATGGCAACTTCCAAGGTGTATTCGGCGGTGGCGTCTTCTGGACGGCTTCGCTCGTTGGTGGGGATTACACAATCGCCATTTCGGATGTTGGTACCTGGCAGGATGGCACCTCAGGTGCGCCGTTGTACCTCGCAGTGGATGGTGTCAATGTCGACACCATTCCAGAGCTCCCTGGTGGATCTGGCGAGGTCATTTTCAGCTTGAGTCTTGACCCTGCGCCCTCGGATGTGGTCGGCTGTTCGGACGAAACCGCCAGCAACTACACCCCTTGTGTGACAATCGAGGCTGAGTGCGAATATTTCAACACGGTGACCATTGTCTTGACAGACGAATACGGCAGCACGATAAGTCCCAGCTGTGATGGCTGGTATTCGTCGTTCTATGGTTTTGGCGGTCTTGTTTTCAATGGAGATTCAATTCCCTACTTCGGCTCTGACTGCGATAACAACAATTTCGAGATCGAAATCGCCGCAGAAGATGGTTGTTATGCAGCGCAAATTGTTCTGCCCGCTTTTGGGACTGAGGCGTCATGGGCTGCTTACGCCCCCGATGGCTCATTGATTAATTCCGGAGAAGGCAGTGAATCCGCCTTTACGGAAACATTCCTGTTTTACATCGGCTCGTCCGACCAGGACTGTGTGGTCATTGGTTGCACAGATGCTACAGCCTGCAATTTCAACCCTGAAGCCACTTTCCCAGGAGAATGTGACGTTGTGTCCTGTGCAGGTTGCACCGACAGTGGCGCGTGCAACTACGACGAAACTGCAACATTGGACAATGGTTCTTGCGACTACAGCTGTGTTGGATGTTTGGATGACACGGCGTTGAATTATGACCCCACGTCAACCATTGCTTGTTCAGATTGTTGCATCCAATGTCCGGATGCCGCTCTCGTCCTGACACTGTTTGACTCCTATGGAGATGGATGGAACACGAACTCTTTGACCATCAATGGAGTGGACTACAGCATGCCTGATGCTGATGGTGACTACACCACCACGAGCAATTTCACTGTTTACTGCCCACAAGCTTCCGGCTGCGGAGAGTCGTTTAACCTCTGTCTCGACACCACACAATGCATCGAGATTGTATACAACGACATTGGACCATACAACAGTGAGAACGCATGGCAGATTACAGATCTTGATGGCAACATCATCACGGAAGCGGATTTCACGAGCTACTCCGACGGACCTGATTTTGGTTTGAATGGATCTTTGGCATGTTCCTTCGGGTGCAATGACAGCTCCGCTTGCAACTACGACGCCACAGCTGACCTCGACGATGGTTCATGTGATTACTCCTGCATTGGTTGCACACTTGCTACAGCCGCCAACTACGATCCATCTGCAACTTTGCCTTGCGTCGATGCTGATGAAGACGGAACGCCAGACTGTTGTGTAACCTGCGATCCAGGCACTTTCTTCCTGTCATTCAATGCCTACGATTCCTTCGGGGATGGTTGGACATCGTCCTACTCGCTTTATGCTTATGACGGAGATGGGCAGCCCTTGCTGACTGGTACTGTTGACGCAGACAGCTCGGAAGCGTTTGTCTGCGTTGAGCCAGGTTGTTACTACGTTCAAACCACGTCCGACCAGGATCCAAACGAAGTGTCCTTGGTGATCACCGATGCCTTCGGCACAGTGTATCCTACAATCGGAGCTGGTCAGGTTTACGATTTGGATTTTGCGACGAATGCGTGTGGATTCCTGGGGTGCACTGATGAAAGTGCTTTGAACTACGATCCATCTGCGTCTGAACTTGATCCAGACAATCCTTGTCTGTACCCTCCAAGCAATGACATGGTCGACGACGCAGCTGCCTTGGCTTGTGGATTGTCTTTGAGTGGTTCTTTGGCATTGGCCCAGGACATTGAAGGTTTGGCCGGCACCGCGTTCGGACAATCCATCTTGGCGGGCGGCAGCGTGTGGTATGAAATCAACAGCGATGCCAACCAGGCCATCACCATCAGCACTTGCGACACACCAGAAAATGACCAGTCAACGTCATACGCAACTGATACTGAGTTGGCCATCTTCGACGCAGGTTTGACGCTCCTTGGCACAAACTCTGTGGGATGCGACGGTGGGGCTCACGCTTCCATTGAATTCTACGCGGAAGCTGGTGCTTCTTACTTGATTCGTGTGACAGGTCTCGGCGGCGATGACTTCGTGATTTCTGCAAGCTGCGACGCTGATGCCCCTGCGCCACCATCAAACGACAATTGCGAGAATGCGATTGTCGTGCCCAACGATCAGGCTGTTGCCATTGACTTGTGTGGATCCCAAACGGAAGGAGTTTGGTTGCCATGGTCAGGTGATGACACTGGATACAACGGTGCCACGGCCTACAGCCAATGGTTTGCATTCAACGCTGCCGACTACGACGGTTTCTACTTCGCTGGAACCAATTTGAGCGACGACGATGATTCGTCGATCGGTGTGGCTCTGATGTCAGGCAACGACTGTGGTGAGATTAGCCCTTACCTCGGCAATGTGGTTGGTTATCAGGTGGCTGGATCCACCACAACCTTTGGGCTCCAATTGGTTGAAAACGCCAACTACTACTTCGTGTTTTGGACTGAAGACCCTAGCGCATGTGGCATGGCTGAATTGCTCGTGCAGGGGATTTACCAAGGTTGCACTGATCCAGCCGCATCCAACTTCGACCCGATCGCCAATGAGGAAGACTTCTCTTGCCTCTTTGACGGTGCTCCGGACAACGACGCATGCGAGGGTGCAATCGCGCTCTCTTGCGACAGCGTCTATGCGGGTTCAACCGGTGGCTCGACCTCCGCAGGTGCGCCTAACGGGGCGTGTGAGACTTTCCCAGGCGCGGGTGTTTGGTACTCGTTCATGGGCGACGGGTCTTTGGTTTCACTTGACCTCTGCGGATCTCCGACCGACACCAGGATGTCAGTGTTGAGTGCAGACGCAGCATGCGGTGGTGCATATGTAGATGCCCCACCTGCCGACGCCTGTGATTCGCTTGTGACTCTGAACTGGGCGTTTGACGATGCCGGCTTGTATGCCTCTGAAGCTTCGTTCACCATTTCGCAAGTGATTCCAGCGCAGGATACCCTTTCACAAGATTCAACGGTTGTTTACGCTACAGGTGCACCCAATGGAGGATACTTCTGGGAAACATCTGCCGGGTCAGTGTGTCTCGCACCTGGCGACTACACACTCACGGTCACTGACCAGTATGGAGACACCTGGGATGGCGGTACTCTTACATTGTCTAACGGCCTTGGTGAAGTGCTTGGCATGTACACCAGCCAAGACTTGAATGGTACGTTTAGTTCTACTGAGTTTGAAAGCCAGTCTTACACCATCAACGTGGCTCCTTACAGCACCGACCCAATCGTCTACCCAGGGGTTTTCGAATGTGTTGAGTTGAGCGTTGATGGCGGTGCATTGTGCGATGCATTTGACGGTGACGACGCTAGCGTCCAATTTGTGTCGAACGACTCTTCATTCTACTATGTGTACGTCCAGACAGAAGACTTGGACAACAATCCGTTCACTGATGAAAGCGGGGCATTCTCCCTGACCTTCAATTGTGAAACTCCTGTTTACGGGTGCCAGGATCCGGCGGCATGCAACTACGTTGCAGAGTCGAACGTCGCCACGGATTGTGACTACTTCAGCTGCTTGTGCCCAGACTCCACCGGTGTTGCGTTGGAGTTCAGCATGGAAAGCGCATACTGGTTCGAAGGAAACCAGGTTGGAATCGGATGGCAAGAGTCCACTTACAGCATCATCAGTGCAGCAGATAGCTCTGTTGTGGCCTCTGGTTCACTCGACGCTGCAGCCACTGCAGTCGACGCTGACAACTACATCGGCAATGACTCTGGAGCGGACTACTTCTGTCTTGCACCAGGTTGTTACGACATTGTTGTGACGGCAGGTCTCATCCCCGATGGCATTGGTTGGGCTTTGTCCACTGCAGATGGCACTTCACTCGCTTCGGGCAGCCCGGCTGCATTCTCATGGTCAACAGGAACGGGCGTTGGAGTATTCTCCGTGTCCATTGGAGGTGCTGTGTGCGGTTGTACAGACATGGGTGCTTGCAACTTCAATCCACTCGCTGACAGCGAGGATGGATCTTGCGACTACCTCGAGTGTGCAGGTTGCATGGACACAAGTGCTTGCAACTTCGACATGAGTGCAACCATCTCTGATCCTGCGCAATGTTGCTACGACAACTGCTTGACAGTGACCAAGGATGATTACTTCTACAATGACGGTTGGGCTGGTAGCTACTACGAGATTCAAACCATCGACGGTGTCGTCGTGGGTACTGGAACTTTGGGTTCTGGTGCCGGAGGCGAAGTTGACTCATACTGCGTTGAGGATGGTTGTTACGTCTTGAAGTGGTTCAACTCTGGCACTTTTGACGACAATGAGATTTCGATTGAAATTGGTGGAGCATTTGGCCAGATTGTTACAATGGGTTGTTTCTCATTTGGCAGCGATTGTCCGAACGAGGATTATGCTGACATCACCTTCAACGTAGGTAGTGGAACTGAGTGCACCTACGGCTGTCAGGTGGCTCAAGCGTGCAACTATAACCCGGACGCGAACTACGGAGGTCTCGATGCTTGTGTGTTCGATGGGTGCGCTGGTTGTACGTATCCAAACGCGGACAACTACGCCGCTCAGGGTATCGATGATAATGGCAACGAAATCCCAGGTTGGGAGGAGGCGTTGGTGCTGGACGACGGTTCTTGCACCTTCACCACGGCGAACCCATGCCCTGCTGACTTGAATGGTGACGGATCAGTGTCTACCGCTGACTTGCTCGAATTCTTGACAGCATTCGGATCGTCTTGCTAATTTGACAGACTGATATACGGAAAGGCCCGGCGCAAGCCGGGCCTTTTTGTTTCTTTGAATTCATGAACTCAATTCTCATCACTGGAGCGGGAAGCGGCATTGGCGCCGCCGTTGCCAAGACGTTGTCGAAGCGGGAGGGGATTCGGATTCTGCTTGTGGGTCGTCGGTTGACGGCATTGGAGAAGGTCCGTGCGACCCTGCTCAGACCTGTGGTTCACGTGGCCCTTTCTGTGGATGTGGCGGATGCCCAAGCCTTGTTGGCGGCATTGGAATCTGAGAAGGCCGGGTTGGACAAGCATCCTCTTGTGGGGGTTTTTGCGAATGCTGGCA
This sequence comes from uncultured Flavobacteriales bacterium, assembly GCA_965658045.1. Taxonomy (GTDB): domain Bacteria; phylum Bacteroidota; class Bacteroidia; order Flavobacteriales_D; family Sanyastnellaceae; genus UBA11663. Next base: position 74,991 of record CBFHQO010000079.1, on the reverse strand, counting down.
TCGGGGGGGGGAACCAATGGGGCGAGGGCGACCGATGGGAAGACATCATCCGAGTGAATTTGACGGGCACGTACAACACGCTCATGGTGAGTCGGCCGTTTTTGGACCGAGCGAATGGTGTGAAGCAGGTGCTCGTCACCAGCAGCGTGTTGGCGCGTTTTGGGGTCCCTGGACAGAGTGCGTATGTGACCAGCAAGACCGGGCTGTTGGGTTTGGTGCGGTCGTTGGCTGTGGAGTGGTCGCCTCAAGGCATCATGGTGAATGCGTTGTGCCCTGGCTGGGTGGACACCGACATGGCGAGAAACAGCATCCAATCGATGGCAGATGCGCAGGGCCTGTCCTTTGAGGAATGCAAGGCCCAACAGGAGGCAATTTTGCCCAGCTTGCGGATGACCACACCAGCTGAAATCGCACAATGGGTGGATTTTGTGTTCTCCGGCCTGGGCGAAGGGGAAGATGCGCCGAGGTTGGCGACGTTCACAGGACAAGCCTTGGACGTCAACAGTGGCTCTTGGATGGGTTGAGTCCGGTTAGTCGGTCTACCTTTGAACCATGCGACACAACCTGAGCGATGTGGCGGCCTTGATGAGGGACCGCCGCTCTTTTTCGCCGGAGGCCATGGGGCCACGGAAAGTGCACCGAGACATCGTCGAGGAGATTTTGAGGGCAGGAACGTGGGCAGCCACACATGGCATGGCCCAGCCGTGGAGGTTCACCGTCTTTTCCGGGGAAGGGATGAATGTGTTGCGGGAGGGGCTGCCGCAGTGGTACGCCAGCCATGTCGGTCTAGACAAGGTGAACGAGGCCCGTGTCGCGAAACTGAAAGCCAGGTTCGACGCGTGCAACTGTGTGATTGGGCTGGGGCGTGTGCACGATCCGGAAGGTCGGATTTCTGAGGAAGACAACGCCTGGGCGGTGGCAGCAGCGGTTCAAAACATGCATTTGATGTGCACGGCTTATGGCCTTGGTGCGAAGTGGACGACACCCAAATTCATGACTCGGCCTGAGGTCAAGGAGGCGCTGGGCCTCCCGGAAGAGGGCACAGTGATGGGCCTGTTTTACGTGGGCTATCCCGAAGGGGACTGGCCCAAGAGCCACCGAATGCCGCTTGAATTTGTCACGCGATGGCAGGATGGAGAGGCACCGGCCATGAAGGCGCACGAGCTCAAGCCCACCTTGAAAGGATGACGATGAGGTGGGTCAACCATCACAGCCATCCAGGAGACAACCGGTACCGGGTGTTCATCTTTCGTGAGGTCGATCACGCCACGCGGTTTGCCGAGCGGCTGAACGCGGCGGGCATCGGCTTTGAACGCCATGAGGAAGACGGAGAGGTGATGTTTGGGGTGGCCAAAACCTACGACAATGTGACGATCCGAGAGAACAATTTGGTGCACGGCGAATTCCGCGCCCCGTTCATTCCACACAAGGGATGGCGATGGGGATTGCTCGTGTTCACAGCCGCAATGCTCGGACTGGCCGTGTTGGGATGGTTGACGTCCACCACCGCACATGCCCAACCTTCAGGGTTGCCTTGGGAGTTGGACGTGGTTTCAAGGGTGCATGTGCCCGTCGAGGCGCTGGGCATGGAGCCTGCGGATGGGAGCACCCAGGGATTGACCAGCACATGGACGCCGCGGGTGGGCACAGAATTTGGTTTGAGGATTCACCGACGGTTGCGTGAAGGGTGGACGTTGGGCGGGGGCATCGAGTGGGTGCGGCGGGAGCATCTCGTGGTGTCGACTTACGCCAACGACACCTTGGGCGTTGCCACCGCAGACACGCTACCTCAGTTGAGGAGTTTGGCGTACCGGTTGCCTGTGTTGGGGGGCATTCGGATTCCGTTGGGCTGGAACGGTACGGAGTTGCAGGCGAGCGGCGGGGTGGCGTTGGAATGGAAGACCAGCGAGACCATCGCGTCGATGTTGGTCCAAACCGCCGAGGACGACCGGGTGTTGCAGGCCTATCAAGGTCGAGCGCGTTTTGTGACGGTGCCGGTGTTGGCGGAGATCGGCATTCAAAAAGCCGCCGAGAATGAGAAACCTGGTTGGTACGTCGGGTGGTTTTGGTCGAGCCCGATGGGGCGGGGCACGTGGGCGGAAACAACGTGGACGTCCGGATCGGTGTCGGCCTTGTCCAGGATTTGGTTGCCCCAAGTGGTGACTGGAGTGGACCTCCGGCTTGTCCTGCCTGAATGAAAAAAGCCCACCCCGAAGGGTAGGCATTCGTAAAGGCGGATTCGCAGGCCTTACTGCGCCGCAGCAACCAGGTTGAAGCCCACGGTGAAGTTGTCGTGGATGAGGTTGTCTCCGAGGTTGTCGAAGAACGAGCCTGAGCCGTATTTCACATCGAATTGAGAGCGGTCGAGCACGACTTCGCCCTGGATGGACAAGGTGCCGTCTTTTTCAGTCACGTTGGCAGGGAAGGTCACGCTTTGTGTGATGCCGCGGATGGTGAAGTTGCCTGTCACCGAGTGTGTCGCATCGCCGTCTGGGGTGGCGGTCAACTCACGCAACGAGAATGCACTCGTTTTGTGCTCGCTCACGTGGAAGAAATCCTCGCTCACGAGGTGGCCAATGAGCTTGTCGCCCCACTCTCCTTCAAGGTCGGTGCAGGCAATGGCCTCCATGTTGGCAATCACGTTGGCGGCAATGAGTTCACCGTCTTCCACAGACATGTATCCGTTGAGCAGGCCGACAGTGCCCATGTGCTCGCCAGTCACCTTCGTGGCGTGCCATGTGATTTCGGACGCCGCGGCGTCGACTTTGTAGCGGATGGTGCCTTCTTCGTTGTTTGCGAAGGCGGTGAGGGTGAGCGCAGCAGTGGCGCAAAGGGTCAGGAGTTTGGTCATGGCAGGTTGAATTGAGTTTGAATGTTCAAGGTTGTGTGTCGTTCCACGCGTCCAAGAGGTCGATGGCCTTAAGCGCGTCTTCCTCAGACCAAACCGATTGAAGCGAGCGCATGTTCTTGTCCATCAACGCTTTCAGTTGGGTCGTGAGCGCGTCGCCTTCTTCCGTCAGGGCGATGTCGACCCGGCGGCGGTCGCTGGGGCACGTTTCGCGTCGGACGAGTCCTTTGGCCATCAGCTTGTCCACGAGGCGAGACGTGTTGCTGTTGCGGTCGATCATTCGGCCGCTGATGTCCCGAAGCGCCAGGGGCTGGCCGCGTTGACCGCGGAGGATCCGAAGTATGTTGAATTGTTCAGGCGTGATGCCATGTGGCTTTAGCAGCGCACGATGGTGGTTCAACATGGTGCTGGCCGTGTGGAGAACCGTCAACGCCAGTTGCTCCTGCGGCGACGCGAAGGAGGTCATTTGGATGGCTTGAGGCGTTTTCACCTTACAAATGTAGCCACAATAGATGTACATACAATTAAACAATGTGAAATGAATTGCGCCCCCGGATTTTGGAGGCGCAGTTCAAAGAGGGGGAAGCCAGGGTCAGGAGGTCAACGCCTTCCGGACAAATCCGGAGATGACCTTGCCGTCGGCTTGTCCCGCCATGGCCGCGGAGGCCAGGCCCATGACCTTGCCCATGTCTGCCATGGAGCTGGCGCCGGTCTCGGACACGATGGCGTTGACCTTGGCCTCAATCTCTGCCTCGGACAAGGCCGCAGGGAGGAATGCCTGGATGACGGCAGCTTGGGCGGTTTCTTCCGCCGCCAAGTCTGCCCGGCCTTGCTCCGTGTACAGCGCGGCCGTTTCGTTTCTCTGCTTCAACAACTTGCTCAAGATGGCGAGGGTCGTGGCGTCGTCCACGTCGTCGCTGGCACCGTCTTTCGTGGCTTCGAGCATCAGTTTGCTCTTGATGTCACGCAAGGCCGCCAGGCGGTCCCTGTCTTTGGCGCGCATGGCGTCTTTGATGCCCTGTGCGATGGAGTCTGCGAGTTGGCCCATGTCAGTCGACGTTGTCGTGCAAGAAGGAGTTGTCGTCACGAAGCTCGAAGCGGCGGTTGCCTTCGGCGTCCACTTCCTCGTTCAGCTGAAACCGGCTCATTTGGGACTCAGAGCTGTGCGGGGTGTCGTCGATGGATATGTTGCGGCGCTTGTACGCAGGCTCGTTTTCCAAGTCGGCGATGCGACCCGGCAAGTTCAGCTTGCTCTTGAAGTCCGCAAGGTTGCGGGTGATTTGACGTTGGCGTTCTGCAAACGCTTCACGTGAAGGCTGAACCGAAGGCTGAGACTGCGGTTCTGGGGCCTCTGTCGGTTGGGAGCCTTGCGGTGTTTCTGGCGTCAAGTCTTGGGGCTCTGGGGCGTCGTCCAAGTTGTAAATCACAAACCCTTCCTCTGGGGCCGCGTCAGGAGCTGTCTCGTTGGTCGTGTCTTCGGGCGTGGCCTCTTCCTCCGCATGGCTCAATTGGTTGAGGGGAAGGTTCGTGAGGTGTGCGTCCGTGGGGACGTCGCTTTCGATGTTTTGTTCCTCGCTGGGGAACAATTCCTTTTGGGGCGCACTCACGTCCCAGTTCAGGCGGTCGGTCGTCGTGGGCTCCTCGGCAGTGGGGGTGTCCGGCGTGAGCAAGAAGGGTTCCGCTGGCGCTTGTGTCGCTTCGGTGGGTGCCGCCTGCGCTTCGGGTGGGGCTTGTTCGGTGTCTTCGCCGGACAGCCAGTGCTTCTTGGGGGTGGCTGGCGTGGCGCCAGATTCGAGGTCCTTGCCTTCAAAGCCTGTGGCAATCACAGTGACGCAAAGGTCTTCGCCCAAGTTCTCGTCGGTGCCGTATCCCCAAATGACTTCGGCGGTTTGGCCTGCGGCTTCTTGGATGTGGTCGGTGATCTCCATGATCTCGTCCATCAGAATCTCCTCGGTTCCGAAGGTGATGTTCAAGAGCACGTGGTCCGCGCCAGTGATGTCGCTGTCGTTCAGCAACGGGCTCTCGAGCGCTTCGGTCACGGCCTTGGCTGCGCGGCCTTGGCCAGATGCGCTTCCTGAGCCCATGATGGCACGTCCGCTGTCCCGCATGACGGTGTTGACGTCGTTCATGTCGACGTTGATCTCCCCTGTGAGGGTGATGACTTCAGCGATGCCTTTGGCGGCGGTGCAGAGGATTTGGTCCGCGTTGGCAAACGCGCTGCGGATGGTCTGGTTGCCAAACAGCTCCCGAAGCTTGTCGTTGCGGATGATCAAAAGCGTGTCCACGGCGGCCCGCATCTGTTCGAGGCCTTCGGAGGCCTGCTGGTTGCGTCGGCGACCCTCAAACAGGAATGGCACGGTCACAATGCCCACGGTCAAGATGCCGCGCTCTTTGCACGCTTGGGCGATGACCGGGGCCGCACCCGTTCCCGTGCCGCCTCCCATGCCGGCGGTCAAGAACACCATGCTGGTGTCGGTCCCCAACAAGTTCAACACTTCGTCCAGGCTTTCAATCGCGGCGTTTCTGCCCACTTCCGGAAGGGAGCCTGCGCCTTGTCCCCCGGTGAGTGTGGCCCCAAGTTGCACTTTGCGTGGAACGGGGCTGATGTCCAGTGCCTGGGCATCCGTGTTGCAGACGATGAAGTCGACGCCGTTGATGCCTTTTTGGTACATGGTGTTGACCGCGTTGGAGCCGCCACCACCCACGCCGATCACTTTGATGGGCGAGTTGGAGGATTGAGGAAGGTTGAAGTGCATGGGATGGGGTTTTCAGGAGTGGGAGAGGTGAAGGGGCTCAGGAGGCGTCGTCGGTTTCGAACCAGTTCTTGATGCTCTTCATGAAGTTGGAACCGAAGTCAATCACAGGCTTCGAGTTGGAGGCTGTGGATTCGTTGTCCGACGTGTTCCACTTGTGGTCGTAGCCCTTGATGACAAGGCCGACCCCGGTCGAGTACGACGGGATGGACGTGTCTTCTGGGGCGCTGGCGATGTGCTCGGCTGGGAAGCCCAGGCGGCAATCCAAGCCGGTGACAAATTGGAACAGTTGGGTGACGTGCTTCAATTGGGAACCGCCCCCGGTGAGCACAATGCCGCCGATGAGTTGGTCGCCAAACCCGGAGCTCCGGATTTCGTAATGCACGTGCTCGATGATTTCGGTCATGCGCGCCTCGATGATCTGCGCCAACGTCTTCAGGGCGATTTCCTTCGGCTTGCGCCCAGTCAGCCCTGGAATGCAAACGATCTCGTTGGACTTGGTTTCCTGCGAGAGGGCGGAGCCAAACTTCTTCTTCAGTTGCTCCGCTTGCTTCTTCATGATTTGGCATCCCTGGCGGATGTCGTCGCTGATGACGTTGCCTCCGAAGGGGATGACCGCGGTGTGGCGGATGATGCCGTCTTGGAAGATCGCGATGTCGGTGGTGCCGCCGCCGATGTCGACCAGCGCCACGCCTGCTTCTTTTTCCTCGTCAGACAACACAGAGGCGGCAGAGGCGAGGGGCTCGAGGATCAATTGATCCACTTCAAGATCGGCCTTTTTGATGCACTTGTAGATGTTCTGCGCCGCGGCCGTTTGGCATGTGATGATGTGGAAGTTGGCCTCCAAACGCACGCCGGACATGCCGATGGGGTCTTTGATGCCTTGCTCGTTGTCCACGGTGAATTCCTGGGGAATGACGTCCAAAATCTGCTCGCCTGGCTGCATCACGAGCTTGCGCATGTCTTGGATGAGCGCCTCGATGTCCTCTTGGCTGATTTCCGCTTCGAGGTTCTCGCGGGTGATCATGCCGCGGTGTTGGAGGGACTTGATGTGCTGCCCGGCGATGCCCACGTTCACGAGTTGGATCTGGGCGCCCACCTTCATCTCAGCTTCCCCAACCGCTTGCTTGATCGACGCCACCGTGCGGTCGATGTTGGCCACCACCCCGCGGGACACCCCCACAGACTCACTGCGTCCGAAGCCGAGCAATTCAATTTTCCCGAATTCGTTCTTGCGCCCGATGAAGCAGGCGATTTTGGTGGTCCCGATGTCGAGGCCGACGACGATTTCACCAGAGGGTTGTGCGTGTGTGTTGTCCATCATGGGTAGCGTTGTGCGATCACTTGGTCGCGGTAGGTGAGGTCAATGCGTTTGTAGTTTCTCAGGTTGCCACGCTCAATTTGTGCGCGGTAAAACGTCAGCAAGTTGCGCTTCTTGTGCGCCGTCTCGCTGCCGTCTCCCAAGACGATGTGGTGTCCCGCAAGTCGCGGGTGCAAGACCAATTCCCCTTGGTCGTTCACAGAGAGTTGGTCGGTGAGGTTGTTCCAAAAGGCGTCACCTCGGGTGTCGTTCACGAACTGCAAGCCCATCTTGGCCTGGTCGGCCTGGGTGACGTGCATGACAGGAAGGTGCGGTGTGTGATATGGGTCCAAGCCCATGCGCTCCCCGTCTCGGTCCAGGTAATGGTCCTCGCCACCATGGACGTGCACGCGCATCACAGGGCGACGTTGCCACACGTCGATGTGCAGGGTGCCGTCCATGTGCGGGTAAACTTCCGCCTTCGCACAGGCGTCGAGGGCTTCGAGGTGGGTGACCACCGATTGCAAGTCCACGTCGACCAACAGTTCTCCTTCGAGTCGGTTTGTGCCGAGTTGGTCGGCCAGCCGGCTGGGGTCCAAGAACCCGGCCCGCGCTTCGTCCTTGACTTCGATTTGGACTTTGCGCACCCGGCGTCCCGCCGCCTCGGCAGAGGAAAAGCCCAAGACGACCCCGAGGAGGGCCATCAAGCTGAGGGAGATGAGTGTGCGCAGGATCATGGTTTCACTTCCGGCGGTCCTGCATGTGCTGGAGGGCTCGTGGAACCAAGCGATCGATGTCGCCTGCACCTGCCGTCACCAGCACGTCCACAGGACATGCCTTCAAGGAAGTGAAGATGGAATCTGAAGCAACGAGATGCTTGTCAGGGCTGGAGATGTTATCAAACAGCCATTGTGCATCAACCCCGGGAATGGGCGCCTCCCGGGCGGGGTAAATGGGGAGCAAAAACAGCCGGTCCACCTGGCCCAACACCCGGGCGAATTCCGCGCCGAAGTCGCGCGTTCTGGAGTACAAATGCGGTTGAAACACCATGGTCACATGGCGGTTTGGCCAACGGCTGCGCACTGCAGACAACAGCGCTTCGAGTTCAGAAGGGTGGTGGGCGTAGTCGTCGATGTACGTGGCTTCCGGCTTGTCCAAATGCACCTCCATCCGACGCTTCACGCCGCCGAAGCTTTCGACCCTGAGGGCCAACACGTCAGCCCCCACATGGACGTGAGAGGCCAAGGCGGCGGCCACAAGCGCGTTGGCCGTGTTGTGCCGTCCTGCAAGGGCGGGCGCGGCCTCAAACGAGCAGATTTTGTCGGGGTTGTTTCGATGCAATTCGAACGTGACGCTTCTGGCGTGAGGGCGGAGGGTGGCGAGGTGGTCCACCCCTTCAGGCACGTCTTTGCCGAGGTCCACCACGGCGAACCGTTCAATGGTTTTTTGGTGGGGCCAAGGGAGGTCGTGGGGCACGATCAGGGTCTGGCCCACTTGGGATCCAAACACGTGAAACGCTTCGCGGAACGCTTCCTCAGTGCCGTACACGTCCAAATGGTCTGGGTCCAAGTTGGTGACCGCGGCATGCGTGGGGTGCAGTTGGTGAAAGCTGCGGTCGAATTCGTCGGCCTCGACCACGTGCCATTCTGCGCCTGGCCTGGACAGCAGGTTGGTGCCTGTGGCTGCGTCGATGCCGCCGAGGAAGGCGTGGCACCCTGCGGGTTGCGCCATGAGCATGTCCGCCAACCAGCTGGACGTGGTGGTTTTGCCGTGGGTTCCAGCCACCGCCAACGTGGGACGGTTTCGGGTGATGGCGCCCAAGAGTTCGGCCCGCTTCAGGGCCTGGATGCCTCGGGATTCGAAATGATGCTTGAGCTTGAAATCGGCGGGCACGGCCGGGGTCCACACGAGGGTCGGAGTCTTCTGTCTTGCCCAATCTGGCAGGTCGTCAGGGTCGTCTGAATGCCCCACCCAAACGCCCTCTTCCTTCAGCCGATCCAAAAGAGGGGAAGGGGTCAAATCGTACCCGCCGACCACGTGCCCCAGGCTGTGCAAATGCCGGGCGAGCGCGCTCATGCCGATGCCACCAAGGCCAAGGAAAAAGACGTGTTGGGCCACGGTCATGGGTCAGGCAAGCAGGCGTTCGAGTTCGTCCACGACCGCGGCGGCGGCGTGCGGTTTGGCCGCGCCCTTCATGGCCTCGGCCATGGTTGCGCACGTTTCCGGATCGTGGAGCAGCCGGGCGACCGTTTCGCCCAATCTCTCCCGCACCTCACGGTCCGGCAACAATTCGGCGCCACCCAGTTCAGTCAGGCTTCGGGCGTTGTGGGTTTGGTGGTCCTCAGCCACGTGCGGAGAAGGCACGAGCACGGCGGGCTTGCCCACCAGCGCCAATTCTGCCACCGACATGGCCCCGGCACGGGATGCGATCAGGCGGGCTGCGCCGTAGGCCAGGTCCATGCGGTCCACAAACCCCGTGCACACGACCCCGTCGCAGGGATGGGCGTTGAGCCAAGTTTGGGCCTCTTTTTCATGCCGTCCCCCGCATTGCCACAAGAGTTGGTACCCGCGCTGCGCCGCGGAGGGTTCCGAGGTCAGGATGGCTTTCACGGCGTCGTTCATGGACACGGCGCCCAAGCTTCCGCCCATGACAAACACCACAGGCAGGTCGTCCCTCAGTCCAAAATGGTCCAAGGCCTCTTGGTGTTGCCCGTCGTGCGGCTGGGCAAGTTGGACGACATGGTGTCGGAGGGGGTTGCCGGTGACCACCAGCCGCTTGGCCGGAAACCAACGTTCCATGCCGGGCATGCCGGCACACACCCGACGCACGCGGTGGGCCAAAAGCCGGTTGGTCACCCCGGGAAAGCTGTTTTGTTCTTGGATGAGGGTGGGCACCCCCAGGCGCACGGCTTGGTCCAACAAGGGACCGCTGGCAAACCCACCGACACCCACCACCACCTGCGGTCGGTGGCGTTTCAACAAGCGTCGCGCCTTCCAGAGGCTGCTCAGGAGCATGAAGGGGAACACCAGGTTGCGGGTGCTGGTCAGCTTCCGTTCCACCCCGGTGATCCAAAGGCCGTCGATGTCGTACCCGGCGGCAGGAACCTTGTCCATTTCCATGCGCCCCGACGCGCCGACAAAGCGGACGTTGGCCCCAGGGTTGCGGCGCACAATCTCATCGGCAATCGCGAGCGCAGGGTGGATGTGGCCGCCTGTGCCGCCTCCGGAAACGATGACGTTGGTGAGTGGGGTCATCGCTTGAGCGCGTTGCCTTGCGTTTTCACGCCTTCTCCCGCCACCACGCGGGACACGGCGAGCATCATGCCGATCGACATGCATGTGAAGAGCAGCGAGGTTCCCCCGTAACTCACCAAAGGCAACGGTTGGCCGGTGGTGGGGAACAGCCGGACAGACACGCCCATGTTGATGAGGGCTTGCACGGCGATGGTCAGCCCCAGGCCCAGCACCAGGTTCCGGGCGAACAGCGAATCGCAGCGGATCGCCGTTTGGGAGGCCCTGAACAGCAAGGCGAGATAGAGCAAGACCAGCCCGAGTCCCCCTACCGCGCCCCACTCCTCCACGATGAAGGCGTAGATCATGTCGGAATAGGGGTGGGGCAGAAAATTCCGGGAGGTGCCGGACGCCGGCCCTGATGGCAGGATGCCGCCTTTGTGGATGGCGATTTGGGCCAATTCAATTTGATAGTCTTCCGCGCTGGACTCCCCACCGCCTTCGCCTGATGCGAAGCCCGCAAAGCTCTCAATGCGGCTCGCCCACGTTCCGAATCGGGGCAAAGCCTCAGGCGCCGCTTTGCCCAGTCCGTAAAGCATCACCAGCGCCGAGGCGGCGATGCCCACCACCCGCGCGACTTGCAGCCACGGCAGTCCTCCAACGAACAGCATGGCAAAACAGATGGCGCCGAGCATGGCGGCGGTGGAAAAATCCGAGGGCAAGATGAGCGCGCACACGAGGCCAATGCCGGCCAAGATGGGCGCCACCCCTTGCCAAAAATCATGCAGCCTGTCCCGGCGCACTTGCAATTGCCTCGCCACCCACATGACCAGGGCGAGCTTGGCAAAGTCCGAGGTCTGCACCGTCAATCCAATGAAGGGAATCTTGATCCAGCGCCGCGCGTCGTTGATGTCCGTGCCAAAAAGCAACGTGAACACCAGCGCGGCCACCGCCAACACCATGACCAGGTTGGCGAGTTTGCTGAAATACTTGAAATGGATGCGGTGCACACCAAACATGACGAGCCACCCCAAGGACAACAACCCCACCTGCTTGAATAGGAATTTGGCGCTGTTGCCGTCGGCTTTGTACGCGAGCGTGCTGATGGCGCTGTACACCGTGACCAACGAGGCCATGGTCAACACCAGGGCGATGCCCCAGAGCACGCGGTCGCCTTCCAACCGCTGACGGATCCCTGCGATGAGTTCGTTCATCGGCTCAAATCAGAGGGCGCGGACGGCGTTTTTGAAGGCGCGGCCACGTTGCTCGTAGCTGCCAAACAAGTCGAAGCTCGCGCAAGCCGGGGACAGCAACGCTTGGTCGCCTGGCATGCCGAGCTGGTACGCCAAGGCCACGGCTTCCTCGGCCGAGCCCACGTCGTGGCTGCTCTCCACAAGCCCGTCGAACGCGTCGTGCAGGGGCTTGTTGTTGTTGCCCATGCAGATCATGTGCTTCACTTTGTCGCGGACCAGGGGCACCAAAGTGCTGTAGTCGTTGCCTTTGTCGATGCCGCCGGCGATCCAAATCACAGGAGAGGTGGCGCATTCCAGGGCGTACCACACGCTGTTGACGTTGGTGGCTTTGGAGTCGTTGATGAACGTGATGCCGTTCACTTCGGAGACGTACTCAAGGCGATGCTCGACGCCTTCGAAGCTCTGGAGGCTCTCGCGGATCCCGTCCTTGCGGAGGTCCAAAATGCGTCCTGTCATGCCGGCCGCCATGGAGTTGAAGAGGTTGTGCTTCCCTTGCACGGCCAATTTTTGAATGGTCATGGTGAATGAATTGAGATGTTGGAGTTTGAATTTTCTAGGGTCTTGAGGGTCCAAACCGCCACCCCGGCCTTCGCGGGCGACCTCGTCGAACGGGCGCTCGGCAGACACGGGGTGGAGTTGGGCGGCGGTGCCGCGGTCGCGGAGCATGCGACCGGTCCAGTCGCAGTCCGCGTTGTAGATGAGGTGGTCGCCCGCCTTTTGGGCTTGCGTGATGCGCCACTTCGAAGCGGCGTACGACGACATGTCGTTTCCATACCGGTCCAAGTGGTCCGGGGTGATGTTGAGCAGGACGGCCACGTCCGGGCTGAACGTGGACGTGCCGTCGAGCTGGAAGCTGCTGACCTCAATGACGGTGGCTTGTGCCGCCGCGTCGCCGGCCTGCTGCCGCTCGGCCAAGCGGCGGGACCAGCTCGTGCCGATGTTGCCGACACAGTCCACGTCCCACCCTTCATGACGCAACACGTGGTCGATCATCGAGGTGGTGGTGGTCTTTCCGTTGGAGCCTGTGACAGCGACCACCGGGGTGGTGTGGCCTTGCGCCGTGAAGACGCGGCTGGCGTATTCGATGTCGCTGATGACTTCCCGTCCTTGCGCGCGGCAGGCGTCGACAATGGGGGCGTCGTCAGGGATGCCCGGACTTTTGACCACCACTGCGGTGTCCATCCACGCCTCGGGGCGGTGGCCGCCGAGCTCGTGGCCAATGCCGTGGGCCTTCATTTCAGCAGAACCCGGCCCGCGGCCTTCTCCGGCATCGCTCACGAACGCACGCGCGCCCACGCACTTCGCCAGCAAGGCGGAGCCCACGCCGCTTTCGCCGGCGCCCAAAATCAGGATGGGATCTGTGAGGTTCATGGGACTGGGGTCAGCGGACTTTCAGGGTGACGATGGTGACGACGGCCAACAGGATGCCGATGATCCAGAAGCGCGCCGTGATTTTGGATTCCGGCATGTTTTGTTTCTGGAAGTGGTGGTGGAGCGGCGCCATCAGGAAGACCCTGCGGCCTTCGCCGTACTTCTTTTTGGTGTGGCGGAACCACCCCACTTGAATGACGACGCTCAGGTTTTCAATCAAGAAAATGCCGCAGAGCACAGGGATCAGAAGTTCCTTGCGGATGGCGATCGCGAACGTCGCAATGATGCCTCCCAAGGCCAGCGACCCGGTGTCCCCCATGAAGACCTGGGCAGGGAACGCGTTGTACCACAAGAAGGCCACGCACGCCCCAACGAATGCGGCGATGAACACCACGAGTTCTTCCGAACCCGGGATGTACATGATGCTCAGGTAGTCGGCGATGACCGTGTTGGAGCTGACGTAGGCCAACACCGCCAGGGCCATGCCCACGATGGCGCTGGTGCCTGTGGCAAGGCCGTCGATGCCGTCGGTGAGGTTGGCGCCGTTGCTGACGGCCGTCACGACCACGATGACCAAGGGGATGAAGACGAGCCACACGTATTGGGCGGCGTCCTCGATGGCCCAAGACAAGAGCCACGCGTAGTCGAAGTGGTTGTCCTTGATGAAAGGAATGGTCGTGGCGGTGGAGCGCACGGTGGTCCAGGTGCCGTCCGCCGCCATTTCCTTGATGGCGATGTCGGGGTGCCAAATCATCGCCGCGCCCAAGATGAGGCCCATGCCGACTTGCCCAATGACTTTGAAGCGACCGGCCAGCCCCTCTTTGTTCTTCTTGAAGACTTTGATGTAGTCGTCCACGAACCCAATGGCGCCGAGCCAAACGGTGCTCAACACCATCAATTGGGTGTACACGTTGGTCAAGTCGGCAAACAACAGGGTGGGCAGGAGGATGGCGCCGAGGATGATCAACCCGCCCATGGTGGGGGTGCCTTGCTTGTTCATTTGGCCTTCAAGGCCCAAGTCGCGCACGATCTCGCCCACCTGTTTCAATTGCAGCCACTCGATGATGCGCTTTCCAAACGCGATGCCCACCACCAGCGACGTGAGCAAGCTCATGGCTGCGCGGAACGAGACGAAGTTGAACAGGCCGGCGCCTGGCAAATCGTAGAGCTCGCGGAGGGTGGTGAAGAGGTGGTACAGCATGGGGACGGCTCAGGCGGTGGGTTGGAAGGCAGATTTCAGTTCTTCGCGGTCGTCGAAGGGGTGGCGCTCGCCGTGGATTTCCTGGTAGGTTTCGTGACCCTTGCCTGCGACCAACACGACGTCCCCAGGCTCCGCCAATGCGGCCGCGGTGCGGATGGCTTCACGCCGATCCACGATGCTCAGGCACTTGCGTCGGTCGATGGGGTCGAGCCCGGCCTCCATGTCGCGCAGGATCGCGTTGGGGTCTTCGCTTCTGGGGTTGTCGCTGGTGAGGATGACCCGGTCTGAGCCTTTCACGGCGCTCAATGCCATCACAGGACGCTTGGCCGTGTCCCGGTCGCCGCCGCAGCCCACCACCGTGATGACCTTCTCTCCTCCGCTGCGCACGTGGGCGATGGTGCGAAGCACGTTGTCCAGCGCATCCGGGGTGTGGGCGTAGTCCACAATGGCGGTGATGCCGTCCCGCGCGGGCACGCGCTCAAAGCGTCCCGCAGGCGGTTGAAGCAACGACATCTGTGTCAGCGTGTGGATGGGATCGGTGCCGAGCTGCTTGGCCACGACGTAGACCGCCAGGAGGTTGCTGGCGTTGAAGCCGCCCACCAGTTGCGAGTAGAGTTCTTGGCCGTCGAGGTGAAGGACCAACCCTGAGATTTGGTTTTCCACGAGCCGGGCCCGCTCGTCGGCGACCCCTTGGATGGCCATGGTCACAGCCTTGGCTTTCGTGTCGGCCACCATGTCCTCGGCGTGGGTGTCGTCGGCGTTCACCAAGGCAAACGCCGAGGCAGGCAACCGATCGAACAGCTGCTTCTTCGCTTGGATGTACCCGTTGAAGTCGCCGTGGTAATCGAGGTGGTCGTGCGAAATGTTGGTGAACACGGCCCCGGTGAAGGAGGTGCCTGCGATGCGTTCCTGCACAATCGCGTGAGAACTGGCCTCCATGAACACGTGCGTGCACCCTTCGTCGGCCATTTCGCGCAACAACGCTTGGAGACTCAGGGCGTCGGGGGTGGTGTGGGTCGCGGGCACGACGCGGTCGACAATCCGATTTTCCACCGTGCCGAGCATGCCCACCTTGCGGTCCAAGAGCCTGAAGAGCTGGTGCAGCAGGCCGACGGTGGTGGTCTTGCCGTTGGTGCCCGTGACGGCCACCACCTTCATGTCCTTGGAGGGGTGGTCGTGGAAGGCGGAGGCGATGTGGCCAAGGGCGGCCGCGCTGGACTTGACCTGGACCACGGTGACGTGGTCGGGGGTGTCTTCTGGCATCCGCTCGCAGACCACGCACGTGGCGCCAGATGCGATGGCTGTGTCGATGTAATCGTGCCCATCCACGGTTGCCCCTGGCACAGCCACGAACAAGCCAAGCGGTTGAACTTTCCGAGAATCCAGGGCGATGTGTTCCACCGCCACGTGGGTGGTGCCTCGCACCTCGAGTATGCGCGCGTCGTAGAGAAGGTCGGAGAGCAATTTCACGAGAGGCGGAGTTGGATGGTGGTGACCTCGGGGCGCAAAGGGGTGCCCGGGGCGATGGATTGAGATTTGACGGTGCCGATGCCGTTGTATTTCACTTGCAATCCTGCGTTTTCCAGCAGGTAAAGGGCGTCGCGCAAGCCCATGCCGCGGACGTCGGGGATGCCTGATTCGGGGAATTCAAGGGCGGTCAGGGTTGCGGTTTGTTCTCCGGTGGTGACGTTCACCCAATCGGCGGCGGTTTCTCCCGTGTGGGTCATGCCGATGGTGGTGTAAATGTTGGCTAGCGCATGTCGGGCGCCGTCCTTCGCTGCAGGCATGGATTTTTCCTCGGCCAAGTCCCGATCCTCCAACGTGTGGAATGCCGGATCTGTGGCGTAGATCAGGTCGGCCACGTCCCGGAACACGGGGGCGGCGATGGTGCTGCCGTAGTACCGGCCACTCTTGGTGTCCGCGATGACCACGACGCAGGAGTAGCGGGGCGCGTCCGCGGGGAAGTATCCCGCGAAGGACGCGCGGTAGCGGCCCTCGGCGTATCCGTTGCCAGTCGCGATTCGGGCCGTGCCTGTTTTTCCGGCCACGGTGTAGGGGCGCCCCTTGAACTGCCGCTTCGCCGTGCCTTCGCCGTCCTCTGCGCACACAGCTTCCATCATCTGTTTGCACGCGGCGAGCGTGGAGGCGCTGCAGATGCGCGGATTCAAGACGAATGGCTCGTAGGTCTTCACCGTTTCTCCGCCGCTTTGCAAAGCCTGCACGAGCTGGGGGCGCATCATCTTCCCGTTGTTGGCGATCGCGTTGTACAGCGTCAAGGTTTGCAGCGGCGTTTGGGTCAGCTCGTAGCCGATGGCCATTTGGGTCAAAGTGATGCCCGTCCAATCCCGCGCGCTGGGGTCTGTTTTGACTTTGGGTTTGGCCTCGCCCACGTAGCGGATGCCTGTTTTGGTGGTCACGCCGAGGCCCTCAAGTCGCTGGGTGAACGCGGAAGGCTTGGCTTCGAACGTTTGTTTCACGGCCAGCGCGGAGCCAATGTTGGAGCTCACTTCGAAGACTTTCAGCAGATCGATCTCCCCGTGGCCGCCGTCCTTGTAGTTGCTGTCGCGCATGCGCTTGCCGTGGAAGTGGATTTCGCCTTCTTGCGTGTCCACCGAGTCTGTGGGAAGCATGCCTTCTTCCATGCAGGCCAAAAGGGTGGCCAGTTTGAAGGTGGAGCCGGGTTCCACCGCCGTGCCTATGGCGTGGTTGAAATCCTCCCAGTACTCGACTGTGCCGTTGGCGGATTCGTGGCGGGTGAGGTTGGAAATGGCTCGGATGTGGCCTGTTTGGACTTCGCACACGATGACGGTGCCCCACGCGGCGTCGTGTTTGCGGAGTTGCCGCTCGAGGGCGGTGGTCGCCACGTCTTGGAGGTGCAGGTTCAGGGTGGTGACCACGTCCAAGCCTTCGACCGGATCCACGAGGTAGTCGTCTGTGACGGGCATCCACTGGTTGCCGGCCACCTTGCGCGAGAGTTGTTGGCCTTCCACGCCAGAGAGTTCTTCGTTCCAAGCGCGCTCGATGCCGACGCGTTGCTGCTCACGGTCGATGCCCACCGTTCGTGCGGCGAGCTTGCCGAAGGGGCGACGGCGGTTTTCACGACGCTCAAACACCAAGCCGCTCTTGTAACGGCCCAACTTCACGAAGGGGAGTTCGCGCAGCTCTTTGTACGCGGTGAATGGGATGTTTCGGGCGATGAGGGCGCCGCGGTGTCCGCGTTGTCTGGCGTTGTCGAATTTGCGTCGGATGCCTTCGCTGGATTTGTCGGTGGCCTTGCCCAGCAACTGGCACAGGGTGTCCACGGTGCTGAAGTAGTCGTCCCAGCGCATGCCCTCGCATTTGGAGTCCCACCTCAGATCGTACACGGGCACGCTGGTGGCGAGAAGGCTTCCGTCGTCGGCCAGAATTTGGCCTCGTGCAGGTTCGATGGTGCGCACGCTGGTGGAGAATTGTTCTCCGCGGGCTTGCCATTTGTCGTGCTCCACCGTCTGGATGTAGACAATGCGCCCAAAGACCCCCATCCCCACGAAGGTCAAGCCCACAAACACGAGCCAAATGCGTCCGCTGTTGGGCATCTTACTCATCGTCGACACGCAGCAAGGTTGGTGGGGTGGTGGGTTGTTCCAGGCCGAGCTCGGCGGTGGACGTGGCCAGGCGGCTCTGCTGGAGCTGGGATTCGAAGTCCGAGCGCAACGTTTTTTCTTCGGCGACGGCTTCCTCGAGTTGCTCGGTCACACGCTGCTTCTCGCGCAGGATGCGTTCTGCCTGGTAGCCAAGTCCGAGGTACAGGATGGTGAGCAAGCAGAGGTAGAGCATGAACGGCACTTGGCGCACCAGGGCTTCCCGCGCCAAGACTTCGCCGCTGAGCACCTCGCGGAGGACGCTTCCGATCTGGTTTTGGCGTTGGCGCTGCTTCTTTTTTTCGCGCTGTTCGGCCCTGAACTCCTCCGAGGTGCGAAGGCGGTTGGGGCCGGTGGGTTGGCGCGCGGCCGTGGCTTTCGCGGCCTCGGCTTCCGCCTTGGCTTCGCGTGCGAGCAATTCGGAGGCGCTCAAGGTGCGGTTGCCCTTGGTCGTCTCCTTTGGGGTGCGGCGGAATCGATCGAAGAATTTCATGGCATCCATTGGGTTCGTTCCGCCACGCGAAGGCGTGCGCTTCGGGCGCGGGGGTTGGACTCCATTTCTTCGTCGGTCGCCACAATGGCTTTGCGCACGAGGGGTTTGAAGGGGGCAAGCACCTGCCCTTTCATGTCGCGCTTCACGTCGTCGTCGAAGTTGCCGGACCGCATGAAATGCTTCACCAAACGGTCTTCCAGGCTGTGGTAGCTCATGATGGCCAGACGTGCGCCTGGGGCGAGCATGCCCACGGCGTTCGTCAGCAAGTCTTCCAAGGCACCCAACTCGTCGTTGAGGTGGATGCGAATGGCTTGGAAAATGCGGGCGTAGTGCTTGTTCTCCTTGCCGTGGGGGGCGGTGGGGGACAGCACCCGGATCAAGTCGTGGGTTGTGGCCAGAGGTTGGGTCTCGCGGGCCTCCACAATGCGGCGGGCCAAACGGTCTGGTCGGGTCACCTCTCCGTAGCGCCGGAGCACTTGGGTCAATTCGCCAACCTCAACGCGCGCCAGCCAGGCGCTGGCCGGTTCGCCTGACGCAGTGTTCATCCGCATGTCCAGGGGCCCGTCGTGGCGCAATGAAAACCCTCGCTCAGGCGTGTCGAACTGGTGGGAGCTGACCCCCAAGTCGGCCAGCAGGCCGTTCAGGGGCAGGCCTTTATGGGCGCGCAAGAATTGAGGGGCAAATCGGAAGTTCGCCGCGACCAGGGTGAAGCGGGGGTCGTCCAGGGCGTTTGCGTGCGCATCGGGGTCCTGGTCGAACCCAAACAAGCGCGCATTTGGCCCGGCCGCGTCGAGCATGGCTTGGCTGTGTCCGCCACCGCCAAAGGTGGCGTCCATCCAGCAGCCGCCTTGTACCCCGTTGCCGCCGCCGAGGTTGAGGGCCTCAAGCGAGGCGTTCAGCATGACGGGAACGTGGTAGGCCTGGTTCATTCTGTGTCGCTGCCTTCGAGGTCTTTGCGCACGTCCTCTGCCAAGTCTCCGAAGTCGAGGTCGTCCTCGTCCTGGATCACTTGCTTTTTGTACGCCTCTTGGTTCCAGATTTCCACCTTCTCGCCCAAGCCAGACACGACCACCTCTTTGGCGTTCTTGGGGTCAATCCCGGCGTATTCCAGCAGGGCGGCGGGCAGGTTGATGCGCCCGGCGCCGTCGACATCCACATGCGTGGCGCCCTTCATGAATTTCCGCTGAAACAGCTGGTGCTTGCGGTTGTACCGGCTCAAGCGGGCCATCTCGTCGTTGACTTTGTCCCACTCAGGCTTGGGGTAGAGCACCAGGCATCCCTCGAAAATGTCGCGGTTCACCACGAGGCCATGATGAATCACACCGTCAAGCTGCTTGCGCAGTTTGGCGGGGAACATCAAACGGCCTTTGGCGTCGATGCGACAGGGGTGTTCTCCGAGCAGGTTGAGCATGGTGGCGTTTCCGTCAATCAAAAGTACGCTTAATCTCCCACTTTCTCCCACTCATTGACACTTTCTCCCACTTTGTGGATAAAGTTTGGACATTGGTCTGGAAAAAGCCCAGGAATGGCGGGGGGTTTGGAAAGTGGGAGAAAGTGGAGGAAATGCGCTATTCACACGTTGTCAACAGTCGATGTGAACAACGCGGCGTGGATGGCGTGCCCGGGGCACGGGAGGTGGGGTGCGTGCGTGGTGCATTTTTGTCCCCATGGATTCAAACATTCTCGAAATCGGGCCCTACCGCTACGTGGAAGAAGGCGAGGGAACCCCGCTGGTGTTGCTTCACGGCTTGTTTGGGGCGTTGAGCAACTTCGCCGAGGTGCGTGCGCATTTCAGCAAGCAGTTCCGGGTCATCACCCCCATGCTGCCCATTTACGAGTTGCCCATGTTGGAAACCAACGCCAAAAACATGGCGAAGCACATCGCCGGTTTCTTGGACGAGCTGGGGCTGGAGAAGGTCCACTTGCTTGGCAACAGCTTGGGAGGGCACGTCGGGTTGATTTACACCCGCGACCACCTCGACCGCGTGGCGTCCTTGACGCTGACGGCGAGCAGCGGGCTGTACGAGAACGCCTTTGGCTCAAGCTTCCCACGCCGGGAAGACAAAAGCTACATCAAGGACAAGGTGGCGGTGACGTTCCACGACCCCAAGCACGCGACCCCCGAGTTGGTGGACGAGTGTTTTGAAGCGGTCAACAACCGCAACAAGGTGCTCCGCATTTTGAGCATCGCGAAGTCGGCCATCCGCCACAACATGGCCAAAGACCTGCCCAGCATGGATGTGCCGGTGTGCTTGATTTGGGGCAAGAACGACATCATCACCCCACCTGAAGTGGCGGAGGAATTCTTGGCCGGGTTCCCAGATGCGGACTTGTTCTGGATCGACGAGTGCGGCCACGCCCCCATGATGGAGCACCCCGAGACCTTCAACGGCATCCTCGCAGACTGGTACACGGCGCGAGGCATTTCCTGAGCATGTCTGGCGAAGCGCACGGATGGGACATCAAGGAGGCGACGTTCGTGAAGAGCAGCGCCCAGCCGTCAGAATGCCCCAAGCCTGATCGGCCGGAATACGCGTTCATCGGCCGTTCCAACGTGGGGAAGAGTTCCTTGCTGAACATGTTGGTCGGGCGAACGAGTCTGGCCAAAACGTCAAGCACCCCGGGCAAAACCCAACTGATCAACCACTTCGACGTCGACGGCACATGGTACTTGGTGGACCTTCCTGGGTTTGGATACGCCAAGGTCAGCAAGAAGGACCGGGTCAAGTGGATGGAGGTGACCAAGCGTTACCTCGACAGCCGCACGAACCTCATGTGCGTGATGATGCTTGTGGACTCGCGCATCCCCGCCCAAAAAGTGGACTTGGAGTTCATGGCTTGGATGGGCAGTGTTGGGCTGCCGTTTGTGCTGGTGTTCACCAAGGTCGACAAGCTGAACAAGGCGGAGCGCGCGGCGTTCTTGCCCGCCTACGAAGAGGTCATGTTGACACAGTGGCACAAGATGCCGCCGGTGTTTGTGACCAGCAGCAATTCGTCCGAAGGCCGGGAGGAGGTGCTGCGTTTTGTGACCCAAACCAATGGGCTCTATCAGCCTTGATTCAATTCAGCCCTCCAGCACGCCAATGCGCTTGGCGAATTCTTGGGTGAAGCCTCGCACGGCGGTGGCGTGATCCTTGTCGGACGTGGCGCGCTCGTACGTGTCGGCCAACGTCATCATGGTTTGCACCACAAACGACCGCATTTCCTCCACGCTCATGTCCTTGGTCCAAAGGTCCATGCGCATGGCTGCGTGCTCTTTGGGGTTCCACATGGACAACACCATGGCCGAGGCCGCTTGTTGCGAAATGCCGCCGTCCTCGGCGGTCCAGTTCATCGCGACGGGGACTTTGTTTTCGTCGGTGGTGACGTCAATGGTGATGCGGGATGTGGCCATGCCGCGAAAGTACGCTCAGGGCCGGTAGGTGCGCAAGAACGGTTGCGGGTCTCGGGCCGTGAACCAGCCATCCACGGGAAGGTCTCCCTGCGCTGCGGTGTGGGCCTGCACCATCTTCCACCCCAGGTAGGCCCCCAGCTTGTCTGGGCTCTCCTGGGGGATGTCGCCCACGCGGGTGAACGGACCCTCTTGGAACCAGCGCATGACCTCCCTGGGGTTGTCGTTGAACATGCGCTCCTGAGGCTGCACTTGCGCCCAAATGGCCGGCTCGTTCGCTTCCGCCCAGGCCCATTCTTCCGCAGTCCAATTCAGGAGTTGCGCAGGCGTGGCGTCCGGCATGCAGAGCGAAGTCAAGTGCAGGATTTGGCCCCAAAATAACATGAGGTCGGCCGTCCTGGCCCCAGTTGGGATGCGGTGCTGTTGGGTCACGAGCAACCAGCCTTTCATGGCGTCCGACGCCATCCATTCGGGCTTCATTCTGTTCAGGCGGTACTGGGGGAATTGGCTCGGGGGCAATTCTTGCAGCAGCGGCTGGGTCGGCCCCATGAACCAGTCCAGTCCGACGGCCAAGCATGTGGGGGTGGGGTACAACGCGAAGTTGAACCCTGAGGGCATCCAGACGACGTCCGGAGTCGGCTCTTCAGGGAACAGCACTTTGTGCCTTTTCAGGCCATCCAAGAGTGCTTCCGTTTCCCGACGCAAGACGTCCTCTTGTCCTGAAGTGGAGTCGATGGCCTCAAGCATGGGTCGCATCTCGCTCAAAAACTGACGCAGCACATCCACCGTGGAGGTGTCTTGGGCTTCCCCGAGTTGAAGGATGTCTTCGCACCACAGGGGCCAAAATTCGGGGTTAGCCTCCGTCATGTGCGCCAAAGCCTTGGCACGGTTTTGGTCCTCGGGCAAGTCATGAAGCACTTGCATCCAATCAACGACCTGGTGGTCGGCAGGCAGGCGCACGCCCTCGGTGGGAATCCGGGTGGGGTCCGACGCGCACGACCCCCACATCGCGGCCGCCAAAACACACACACTCAGGTGGAACAAAATGCGTTGGGAAATCATGTGTGGCTGAAGGGGATTGGTAGATTTGGACAAACCGTGGGAACGATGACGCAGACAAAGATGTGCAAAGAACTTGGCCTGTGGGCCCTCTTGTGGGTTGGGGTGTTGACCTCGGCATGGGGACAAGGGCATGGGTTCCGCATGGGGCTCGCCATGGACCCGAACGTCTCGTGGATGAACTCGCGGGATTTTGAGCACACGACGGACGGGGGGCGCGCCCACTTTGGCTACCAGTTCATGGCGGACATCATGTTTTCTGAGACGTACGCCTTCGGCACCAGGGTGCATGTCTTCCGGACGGGGAGCCAAATCGAATATTGGGAGCCCACCACGGATTCAACCTTGAGCCGGGTCAGCCGCGACTTCAACAACCAATATGTGGAATTGCCACTGACCTTCAAATTCCGCACCAAGGAAATCGGGTACACCACGTACTTCGGTCGGTTTGGCACAGGCTTGGGCCTGAACACACGACGCGCCGCAGAGGAGGTCCGTTACGTCGGGTACACCGCGGAGGACGGCACGTGGTCGCCCGTGGCCAATCCTGCAATCCCATCCCCGGACAACATTTCGGCCGACTTCGCCACCTTGTTCCGCGCGTCGCTGATCGTGGGGGTTGGGTTGGAGCGGAAGATCGCAGGTCCAACGTCGTTGATGGTGGGGTTGACCTACAACAACAGCTTGTTCAACACCCACAAAGGGCTCGATGTCGTCAAGGTGGACGGCACTGGTGTGCCGAGGTTTTCCGAGGCCGGAGAAGCGCTCACCACGGCCTTGGATGGTCACGACAGCTACCTCGCCTTGAGCGTGGGCATTGTCTTTTGAACCTTTGTGGACATGACGCAAGCGATGAATCCTGAAGCGGTCGCTGAGCACATAGTGGCTTGGTTGAGAGCCTACCTCGAGCAATCCGGCATGGAAGGTTGGGTTGTGGGGGTCTCGGGCGGCATCGACTCGGCGGTCACCTCCACCTTGTGCGCGATGACCGGCGCGCCCACCGTGTGCGTGGAAATGCCGATTCATCAAGCGCCGGATCAGGTGTCCCGCGCATCGAAGCACATCGAATCTCTGTGCGCTGGGCATCCCCGTGTGCGGCGGTCGACGGTGTCTCTCACAGAGGTGTACGACACGTTTGCCAAGGCCCTGCCTGACGGCCCCGACGAAAGCCGCGGATTGGCCATGGCCAACTCGCGTGCGCGCTTGCGCATGACCACGCTTTACGCGTTGGCCCAACGGGCGAAGTCCCTGGTGGCGGGCACCGGCAACAAAGTGGAAGACTTTGGGGTGGGTTTCTACACCAAATACGGGGACGGCGGCGTGGACCTTTCGCCCATCGCCGACTTGAACAAAACCGAAGTCTTCGCGCTTGCGGCCCACCTTGGCGTGATTGAGGAGATTCAGCAGGCTGCGCCCACCGACGGCCTGTGGGGCGACGACCGCACCGACGAAGACCAGCTGGGCGCCACCTACCCAGAGTTGGAATGGGCCATGGGGTGGGAATCCCAAAGGCATTCAGAGGAGGAGGAAGCCGGGTTGCCCTGGCGGCAGCAAGAAGTCTTGACCACCTACCGGCGTTTCCACCTTGCCAACAAGCACAAGATGGAGCCCATTCCTGTCTGCGAGGTGCCGGACGATGTTCGGTTCAGGGCTTGACGCCTTCCTCCGTCACGACGAGTTCGGTGTCGCATTCCAGGCGAATGCGCGCTTCGAGGTCGTCCACCTTCAGCGTCACCTGGTACGGGCCCGCAGGAATGTGGTTGTCGCCGTCCAACAGCGAGATGGGCACCTGTTGCATGCCCCGCGCCAAGCGGACTTCTCCACGGTCGTAGACCCGTCCTTCTTGGGTTTGCAGTTGGTCGAGGATTTGGTCGGCGCTGAGTCCACCTTCCCCTTCGGCACTTTCCTCGGAGACCGGCATGGTTCGGAGGCCCACTTGGGCGGTGCCGTCCACCGGAGACCAAACCCAGCACATCGCTTCGGGTTTCGCGGGTTCGGACCACGCCCATCCGCGCGTGTTCCAATTGTCCCGACGCACGACCTCCACCTTCGCGTCCACGAACTCCAGGGGACGTGTGTCCAAGGTGGTGGACGTCACGTCGTCCAGGCTGGACAGGTCCATGCGGTAAATGCCTCGCCCGTGGGTGCCGACGATCAAGTCGTTTTCTCGCTCTTGCACGACCAGGTCATGCACAGGCACGCGGGGCAAGTCGCGGTGCAGCGCACTGAACGATGCGCCGGCGTTCGTGGTGAGGTAGGCGCCGCCGTCGGTGCCCACCACCCACCATCCAGGGTGGTCTTCCAGCTCCACAAGGGCATTGACGGGTTCCGAGGGCAGGTCCTTGCCCCAACGCTCCCACGTTTTTCCTCCGTTGCGTGTCGCAAACACCCACGCGTCCAGCGCATCGTGCCGGTAGCCGTTGAGCGCCACCACGAGCAGGTCGGCGTCGTGGTGCGACCACATCACTTCCGCGACCCAGGCGTGCTTGCGGCCGTCGCCCTTGCCGAGCGAGGTGGGGATAGGCATGTCCAGTTGGTTCCAGGCGTGCCCCCCGTCCATCGACACGTGCACGAGGCCGTCGTCGCTGCCCACCGCCAGCTGGCCAAACCGCTCAGGGTGTTCTGCCAGGGTGGTCAAGGTGCCGAACGGCACGTTTCCAGCACGTCCGCCACGGGTCAAGTCCCCACTGAGGGTTTCCCAGGTTTCACCCTGGTCCATGGAACGGTGAAGCTTGTTGGACCCCATGTACAAGATGTCTTGTTGGTGCCGGCTCAGCAAAATGGGTGTCTGCCAATTCCACCGGAGAGGGGTCTCCCCCAGCGCGTGGGTGGGGTGCAGGCTTGTGGATTCCCCTGTGGCCAGGTTGGTTCTGCGGTACCAGCCAAACTGGTAGCCCGTGAACACGATGTCCGCGTTCCTGCGGTCGACTTCGATTTGCATGCCGTCGCCGCCCCCCAAACCGCGGTAAGGGTGTTGCCCCGTTTGGTGCCAGGCGGGGTTTTCCTTGTGCGTGTGCGGGCCTTTCCACGTGCCGTTGTCTTGCAGGCCCCCGTAAACGTTATAGGGTTCGGCGTCGTCCACCTCCACGGCGTAAAACTGGCCCACGCTTGGGCTGTTGCACTTGATCCAGGATGCGCCGCCGTCCCACGACACATTCATGCCGCCGTCGTTGCCGTTGAGCACGTGCCGCGGGTTGTCGGGGTCGATCCAAACCTTGTGGTGGTCGACGTGGACATTCGGGGCGCCGATGTGCTCAAACGTTTGGCCTCCGTCGGTCGACTTCAGCAGAGGTACCCCCGCGATGTACACGGTGTTGACGTCCGAAGGGTCGACGCTCACTGTGCCGAAATAATAGCCGTAAGTGTACCACACGTCGTCCAGCCAACCTTCATGGGTGCGTCGCCACGCGCCGTGTTGGAAGGCATACAACTCAGGGCCGACAATTTCTGTGTCAAACAACGCCGCATTCCCATCAGCGAGGTAATCATGGAGGGCCCGAGGCGAGAGCTCGGTCCGCTCGACACGGGCCTTGATGGCCGCCGCGCTGTCGGCGGATTGGAACCCGTTCTCGTCCAAGTAAGTCTGCAGGGTATCGTTGTCCAAGGCCAAGAAGGCCTCGGCCGACATGTCCAAAAACGACGCGGGGGTCAATCCACTCTCCTCGGCAGCAGCCTCGTCTTGGGGCCGGGCGGCTTGGTTGTCGATGAGGGCGTACAAGGTGTTGGATGCCGCATGGTGGGCGAGGCCGATTCGGCCGGCGTCGGGTCCTTCAGGAAAACCGTCGAGCTGTGAAATGCGGGTCCAGGTGTCGCCGCCGTCCTCAGATCCCCAAATGCCAGACCCCGCCCCAGCCTCCGTGAATTCATGGGCCCGTCGGGTGCGGTCCCAGGTGGAGGCGTAGAGGTGGTCAGGGTTGCGCGGGTCGACCACGAGGTCCACCGCACCCACTACCGATTTGGCGTTCCCTTGCACGGTCAAGACGCGCGTCCAAGTGTCGCCGCCATCTTCCGTTCGGTAAACGCCGCCTCCTTGGTTTTCCGAGTACAGCTCTCCCAAAGCCGCGACCCACATGCGGTCACGGCGGTTGGGGTCGATGCACACGCGCCCAATGTGATGCGTCCCTGTGAGTCCGGCATGGGCCCACGTGCGGCCCCCGTCGTCGCTCAGGTAGACGCCGTCTCCGGCGTACGAGCTTCGTGAGGAATTCGCCTCGCCTGAGCCGACCAAGATACGTCCGGAAGGGTGCGCATCCACCGCGCCAAGCATGGTGGTGGCTTCGAGCAACGGCTCGAAAGTGGTCCCGTGGTTGGTCGTCTTCCAAAGCCCGCCTGTGGCGTAAGCCACATAGGTGGTGTCGCCCACCACAGACAAGTCCACGACCCGGCCGCCCATGACCGCTGGGCCGATGTTGTGGAGCTCCAAGCCGCTTGTCCAAGACTGCGCCATCATGGCGTCACGGTCCACTTGAACGGCCTCCCGTTCTTGGGTGGAAGAGGCTCCCCAAGACTGGGCTTGGGCGTCAAGCCCCCCTGTCAGCAGAAGCAGGGCGCACGCGATGCGAAGGGTGGGGTGGATGGGCATCATGGTTGAAGCTTGGGGTTGTTCTTGTGGCGGTCTTGGTCGCGTTGGGTCTTTTTGGCCACGTTGGTCTCCAACGCCGCGGTCAGGTCGACGCCGGTCTGGTTGGCCAACGCCAAGAGCACCCAGAGGACGTCGGCCATTTCGTCACCGAGGTCCCGGCCTGCGTCGCTCGGCTTCTCGCTTTGTTCGCCGTAGCGGCGGGAGAGGATGCGGGCCAACTCGCCCACCTCTTCGGTGAGGATGGCCAAGTTGGTGAGTTCGTTGAAGTAGCGCACCCCGATGGTTTGGATCCAGCGGTGCACCTCGTTTTGGGCCTCGCGGAGGGTGAGGTCGTTGTCTTGCGGGTCGGCGAAAGTCAAGGGGTCCATCATTCTTTGTGTTGGGTGTCCATCCAAATGGTCACAGGGCCGTCGTTGGTCAATTCAACTTGCATGTCGGCGCCAAACTCCCCGGTCGCAACGTCTTGGCCGAGTTCGCGCGAACACGCCGCGACGAACCGCTCGTAGAGCGGGATGGCGTGCTCGGGGTGGGCCGCCCGGATGAACGACGGCCGGGTGCCTTTTTTCGTCTTGGCGTGCAGGGTGAATTGGCTGACCACGAGCATGCCGCCGGCCACGTCCAGGACGCTTGCGTTCATTTTACCCTCGTCGTCGTTGAAGATTCGAAGGCGCACGAGCTTGGCGGCGAGCCAGTCGGCGTCCGCCTCGGTGTCCGCGTCTTCGATGCCGACGAGGACCACCAATCCGTGCCCGATGCTCCCGTTGGGCACGCCGTTCACATTCACTTGGGCTTGGCTTGCCCGCTGCACCACCACTCGCATGCTGCAAAATACGGGGACAAGACGTGGAAAAGATGCCTGAAAAGCATGGGGGTGGGAGGCGGCAGGCCGAAGGAGAGGCGTATTTTTGGCCTCGATTCAAACCGACCCATGAAGGCATCCATTGCACCGGCAACCCTCGACCAAGCCCAAGAGATGGGCTTGCGCCCTGAAGAGTTCGACCAAATCAAAACCATCCTCGGCCGCACGCCCAATTTCACGGAGATGTGCGTGTACTCGGTGATGTGGAGCGAGCACTGCTCGTACAAGAACTCGATCAAGTGGTTGAAGACCCTCCCCAAGGAAGGTCCCCACATGCTCGTGAAGGCAGGCGAAGAGAATGCCGGCATCGTGGACATCGGCGACGGGTTGGGTTGCGCGTTCAAAATCGAGAGCCACAACCACCCCTCGGCCATCGAGCCCTACCAAGGCGCAGCGACGGGGGTTGGCGGCATCAACCGCGACATCTTCACCATGGGTGCGCGTCCCATCGCCCAATTGAACAGCTTGCGCTTCGGCGACCTGAGCAACCCACGCACCAAGTGGTTGCTGGAAGGGGTGGTCAAGGGCATTGGCGACTACGGCAACAGCTTCGGGGTGCCCATCGTGGGCGGCGAGGTGTTCTTCGACAAGAGTTACCAAGTGAACCCCCTCGTCAACGCGATGTCGGTGGGCATTTTGGAGGCCGACAAGATCATTTCCGCCACAGCTGCGGGCCCTGGCAACCCAGTGTACATCGTGGGGTCGGCGACCGGCAAGGATGGCATTCAAGGCGCGTCGTTTGCGTCCAAGGACATCACGGAGGAAAGCGCCGACGACTTGCCTTCTGTGCAGGTGGGCGATCCGTTCCAAGAAAAGTTGCTCCTCGAAGCCACCCTGGAATTGTCCAAGACCACCGCGGTCGTGGGCATGCAGGACATGGGTGCCGCGGGCATCACCTGCTCCACCTCTGAGATGAGTGCAGCTGGGGAAGTGGGCATGGACATCCACCTCGACCGTGTGCCGCTCCGTCAGCAAGACATGGAGCCGTTCGAGATTTTGCTGAGCGAATCCCAAGAGCGCATGCTCGTGGTGGTTCACCAAGGACAAGAGGACGAAGTCAAGGCCATTTTTGAGAAGTGGGATTTGCACGCCGAGCACATCGGCGAGGTCACTGAGGGCGACCGCATTCGCTACTTCATGAACGGCGAGCTTGTGGGCGACGTCCCAGGCAGCACCCTCGTGTTGGGTGGCGGGGCGCCCGTGTACGAGCGGGAATACAGCGAGCCAGCTTGGTACGCCGAGGCCCAGGCCTTCGATGCGTCCGGCGTGCCGGTGCCCTCACTTGACGAGTGCATGGACATCGCCCACAAGATGATTTGCCTTCCCAACATCGCGTCGAAGCGTTGGGTGTGGGAGCAATACGACAGCATGGTGGGAACCATCAACCGCACGACCAACCGGCCGTCCGACGCCGGCGTGGTGTCGGTGCGGGGCACGGACAAGGCGTTGGCCTTGACGGTCGATTGCAACGCCCGCTACGTGGAGGCGGACCCCGAGGTGGGAACCGCGATTGCCGTGGCGGAAGCCGCCCGCAACATCAGCTGCACAGGCGCTGTGCCGTCTGCCATCACGAACTGCTTGAACTTTGGCAACCCCTACAACCCTGAGGTGTACTGGCAATTTGTCGGCGCCATCCAGGGTATGGGCCGGGCCTGCCGCCATTTCAACACGCCTGTGACGGGCGGAAACGTGAGTTTCTACAACCAGACGGCCAACCCCGACGGCACCGCCCAAGCGGTGTTCCCAACACCGACCATTGGCATGGTGGGGGTCATGGAAGACCGGGCGCACCACACCGGTTTGGACTTCAAAGAGAAAGGCGAGCTCATCTTCCAATTGGGCCCAAGCACGGACTGCATCAACGCATCTGAGTACTTGGCGAATGTGGTGGGCATTGAGCGCTCTCCGGCGCCTCACTTCGACCTTGAGCACGAAGGACACCTCCACGCGTGCCTTCGGGACGTCGCCCAAAAGAATTTGGCGGTGGCGTCCCATGACGTGGCCGACGGCGGCTTGTTTGTGACGTTGTTGGAAATGGCCATGCCACGGGGACTTGGGTTTGACATTGTCACGGACGACGAAGTTCGTTTGGACGCCTTCCTCTTTGGAGAGGGACAGGGCCGCGCCTTGGTGTCCCTCAAGGAATCTGACCAAGACGACTTTTTCGACGTGTGTGAAGCGCACGGCATCAAACCCACGTTGTTGGGCCACGTGACCAAGGGCAAGTTGGTGGTGGACGACAAGCACTTCGGGTTCTGCGAAGAGCTGAGGGCCTACTTCGACAACGCCTTGGAGGAAATCTTGACCGAGGACTGATGTGGAAGGAGCTGGCCAAACACGCCGGCGGGGTCGCCCTCGCCTGGGTTGTCGTCTTGGTCGGCACGTTCTTTTTGTTGCGTTTGTACAGCAAACCTTCTGCACAACGGGAGGTCCCTGACCTTTCTGGGATGGCGCGGATGGACGCCTTCGACACCCTGGCTACCCTCGGGTTGGAGGGGGTGTGGCAGGACAGCATTTACCTCCCCACAGGCACCCCTGGTGCGGTGGTGGAACAACACCCTCCCGCGGGCAGTGCGGTCAAGGTGGGACGCAACATCCTGTTGACCACCCACCGCATCACCCCGCCGGACGAGGCGGTGTCTTACCAAGAGGGACAGGATGCCAAACTCGTGGAGCGCATCTTGACCACCCGAGGATTCCGAATTTCTGTGGAGGAGGAGCCCAACCAGCTGCTGGTGGGCAAAGTCATTCGCCTCGAGCACAAGGGCAAGTTGCTCAATTCCGAAACGCGCTTGCCCAAGGGCTCTGACCTGGTTCTCGTGGCAGGTGTGATCGGCTCGGACGAGGCCCGCGTGCCTTGGCTCTCGGGACTGTCCCTGCAAGATGCCGCTTCGGTGCTGGCCCGGCGGAAGCTCGCTTTGGGGCACGTGGGCTACGCGCCCGACGTGCTGACCGCCCAAGATTCAGCCAACGCTGTGGTGGCCAGCCAAGACATTGTGCCTTCAGAAACTCCCTACGTGGCGGAAGGCACCGCGGTCGATTTGTATTTTGACCTTCGATGACTTCCATGCACACGATTTTCCACCCGCTTGCGTTCTCCAAAGGCATGAAGAAACTGTTGCTCTGCCTGGGGATGGTGTGTGGGTGGGCCGGCGCGGCATTCGCCCAGCACGACGAAGTGGAGGCTGATTTGTGTCACGTTCACGTCGACGCCCCGTCCCGGGCCGCGCTCGACGCGCGCGGGGACATGTTGTTTCCGATGGCGCTGCCCTTTGTGGACGACTTTGCATGGCCAAGCATGGCCCACGAAGAAGGCCCTGTCAACCTCAAGCGCTGGGAACCCAGCCCCGTGCGCCGAACCACGACGTTGGCCTTTCAGCCACCCACGGTGGGGTGCGCCACGCTCGATGGTTTGAATTCGTCAGGCGACCCTTATGCATTGACGCCCGTCAACCCCATCGGGTACGCCGACACGTTGACTTCGCGCCGCTTGTTGTTGGGCGAGGGCTACACGTCTGCAGACAGCGTGGCGTTGTCGTTTTGGTTCCAAAGCGGAGGCATCGCCAACGGCGCAGATGCCGGTGAGGATTCCCTTGTGGTGGAGTTCAGGGCGAGCGTGGCGGAAGGAGACCCATGGCGGTGGGTGTGGTCCACGGAAGGCATCGACGACGACACCTTGTTCCACCCGGCGGTCATCCACATCGACGCTCCGGAGTTCTTCCACAACGACTTTCAATTTCGCTTCCGGAGTTACGGATCCTTGGAGGGCAACGTCGACACGTGGCACCTCGATTACGTGCGCGTCGACGAGGACGCCATGACCACCGCACCTGAATTTGAGGAGGTGGCCTTTGTGACCCCACCCGCAAGTTTCTTGACCTACCCATGGACCGCCATGCCTTGGCCGCACTTCGAGGTGGATCCCGCGGCGTACACCGCAACGTCGGTCCCCACGCTCCACCGCAGTTTTGGCACAACGAGCAACAGCCAAGAGGACATTGGGCTCAAGGTCCAGCGTGTGGACGTGCTGGGCAACGTCAACTCATACGCACCGACCGCAGGGGCGGTGGTCAACAACAGCGTTCAAGGCCTGTTCGAAACCGACTACGTCGACGACCTTCAAATCTTCACAGACCTGTTCAACCCGGCGTTGAGCGATTCGTTTGCCGTGTTCCACGTGAGCCTTTGGGAAGATGAAGTGGGGGCGGCCAACCTCACCAACCAAACGGGCGTTCCGGACAACGACAGCTTGGTGCACATTCAAACGTTTCGAGACTACTACGCTTACGACGACGGCACGGCTGAAAAAGCGTACGCCTTGGAGGGCCAAGGCGGCGAGCTGGTGGTGCGGTTTGACATCCAGCAGCCCGATACGCTAGACGGTGTGTGGATGCACTTCACGCCGTTCTTTGACGATGCGGTGGGGGAGACCTTCACCTTGAAAGTCCGCGGGGAGGATCCAGATGTGCCTGGACAACCTGGCGAGGCGTTGCAGGCGCAATTCCTGGTGCACGAGCCGAATTATTTCACGGGCTCAAACGATGGGTTCGTGTACTACCCGTTCAACGCGCCCATCGCCGTGGATGGTCCCGTGTTTGTGGGCTTTGTGCAGCAAGGCGAGGAGCGCATCCATGTGGGGCTTGACAAGAACACCGACACCAACGCCGACCACCTCTGGTACAAGTTTCCGACCTCGCCTTGGCAGCAGTCGGCCATCCAAGGGTCGTTGATGATTCGTCCGGTGTTGCGTGCCGGGAAGGAGATTGTCACTGACGTCGTGGAGCTCCCGGTGGAGCGCCGGCCATCCATTCACGTGAACCCCAACCCTGGGCGGGACCAAATGACGCTGAACCTCATGCAACCGATGAGCGTCTCGGTGTGGGACATGTCGGGCCGATTGGTGGACGTACTGGGCACGTTGGTCGAAGGACGGCACGTGTGGCAAGCCCCTCACGCCGGGGTGTTTGTGTTGCGCGGGGTCGACAAGCACGGAGGAGTGCACACCCAACGTTGGATCTCCAAGCCATGAGTGAAGCGGGGGAGGACGCCCACGACGACGGGCAGGGCGAGGAGTTGTTTGAGCACCATCGTTTGGTGGCAGACCCGGGGCAAACGCCCCTTCGTGTGGACAAGTTCATCATCAACCGGGTGGCCCACCTGTCCCGGAACAAGCTTCAAACGGCCGCCAAGTCGGGATACGTTCGTGTGAACGGGGAACCCGTCAAGAGCAACCACAAGGTCAAACCCGAGGACGTCGTCACGGTGGAGCTTCCTCAGCCGGTGTACGAGTTTGAGTTGCTGCCCGAACCGATGGACTTGGACGTGATCCACGAGGACGACCACGTGCTCGTGATCAACAAGCCCATGAATTTGGTCGTCCACCCTGGACACGGCAACTATTCAGGCACGCTGGTGAACGGCGTGTTGCACCACTTCCAGAGCTTGCCAAGTTTGCCAGGCAGTCCGGAGCCGAGGCCGGGGTTGGTCCACAGGCTGGACAAAGACACCACGGGGTTGATGGTCCTCGGCAAGACCGAGCGCGCCTTGACCGATTTGAGCGAGCAGTTCTTTGAACGCACGGTCAACCGTCGCTATTGGGCGCTGGTCTGGGGCGACGTGGCCGAGGGTGGCACCGTGACTGGACACGTGGGCCGCAGCCTGCGGGACCGGCGGGTGCAGCAGGTGTTCGTGGATGGCCGAGAAGGCAAGCACGCCGTCACGCACTACCGGGTGCTGGAGCGCCTGGGGCCCGTGACGTTGGTGGAGTGCAAATTGGAGACGGGACGGACCCACCAAATCCGGGTGCACATGCAGCACATCGGACATCCCTTGTTTGGCGACCCCGTGTACGGCGGCAACGTGGCTGTCAAGGGCGCGCCCGGGGGCAAGTACAACGCCTTCTTGCGCAACATGTTTGAAGCCTTGCCCAGACAAGCCCTGCACGCCAAGACGTTGGGTTTCACCCACCCGGGCACAGGCGAGCGCATGGACTTTCAGTCTGAATTGCCCGAGGACATGCAGAAGGTCCTCGCGAAATGGAAGACCTACATCGACGCGGCTTCCGTCTGAAGCCTGTCGTGTTCTTCCACCGCCTTTTCCCACAAGTTGATGGTCTCTTGCATCTCGGTTTGGAGCGCTTCGAAGGCGTAGGCCAACTCCGTGACTTTGGCGCGATCGCTGGGATCCACTGCGGCCATGGCGGCGTTGCTTTCTTCCAGCTTGGCCTCGAGTTCAGCGACTTTTTTCTCGTGGCGCTCCACGGCGTTTTTGGCCTTGCGAAGTGCCTTGTCTCGTGCTTTGCGGGCTTTGTAGTCGTCTCCACCTGAAGCGGGAGAGGCTTTGGTGGCTTGGGTGTCTTGCCCGGCTTTCTTGGAAGAGACTTTGACCGCCTTGTTGGCTTCGTACGCCGAAATGCTGGCCGCGTGCTTTTCGTGCAAGAATTGCTTGATGTCGCCGATGTACTGCTTCAGTCCAGTGGGGGTCACTTCGTAGACCAACTGGGTCATGTCGCTTAAGAAGTCGCGGTCGTGCGACACCACCACCAGCGAGCCGTCAAACGACTGAAGGGCCTCTTTCAACACGGCCTTGCTTTTCAGGTCCAGGTGGTTCGTCGGTTCGTCCAGCACCAAAACGTTGTAGGGGTGGAGGAGGAGTTTGCACAAAGCAAGCCGGGCTTTCTCTCCGCCAGACAACACCTTCACCTTCTTGTCGACGTCTTCGCCTGTGAACAAGAAGGAGCCCAACAGGCCGCGAAGTTGCTTTCGGACGTCTCCAACTGCGACATCTTCCAGGGTTTCCAGGACCGTCATGTTGCCGTCCAACTCGTCGGTTTGGTTCTGGGCGTAGTATCCGATGTCCACGTTGTGACCCACATTCAAGGTGCCGGCCGTGCAGGAC
Organism: uncultured Flavobacteriales bacterium; assembly: GCA_965658045.1. Lineage (GTDB taxonomy): Bacteria > Bacteroidota > Bacteroidia > Flavobacteriales_D > Sanyastnellaceae > UBA11663. The sequence goes on along the minus strand of CBFHQO010000079.1, from coordinate 40,133 downwards.
TCTTGCTGCAGGAGCATGCGGGTGAGGGTGGTTTTCCCTGCGCCGTTTTTGCCGACCAAGGCCACTTTCTCTTGACGGGCCATGATGAAGTCCAGCCCTTCAAACACCGTCAATTCGCCAAAGCACTTTTTCAGCGTTTCTGCCTCGAAGATGACTTTGCCGGAGCGTGGTGCAGGGGGAAAGCGAAATCGAATTTGGGCGTTTTCCGCGGCGTCCACTTCCACGCGTTCCAACTTGTCGAGCTTCTTGATCAAACTCTGCGCAAAAGCCGCCTTGTTCTTCTTGGCCCTGAATTTGTTGATGAGCTGCTCGGTGTCCTGGATGTACTTCTGTTGGTTCTTCGCCGCTTGTTCTTGCCGGCTGCGCTCTTCCTCACGCCACACCTGGTACCTGGAATAGGGCCCCTTGAAGTCGTAGAGCTTGACGCCCCCGATTTCCACGGTGCGCTTCGTGAGCGTGTCCAGGAACACGCGGTCGTGCGAAATGAGCAGTATGGCCCCAGGATGGTGAATGAGGAAGGTTTCCAGCCACTGGATGCTTTCGATGTCCAGGTGGTTGGTCGGTTCGTCAAGCAGCAACAAGTCCGGCTGCATGAGGAGGAGCTTGGCCAGTTCGACGCGCATTTTCCATCCGCCGCTGAATTCATACATCATGCGTCCCACGTCTTCCACCTTGAATCCCAAGCCTTGCAGAATGCGGTGGGCCTGCTCCTCGGTGCTGGATGCACCAATCGCGTCGAGGCGTTCGTTGGCGTCGCTCAGCTCTTGAATCAGGTTGGCGTAGCTGTCGCTTTCGTAGTCCGTGCGCTCCGCCACTTCCCGGGTCAAGGTTTCCAGTCGCTTTTCCAGAAGCTGCATCTCTTCAAAGGCCTTCATGGCCACTTCCAAGACGGTGGCGTCCTCGTCGTGTTCCATTTCCTGGGGGAGGTAGCCGATGCGGTAGTCTTTGGGTGCACTCACAGACCCGGTCGATGCCTTTTGGTGTCCGGCGATGACCTTCAAGAGGGTGGACTTTCCTGCGCCGTTTCGTCCGACAAGGCCGATGCGGTCCTTGTTTCCGATGGCCAAATCCAACCCCTCAAACAACGTGCGTTCTCCAAAGTGAACCCCGACCGACAGCAAGTGCAACATGGGCACGCAAGTTCGACCTCAGGAGGCCAGAAACAAAAAAGGGCACCACTTGCGTGATGCCCTCTTTCCTTGGGAAAATTCCAATCAGTAATTCCAGATGTCGTGCTCGATGTTGAACAACTCTTGCTGAATGCGCTCGGATTCAGCCAAGGCGTCCAGGCCACGTGCGTAGGAGACAATCTGACGGTTGAAGGCGTTGTCTTCCTTCACGATGTAGCTCGAGAAGTAGCGCTTTTGGAACAAGTCTTCGAAAGTGCGGCGTTGGGCGTCGTTGAACATGTTGTAAACCTCACTGTTCGCGAAGACGTAGCGGCACTCTGGGTAGTACAACCAAAAGAGGGGGCGGAATCCCACGCTGTTCCCATCGACGTCGAAGTCCTCCATCATGGGGGCGATGCCGAGGATGCGCACGTAGCGCTCGCTGCGTTGGCGGTCCCAGATCCAATCTTCCTTGATGCGGTAGCGCGTGATCTTGTCCGAAGAAAGCTCGTTGCTCTGTTGCACGGTGCCGATGACCTCCCCGAAATCGTCGTATTGCTTGACCAGCGTGACGGGATTCAGGATCGTGCGAATGCTGTCGGCAGACAACGGGAACGTGAATTCGTCGTCTTCACCCAACGGGCCAGCGCTGTATGCCACAAGCGAGCCTTCCACCAGCAAGGCTTCTCGGATGACGTCAAACAAGTTTTTGCGATCCTGAATGGGGTCGAGGGGGAAGTAGAAGGTGTGGTTGAACTTCTGACGAAGGTCAATCTCCTGCCAAATGCGGCGCTTGTACATGACGTCGGCCTCACGCAGGTGTGGGTAAGGAACCACCCGTTTGGTCAAATTGGTCTCCTTGACGTATGCCCCGTCGAGGACGTTGGGCGATTGGGCCAAGGCAATTTGGGTGAACGCTCCGAGGAACATCACCGTCAGGGTGCAGATGGACAGGAATTGCTTCATGTTGATCAGGTTATCCGGTGACCTTAAGTTTCATCGGGGGCAGATCGCGTTCTGTCCCGTCAGGCATGGACACCAAAATGTCTTCCAAGTAGAGGATGTTGCCCCGGCGCACGCGCTTCAGCGCTTCTTGCATGTCAGGGGTCATGCGGTTGTTGGGAGACGGGAGGTCTGAGAACGACCCGTCTTTCGAGATGCGCATGGTGAAACTCTTCACCCGCACTTGAACGTCGAAGTCAAAGCCTTCCATGCGCGCTGCCACAGGGGCGAACGACAAGATCTCAGCTTTGGTGATGCCTTTGTCCGTGGGCTTCTTGCCGGTCCAAAATGCCACAGGATCTGGAATGCGCTTTACACGGAACTTCTTGGCGGGCAACGTCTTTTTGCTGCCGTCGGGCAATTCAGCCGACACCCTGATGTTGGCTTCGCGCACTGAGCTGCTCTTGTTGGGCTCCACCACGTAGGTTCCGTCGGATTGACGCTTGATGGAATGTCCTCCGTCGATGCGCACGTCGATTTTGTCTTGAGGCACACCAGGCACAGACACCTCCACGGGGTTGGGCACCCCGCGGTAGAACACGTTCATCTTGGTGGGGGAGACCACAAGGGCTGGCTCGGCCACGGTGATGTTTGGGGTCATGAAGGCGTAGGGCTCGATGTTCCCGTCGGGACCTTGGTACCTGATGAGTCCTTTGAAGGACATGTCACCGAGTTGCATGCCCTTGGTGGGGATGCGGAGCTTGCCCATGCCGTCGGATCCGATGCTCAACGTTTCCAATCCTTCGTAAGCGAGCAGGCTGCTGTCACGTCCGTCCCATTTCTTGCTGTCGACATAGATGTCGGGGGCGTTGGTGGCGTCGTAGGCGGCGAGCAGCACGTCCGCGCGGATGGAGTCGCCACGAAGAATGTAGTTGGACTCGGGCACCACAAGGGGCATGAGGTTGGTGAACTTGTAGCTCTTCGCTTCAATTCCGCCCAACAACCATGATAAGACGTCCTCTTGCGCGTCTTGCACGTCGATGATCATTTTGGACATGAGGGGCATGACCGCCGCCAAGGGCACGTCGAAGAAGTTTGCCGCTTCCCACAGCACTTCCTTGCCGTCTTCCATCTCGTCTTCAAACGTGAATCGCTCGTCGAGTTGGACCTTGATGTATTCAGGCAACTCACGTGTGTTGCCTTGAGAATCGGTGAGACGGGTCTCCATGAGGTAGTCGCGGTACGCTTCCAAGTTCTTCTTCAGGGCGGCAGCGCTCCAGGGGTCGTTCGGGTCAAACTTGGGGTTCTGGGGCTCAGATCCCACCATGAAGGCTGTCAATTCCTGGTACTCGTCTTTCTTTTCGATGGCGGCCAAGCTGATGGTGGTGTCCATTCCGCTGGCGTCCTTGCCGATGAAGTCCGCAAAGTCGTTGGCCAAACCGTCGTCGTATTTGCCCTCTGAAGTCGCCATGCAGCGGCCCTTCATTTGGGTGATGTAGTTGACGAGCTCGTCGCTTTGCTCTCGGACTTCGCGGGCCTTGTCCATGAAAGGACCGACCTTCTCTTTGTTCTGCGCATACTTCACCTCTAGGGTGGTCAACGTTTCCGAGACCTTCCCTTTCAGGGTGTTCTGCGTGTTTTGCAAGCTGTTCTCCACTTTCACGAAGCCGTTCAAGACTTCTTTGGAGATGTTGAGGGCCAAAAGTGCGGTCAGGACGAGGTACATCATCCCGATCATCTTTTGACGCGGTGTTTCTTTTCCTCCGGCCATGCTTCAGGTCTTAGCTGCGTCCGCCACCCATGGCGTTCAGCATGTTGCCGTAGACGGTGTTGAGAGAAGCCAAGTTCTTGGCCAACTCTGAAATGTTCTCCTTGTACACCTTGGTGTCTTCGATGGAGTCGTTGAGATTCTGAACAAGGTCGCCCATGCCTTCGAACAATTCTTTGTTCTTCTCGAGTTGGGCGAGCTGACCTTCGTACATGCTGTTGAGCGAGTTCAAGTTCTCGTTCATCTTGGCCAAACCGTCTCCTGCAGAGGCACCTTCTGCGCTGGCGCTCACCAAACCAGTCAAGCCCTCGCTCACCTCTTCGTAGGTGCTGCTCAACGCGTCCACGCGGTTGGAGGCTTTCACCAACGCGTCGCTGTAATCTTTGGTGGCCACGGAAGCGTCGGCCACTTCACCCATTTTGCTGGCTTGCTCACCCAAGTGGCGCATGCCGACGCCTAATTTTTCAATCATGGTGGCGTCGATGTTGGCGTCGGCCAACATGTCGTCCAATTGTTGGGTGGGGGTCTTTTCAGCCCCTTCGCCAGTGGCGAGCTGAGGGTAAACCAACGACCAATCGGGTTCTTCGTGCGGCTTTTCAAACGCTGACATGAAGAAGATGAAGGCTTCTGTGCCCAAGCCCAAAATCAACATGAGGGAAGCGCCTTCCCAGTGTTGGATTTTAAAGAGGGCTCCGATGATCACAATGGCGGCGCCCCATCCGTAGAGCTTGGCCATAAAGTTTTTCCACTGCTTGCTTCCTGGTTTCATGGTTGCGGTTTTTGGGTTGGTTTCAATGTCAGCTTAACGCTGTGCAGGTTGTGTTTGTTGTGAAGTGCGCGGTTTCAGGACGCACATGAGGTCAATTCCATTCTTCAGGCAAGCCTGATTTTCCGCGTCCGAGGTAAGACATGACGGAGCGGAAGCCGATGTAGGCCTTCGCAGTGTCGCTGTACTCAAAAGCACGCGTGCCCGTCTGGCAGTAGTAGCCAATGTCTTTCCAAGAGCCGCCGCGAATCACCTTCCGCTTGAGGGCAGGAGGGTCGTCCACCTTGGCATGGTACACGTATTCTGGCGCCAAATCCCAAGAGAAGTCGTACACCGTCTCGTCGAAGGCGGTGTTGGTCCATTCCGCCACGTTGCCACTCATGTTGTACAAGCCGTAGTCGTTGGGGCTGTATGACTCCACGGGCGCTGTGTAGGCGTTGGCGTCTTCCACGTAGTCCCCGCGCATGGGCTTGAAGTTGGCCAACACACATCCCTGAGGGTTCCGAGCGTACGGGCCACCCCAAGGGAAAGGCGCGAGGTTGCGACCTCCACGGGCTGCGTATTCCCACTCGGCCTCAGAGGGCAAGCGGAAGCGCTGCACGAAAGTCTCGTTGTTCTTCTGCTTCCACTCGTTCATGATCTGGGTCCTCCACGCGTTGAAGGCCTTGGCCTGGCCCCAAGTCACCCCAACCACAGGATAGTCGTCAAAGGCAGGGTGCCAGAAGTACATCTCCGCGTAGGGTTCGTTGTAGGCATAAGTTGCGTCGTGAATCCACACCAAAGTGTCAGGGAAGATGTTGATCATCTCTTCTACGACAAATTGCGCACGGTCGCTGTGGCGGCGGGTGGAGTGAAGTTGATTGAGTTCGTTCACCTGGCCGTATTCCTCGTCGCGGCCGCTCTTTTGGGCAGCGGCATCCAAGTTCACCCAGTAGTAACGGTAGTTGAGCTTCCGCGTGTCCAGCTCACGGCGGTTGTAGAACTGGTCGGACCCTTGGAGGTAGAACTCGTCGTACAACAAGTCGAACACATCCTCGTCTTCCCAATCGATGGGTTCTTCCCAGTTGAGCAAGAAGCCCTTGTCGATAAAGCGGTCGAGTTCTTGGCCTTTGGCGTTCTCAGCCACGAAGTAGCGGTCGTCGTCGTTGTCTGCCAACGTCTGTAGAAACAGCGAGTCGCGCACGTAGTGGACGAACTGTCGGTATTCGTTGTTGGAGATTTCGTGCACGTCCATGTAGAACGGAGGAATGGTCACCGTTTTGGACCGCGTGTTCAAGGCGAACGGGACATCTTGGTCACTCGGCCCCATGGTGTAGGAGCCGAAGTGGATGTAATTCATCCCATAGGGGTTCGATTGGTCCCAGTATTGGCGCTTTTGAACGCCGACCAATTCGCCCTGGGGCCCCATGTAGCACGCCGACAACATGACGGGTGCCAACAGGATCATCAGGAGCTTTTTCATGGATTGTATTTCTTGCAGATGTTAGGAAGACAACAACGCTTTAAGGACATGGTTTCGTGTGTCCTTACAAGAAGCGTGGGTTGGCGTATTTGTTGATGACAGGGGTCGTGATGAACTTGAAGCAGTACGACAAGAACAATTCGTGGGACCCTGTGCTGTACGTGCGGAGTTCGCTCGTGGTTGCGTCGAAGGAGTAGCCCAACTTGAACACCTGGGTGCTCTCGGTGATGCCCTCTTTCTTGGACACGCTGTGTTGGATGCCAGCCATGGGGGCGATGGCGTCGCCGTGCCGGTAGCTTAAGCCACCCCACACAAAGTCATTGTAAAGCACGTTGACGTTGAGGTCAATCGCCGTGGCGTTCAGGTCGGTCTTGGCCAACACGTTCGAACGCAGCACCAAGTCGTCCCCACTCAAGGGGTAGTTGTACCCTCCCATGACGTAGAAATGACGTGTGGGCACAATGCTCAACGAGGACATCTGCACCTCGGCCAAGTGCGTGGCGGAAATGCCTGCGTAGTATTCTTTGCCCTTGCGCATGAAAATGCCGAAGTCGACGTCGGTCGAGGTGCCGGAAGCCCCACCGTCGGGGATCGCGGGGTCGTTGGCCACTCCGTCCACTGCAATCCAGTTGGCGTCGAAGCTCTTGCTGAACAGGGAGACGTTCAGCCCTATGCCGACATGGGCGCCGTTGCTCAGTGGAGACAGGTGGTATGCGTAGCCCAACTTGACCATGGTGTTGCTTTCCTGGCCGATTTCATCTTGGTACAGCTGAACGCCAAGCGCCCCAGGCACGAAGTCGACCTTGGTGTGAAGGTTCAACATGGTGGTCACGGGTGCGCCGTTGACGCCCATCCACTGGTTGCGGTACCAGGCGTTGACGTGGGTCAAGTCGGTTTCTCCGGCCGCGCCGATGTTGAAGGCGGCGGGGTCGTTGAACCATTGGGTCAACTGCGGATCCTGTTGGGCCGAGGCCTGCACGGTGAAGAGCAGGGCGAAACCCATGACGACTGCAAGGTTGCGAATCATGTTATTCCTTTGATTTTCAGCAGGTTGCACCACTACACAGTCGTGCAGAAGTTCGCTAATATAAGGATTTTCCCAATGCACATGCGTCTTGGAAGGGTCTTGGGGTTGCCTCAAGGACGATGTTCTGGCTCTCGTCATGCGAGTTTTTGGTAGGTTCGCCACCACCGATCGGGGAGGTTGCCGTTGGACGCTTCGACGTATTCCTCGTAAGAACATGGAGTGAGTAGACTCCCTGGAACGCGATTTTTACCAGTCGATGGCACGGGTACGTCCATCCACCACCTGTCGCTTTTGGGGCTCTTGAAAAAGACGATTTCGTGGGCTTCCCCTGGAAGGTCCACGACGTAGCGCAAGTAGTCCTCCGTGGAGGATTTGGGATGGTCGCCTTTCTGGTTGAACATGCCGTCCAGGGCATGCCAAACCCCTTGCGCCACCAACTGGGCGCCGCGACCGCGATCGTCCAAATCGGGGTTGTGCTCGAAGAACCCAAGGGCGAACAACCTGTCACTCATTCCGACGTAACGGGCCAGTTGGCAGAGGTGTTCCGCGGTCATTCCGTTGGGCCCTGCGTGACTTGAGGCAGGGTGGTCGCTTGCGCGCACCGAGGCCATGTCAATCGTAACGAGGTCGGCGTTCCGAACCGTGGGTTCCACCGACGGCATGTGATGAAGCATGCTTCCAAGGCGGGTGGCCTCGAATTGCAAGCGCTCAAGAAGCTCCAACGTATCGGGGTCCGTCAGGTACCCCTGGTGCCCCAGATTGCTGTAGTCAAACAGGTAATTGGGTTCGTGCATCACCACCTCGTTCATGAAGTTGCGCGAACTGACCACCTCAGGGTCGCCGCCGAAGTCGAGACGAGGGTCGACCGTGACCACGTTCATCGGACGTCCAACGGATTCCAGGGCGCGGTACAGTGGGATGGTCAAGTCGTGCCCGCCACCCAGAACGATGGGGACGATGCCCATTTGGACCAACTCGGCCACGACAGAGTGCACAGCTGCGTAGGTGTCTGCCTCGTCAGCCCCTGCCCGGATGTTGCCCAAATCGACCGTGGGCTTCCAGGCGCTGTGAGGCACGAGTTGGTAGAACCACTCTCGGATGGCGTCGGGGGCTGCGGCACAGCCTTCGTTGTCGCCGGATCTGCGGCCGTCGTTGACGCCGAAGATGGCCACCCTCGCGCCCTCGAGCATGGGGCGGGCGTCAAACCTGTGTGCTTCGATTCGATCGGCAATGCGCGCCACGCCTTCCGCATTGGAGAAGTCGGGGACATTGACCGGCTCGAACACGTCGAGAAAGCCGTCTTGCATGGTGCTGCAAGGTCCCTCCTGAATGGCCTTGACAGCAGAAGCCCCGGGTCAAGCATTCACAATGGGATGTGAATGCCGCGGTGAGAGGCGGTCAGGATTTCTTGCGGCGGCCGCGCTTGGGCCTCTTTTTGGCCTCCTCGATCAATTCTTGGGCGCGCTCCCAAGTCACCTCGCTGGGCTCCTCGTCCTTGGGGATGGTGGCGTTGACGCGGCCCGCCTTGATGTAGGGGCCGTACCGGCCGTTGAGCACCCGGACGGTGTCGTCTTCTTCGAACACCTTGATCAACGCCTTGGCGTCGGCTTCCAGCTTGGCTTGGATCAATTCCATCGCACGCTCCAGCGTGACCGTGTAGGGGTCGTCCCCCTCGGCGGCTTTCAGCGACACGAATTTGCCGTCGTAGCGGACGTACGGGCCAAACCGGCCGATGGCTGCGGTCACCTTCTTCCCCTCGTGCTCCCCCAAGGTGCGAGGCAATTTGAACAAGTCAAGGGCCTCTTCCAGGGTAAGGGTCTCGATGCTTTGGCCTGGCAAGAGGGAAGCAAACTGCTTTTCCTCGTCGTCGGGGCCTCCAATCTGGGCCATGGGGCCGTAGCGGCCGATGCGGCACAGGATTTGGGCGCCAGACTCGGGGTGGACGCCGAGGATGCGCTCGCCAGAGGCACGCTCTGCGTTTTCCATGGTGTCTTCCACGGTCACCTTGAACGGTTGGTAGAAGCGCTTGAGCATGGCGCGCCAGTCCAGTTGGCCTTGCGCGATGACGTCAAACTCGGTCTCCACGTCTGCCGTGAAGTTGTAGTCGAGGATGTTGGGGAAGTGCTCGAGCAAGAAGTCGTTCACGACCAATCCGATGTCGGTGGGGAAGAGCTTTCCGCGTTCCTGGCCTGCGTTCTCCTCCTCCGAGGCGGCTTGGAGTCCCTCGCCGTTGAGCGTCAGCACACGGTATTCCCGCTTGACTCCGTCGCGATCTTCTTTCACCACGTAGCCTCGCTTCTGCATGACGTCGATGGTGGAGGCGTAGGTGGAAGGGCGGCCAATGCCCAATTCCTCGAGTCGCTTGACCAAACTCGCTTCCGTGTACCGAGGGGGGTGCTTGCTGAACCGTTGCGTGGCGACAATGGCGTCGCGGGTCAAGTCTTGCCCTTCGGTCATGGCTGGGAGCATGTCCTTGGTGGTTTCGTCCACGCTGTCTTCGTCGTCGGTGCCTTCCAAGTACAACTTCAAGAAGCCCTCGAAGGTGATGACTTCGCCACGTGCGACAAACCACTCATCACGTCCAGAAACGGCGATTTTGGCCACCGTTTTGTCGAGTTTGGCGTTGGCCATTTGGGAGGCCAAGGTGCGCTTGTAGATCAAATCGTACAGGCGTTGTTCCTCACGTGATGCATCCACAGAAGCCGCGGACAAATCGGTGGGGCGAATGGCTTCGTGGGCCTCTTGCGCCCCCTTGGATTTGGACGCAAAAGAGCGGGTTTCCGCATACTCGGCGCCAAACGTTTGGGTGATTTGCTTCTCTGCGGCTTCCAGCGCCAGGTCGCTCAAATTGGTGGAGTCGGTCCGCATGTAGGTGATGCGTCCGGCCTCATACAAGCGCTGCGCAACGCCCATGGTGCGTGACACGCTGAATCCCAATTTGCGGGACGCCTCCTGTTGCAGTGTGGAGGTTGTGAACGGCGCGGCCGGTTTCTTGGTGGATGGTTTGGTCTCGATGGAGGAGACATTGTGGGTGGCCCCTTGACAAGCCGTCAGGAATGCCTGGGCGTCTTCCTCGGTTTTGAAGGTCTTGTTGCATGTTGCTTTGACCGCCGATTTGCCGGTGCCAAATTGGCCCACCACCCGAAAGGTGGATTCAGCCGTGTGGGCGTTGATTTCCCGCTCGCGGTCTACGATGATGCGGACCCCAACACTTTGCACCCGGCCTGCACTGAGTTTGGGCCTGACCTTGCGCCACAAGACGGGACTGAGGTCAAATCCCACGAGGCGGTCCAAAATGCGTCGGGCCTGCTGTGCGTTCACCAAATCGATGTCCACCTGACGCGGCGATTCGATTGCCTTCAAGATGGCGGGCTTGGTGATCTCGGAAAACACGATGCGCTTGGTCTGCTCGGCTTGCAATCCGAGCGCCTCCATGAGGTGCCAGCTGATGGCCTCTCCTTCACGGTCCTCATCCGTCGCGAGCCACACCATCTCGGCTTTCTTCGCCAGGGATTTCAGCTCGGTCACCACCCTGTTGCTGGAGACGCTGACCTCATACTTGGGGGCGAAGTCGTTCTCGATGTCGACGCTTTCGTTGCCCTTGACCAAGTCCCGGATGTGCCCCATGGACGACTTCACCACGAAGTCTTTGCCGAGGTAGCCTTCAATGGTTTTCGCCTTGGCGGGCGACTCTACAATGACGAGGTTTTTGGCCATGGAAATGGGTTTGGGCGGGCAAATTAAAGACAACTTTCGGAGAGAATCGTTCGCACGGCACCTCAAACGGAACGCATTCGGAGGTTACCCCTAAAGGGGTGACAATTTGGCAGTGCTGTACATTTGCACCATGCGAGAAGGACATCAACCCTTGGAGGAAACGAGACAAGGAGAAGCGACCGTGGTCCAAGGGCCGGGCGCGTCGGGGCGAAAGTTGTACCTCGAGAGCTACGGCTGTCAGATGAATTTCAGCGACAGTGAAATCGTGGCAAGCATTTTGGCCGACGCGGGCTTCCAAACGACCCGAGAAGCGGACGACGCCGATTTGGTCTTGTTGAACACCTGCGCCATCCGGGACAATGCAGAACAGCGTGTGCGAAACCGCCTCGTCCATTTCAAGGCGAACAAACGAAAGAACCCCAGCCTCGTGGTGGGCGTCTTGGGTTGTATGGCCGAGCGTCTGCGCGACAAGTTGCTCGAAGAGGAAAAGTTGGTGGACCTCGTGGTCGGGCCCGACGCCTACCGGGATTTGCCCAATTTGGTGGACCAAGTGGAGGGAGGTCAAAAGGCCGTGAACGTCCTGCTCTCCCGGGAAGAGACCTACGCCGAGATCAGCCCTGTGCGTTTGGACAAAGGCGGGGTCACCGCCTTCATCAGCATCATGCGCGGCTGCGACAACATGTGCTCGTTCTGCGTGGTGCCTTTCACCCGTGGCCGCGAGCGCAGCCGAGACCCACAGTCCATTGTGCAAGAGGCTCAGGAGTTGTTTGACCAGGGCTACCGCGAGGTGACGCTGTTGGGCCAAAACGTCGACTCCTACAAATGGAACATCGACAACAAAGGGGTGGTCAAGGACGAAAGTCAACCCGTCGTGCGCTTCGCTGAATTGCTGGAGCTCGTCGCGGCGGTCAACCCCGACCTTCGGGTTCGGTTCAGCACGTCCCACCCCAAGGACATGACCGACGACGTGTTGCACGCCATGTCCCGCCACGAGAACATCTGCAAGTACATCCACCTTCCGGTGCAAAGCGGACACAGCGACATGCTCAAGCGAATGAACCGGGGGTACACCCGCGAGTGGTACCTCGACCGCATCGCCGCCATCCGCCGCATCATGCCGGACTGCGCAATCAGCACGGACATTATCACGGGATTCTGCGGCGAGACAGAAGAGGAACACCAAGCCACATTGTCCTTGATGGACGAAGTGCGCTACGACATGGCCTTCATGTTCAAGTACAGCGAACGTCCAAAGACCTTGGCTGAGCGCAAGTTCGAGGACGACATTCCCGAGGAGCTGAAGGGGTCCCGGTTGCAAGAAGTCATCGCACGTCAAATGGTCCACGGCAAAGAGCGCACCCAAGCGCTCGTGGGTCAGGTGCACCGTGTGTTGATTGAGGGCACCAGCAAAAAGCGGGACGACCAGTTCTTTGGTCGCACCACCCACAACACCGTGGTGGTCTTCCCGAAAGGCGATTTGAAGCCGGGTCAATATGTGAACGTGCGGACCACGGATTGTTCCGCTGTGACGCTGATGGGGGAAGTCACCGACGAACCCGCCCAAAGCTGATTGCCATGGACGTTGGGTCGTTGAAACGCCGGTTTGGGGTTGTGGGCACCGCGCCTGCCTTGGAGCGCGCCTTGAACGTCACCGCCCAGGTTGCGGCCACCGACATCAGTGTGCTTGTGCTCGGCGAAAGCGGCACAGGCAAGGAGGTCATGCCGCGCATCGTGCACCAGTTCAGCGCCCGAAAGCACGGTCCCTACGTGGCTGTCAACTGCGGTGCCATCCCTGAAGGCACGATCGATTCGGAGTTGTTTGGCCACGAAAAAGGCGCCTTCACCGGGGCGACCGAAACGCGGAAGGGCTACTTCGAAGAAGCCAACGGAGGCACCATTTTCTTGGATGAAGTGGCTGAGTTGCCGCTGACCACCCAGGTTCGGCTCCTCCGCGTGTTGGAGACTGGGGAATTCATGAAAGTAGGGTCGTCCAAAGTCCAAAAAACCGACGTCCGCGTCGTGGCTGCGACCAACGTGGACTTCGACGAAGCGATCGACCGAGGTCGATTCAGGGAGGATTTGTATTACCGCCTCAGCCAAGTCCCAGTCCACCTGCCTCCGCTGCGCCAACGCGCCGGCGACATCCACTTGTTGTTCCGGAAGTTCACCACCGACTTCAGCGAGCAATACCGCATGCCGCCACTCAGTCTGGACGAGGAAGCGGTGGAAATTTTGGGCAACTACCCGTGGCCGGGCAACATCCGTCAGTTGAAGAATGTGACGGAGCAAATGAGCATCCTGGAGACGGTGCGACGCATCGACGCAGACACGCTGCTCGGGTATTTGCCTGAAACGCACCGCAGCCGATTGCCGAGCGCGGTGGACGCCGACAACGACCCGAGCAACATGAACGAGCGGGAGATCCTGTACAAGGTGCTCTTCGACATGAAGGGGGACTTGAACGACCTCAAGCAGCTTGTTTTGTCGATGATCAAGAACGGAGGGCTGAAAGGAGGTCAAGAGGAAGCTGAGCTTGTGCAGCGCGTGTTCAAACAGGACATGGCCCAAGACAGCGGCGCGCAAATGGCCGGATTGCCTGCGCTGCCAGAATACACCGGACACGCTTCAGGCGACGACGTGCATCACGTCCCGATGGAGGATGCGATTCTCTCCTTGCAGGATTCCGAGCGCGAGTTGATCCGTCGTGCATTGGAGAAGCACCGCAACAAGCGGAAACACGCGGCGGAAGAGCTGGGCATTTCCGAGCGCACGCTGTATCGGAAAATCAAGGAATACGACTTGAAATGACAAGGGGTGTCCACCGCATTGTGTTGCACCTTGTGTGGGTGGCTTGTCTTCTGGCATGGGCAGTGGGGTGCGGGGTGTACTCGCCTTACGGCGCCCAAACGTCAGGCGCCTCCACCTTCTCGGTGCAGGATTTTGAGCCCGCCCACCCGTTGGTGTCGGCCACGGCTGCCCAGACGTTGTCTGAGGCCCTCCGGGATCGGGTCCAACGCCAGAGTACGTTGCGTTTGGTGGAAGACGGGGAGTTGGAATTCAGCGCCCGCATCGTGTCCTGGGAGGTGCGTCCCATCAATGTGCAGGGCGACGAGACGGCGGGCGCCAACCGTGTGTCGGTTCAGCTGGTGTTGAACTACGTCAACGAGCGCGACCCTTCCTTGACCATGGAGCGCTCCTTCACCCGCTACGTGGACGTGCCCAGCGACCAGGACGTGTTTTCACAGGAAGATGCGATTGTCGAAGAACTTGGCGAGTTGCTCTCCCAGGACGTGTTCAACGCCACCTTGGGAAATTGGTGATTCAAGATGAACGCAGCGCAATTTCAAACCTGGGTCAAGCAAGGACCAACCGCCGCTGACGTGACCGCGTTGCGCGGGTTGGTGGCGCGGTATCCGTACAGCGGGGTCTTGAGGTTGTGGTTGGCGAAGGCCTCCCACATGGCGGAGGACTTGAACCGCAACGAAGACTTGCTTGCGGCCGGGGCCCACGTGCCCAGCCGCAGGGCATTGTTCCAGGCGCTGATGGGGCCTGCCTTGGTCGAGGCTGCCCAACACATTCACCAAGAAGTGCTCGCGGCGCCAGACGTGTCTGAGGAGGAATTGGTCAAATTGGTGTGGCACGACGTGGATACGGTGTCCAAGTCTGCTCCCGAGCCTGATCTGGAAACCACCCTTGAGCAACCCCCTGTGGAGGAGCCGACCGAAGAACTGGAGGGGCATGCCCGCGACGCCATGGTGGCCGCCATCGCGTCGACCTTGGAGCACGAGGTGTCTCAGTGGACGGCCGAAGAGTCGCAAACAGCGCCACCGAAGACGGAACTTCCAACGGGTGTTCCTGTCCCATCGGTGACCCACCAAGCGGCCCCCACGTCGTTGTTTGGCCAATGGCTTCAGCAACGGGCGAGGGAGACGGGATTTGGCCAAGACGATCTCGCAGAGCGGGGTGCCGCCGCGCTGATCGATGCGTTCCTGGCGAAGGGCGACGTCAAGATTGGGCCGGTGCGTGACGCCTTGGAGTCCACGGAAGATTGGGCGAAGCAGGGCCTGGTGGAGGACCCGAGTTTGGTCACCGAGACCATGGCCAAACTCTACGCCCAGCAAGGCCAAATGGGCCGAGCCCGCAAAGCTTACAAGCTGTTGGCTTTGAAATACCCGGAAAAAAGTGTTTATTTTGCGGCCCAGCTCAAAAAGCTGCGCAACACTTGAATCTCAGACCATGACTACTTTCTTGACCGTCGTTATTTTGATTGTGTGCTTCTTGTTGGGGGCAGTGATTTTGGTCCAAAACCCCAAGGGAGGAGGACTTGCCAACGGTTTCCAGGGCGCGAGCCAAATCGGCGGCGTGCAACGCACCACAAACTTCTTGGAGAAGGCCACATGGTACTTGGCAGCAGCGCTCTTCGTGCTCTGCATCCTCGTGGGCAGCTTCTCGGGCAGCGGCACGTTGGACGTTGGTGTGGACGAAAGTTTCGCCCCCACCGCAGCCCCCATTGAGGCCGCGGAGTGATCTGAATGGACATTGACCACGCCAGTGCGGTGTGAGAACGACACCCTGTCAGCCCCGCTGACAGGGTGTCGTGCTTTGAACCCAGAACCTGACAGCCTTGTCATTGGTGTGTGCCCAATGGCCGATTGGCACGGAAATCGCCTTTTGGTTGGCGTGCACATGCACCTTCAAACAGAACAACCTAAACAATTAACACCATGTCTGTCAACATTCGACCTTTGGCTGACCGTGTGCTCGTCGAGCCCGCAGCCGCAGAAGAAAAGACCGCAAGCGGAATCATCATTCCGGATTCGGCGAAGGAAAAGCCCCAGCGCGGCACCGTAGTGGCTGCGGGGCCAGGCAAGAAAGACGAGCCCACCACTGTGAAGGAGGGCGACACCGTGCTCTACGGCAAGTACTCGGGCACCGAGTTGCAGTTCGAAGGCAAGGACTACATGATCATGCGGGAAGCCGACATTTTGGCCATCCTCTGAACCCCCAACCCTGAACATTCTAAATCATGGCAAAAGACATTCAATTTGACAGCGACGCCCGGGCCAACCTGAAGGCAGGCGTGGATGCGTTGGCGAATGCGGTGAAGGTGACCTTGGGTCCGAAGGGCCGCAACGTGGTCATCGACAAGAAATTTGGCGCCCCCGCGGTCACCAAGGACGGCGTGTCTGTGGCGAAGGAAATCGAGCTGGAAAACCCCGTGGAGAACATGGGCGCTCAAATGGTGAAAGAGGTCGCGAGCAAGACTGCTGACGTGGCTGGTGACGGCACCACCACGGCCACTGTGCTGGCCCAAGCGTTGGTGGGCGAAGGCCTCCGGAACGTGGCAGCTGGTGCCAACCCCATGGACCTGAAGCGCGGCATGGACAAGGCGGCGGAAGCGATTGTGTCCGGACTGCGCGAACTCAGCCGCGAAGTGGGCAGCGACAACAGCAAAATCGAGCAAGTCGGCACCATCTCCGCCAACAACGACAAGACCATCGGGTCGTTGATCGCCGAGGCGATGAAGGTTGTGGGCAACGAAGGCGTCATTACCGTGGAGGAAGCCAAGGGCACCGAGACTGAGGTGAAGACCGTGGAAGGCATGCAGTTTGACCGTGGATACCTCTCTCCCTACTTCGTGACCAACCCCGACAAGATGGAAGCGGAGCTCGAGAACCCCTTCATCTTGATCCACGACAAGAAGATCTCCAACATGAAGGACCTCTTGCCTGTGCTCGAGCAAACGGCACAGGGCGGTCGTCCGTTGTTGATCATCGCAGAAGACGTCGACGGAGAGGCGCTGGCCACACTGGTGGTGAACAAAATCCGCGGCGCCCTCAAGGTGGCAGCCGTCAAGGCCCCCGGATTTGGCGACCGTCGCAAGGCCATGCTCCAGGACATCGCCATCCTCACAGGAGGTCAGGTGATTTCTGAAGAGACTGGCTTGAAGTTGGAGAACACCACCATTGCCGATTTGGGCACGGCGGAGAAAATCACCATCGACAAGGACAACACCACTGTGGTGAACGGCGCCGGCGACAAGGCCGCCATCGAAGCGCGCGTGGGTCAAATCAAGGCCCAAATTGAAACCACCACGTCGGACTACGACCGCGAAAAGCTCCAGGAGCGCCTCGCCAAATTGGCCGGCGGCGTGGCGGTGCTCTACGTGGGTGCAGCCACCGAGGTGGAGATGAAAGAGAAGAAGGACCGTGTGGACGACGCGCTGCACGCCACCCGCGCTGCGGTGGAAGAAGGCATCGTGCCCGGAGGTGGCACCGCCTACATCCGCATCGCCTCGAAGCTCGGTGAGTTGGAAGGCGAGAACGTGGACGAAACCACAGGCATCAAGATTGTGCTTCGTGCCATCGAAGAGCCCTTGCGTCAAATCGTTGCCAACGCCGGCGGAGAGGGCGCGGTGGTCGTGAACGCGGTTCGCGAGGGCGAAGGCGACTTCGGCTACAACGCCCGCACGGAAGTGTTCGAAAACCTCTTTGAGGCAGGCGTCATCGACCCGACCAAAGTCACCCGTGTGGCCTTGGAAAACGCAGTGTCGATCTCAGGCATGGTCTTGACCACTGAGTGTGTCATCACGGACATTCCAGAGGAAACACCTGCGCCTGCTGGTCCGCCGATGGGCGGCGGCATGGGCGGCATGATGTGATCGCCCCGGTCATCCTTGAAACGCCAGAAACCGCATCCCCTTGGGGGTGTGGTTTTTTCATGCGCCAAACTTCCGGACAGGGGGTAACTTCGCGACATGTCCATTTGGGTTGACAACGTGCAGAAGCGCTTCGGAACGCAACTGGCCCTGAACGGGGTGGAGTTGCGCATTGGCAAAGGCGAAGTCGTCGGCTTGTTGGGCCCCAACGGCGCCGGCAAGTCCACCCTGATGCGTTTGGTCACGGGGTATTTGCCTCCCACGGAGGGGCGGGTCGAGGTGTGCGGATTTGACGTGGCGGAGGCGCCGCTAGAAACCAAAAAACGGGTGGGGTATTTGCCTGAGCACAACCCATTGCACGAAGAGATGTACGTCCAGGAATACCTGCTGTTTGTGGCTGGATTGCACAAGGTGCCCGACCGCAAGGCCCGTGTGGCCGAAGTCATCCGCGAGGTAGGATTGACCCCCGAGCAGCACAAGACGATTGGTCAATTGTCCAAGGGTTACCGGCAACGCGTCGGTCTGGCGCAAGCGCTGTTGCATGATCCCGAGGTGCTCATCTTGGATGAACCCACGTCGGGCTTGGACCCCAACCAGTTGGTGGACATCCGTGCGCTCATTCGCAGCTTGGGGAAAGACCGGACGGTGGTGCTGAGCACCCACATTATGCAGGAGGTGGAGGCCATGTGCGACCGGGTGGTGTTGATCCGTCTGGGTGAGATTGTGGCCGATGCGCCCTTGTCCGACATGGTGAACGCCCCAGGCGGACTGGAAGCGCAGTTCAAATCCCTGACCGCTTGAGCCTGCTCCAAGGTTTGGTGTTGCGCACCACAGGTTCGTGGTACGACGTGCAGGGGGCCGACGGGGAGGTCGTGTCTTGCAGGCCTGCGGGCAAATTGCGTCTCAAAGGCTACCGCTCCACCAACCCCGTGGCGGTGGGGGATCAGGTGGATTTTGAAGTGGAAGAGGACGGGACAGGTGTCATCCGACGCATCGAAGCCCGCAAGAACTGCATCGTCCGCAAATCGGTGAACCTGTCGCATGAAAGCCACGTGGTGGCCTCCAATTTGGACCGCGCCTTTTTGGTGGTGACGCTCGCTGCGCCGCGCACGAGCACGGGGTTCATGGACCGGTTTTTGGTTACGGCCGAGGCCTACGGCATCCCGACCACGGTCGTCTTGAACAAGGTGGACGCGTTGGACGACGAGGGTCGGGCCCAAGCCGAGGCCCTCGCAGCAGTGTACCGCGACGCGGGCTACGGTTGGCTGGAAGTCAGCGCCCACAGCGGGGAGGGTTTGGACGCGCTGCGCGAGGAATTGGCCACGGGCATCCATGTGCTTTCCGGCCATTCTGGCGTGGGCAAAAGCACCTTGATCAACCGCCTGATCCCTGGCCTGACCCTCAAGACTGCTGAAGTCAGCGAATCCCACCACAAAGGACGTCACACCACCACGTTTGCTGAGATGCACGCGCTCCCAGACGGAGGGTTTTTGGTGGACACGCCTGGCATCAAGGGGTTTGGGTTGGTGACGTTGGAGCGCGACACGCTGAACCACCACTTTCCTGAATTTTTCCGGCGCCTCCCGGATTGCAAGTTTCACAATTGCATGCACCACAAGGAGCCTGGGTGTGCTGTCCTTCAAGCGGTGATGGAAGGCGACGTCGCCGAATCGCGGCACAGGAATTACCTCGAGATGTTGGCGGAGTTCGAAGGCGGTCCCTACCGCGACGCCCTCTACCGCTGAGCGGCCATGTCCGCTTACACCCTGGAGCAGCGCAACCCGTGGACGCGCAGGCTTTCGGTGTTGTACTTCAAACGGTTTCCCTGCAGGTCCACCACATCGATGCCCATGCCGCGAAGGATGGCGTCTCCCGCGGCGCAGTCCCATTCCATGTAGGGCCCAGTCCGTGCGTGAATTTCCGCGTCGCCCGTGGCGAGTTGGCAAAACTTCAGCGCCCCGCTGATGGGACGAGACACGACGTCGGCCGGGTCGATGTGGGGGGGGACGAGGTCCTGAAGGCGGGCTTCTTCCACCCAAGAGGTGACCATCCTGTACGGACGTTGAATGGGCGAGGGGTGAAGGGGTTTGACGGTTGAGCCGTCCAAGGGAGCCACTTGCACAGGGACCCCCACGCCGCCGAGGTACATCCGGTTGGCGAGCGGGTCGGCCACCACGCCGAAGATGGGGCCGGTGGCGTCGCACAACGCAATGTTGACGGCAAACCCAGAACGGTTTTTCAAAAACGATTCCGTGCCGTCCAGGGGGTCGACCAGCCAGTACCGGGACCAGGCGCGTCTCGTCTCGAAGGGTGGGGCAGCTGCCTCCTCGCTCAAGACGGGGACGTCCGTGCCTTGCAGACAATCCTGGATGGCGCGCTGCGAAGCCAAGTCCGCAGAGCTGACCAAAGAGCCGTCGGCTTTTTCAGAAATGCTGAGTTCCTCGTCCCCTTTGGGCAAGGCTTTCAGCAAGACCCGCGCGGCCTCGCCACCGGCTTGAATGGCGGCATGTTGTTCGTGGGGAGAGGCTTGGGAGGGAAACATGCTGTGGACACCGAAGGTAAGCTACATTTGCACCGACGCAGGGGTGCCGAAAGGCTGAGATTACACCCTCCGAACCTGCCCGGGTCATGCCGGGAAGGAAGCGAACCCACCGCCTTGTTCGGTGGCCATCGAGGCCCCTTGGTCTCCTGTGTCACGTTTAAAACCAAACACGATGACACAACCAATTTCATTCGTTTCACACTTCCGCCGTGGCGCGGCTGTGCTCTGTTCTTTGGGTTTGAGCCTCGGCGCTTTTGCCCAGCTCGACGTCGACACCCTTGCCGTGTCCACGGCCACCGTGTCTGCGTTGCAGGCCGCCGACAAGGATCCGTTCACGGTCACCAATTTGGCCGTGGAGGACATTCAAGCCCAAGATGCGGCGCAGGATGTTCCATTTCTGTTGCGCCTCACGCCCTCGGCGGTGGTGACTTCAGATGCCGGGCATGGCGTGGGCTACACCGCGTTGCGCATTCGCGGGGTGGACCAAAGCCGCATCAACGTGACCATCAACGGGGTTCCACTCAACGACGCCGAATCGCAAGGGGTGTTCTGGGTGGATTTGCCGGATTTGGGCAGCAGCATGACGGGCATGCAGATCCAGCGAGGTGTTGGCACCAGCACCAACGGTCCTGCCGCCTTTGGGGCGACTGTGTCGGTCAACACCTTGGGCACCTTGGCCAAGCCGGGCGTGCGTGCGGTGTTGGGTGGCGGATCCTTCGGAACCCAGCGTCGGACGCTTGCATGGAACACAGGCATGTTGGAAGGCGGTTGGTCGTTCGAAGGCCGAGCCTCACGCATCACTTCGGATGGATGGGTCGATCGGGCCACCAGCGATTTGAGCTCGTTGTATGGACGGGTGGCCAAGCGCTGGGAAACAGGGCGTTTGTCGTTGACCACAACCCTCGGTCATGAGCGGACCTATCAAGCGTGGTATGGCGTGCCTCAAATTGCCGCCAACCCAGAATCCACGGAAGAAGACATCCGAGCTTGGGCCGCAGGGAGCTACGAGTATGGTTACGGTGCAGACACTGTGCGCTTGAATGACCTCATTGCGCGTCGAGGCCAACACAACTACTACCGTTACGAGAACGAAGTGGACGACTACCGCCAGGATCACATGCAGGTTCACCTCGACCAAACGTGGGGCAACTGGACCTTGGGAGGCGTGCTTTACGGCACCGCTGGCGCAGGCTTCTACGAGCAGTTCCGCCAGGGCGACGACTTGGCCGATTACGGGTTTGCCCCATTGATCATGGGGACGGATACGGCATTCACCACAGATTTGGTCCGTCGCCGTTGGTTGGACAACACCTTGATGGGCACGTCTTGGACGGTGTCGAACCGCACCGGGGCGCTGGAGCAGGTGTACGGGATCTCTGCGTCGTCGTACGTCGGGGACCACTTTGGTCGGTTGATTTGGATGGACATGTCATCGGGTGTGGAGCCCGACGACGAATACTACCGCAGCGTGGGCGAGAAGTACGACCTGAGTGGGTTTGGCAAGTGGTCAGGAGAGGTCGACGCGTTGCGTTGGCACGCCGAGGCCCAACTGCGCCACGTGAACTACAACACAACAGGCCGCGACAACGACTACAGCGAGATCGACGTTCAAGACACGTTGACCTTCTTCAACCCGAAGGCCGGCTTGACTTGGACGCCCTCGGACAACGCCCAGAGCTTTGTGTCTGTGGCGGTGGCCCACCGTGAGCCAGCGCGTTCCGACTACCTGGACTCTCCCCAAGGCACACCGCTCCGTCCAGAGCGTTTGGTGGACGTGGAGGCGGGCACCAAAGTGCGTTGCGAGAATTGGGCGTTGGGCGCCACCCTCTACAACATGCAGTACACCGACCAGCTGGCCGCCACCGGCCAATTGAACGACGTCGGAAACGTGGTGCGTGTGAATGTGGCGGACAGTTACCGACGTGGCTTGGAGCTCGAGGCGGGCATCCAGGCAACGCCTTTGCTGCGCTTTGACGCCAACGCAACTTTCTCACAAAACAAGATTGCCTTGTTTGAAGAGACCATTTACGATTACGACGGGGACTACGACTACGTGAACATTGTGACCCACGAGGACACCGACTTGGCGTTGTCGCCCAATGTGGTGGCCATGGGCATGGCCACCTTGGAAGCACCTGAGGACAGCAAGCTGTCTGGCTTGTCCTTCAGCGTCATCGCCAAACACGTGGGGCGTCAGTTCTTGGACAACACGAGCGACGACAGCCGCGCCTTGGACGCCTTCACAACCTTGGATGCGGTGGTGCGTGCAGAGACCACGTTGGCCTCTGGGCAGAACGTCAGCCTGTCGGTGTTTGGCAACAACCTTTTGGATGCGATTTACAGCGCGACAGGTTGGACGTACAGCTACCGCTACGGCGGGCCTGGCTCAGAAACGACAGAAAACTACGTGTACCCACAGGCGGGACGGCACGGATTTATCACCCTCGCGGTTGGATTCTGAGGGAGTCGGTGGCGAGGCGGTCGAGGACTTCGGGGTCCTGTTCCACCGCCGTGCCCACCACACAGCACGTGGCACCGGCCTCCCAAGCACGATCCAAATCGGTTTGGGAGGTCATGCCACCCCCCACGACAATGGGCACGTCCACGGCGTCGCGGACGGCCGAAATGACGTCGCTGGAGATGGGGGTGCCTGCGCCGCTTCCGGCGTCCATGAAGATGCACTGCATGCCCAGCAAGCATCCCGCTTGGGCCGTGGCGACGGCCAGCTCTGGCTTGTGCATGGGGATGGGGAGCGAGTGGGAGATGTACGCCGCCGCAGTCAGGGGCGGGTCTCCCAACAACATGTACCCTGTGGCCACTGTGGGGATGCCCATCTTGACGATTCTGGGGGCCGATTCCACATGGCGTCCGATCAACAGGTCGGGGTTCCGGCCGGAAATCAAGCTGAGGTAGAGCAACGCGTCGGCACCCTGAACCACCTGGTTGGGCGCGCCAGGGAACAAGACCACAGGTTGGGTGACGACATCTTTCAGGGCACGCACCACAGGTTCGGTTTTTCCCTCCCCCACCAAACTTCCGCCCACGAACACGTCTGTGGCATGGCTTCGTTGGATGGCGCTGATCAAATCAAGCCACCCATCTCCTCGAGGGACGCTTTCCGGGTCGACCAACACAGCGAGCCTTTTTTGGCCCAAAAGCATGTCCTGCCTCAGGCCGTCGTGCCAAGTGCTGAATTCAGTCATCACAGGGGAAGATAGTGCGTTTCAACGATTGGACAAGGGCGGGGTGGCGCATGACATGGCCTGAGGAAATGGTCAAAAACCGCACCTTGGGATGGTTCACAAGTCGGTCCCAGCCTCGGCCCCAAGAGTTGGGGATGATGGCGTCACGGTCCCCAAAAACCACGTGCACATGTCCTCCTCGCTCAGCCATTTGGCTCCAGGACTTGCGCATGCCTTCTTGGGTGGGCCAAAACTTGCGGTGGGTCATCCAGGTGTTGGCCACCAACGTGCGCATGGCGTGGTCTTCAGTGTGGTGCAGGGCGAAGTGCTCCAAGTGGGCTGGAAGGATGCGCACTTTGCGCAAGCCCCGGATGAGTGCCCGAATGGCCTCCGCGTGGCGGTCCACCCACGCCCACGTGGCACGGCCTGCCGCAGTTTCCACCCCAAACCGGTACATGGGGTTTTTCTTGAATCCGTCCGAAGCCAACAGGGTCAGTCCCATCCACCGTTCCGGTTGGCACTGAAGAAGCGTCATGGCGATCCGACCGCCCAGAGAATAGCCGAGCAACTCAAGTGGCAAGCCCTCGGCGTGTGAGCCGAGAAGGTGGTCCAACCATGTGTCCATCGCCTTGGCCATGTGTCCGGGGTGAAGCACGGCTTGGGCGGGACCGTCCATGGGAGGGTGACTCCCGTTTTGATGGGCGACCCCCACCGAGAGCATGGCGGTGCCTTCCTCGTACAAGGGCAAATACGCCAGCATTTCATCGCATGGACGGCCAAACCCGTGAAAGGCGACGACCACCCGCGTGGGCGGGTTCTTGGGCGCATGCCACACCGCGTTCCAACGCCAACCTTGGTCTGTCCAAGAGGTCTCCATGGCACAAAGGTCGGGCGGTGGGTTTTTTGTGGAAAACGACGGGGCACGAGGTGTGCCGTGAACGGCAGGCCTTGCTCTAATTTTGCCCCCGGTCCACAACGTTTGGTCTTCTTTTCTCTGCCCGAACGGTTCGAATTCAAAAAATCGAGCCGCTCGGATAAAAAAAAAATGCCCAAAGACAACAGCATCAAATCGGTCCTCATCATTGGAAGTGGACCGATTGTCATTGGACAAGCCTGTGAATTCGACTACTCCGGAAGCCAGGCATCCCGCAGCCTCCGGGAAGAAGGCATCGAAGTCACCCTGATCAATTCGAACCCCGCCACCATCATGACCGACCCGGTCGTGGCGGACCACATTTACCTCGAGCCGCTCGAGCCGGAGTCGATCGTCAAGATTTTGGAGAAGCACGACATCGATGCCGTGCTTCCAACCATGGGAGGTCAAACGGCCCTCAACCTCGCCATCAAGTGCGAGGAGATGGGCATTTGGGAAGATCACAACGTCCGGATGATTGGGGTGAACACCGACGCGATTGAGATCACGGAAAACCGCGAGGCTTTCCGCAACCTCATGGAGGAGATCGACGTGCCGATGGCCCCCCAAACCACCGCCAAGAGTTTCTTGGAAGGCAAGGAGGTGGCCCAAGAGTTTGGCTACCCGCTTTGCATCCGGGCGTCCTACACCCTTGGCGGGGCTGGTGCGGCCGTGGTGTACGACAAGGAGGCGTTTGAAGAGAAGTTGACCCGCGGCTTGCATTTGAGCCCCATCCACGAGGTCATGATCGACAAGGCCTTGCTGGGATGGAAGGAATTCGAGCTTGAGTTGCTTCGCGACAGCAACGGCAACGTGACCATCGTGTGTTCCATCGAGAACTTCGACCCGATGGGCATCCACACCGGGGACAGCATCACCGTGGCTCCGGCCATGACCTTGAGCGATTCCACGTTCCAGCGCATGCGGGACATGGCCATCAAGATGATGCGCAGCATCGGCGACTTTGCCGGTGGATGCAACGTGCAATTCGCCGTGTCTCCAGATGAAAAGGAGGAGATCATCGCCATCGAAATCAACCCCCGTGTGAGCCGTTCCTCGGCGCTGGCCTCCAAGGCAACCGGTTATCCGATTGCGAAAATCGCGGCCAAGTTGGCCATTGGGTACCACTTGGACGAGTTGAAAAACCAAATCACGGGCAACACTTCCGCCATGTTCGAGCCCACGCTCGACTACGTGGTGGTGAAGATTCCCCGTTGGAACTTCGACAAGTTCCCAGGATGCGACGACGTCTTGGGCTTGCAGATGAAGGCCGTGGGCGAGGTGATGGCCATCGGTCGCTCGTTCCAAGAGGCTTTGCAGAAGGCGTGTCAATCGCTGGAGCTCAAGCGCAACGGGCTGGGCGCGGACGGCCGCGAGTTGCGCGACCAGGACGCCATCATGCACAGCTTGCGCAACGCCAGCTGGAACCGGTTGTTCCACGTGTACGACGCCTTCAAACTGGGCATTCCGTTCCGGAGCATCTTCGAAGCCACCAAGATTGACCCGTGGTTCTTGCGCCAAATCGAGGAGTTGGTCCACTTCGAAAAGGACCTCTCCAAGTACACCATCGCCGACGTGCCAGCGGAAACGCTGCGCGAGGCCAAGCGCAAAGGCTACGCCGACCGTCAAATCGCGCACATCCTGAATTGTTTGGAGTCAGAGGTGCACACCCGCCGCCATGCGGAAGGCATCAAGCGCGTCTACAAGCTGGTGGACACGTGCGCTGCAGAATTCCCGGCGTTGACGCCCTATTACTACAGCACCTTCGAGGAGGAAGCCAACGAAAGTGTGGTGAGCGACAAGAAGAAGATCGTGGTGTTGGGCAGCGGCCCCAACCGCATTGGCCAAGGCATCGAATTCGACTACTGCTGCGTCCACGGGGTGCTGGCGGCGAAAGAGTGCGGGTACGAGACCATCATGATCAACTGCAACCCAGAAACGGTGTCCACCGACTTCGACACGGCGGACAAGCTCTATTTCGAGCCCGTCTTCTGGGAGCACATTTACGACATCATCTTGCACGAGAAGCCTGAGGGGGTCATCGTGCAACTCGGAGGCCAAACGGCCCTGAAACTCGCCGAAAAGCTCGAGCGTCACGGCATCAAGATCATGGGCACCTCGTACGAGGCGCTGGACTTGGCCGAGGACCGCGGAAGCTTCAGCACCTTGCTCAAAGAGGAAGGCATTCCTTACCCCAAGTTCGGGGTGGTGGAAAGCGCCGACCAAGCTGTGGAATTGAGCCGGGAGCTCGGGTTCCCTTTGTTGGTGCGCCCCTCGTACGTGTTGGGCGGCCAGCGCATGAAGATTGTCATCAGCGAGGAAGATTTGGAACGTCACGTGGTCGACATCTTGCGCGACATGCCGGACAACAAAATCCTGTTGGACCACTTCTTGGACGGCGCCATGGAATGCGAAGCCGACGCCATCTGCGACGGCGACGAGGTTCGCATTGTGGGCATCATGCAGCACATTGAACCTGCGGGCATCCACTCGGGAGACAGCTATGCGGTGCTGCCCCCCTACAACCTTGGTGATTTGGTCGTCCAAAAAATCGAGGAGTATACCAAGCGCATCGCGTTGGCCCTCAAAACCGTGGGGTTGATCAACATTCAGTTTGCTGTCAAGGACGATGAGGTGTACATTATAGAAGCCAACCCACGTGCTTCTCGGACCGTGCCGTTCATCGCCAAGAGCTACGGCGAGCCGTACGTGAACCACGCTGCGAAGGTGATGTTGGGGGCGGCCAAATTGAAGGAGTTGCCCCACAACCCCCACATGGACGGATACGCCGTGAAGATTCCCGTGTTCAGCTACGAGAAGTTCCCGAACGTGAACAAAGAGCTTGGGCCAGAGATGAAATCCACGGGGGAGGCCATTCGCTTCATTCCCGATTTGCGCGACCCGTTCTTCCGGAAGGTCTACAGCGAGCGCAACCTGTACCTGAGTAAGTAATCCAACCCTGCCATGTTTGCCGGCCTGCTTCGCACCCTGTTTTACATCGTCATGGTGTGGTTTGTGTGGCGGTGGCTGGACAAGCTGGTCGGTGGGGGACAGCGAACGCAGTGTCCCTCGGGCAATGGGAGAAGATCCAATCCTTCCCCGCGGGAGGTTCAGCCGGACGATTCAAAAGAAGGCGAATACGTGGACTTTGAGGAGGTGAAGGACTGAGTCTGCAGCCCCGTCCAGCCCTACCTTGCGGTCATGACGACGATCAATTTGTGGACCACGGACGATGTCCGTGAAGCCCTTCCAAGACTTGTGCCACATCTCATTGTGGTGTTGGTCATGTTTTTTGCCGCCGGATGGACCCTGTCGCCGGCGATGTTCGACGGGAAAAGGTTGCGTCAGGGCGACACCCAAAACAACATTGGCATGTCCAAGGAAGCTCGCGACTTCCAACGGTTGGAAGGCGATGTGCCGCAATGGACGGACGCGATGTTTGGGGGCATGCCCACCATCCAAATCACGGGCTCCGGCGTGGACACCGCCCCCAAAACGGTGTGGAAGACCTTCCGCGCGTTGATGCCCATGGAGGTCGCGACGCTGTTCGTGGCCATGATGTCGGCCTACGTGTTAGGCCTGTGTTTGGGCTTGTCTCCTTGGATTTCCCTGGCGTTGGGCATCGGGTTTGGATTGTCCTCCGTGAACATTTTGTATCTGGCGGCTGGTCACGCCACCAAGGTGCGCGCCATCGCCACCATGCCCGGCGTGGTGGCAGGTACGGTCTTGGCTTTCCGAGGCAAGCCATGGCGTGGCGCAGGGGTGGCGGCGTTGTTTGCGGCGCTGCATTTGGACGCAGGTCACGTTCAAATGACCTATTACCTTCTCTTTTTGCTGGTGGCCATCGCCGCATGGGCGATCGTGGTGGGGGCTGTGCAATCCAAGTTGCCACAAACCATGCGCGCTGTGGGCCTCTTGGTGGCGGCGGGCCTTGTGGCGACGCTGTCCCAAACGAGCCAACTCGCCTTGACAGAGCAATACTCGCAGTTCACCACCCGTGGGGAGGCCGTGTTGACCACGGCTGGCGAAGGAGGTGGCGGTCAAGAGCAGTCGGGCCTAGATCGTGAATACATCCTGGAATACAGCATGTCCCGGGGCGAGTTTTGGAGCATGGTGGTCCCAGATGTGAAAGGCGGAAACAACCAGTTGTATTGGGGCGAGCAACGCTTCAGCGGAGGCGCGTTTTATTTCGGAGCTTTGGCGTTTGCCTTGTGCTTGGCGTGGTTTATTGCGGGCAGCCATTGGCTTCGTTGGCCCTTGCTGGTCGTGTCGATGCTGGCCATCGTGTTGTCTTGGCGAGACGCCACGTGGTTGACGGACGTGTTTTTGGAGCGCATGCCGCTGTTCAACAAATTCCGAGACACCAAGATGATGCTGGTGTTGCTCCAAATGATTGTCCCTGTCGGTGCGGCCATGGCCTTGCATGAGGTGCAATCGGACCGCGCGGCCAAGCAGTGGAAGCGTTGGGTGGGCGCGGGCGCCGCGTCGGCGGTGCTCATGGCGTTGTTCTACGTACTGCCCGACACGTTCTTCGACTTCAAGAGCAGTTTGCGGCCGGACATGGCGATGGAACAGCTCGGCAACCGTGTCAAAGGGATGCGTGTGGAGGTGTTCCAAGCGGACGTGCTTCGTGCGTTGGGGTTGTCCCTTCTCGGACTTGCCGTGGTGCTCGCGCTGGTGAAGCGCTGGGTGGACGCCCGCTGGGTGCTGATGGGAACTGTGGCGGTCGTGGCTCTGGACATGGGGTCGGTGAACAACCGGTACCTCGGTCCCAGCAATTATGAATCCCCGATGGACAAGCGTTTCCCCTTCGAGGCGACGCCTGCAGACCGCGCAATCTTGGCGGCAGAGAAGGGCGGAGTCCAGGATTTTGAGCAAAAATTCAGGGCGGCCCAGGCCCGTTGGGAGGACAGGCTTGACGCCAAATTGACCCGCCGCTACGCCCGTGTGAAGGATGCGGCGGCTTTTGAGGTGTTGAACGCCAACACGCATCACCGGGTGTTTGATTTGGCCAACCCGTTCAACGATGCACGGACATCATACTTCCACAAATCTGTGGGGGGCTACCATGGGGCCAAATTGCGCCGGTACCAGGACTTCATCGAGCGTGTGTTGACCCCCGAGCGGGCGGCCATCATCGCCCAAATCCAGGCGGGCCAGTTTCAGCTGGGGGCGGATGTGGCTCCTGGGTTGGCCATGCTCAACACGAAGTACATGCTCGTGCCCGGGGCCGATCAGCCCCTTCCGTTCGGCGGTGGTCTGGGGCCAGCTTGGTTTGTGGACGACGTGACATGGGTCGGCAGTGCAGAGGAAGAAATTGCAGGAATTGCGGGACTCAACCCGGCGGCTCAAGCCGTGGTGCACACCGAATTTCAAGAGACCCTGGGCCGGGTGAGCGCACCTGGTGCCAGCGAGGCGACTTTGGAGGCGTATCACCCCGAGGGGTCCAGCTACAAGGTGAATTCCCAGCGTGGTGGGTTGCTTGTGCTGAGCGAGGTGCATTACCCCGTGGGGTGGACGGCCACGGTGGACGGGGAAGAGGTCCCCTTGGTGCGGGTCAATTACATCTTGTCTGGGCTGAATGTCCCGGCGGGAGCGCACGACGTGCAATTGACGTTCAAGCCAGAGGGGTGGGGCACAGCCAAGATGCTCAGCCGCGCAGGAAGTTTGTTGCTCGCTGCGCTCTTGGGGCTGTCGATTCGCTTTGGCCGCGGGGAGGCGGAAGGTTGAACATCACGGAGTCAAAGCAGTTTACGAAGGCAAGATGGCGAGATTGACGATGCACCACGCGGAGCGCGCGAACGATTTTGACGCGGCAGAGTGGCAGGCTTGGGCAGCCTTGTTGGCTGCAGATCCCAGTGTGCATTTGTCGGCGCCGGCCGTGCGTGCCGCCTTGGAAAGCCCCCAGCGGCAAGTGCGCGCCGCAGTGTGGAAAGATGCCCAGGGCGAGGTGCAAGGCTTGGCGATTTCCGAAGACAGCGAGGCTGTCAGCCAAGGCATAGACGATTTCTTGGACGGCAACGCCTTGTTTCGCCGCGCCAAGACGTGGCTTCACCGCAAAGGCGGGTTGACCTTTTCTGTTCGGGTGATTGGCACGCCGTTGGCGAGTGGTGCCCATGCCTTCCGCTTTGCGGAAGGGGTGGATGGCTTGGCCTGCTTGGACGAGTTGATGGCCCTGCCGGGCGTGGGTGGGCGCAAGGCGCCGAGGACCTGGATTGTCAAGGACCAACCCGTCCAACAAGCATGGGCCGACGGCACCCAACTCGCGGGCCAGTCGAGCTGGCGTCCGGGTTGGTTGGATTTGGAGTTTGACCCGGTGATGTGCGTGGACTTGAGCCAGCACAACTCTTGGGAAGGGTATACGGCGGGCATGCGGACCAAGGCGCGGACCAAAGTGAAGCGCATCTTGAAGCTCTCGGAACCCTTGACGTTCGAGGCACTCGACCTGCAGGGCATCGACACGCATCGAGATCGGTTGCATGAGCTGTACATGAACGTCTACGGGCGTGCGGCGTTCCGATTGGGCTGTTTGCAACCCGAGGACATGTCGTGCCTGAAACGAGAGATGGGCGAGCGCTTTCAAGTGTGGGTCGCCAAGTTGGAGGGCCAAATCATCGGCTTCCACTGCGGCTTGACCGATGGACGTGAGGTGGAGGCGTTTTTTGTGGGTTTCGAAGGCAGCCACAACAAATCCCACGCCTTGTACCAACGCATGTTGGTGGAGTTCATCCAGTGGGGTTTGGAGTTGGGATGCTCGTCTGTAAATCTGGGCCGAACGGCGTTGGACATCAAGGCGTCGTTGGGGGCCGAGCCCAAGCGTTTGGTCTTGCACGAACGCATGGCCAACCCGGTCATGCACGCCCTGTCGCGTTGGGCCGCAGGGGCAAGCGCCCCGAAGCAGCCTGCCCTCAAGCGTGCCTGGAAGCAGGAGTCAGTCCATCATGAAGTCGTCGCCGCCGCCACTGCCGTTGCCGCGGTTTCCTGAGCCTCGTCGTCCCCGTTCTTCCAGCTTTCCAAACTTGTATTGCAAGGTGAGGTAGAGGTTTCTCGATTCGCGCTGCCTCCACACGTCTTGGGTGAAGAAGTCGGTTTCTGTGGAGTAGGACCACCGGCGGGTGTTGAACACGTCCTTGGCCTGAAGGGTGACTTGCCACTTGTCGCCAGGGAGGTCGCGACTCACCGCCAAATTCAAGGTGGCGAAGCCGTTGAAGCGCCCTTGGGGCGTGACCGCCGCGCCACGCACGAAGCTGTTCGCCTGGCATTTCCACGCCTCGCCCACCGTCCAAGAAGCGAAGAACCGGCTGGACCAGCTGAAGCCCGCGCTGCTGAACGGGGAATCCAATCCCGACCCGTCGTTGACCACCCGGTAGGCGCTCGACGTCCAGTTGAGGCGCCCCGTCCGGCCCAATGGAACCATGACAGAAAGCTCGAGGCCCTCGTTGTGTTGGCGTCCCAAATTTTGGAAGGTGGAGAGCAACACCCCAGAGGTGTCGGCTTCGGTGAAGCGTCGGATGACGTCGCGGGTGTCCTTGTAGAACAACGCCGTGGTGACGCTCGCGCGTTGTCGCTGCCATTGGTGGGCCAACTCGTAGCTGTTGGTGTATTCGGGGAGCAAGAATGGGTTGCCGGACCTGAAGTTTCTCGGGTCGGACATGTCCAAGTAGGGATTCAATTGGCGGCCACGCGGCCGGTTCACCCGACGGCTGTAGCTCAGGCTGAAGGTGTTTTCCCCGTCGGTCTCCACAAAGACGTTGGCCGAAGGGTAGAGGCTGAAGTAGTCGTTGGTGAAAGGCTCGCGGCTCTGGCTCCCGCCACCGTCGAGGCGGGCTTCGGTGAAGGCTTGTTCTGCGCGCAGGCCGAGTTGGGTGCCGACGATGCCAAAGGTTTGGCCTGCGGTCACGTACGCCGCGTGCACCTGCTCGTCGTACAAGAAGGCGTAGTCCACCGTGTCCAACCCGTAAGGCAGGAAGATGCCGTCGGTCAAGACGGTGCTGTCGGCCTCGGTGTAGTCGAAGTCCGAGACATCCTTGTTCCAAGTGGATTTCCATCCGGCCTCCAGCTTGCCCTCTTCGCCCCAAGGACGCTCGAAGTCGGTTTGGGCGATCCAGCGCGTGTTTTGGTTGTCTTGTCCATTGAACGTTGACACCTCGCCGACCGTGGCGCCAGGCACCAAGCTGACGTCCAAGAAGTGCGCGCGGCTGAGTCGTGCGTTGTGCGAACGCCGGACGTCGGCCGTCCACTTGTGATCGCGCTCGCCGAGCCGTTTCTCAAAACCGAAAAACACATCCCCGCCCTTGGAGTCGCTGAAGCTTTCTTCCACCCGAAGTGCGTTCGTGGAAAGCCCGTCCAGCCCGCCGCCGGTCCAGGATTCTGCCGTGGCCGTGGAGTCCCATCCGTTGCGCACGCCCTCGTTGGCGTTGACGCCCGTGAACCAGGTCCAGCCTTGCGCTCCGCGGTACTCGGCTTTCAGAGAGCCAGACAAGCTGCCTCGGTGGCTGTCTCCGGGCCTGGACACGGAGGAGTTGGAGGTGGAGTCTGGCGACCAATATTGGACGCGGTCGGTCTCCCCGGCCGTGAAGGACTGCCGGTCGTTCCAACCGAGGTTGGAGCTCAGCGACCACGATATGGTGCGGTAGTTCAGGCTGGCGTTCGCGTCGTGGTTGTCCCCGGTGCCGTAAGTGGCTTGAAGTTGGCCACTGACCCCTTCAAGCTTGTTCTTTTTCAGGACGATGTTGAGGATGCCAGCCGTGCCGTCAGGGTCGAAGCGGGCCGAAGGGTTGGTGATGAGCTCCACGCGGTCGACGGCGCTCGCGGGCAAAGACTCCAGGAAGGCTTCCCGGGCCCCGCCTGCCAGCCCTGAGGGGCGGCCGTCGATGAGGATTTGCACCCCCGCGGATCCACGCAGGGTGATGTTGCCGTCGATGTCCACGTTGACGGAAGGGATGTTTTCGAGCAACTCGGTGGTGTTGCCTCCTCGGTTGGTCAGGTCGTTGCCCACGTGAAAGACCCGGCGGTCCACCCGCATCTCCATGATTGACGCCTGTTCCACCACCACGGCTTCTTCCAAGGCGGTGATGTCCGGTTCCATCGACACGTTGCCCACCTTCCAGCGCAACGATTCTGGGTTGCGCGGCGAGCACATTCTTGGACCGATGCGCTGAGAGATGTAGCCTGGAAACCGGATTTCAAGCCACAGTCGCCCCACTTCGACTTCTTCGAGGTTGAAGGTGCCGTCTTCTTGGCTCAACACGCCGCCAAGGATGGAGCTGTCTCGTGCGCTGGTCACCACAACGGAGGCGAACGGCAGCGCCTCCCCCGAACTGGCGTCCAACACGGTGCCAGACACGGCTGCGATGTTGGGTTTGGGGCGTCCCTCGCCGGGTTTTTGGGCCCACGCCACAGGCATGGCCAAGGACAAGAGCAGTCCCCACGTCAACGCGTGGAGGGGAAAGTGGGGAGGGAGGAATTGTGGCATCGTGAATGAAAGACGTTCAAGCGGTGCAAATGTTCAAAAACCGTGAGCAACGGCGGCAGGTGCGCCTGCTATCTTCGCGGGGTGCGCGAGGTCTCTCACATTCCCCACCCCATCATGCGTGTCACGGTGCACAGCTACAACGGTCAATACCGGTTGCAGTTCGTGGTCGACCGGTTCGAGCAGGCGTTCAAATTCCCAGAATCCGACCACACCCTGGCGGAAGTCGAGTCCATGGCGGGCGCCATGGCGGAAGACGTGCTGATGCGGTTTGTGGACATGCGCACCCAATACCATCAATCCCTGACCCCATGAATTCAGTCTCGTCCAAGGTGTTTTGGCCCGTGGTGGCCGTGCTCGGCGTTTGGCTTGCGGTGTTGACCGCCCAAACCATGAAGTCTCCTTCCGTCGCCGACAAGGCACGTGCAGCTGGTGGGCCTGTGGTCGCCTTCGTGCACGGGGACTCTCTGCAGGCAGGGATGGAGTTCGTCCAAACGCTTCAAGCCAATTTGCAAGTGCAAATGGAGACGCGCGAGGCACGGTTGCAAGAGGACGCCGCCCCGCTTCAGGAGGAAGCCCAGGAGCTTCTGGCTTACGCCAACACAGACGAGGCGACCCAAGACGAACTGGAGATTGCCCAACGTCGCATCATGGAAATTGAGGAGGAGCTTCGGGCACTGCAGATGGCCGCCGAGCAGGACGTGTTCGTGGCCGAGCAGAACATGAAGTCCATTTTGGCCGAGGCGCTTCGCCGCAACCTTGAAGCGCATGCGGAGGAAGAAGGCATCGACTTCATCTTGAACTGGGGCTTGAGCGGCGAAGGCGTGCTTTACGGCAGCGAGCCTTGGGACATCACGACGGACGTGCTCGAGCGCATCAACAGCGACCAATGACCGTCGCCGCCCGCAAAAAACAGGAGCATATCGTCGACCACGTGCTCTACTGCTGGCAAATGGAGGACCTCGTGCGGGCCTCCCAATTCCAGCCCGCGGTCCTCGAATCGTGGGCGGAGCAACATGCCCTGGCGGAGGGCACGGACCCACAAGCCGAGATCGATTGGATCCTGAATGTGGCCAAAGCCCTTCGGGCGGCCGGCGCCACAGAAACGGGCCACGCGTCCGAGGTGCAAGAGACCATGATGGAGCTTGCCCACCTGCATGAGCTGTTGTTGGGCGTGATGGCGGACGCCGATTACAAGCAAGCCTTCGAGGCGGCTGAACCGCTGTTGGAGGACTTGGCCAAGCGCGCCGACAAAGAAGCCCACCCCGTGGAGCAAATGGTGGTGGGGCTGTACGGTTGGCTCGTGTTGCGGATGCGCAAGGAGACCGTCAGCGCAGAAACGGAGTCCGCCATGGTGGGGCTTCGGAATTGGGCCAACGCCCTCGCCAAAGGCCACCTCAAGGTTTACTACGGCAAGTGACTTGAGGAGGGCGAATCGTCCTCGAACCCGTGTTGACAACTCTGCGCCTTGCCCGCCTTGCGCCTCAGGTTGCGGGGGATTTTGCAGTATGCCAAACACCCACCTTTGGAAGCCTGAAATTTTGGACCTCGCCGTGGAGTCGGACCGCATTCGGCTCGAGACCCTGCGGGCGTCTGGGCGCATCTTGGAGGAATACGACACCTTGGATGCGCAGGTCGCCGAGTGGGCCGTGTGCCATCATCCTCCGGCCAAGCACGATCCTTCCTTGCTGGCCTCCACGCTCGGCACGTTGATGCAGGACCAGGATTGGGACACGTTTGGCGTGTGGGTGCATTACCCATGGAGCGGTCGCTTGGTGCGCTTGTTGCCCGAGGACGCCTTTGTGGAGGTGCGCACCAACCGGAACCAGGAAAAAATCACCCGAGAAGAGACCGCCGCCCTGCGCACCAAGACGGTGGGCATTGTGGGGTTGAGTGTCGGGTCGACCACGGCCATCGCGCTGGCCATGGAGCGTGGATGCGGTGCCCTGAAGCTGGCCGATTTCGACGTGATCGAGCTCTCCAACATGAACCGCATTCGATGCGCGGTGCACGAGCTCGAATTGCCCAAGTGGGTGGTCACCGCCCGGGCCATTGCCGAGTTTGACCCGTTCCTCGAGTTGGAAATTTTCGAAGACGGGGTCCACGCCGAGAATGTGGACGTCTTCGTGTCGGGCTGCGACGTGGTGGTCGACGCGTGCGACTCCCTCGGCGTCAAGGCCGCCCTTCGCTTGGAGGCCAAGCGCCAGGCGTGCCCTGTGGTCATGGACACCAACGACCGCGGCATGCTGGACATTGAACGGTACGACCGTCCGGAATGGACGTTGAACGGGTTCCTTCACGGCCGAATCGACGAAGCGACGATGAGGACGTTCGCCCACGCCAAAGGCTGGACGCCTGAGGCCCTGCAAGCGTTCGTCAACGTGGCTGAAGCTTCAGAACGCGGTCAACTCAGCCTCCCCAAGGTGGGGACAGAGCTGGTCAGCTGGCCGCAAACCTACACCGGCGTCTGTGCTGGCGGCGCCCACGCCGCAGAGGCATGCCGCCGTCTGGCGCTGGGAGAAGGACTTCCGGACGCACGCATCACCATGGATTTGCATGAGCAGCTCACCCAACAAGCCGTCGGTTGAACGCCTGAGGCAGGCGGAGGCTGTCGACGAGGCCATCGTCTTGGTGTCCCGCGCCAACCAGGACCCCGGGCTGTGCAAGCGCTTGCTGGACGGCCACAAGCGGGTGTTGAAGGCGTACGGCATCAAGAATTTGTCGTCGTTCAGGACGGACTGGTTCCGCCGGGACGATGTGATGGTCATCGCCGTGTTGAGCGGCGACGGCGAGCGTGTCCTGGCTGGGGCCCGCTTGCAGCCGGGCCTGGTGGCCAACGACTTTCCGTTGCACCAAGCCGTGGGCCACATGGACCCTGAGGTGGGCAACTTTTTGGAGCGCATCATTCCCGAGGGAGCGTACGAGATGAACGCCCTTTGGAATTCCATCGAATTGGCCGGCATGGGCATGGGGTCTGAATTCCTCATCCAAGTGGCCATGGCTTCGATGCCCCTGATCGAGGCCAAACACCTCGTGGCCTTGACCTCCCCGGTCACCCGGCGTTGGAGGGAAAAGCATGGCTGGCAGTTGCGCAGCGAGTTGGGCGACGACGGGTACTTTGTGTACCCCAAGGACACCTTGCGTGCCACCGTCGAGCACTACGTCCATCCGGATTACGAAACGCACGTGGCGCCTGAGGTGCTCGAGCTCATGACGTCGATCCGTCGCCGTCCTGCAGGCGTCACCACCCATGTGCACGGCGCCAAGGGTCAACTCAACATCCGGCTGAATCTAACACTCTGATGACGGCACGCTGGCACCATCGGATCCTGCAAAGGGTGTGTTGTGTGGCGGTGTGGTGCTTGATGGGGCAGGGGGCTTGGGCCCAAATGTCGGGGTCCGGCGACCACTACCTCGGCCGCCACATGCATGCGGTGGAGCTGGCCTCACCCTCGGCCAACACAAGCTTTGAAACCCTCGAAGCCAGCGCCAAGCGGCGGCTGGATGTCGATGTGCCCACCTTGAGCAACACGGCCGCATGGACGTGGGTGGAGGTGGACTTGACCCACTTGGACATGCCGGGCGCTTGGTTGGAGGTCTCCTCGGCCATGGTGGATTCCTTGGTGGTCTTTGCCTCGTGTCAGGGGCAGGCACTGTACCGCATGGAGGCCCATGGGTCGGGCCGGCGTTGGAGCCGCGCAGAAGGCGCCCTTCAAGGGAGCAACTACCCCAAGTTTCCGTTGCCGTCGGAGTCCTGCGACGACCTCAAGATGTACGTGGGTGTTCAGGCGGGCAAGCAGTTGCTTTTGCCTGTTCGCGTGGCCTCGTCGTCCGAGTTGCGCGCCTTCAGCCTGGCGCGGGACTTGTTCTACGCCTTTTACGTGGGCATCATGGCGGTCATGCTGTTGTACAACCTCGTCCTGTACTTCACTGTGCGGGACAGGAGCTACCTGCTGTACACGCTGTTCTTGATTGGGGTGGCCTGTTCGCAGCTCTTTCTCGAGGGGTACCAGGGCATCCTGTTGGGGCTGGACAGCACGACGTGGTTGGGGATGCGATTGGTGCACCTGATTGGCATCTTCTCAGGGGTGACCACGATTTTGTTTGTGCAACGGTTCTTGCATTTGAAGCGAAATGCCCCGCGGTACCACAAGCTCTTTCGGGCCTTCGTGGTGGCGTACGGCGGTGTGCTGGCGGTGCTGCTGCTGGGGTTCCTCAACCTCAGTTTTTCGCTGATCAACGCCGTGGCCTCGGTGGCGGTGCTCGTCATTCCTGCGTCGCTGGAGGCCCGCAAGCAAGGCCAAAAATCCGCCACCTTCCTCTTGATTGCCTTCACCGCCTTCTTGTTGTCGGTGACCGTCTTCGCCTTGAAGGAATTTGGGGTGCTGCCCCACACGCTGTGGACGCGGTTCGCCATGCCGGTGGGGAGCATCGTCCAGCTCGTATTGTTGTCGATTGCCCTGGCCGACCGCATCAACCAACTCAAGAAGGAGTCGTCCAAGGCGCGTGAAGAGCAACTGCGCGTGAGCCAGCTCAACGAGCGCATCGTGAAGGAGCAGAACCAGGTGCTGGAGTCCAAAGTGAAGGAGCGGACGGAGGCGTTGGAGTCTCAGAACGAATCTTTGGAATCGGCGCTTCAGGAACTGAAGGTGGCCCAGGACCAACTCGTCCAGAACGAAAAACTCGCGAGCATCGGTCAGTTGACGGCAGGCATCGCCCACGAGCTGAACAACCCCATCAACTTTGTGTCCTCGAGCGCCCAAAGTTTGCGGCGCGACTTCGAGGACGTGTCGGAAGTCATGGAGCGGGTGCTGGCCCTCGGGCCGGACGATCCTGAACTGCAGAGCGCCATCACGGCCCTGCAGGAAAAAATCGCGGCGTTGGATTTGGGCTTTACGATGAAGGAGATTGAGGAATTGCTGACCGGCATTGAAGACGGCGCCCAGCGCACGACGGCGATCGTCAAGGGCTTGCGCATTTTCAGCCGCATGGACGGCGACGAGGCGAGCAAGGCCAACATCAACGAATTGTTGGAATCGACCTCCGTCATCTTGCGGTCGTCGTTCCGAGAGGAGGCGTCGGTGGTGTTGGAATTGTCGCCGGACGACACGGTGGTGATGTGCCAACCGGGCAAGTTGAACCAGGTGTTCATGAACCTCATCAGCAACGCCGTGCAAGCCACTGTCATGTCGGGCAAGCCCTTTGCGGAGCGCGAAGTGCGGGTTCGCACGCGGCGCGTGTTGCAAGGCGAGGTGGCCAGCGTGCAAGTGGCCATCGCCGACAACGGGGTCGGCATGGACGAGGAAACCCAAGCCCAAATCTTTGACCCCTTTTTCACCACCAAAGAAGTGGGGGAGGGCACGGGCCTAGGCTTGAGCATCGTCAAGGGCATCCTCGACGACCACCGTGCCACCCTTGAACTTGAATCGAAACCCGGGGAGGGCACGACCTTCCTCATCACGTTCCCTGCATGATCCACGTACTCTACCTCGACGACGAAGAACACAACCTGACGGCTTTCCGTGCGGCCTTCCGCCGCGACTTCCAGGTCCACGTCACGACGGTGCCGTCGGAGGCGGTTCGGATGCTGCAGGAGCACCCCATCGAGGTGGTGATTTCAGACCAAAAAATGCCCGACGTCAGCGGCGTGGAGTTCTTCGAGATGATCATGGCCGACCACCCCGACCCCGTGCGCATGTTGCTCACAGGCCACGCGGACATCGACGCAGTGATCGACGCCATCAACAAGGGGCGGATTTACAAGTACATCTCCAAGCCGTGGAACGAGCCGGAGTTGAAGCGGCTGGTGGAGGAGGCCAGTGCGTTGTACCGTCGTCGCGCCCAAAGCACGGCACGCACCGCGTCGTACGGCAAGAACTTGGCCTCGTTGCGTGAGGCCTTGGCGACCATGAAGGACGAGTGTCAGGCCCATGCGGACCTGGGGGGAGACGCCAAGGCTTCCTGGACGGCGACCCTTGACCGGGCCATTCGGTGGATCGAGCAG
Organism: uncultured Flavobacteriales bacterium; assembly: GCA_965658045.1. Lineage (GTDB taxonomy): Bacteria > Bacteroidota > Bacteroidia > Flavobacteriales_D > Sanyastnellaceae > UBA11663. Next base: position 571 of record CBFHQO010000079.1, on the reverse strand, counting down.
CCAGACTCAGAGTTCTGAGGCCGTATCTTGGCAGGGATGCAAATCCTGCTCATCGACGACAACGACATCGACAACGCGGTCAACACCAAGTTGTTGCAGCTCGCCAAGATCAGCGAAGACATCACGACGTTCACCGACCCGATGAAGGCCCTGCGGCATTTGGCCACAGTTGGGTCAACTTGGACGTCGCCGAGGCACATTTTGCTGGACATCCGCATGCCCAACATGGACGGGTTTGAGTGGCTCGAGGCGTTCCGTCAATTGCCCGACGACATCCAGGCCATGTGCCGGGTGTTCATGTTGACTGCAAGCATCAACCGCGACGAGTTGGACCAAGCCGAGCACGACGACACGGTCATCGCTTTGCTGGAAAAGCCGCTGGACGTGTACGTGTTCAAGCAGCTTCTGGACCTCTGACGCAGGTCACCACTGCATCGGCACCTCGATGAGGAGGAGGCGGGTGTCTTCTGTGGCTTCGATGGACACGCTGCCCGTGTCCCACACCCCGACTGCATCGCGGCGTCCCAATTTCTGGCCGCCCACCGAAGCTTCGCCTTCAAGGACCATGGCG
>CBFHQO010000078.1:0-11797 GCA_965658045.1 uncultured Flavobacteriales bacterium | reverse complement strand
TGCTGCGCCATGCGAACCATGGTGTCGTACACCGAGCTGTCTCCGTGCGGGTGGTACTTTCCGAGCACCTCCCCCACAATCCTTGCAGACTTTTTGTAAGGACGGTTGGACAACACGCCCAAGTCGAGCATGCCGTAGAGCACCCTTCTGTGCACGGGCTTGAGCCCGTCACGCACGTCAGGAAGCGCCCGACTCACAATCACCGACATCGAGTAATCGATGTAGGCAGACTTCATCTCGTCAGAGATGTTGATTTGAATGATTTTTTCTCCTTCAGCCATGGGTTCCAATTCGTGCCCCTGCAATGCGCGAGACACCCTTGTTTTTCAACCTGACCAAACACCTGGTCAGACATCTTCAAAAATACCTTTTCCCCACGCCCTGCGTAGGAATCAGGCGAGTGCAATTACTCACAAATGCCCCAACAGCGATGTGAATAACCTGCCGGGACTCCAAAGCATGCGGCGAGGGTGAATCCTAGCTTTGACGTTGAACTTTCATTGAACATTGATGGACGCAAAATTTTCAGCACGGGTGCGAGAGGTGATTTCGCTGAGTCGTGAAGAGGCCCTTCGTTTGGGCCACAACTACATCGGGGTGGAACACCTGTTGTTGGGCATCATCAAAGAAGGAGAAGGCACCGCTGTGCGCATCCTTGAGGGGCTGAATTGCGACTTGCAAAAGCTCCGCAAACTCGTGGAAGGCTCGGTCCGGCCCAGCGGCGCCAAGGCCGGCGGCGCGGGCAACATCCCCTTGGTCAAGCAGGCCGAGAAGATTCTTAAAATCACCTATTTGGAGGCCAAAATCTTCAAGAGTCCCATCATCGGGACGGAGCACCTGTTGCTCAGCATTTTGAAAGACGAAGACAACGTGGCAACCAAGAGCATTCACGCATTCAACATCGATTACGACGTGGCAAAAGAAGAATTTGAAAGCTTGCTCTCAGAGGGCGGCGCTCCCTCCACGCCCCGGGCAGATCACCCCATGGCCGACGGCGGCGAAGCTGCGGACGACGGGCCAGGCAATTTCGGATCAGGTGGCGGTGGCGAAGGTCCCTCCGGGCGCAAAGGCGACCCCAAATCCAAGACCCCAGTCCTCGACAACTTTGGCCGGGACCTCACGCGCATGGCCGAGGAAGGCCGCCTCGACCCCATCGTCGGCCGGGCCAAAGAAATCGAGCGCGTCAGTCAAATTCTAAGCCGCCGGAAGAAGAACAACCCCATTTTGATGGGAGAGCCCGGCGTCGGGAAATCCGCGATTGCTGAAGGTTTGGCCTTGCGCATCGTTGAGAAGAAGGTGAGCCGTGTGTTGTTCAACAAACGCATTGTCACCTTGGACGTGGCTTCCCTCGTCGCGGGCACGAAGTACCGCGGTCAATTTGAAGAGCGCATGAAAGCGGTGATGAACGAGCTGGAGAAGTCCCCTGACGTCATCCTGTTCATCGACGAAATCCACACCATTGTGGGCGCTGGAGGAGCGAGTGGGTCGCTCGACGCATCCAACATGTTCAAGCCGGCCCTGGCCCGAGGTGAGATTCAGTGCATCGGGGCCACCACCTTGGACGAATACCGTCAGCACATCGAGAAAGATGGCGCCTTGGAGCGGCGTTTCCAGAAGGTCATGGTGGAACCCACCACGATCGAGGAGACCACCCAGATCCTCCACAACATCAAGGACAAATACGAGGAGCACCACAGCGTCAAGTACACCGACGAAGCCATCGACGCCTGTGTGTCCCTCACGAGCCGTTACATCACAGATCGGCATCTGCCCGACAAGGCCATAGACGCCTTGGACGAGGTGGGAAGCCGCGTGCATTTGACCAACATCCACGTGCCTGAGGAGATTGTCAAGATTGAGGAGGAAATCGAGGAGGTCAAGAAGGACAAGAGCCAAGTTGTCCGATCCCAGCGTTACGAGGAAGCGGCGAGACTGCGTGACAAGGAGCGAGTCCTCAACGACCAACTCGAGAAGGCCAAGCTGGCCTGGGAAGAAGAGTCCAAGAACCAGCGTGTGACCGTCACCGAAGCCCACGTGGGCGATGTGGTGGCCATGATGACCGGCATCCCGGTACAGCGCATTGCGGAGAAGGAAAGCGGCAAACTCGCCCGCATGAACACCGACTTGGAGGGCAAAGTGATTGGCCAAGACGACGCGATCCAAAAGGTCGTGAAGGCCATCAAACGCAACCGGGCGGGGCTGAAAGATCCCAACAAGCCCATCGGCTCCTTCATCTTCCTCGGCCCCACAGGGGTTGGCAAGACCCAACTTGCCAAAGTGCTGTCCCGGTTCATGTTTGACAGCGAGGAAGCCCTCATCCGCATCGACATGTCGGAGTACATGGAGAAATTTGCCGTCACCCGATTGATTGGAGCGCCTCCGGGCTACGTGGGGTACGAAGAAGGCGGACAGCTCACGGAAAAGGTGCGTCGTCGCCCCTACTCCATTGTTTTGCTTGACGAGATTGAAAAAGCGCACCCTGACGTGTTCAACCTGCTGCTGCAGGCGCTCGACGACGGTCAATTGACAGACTCGCTCGGCCGCAAGGTGGACTTCCGGAACACGGTCATCATCATGACCTCCAACATCGGCGCACGTCAGTTGGCAGAATTCGGCACCGGTGTGGGCTTTGGCACTGCGGCCAAACAGGCCAACGTCAACTCCGACCGCGACTCCGTCATCCAAACCGCCTTGAAGCGCGCATTCGCTCCCGAATTCCTCAACAGGATTGACGACGTGGTCCTGTTCCAAAGCTTGAAGCGTGAGCACATCCACAGCATCATCGACCTTGAGTTGGACGCTTTAAAGAAGCGCGTGGTTGAGCTCGGCTACGACTTGGAAATTACCGGCGCAGCTGCTGACTTCATCGTGGACAAAGGGTACGACGAGAAGTACGGTGCACGCCCCTTGAAGCGAGCCATCCAGAAGTACCTCGAAGACCCCTTCGCTGAGGAAATCATCAACAGCGAAGTCCAAGAGGGCGATCTACTCCGTGCCGATTTCGAGAAAGACAGCACAGAACTCACCATTTCCGTCATCAAGGGCGGCCTGCTGGAAATGCCCGAAGGTGCAGAGGAAGCCTTGAAAGGAGAATCAGGCGAGGACAAGCCCAAGAAAGGCAAGTCCAAAGGAACCAAGAAGGCTGAGTCTCAGGCCTCCGAGGACGACACAAGCCAAGACGCCTGATGGATTGGAAGACGTGGACCCTGCACACCCTGCAGAACAAATACGTCGCGGCCACGGTGCTGGCCGTGGTGTGGTCCACGTTCATCCATGACTTGGGCATGCTCTACGTCTGGCGAGAATCACGCAACCTGCATCACCTTGAGCAAGAACTCTTTGAGGTGAGTCAACGAAATGAAGCGTTGAGGCAAAGGCAAGCGGACATTTTCGCCAACCCCAAGGCGCTCGAACGCTTTGCCAGGGAGCGGTACTTCATGCGACGACCCAACGAAGAGGTCTACAGGATTGTGAGCGACTGAAGGCCGAAAACCACCTGTTGCCAGCAACGATGCCAAGCGTTTGGCACCAGCAGGATGGTCCATGCGAGCCCAGCGATTCCTCCGGCCAAATGGGCGTCGTGCGCCACCCTGGTGCCAGTGCGACTGGCCATGCGCGATTCGTACCAAAAGAACAGCACACCGGCCAACGCGGCAGGGATGGGGATCACAAAAAAGAGAAGCAGCGTGTGGGTCGGATGCAGGAGGATGTACGACACCAGCACCGCACTCACCGCGGCGGATGCGCCAAGGCTCCTGTAGCGAGGGTTGTTCTGGTGCTTGACCAAAGCCGGCAGACTGCCACAAATCAAAGAGAAGACGTACAAGCCTGGCAAGCCCGCCCACCCCAGGAAACCGAGGTCCGCCTGCACAGTTCTGCCGAATTCATACAGCACAAACATGTTCATGGCCAAGTGCATCCAATCCGCATGCACGAATCCATGAGACAGCAACCGCCACCACTCTCGGTGCGGCAACACACGTGATGGGATCAGCATCCATCGGGATTTGTCATGAGACTCCATCCACTTCCAGGACACCACGCACGTGGCCACCACGACCAGGGTCAGAAAATCCAAGGCTCAGGAGCTGTGGTCGGCGACAATCACCCACTTTCCATTGATCCGGCGCCAAAGCAAGGTGTACATCCCCTCGGTATTGGGTTGTCCTTCCTTCTCAAGGTGCCATCCGCCTGCGAGCCAACCGGAGTGGCGTGACACGCGTACCCACTTGTCGTTGCGAAACGTCAATGTGCCCATGTCGGATTGCGTGGGATAACCCAGCTTGTAGCGTTCCAGCGTCGCGGAATGCCCGCGCGTGACCCCGGATTTCCCCACAAACAACAAACTGTCGCTTTGCCAATACCCCTCCATGAACCCCTCGAGGTCTCCTTGGTTCCAGGCATCCATTTGGGCGGCCATCACCACGGCCACCTCGTCAGGCATGTCCCCGACGTGAATGCGTGAAGATTGGCCCAACACCCGTGGCCAACAGCACACCATGAGTGCACATGCACCCAACACGCGCCGCACCAGAACTTCGCCACGCATCAGACGTTGAATCGGAAGTGCATGATGTCGCCGTCTTCCACCACGTACTCCTTCCCTTCCACGCTCAGTTTGCCAGCTTCCTTCACCGCTTGTTCGCTGCCAAGGTCCACAAAGTCGCTGTACTTCATCACCTCAGCGCGGATGAAACCCTTCTCAAAGTCGGTGTGAATCACGCCCGCCGATTGGGGAGCCGTGTATCCCTTCCGAATGGTCCAAGCACGAACTTCTTTCTCGCCGGCCGTGAAGTAGGTCTGCAAGTCCAACAGGTCGTACGCAGACCGAATCAATTTGGCCACCCCAGGCTCGGCCAACCCGAGGTCGTCCAAAAACATGGCGCGCTCCTCGTGGTCCTCCAGCTCGGCGATGTCTGCTTCGATGGCCGCGCCCAACACGAGCACCCCGGCGCCTTCCTGCTCCGCGACTTCTTTCACCCGGTCCACATGCCCGTTTCCAGAAACGACAGAACCCTCGTCCACGTTGCAGACGTACAAGATGGGCTTGGAGGTGAGCAACTGCATTTCTGCCATCAACGGCTCCTCGAACTCGTCCAACTCCATCCCTCGTGCGCTCAACCCTTGCTCAAGGTGGGCCACCAAACGGCTGTAGAAGGTCATTTGCTTGACAGCTTCTTTGTCGCCCGTTTGCGCCGCCTTCTTCACCTTGGACATCCGCGACTCCACGGTCTCGAGGTCTTTCAATTGCAACTCGGCGTCGATCACCTCTTTGTCCCGGATGGGGTCCACGCTGCCGTCGACGTGCACAATGTTGTCGTCCTCAAAGCAGCGGAGCACGTGAAGGATGGCGTCGGTGGTCCTGATGTTTCCCAAGAACTTGTTGCCCAATCCCTCACCCTTGCTGGCGCCTTTCACCAAACCCGCGATGTCCACAATCTCCACGGTGGTCGGCACCACATTCTGAGGCTTCACCAAATCCGCCAACGCGTTCAAGCGCGGGTCAGGAACGGTGATCACCCCCAAATTGGGCTCGATGGTGCAGAAAGGGAAATTGGCGCTCTGTGCTTTCGCGTTGGAAAGGCAGTTGAAGAGGGTGGATTTCCCCACATTGGGGAGTCCGACGATGCCGCATTGCAATGCCATGTTGGGTCTGTTTTTGTTGGGCTGAACAGGGCTGCGAAGGTACGTCCTGGATGCCTTCCAGAGGGCCCTCGGGTTTTTCCAAAGTTTATGCACAAACCACGGCCTTCGCGTCCACCATCCGGTAATTTTGTGGCATGAATCACGGAGATCTTCAGGCTACCGCCACCCAAGTCCGTCGGGACATTGTTCGCATGGTCCACGCTGTTCAAAGTGGCCACCCAGGAGGCTCTCTTGGGTGCACCGACCTCTTGGTGCAGCTGTACTTCGACACCATGAATGTCGATCCTACATCGTTCGACATGGACGGACACGGAGAAGACCTCTTCTTTCTTTCCAACGGACACATCAGCCCAGTTTGGTACAGCGTGCTCGCGCGCCGGGGGTACTTTCCTGTGTCCGAGTTGGCCACATTCCGAAAGCTGAACTCGCGCTTGCAAGGCCACCCTGCCACAGAAGAAGGCTTGCCAGGCATCCGTGTGGCATCTGGCTCATTGGGCCAGGGACTCAGCGTGGCCTTGGGTGCGGCGCAGGTCAAGAAGCTTGCTGGCGAGGACACGTGGGTGTACTCGCTGCACGGCGACGGGGAGTTGCAAGAAGGCCAAATTTGGGAGGCGGCCATGTACGCCGCCCACCACAAGATTGACAACATCCTCTCGTTTGTCGATTGCAACGGACAGCAAATCGACGGGTCGACAGACGACGTCATGTCCTTGGGAGACCTCGCAGGGAAATGGGCGGCGTTTGGCTGGCACGTGTTGTCGTGCGACGGCCACGACTTCGAGGACCTGCAACGCACCATCCAAGCCGGGCATGCCCGACGCGGCACAGGCCAGCCCACGGTCGTCCTGATGAAAACAGAGATGGGCAAAGGCGTGGACTTCATGGAAGGCACACACAAGTGGCACGGCATTGCGCCAAGTGACGAGCAGCTCGAGTTGGCGTTGGGCCAGCTGGACTCCACCTTGGAAGACTACTGATTTCGGGCTTCCCCTCCCCCATGCTTCTTCGCCCCATGAAGCCATTGGCACCTCAAGCCAAATCGCCTGCCTTTGGAAGGCTGGGGCTTCTTTGTGTGGCGTTGTGTTGGATGGCCTTCCCAGGTTGGGGCCAAGTGTCCACCGACGAAGAAGCGCTGCCCACACGAATTTTGTTCGTGTTTGACGCGTCCAACAGCATGAATGCCTTTTGGGGAGGTGACCGGAAGATTCAAACCGCAACGAGGCTTCTGAGTGAAACGCTTAAGGGCTTGCACCAAAGCGACGAGCTGGAACTCGGATTGCGCGTCTACGGACACGGAACCAAGCATGTGCCGGGAAAGCAGGATTGCGACGACACTGAATTGGTGGTTCCGTTCTCCTCCTTCAACAACCTCATCATCAAGCAAGCCCTGTCTCGCATCAGGGCCCAAGGCACAACCCCCATCGCCCGCTCGTTGGAGTTGGCGGCCCAGGATTTTCCGGAAGCACCAGGCCGAAATGTCATCGTGCTCATCACGGACGGCATTGAAGCGTGCGACGAGGACCCGTGCGCAGTGTCCCGGGCGCTCCAAGCCAAGGGCGTCACACTGAAACCCTTCGTCATCGGCATGGGCATGGACGACTTGATGGCGGGAAGCTTGAATTGCATCGGCAACTTCTACGACGCGGCCGATCCCCAGGCTTTTGAGCATGTCTTGCAACTCGTGTTGGAGCAGGCCATGCACAACACCACCGTGCAAGTCGATTTGCTCAACCACGCCGGGGAAGCCACCGAAAGCAACCTGGCCTACTCGTTCACGGACTCCCGCACGGGCGCCCACCACCCACAATGGGTGCACACCCTTCGGTGGGGCGGCGGGGCCGACACCTTATACATCGATCCCCTGCCGTTGTATACGCTGACGGTGCACAGCCTGCCAGAGGCGAGGCTCGACAGCTTGGCCTTGAAGCCCGGCGTGCACAACACCATCGCCATGCCTGACATGGGAACCGGACACTTGACGCCCCAGTTCGCGCGTGGCGTGAGAACGGACTACGGCAAGGTAAAGGTGCAATGGCACGCACAAGGCGCCTGTGAACCGTTCTACAGCAGCGATGCTGGCGAGAGAGTCCGGTTGCGCACAGGGACCTACGACCTGACATTTGGCACCACCCCTCCCCTGACCGTCGCCAGCGTTCAAGTGAAGGAAGGCCAAGACGGCAAGGTGGAAATCCCAGCGCCAGGTTCGTTGGTGTTGCAGGCCGCCACAAGCGGCTTCGCCGTGGTCATCGAATCGCAATCGCTTCGGCCGGTTCTGCAATTCGACGCGTCAGATTTGGCCGGCATGCACACGCTGCAACCTGGTGACTACACGGTCATCTTCAGGGCTCGCAACGCGCGCGGCACCCTCTACAGCATTCAGAAAAACTTCACGGTTGCCTCAGGCAACACCACCACAATCAAACTCCATGGTTGATTCACATCACATCCTTCTCGACCCCACAGAGAACAAAGACACCCGCTCCGGCTTCGGCCAAGGCCTGCTTGAAGCCGGCCGAGCCAACAGCAACGTGGTGGGCCTTTGCGCCGACTTGACAGGTTCGCTGAAAATGAACGCCTTCCAAAACGCGTTCCCCAACCGATTCTTCCAAGTGGGCATTGCCGAGGCCAACATGATGGGCGTCGCCGCAGGCATGACCATTGGTGGGAAAATCCCATTCACCGGGACGTTCGCGAACTTCTCCACCGGCCGGGTGTACGACCAAATCCGCCAAAGCATCGCCTACAGCGAGAAGAACGTGAAGATTTGTGCCTCTCACGCGGGATTGACCTTGGGCGAGGACGGCGCCACACACCAAATCTTGGAGGACATCGGCATGATGAAGATGCTCCCCAACATGACGGTGATCGTGCCGGCGGATTACGAGCAAACCCGCCAAGCCACCCTGGCCATTGCCAAGCACCACGGTCCGGTGTACCTCCGGTTTGGCCGTCCCAAGGTGCCTGTGTTCATCCGGCCCGAATCGCCATTTGAAATTGGCAAAATCCAGCGCATCATCACCGGGTCAGACGTGACCATCGCCGCGAGCGGCCACTTGGTGTGGGAAGCCGTCCAGGCCGCGTTGGAATTGGCCAAGGATGGCATCTCAGCTGAAGTCTTGAATGTGCACACCGTCAAGCCCTTGGACGAAGCCACCCTTATGGAGTCGGCCAAACGCACTGGTGCTGTTGTCGTGGCTGAGGAGCACCAGCGTCTTGGAGGGTTGGGAAGCAGCGTCGCCCAGTGCCTGGCGAGCCACCACCCCACCAAGATGGATTTCGTGGCGGTGGAGGACCAGTTTGGTGAATCAGGCACACCTGCACAATTGATGGCCAAATACGGCCTCGACGCCAAAACCATCGTTGAGAAGACACGTGCCCTTCTCGGTCGCTGAGGCACGTCAAGCGAACATGAAAAAGGCCGACTGCAGGAGTCGGCCTTTTTCATGCGCACTCAAGTGGTGCTGGTGCCTTACCTCGAGGCGACCTCCAAGTCGGCAATGGCCTTGTACAACTTGTCGGTCAGGTCTTTCGAACCTTCCACCAAAGGCAAACGAACATGTGCCTCGCACATGCCCAAGTGCTTCAAGGCCACCTTCACCCCCACAGGGTTGCCCTCTGCGAACAGCAAGTCCATGATGGGGGTCAACGTTTGATGGGTCTGCTGGGCTTCTTGAATTTGCCCAAAGGCCGCTTGTTGAATCATCCGCGACATCTCAGCGGGGTACGCGTTGCCCATGACCGAGATGACACCTTCGGCACCCATGGCCACCGTGGGCATGGCCAAGGCGTCGTCCCCCGACCACACGGCGAAGCCCTCTGGACGCTGGGCCAAGATCATTCCGATTTGCCCGAGGTCTCCGCTCGCCTCCTTGACGCCACACACGTTGTCGTGCTGGGCGAGCTCCAAGGTGGTGGCCGCAGTCATGTTGCTGGCCGTCCTTCCGGGCACGTTGTAGAGCACAATGGGCTTGGGTGCGGCATCTGCGACCGCCGTGAAGTGCTTCAGGATGCCCAACTGCGAAGGCTTGTTGTACGCAGGCGAAGCCACCAAAAAAGCATCGATGCCCTCCAGGTCCCACGTGCGGATTCGGTCGCACAATTCCAAGGTGTTGTTTCCCGACACGCCCACCACGAGGGGCAATCGCTTGGCGTTCACCTCCACCACAAAGTCCACCACACTGCGTTGCTCCTCCGGGCCAAGTGTGGGCGTCTCCGCAGTCGTGCCAAGCACAACCAAAAAATCGCAACCGCCTGTGGCCATGTGCTCCACCATGCGCTGCACCGCAGGAAAATCAACCTTTCCATCGGCGTGAAAGGGCGTGATCATCGCCACCCCCAACCCTTGCAATTTCATGTGTGCACTCATTGGAAATCGATCTTGCTGAGGTATTCAAGTGTTTTGGCGGTGTGGGCCTTCCACTCCTCCATGGGGTCTTTCAGGATGACGTCCACCTCCTCCAACTCCTCCTCGTCTTCTGCCGCCTCCGGCACAATGCGGAAATCCAAATCCTCACACCATTCCGTGCCGTCGACCCCCACCTTCATGCCGGCTGCGCTCCTGCGCACCACAAATTTCAATGGCAACACAGGCTCGAGCTCCAAGTCAATGAGGATGTCAAACGGCGTGTCTGTGAACGCCTCGAACTCTTTCACGGGCCACCCATGCCAATTCAAATCGCTCTTGCAGAAGTACCCGGAGTCCAATTTCTTGACCAGCCAATTGGGGGTGCTCTTCTCCTCCTCTTCCACGTAGCTCAGAAAGCCCACGCGCTTCACCCCAAACTTCTCTTTGAGCATCTTTCCGATGGCCTTCACTTCTCGAAAGTGCGCGTGGTCACGCTCCAAGTAAACCAAGCCCACACTTGTGGCCCTGGACAACGACACCGCGCGGCGTTCTCGCTCTGGAGAATCCAACCGCGCCAAGCGCCAACGGAATATTCGCTCTTTCAGGGACACAGCCTCCAAAAATACACCTTCGGGTACCCTGCGAGTGTCCAAGTGGTTCGCATTCCTCCCCAACAACGGCGAAGTTTCCCACATCACCCACAAAAACTTGATTCAAGTTGGCACGGTTCATGCCTTCCATGGCGAAATTTCCATCATGCAGCAACCATTCTTTTCCCTCGCGCGCCTCGGAGGCGCGTTCCCCGCGTTCCTCTTGGGCTTTGTCGTCTTGCTCTCCTCATGCTCGAACAGCGCCGGCACCCAAGTGAAAACACCCTTCTCTGGGAAGAAGTACATGTCAGACGCACGATACTTCCGTGGTGTGGGCATGGGGCAGAGCGCCAACCTCAACATCGCCAAGAGCAAGGCAGAGCTGGAATCTCGGAAAGTCATCGCCCAACAAGTGCGCACCAACTTGAAAGTCGTGTCAGACGCCTACGCCAGCGAACTGGTCGGGGCCCAGGCTTCTGAAACCGTCGAGAGGTTTGAGTCCCTCGCACGCGAGGTCACAAACAACACCATCGGTGACATCCGCCAATTGGGCCAGGACATCCGTCAACTTGAAGACCAAACGTATCGCGTGCATGTCGCCGTCGAAATCAAGAAGAAAGCGATGTTCCGGTTCCTCAAAGACAAAGCCCGCAACGACGCCAAGATTTCGGAGCTCACTCGTGCACAGATGATCACCATGCTCGACAAAGAAATCGAGCGCCTCGAGTCCGAAGAGTGACGGCGCGCTCAGCGCAGGTCGTACTTGTCTGAAAATTTGGACTTGAACTTCTTGAGTTTGGGGGCGATCACCGCCTGACAGTAAGGGGCTTCTTTGTGAAGCTCGAAATAGGCTTGGTGGTGATCCTCAGCCTCGTAGAACTTCTCGAAGGCCGTGATTTCTGTCACAATGGGGTCGTCCCAATCTTCTTGCGCTTTCAGTTTGGCAGCTTCCGCAACCTCCCGCTGGGCGTCGTTGTGAACGTAAATCGCGCTGCGGTATTGGGTGCCCACGTCGGCGCCTTGCCGATTCAATGTTGTGGGGTCGTGGGTTGCGAAGAAGACCTCAAGCAATTCAGCCAAGCTCAGCTTGGTGTTGTCGAAGGTCACTTGGACGACTTCAGCATGGCCCGTCCTTCCCGTGCAGACCTCGCGATAGCCTGGATTCTTGATGTGGCCTCCGCTGTACCCAGAGATCCCGGATTCCACCCCAGGAATG
>CBFHQO010000077.1:0-19714 GCA_965658045.1 uncultured Flavobacteriales bacterium | reverse complement strand
GCGCCAAGACGTGGTCGACAACGGCAACATCGCGGCAGGCGACGTTGTGGTGGCGTTGGCCAGCCATGGCCAGTCGACGTACGAGACCACGTACAATGGCGGCATGGGCAGCAACGGACTGACCTCGGCCCGGCACGATGTGTTTGGGTCCGATTTGGCAGAGAAGTACCCGGAGAGTTTCGACCCAGCCACGTCCAATGAGCTGGTGTACACAGGCTCATTTGGGCTTACAGACAAGGTGCCGGGTGCACCTGTGGATGCAGGGCGCCTCGTGTTGAGCGCCACAAGAACGTACGCCCCCATCGTCCAGAAAGTCATGGCGTCCCATCGTTCGCGCATTCACGGCATGGTCCACTGTTCTGGCGGGGCGCAGACCAAGGTGTTGCACTTCTTGAACCCGGGGTTGAAGGTGGTGAAGGACAACATGATGCCTGTCCCTGTGTTGTTTGAGACCATCCAGCGCGAGTCTGGAACCTCTTGGGAAGAGATGTACAAGGTGTTCAACATGGGGCATCGCCTTGAATTCTACACCGACCCTGAGACCGCGGAATCCATCATGGAAGTGAGCCGGTCGTTTGGGGTGGACGCTCAAATCGTGGGCCGCGTGGAATCCGCCCCTGGAGAGACTTCTTCGGTAGAAATCGACGGGCCTTACGGCACGTTCACCTACACGTAAACGGTGGCCTTCGACCGCGAGGAGTTGGGCGGCTGGGTGGCCAAATTGCAGTCCATTGCCGACCGCTTCGCCGAGGTGGAAAAACGCGTGGCGGACCCGGAAGTGGTCGCCGACCGTCTGAAACTCCGGGACTTCATGGTGGAGCACAAGCGCCTCAAGCCCATGGCGGACAAAGCGGTTTCTTTGGTCGCCACGTTGCGGGATTGGGATGAGGCGCAAGCCTGGATTCAATCCGAAGACGCCGAGCTCAGGGCGCTCGGCGCTGCAGAACAACCTGCGTTGGAAGTGGCCTTGACCGCGGGCGTGGAAGAGGCCAAATGGATGCTCTTGCCCCACGATGACGCCGACGACCGTGACGCCATCCTGGAAGTACGCGCGGGAACTGGGGGGGACGAGGCCTCTTTGTTTGCGGGGGACTTGGTGCGCATGTATTTGAAGCACGCCGACGAGAAAGGCTGGAAGCATCAATGGCTCCAGGCCAGCGAAGGAAGTGTGGGCGGATTCAAACAAGCCATCCTCCGGCTGGAAGGGGAAGGGGTCTTTGGGTGGTTGAAGTTCGAGCGAGGTGTTCACCGGGTTCAGCGTGTGCCCGACACCGAGTCTCAGGGACGTGTGCACACCAGTGCCGCCACGGTGGCGGTCTTGCCCGTGGCGCGAGAAGTCGACGTTGAGCTCGACCTCAACGACGTCCGGAAGGACACGTTTCGGGCCAGCGGGGCTGGAGGCCAACACGTGAACAAGACGGAGAGCGCGGTGCGCCTGACGCATGTCCCCACGGGCACGGTGGTGGAATGCCAGGACGGCAGGTCTCAACACCAGAATTACGAGTGGGCCCTTCAAGAGCTGCGGACGCGCTTGTACGACGCCGCCAGGGCAGAGGCGGAGGCCGAGCGTGCGGCCGAGCGGAAGTCGCAGGTCAGCACGGGGGACCGCAGCGCCAAAATCCGGACTTACAATTTTCCGCAGGGCCGGGTGACGGATCACCGCATTGGCCTGACGATTCACGCGCTGCAGGCGGTGATGCAGGGGCAACTTCAAGAAGTCATTGAGGCGCTTCACATGGCCGACCGCGCGGAACAACTGAAGAATCTTTGAACGGGGTGCGATTCCCCTCCGACTTGTGAGACCTTTGTGGCATGACCACGCCCGTTTCCCCACGTTCGACGTCTGCCCAATTGGCGTCAGCTTCAGGACTGTTTCAGACCATCCAATCCAAAGCATCTTTCTTGTGCGTGGGGCTGGATCCCGATCCCGCCAAGATTCCGGTGGCGTTTGGGACGGGTGTTGCGGCCATGGAGGCCTTTTGCAGCGCGGTGGTGGAAGCCACGCTGCCCTACGCCGTGGCGTACAAGCCCAACTTGGCGTTCTTCGAACAATACGGGGCCGAAGGATGGGCTGCCTTGGAGCGGGTCGTGGCCAACATTCCCTCGGACGTGTTGGTCATCGCCGACGCCAAGCGAGGAGACATTGGCAACACAGCTTTGAAGTACGCCCAAGCTTTGTTCACGGGCCTGGGCGCAGATGCAGTGACAGTCGCACCTTACATGGGGCGTGACAGCGTGGAGCCTTTCACGTCTTTCCCCAACAAATGGACCGTGTTGTTGGCGCTCACGTCCAACCCCAGCGCCGAGGATTTCGAGTTCCACGGCGGGACGCCGTTGTTTGAAGACGTGTTGTCCAAATCCCAAACGTTTGAAGGGGCCGACCGGCTGATGTACGTCGTGGGGGCCACTCGGCCTGAGCAGCTGGGGCGTGTGAGAAAGCTCGTCCCCGAGGCTTTTTTGTTGGTGCCCGGGGTGGGGGCCCAAGGCGGCATGGTGGAAGACGTGTGCACACATGGAATGAACGCCACCTGCGGCCTCCTTGTCAACAGTTCAAGAGGCATCCTGTACGCCGGTGGCCAAGAAGCCACCGTGGAGGAGTCCAAGCACGCCAGCCAGGCCGCAGCTGCCAAGTTGCAGGCGTCGATGCGCGCCGAATTGGAGAAGGCCAAGCTGCTCTGAGTCGCGCGTGAATTCCACGGCCGCGTCTGCAAAACAGGGGGGAGGCGGCCACGTTCAAGTCAGGTGCACGTTGTAGCTTTCAGCTGAATGTTCACGTTTCGCATCTTTCCCCGGATTTACCTCGCGCTCTCCTTCATTTTGGGCGTGGTCGTGGTGGGCAGTGTGGGCTTCATGTTGATTGAAGGTTATTCGTGGGTGGAAGCCCTCTACATGACGGTCATCACCGTGTCCACGGTGGGATTTGGTGAGGTCCGTGAATTGTCTGAGGAGGGCATGCTCTTCACCTCCATCTTGATCATGGGCAGCTTGGGCACGTTCGCGTATTCCATTTCTGCATTGACGACCTATTTTGTGAACGGAGAATATCGAACCACCTTCAAAGAGGCGCGCTTGAAACAAGAAGTCGAAAAACTCAGCAACCACGTCATCGTCTGCGGAACAGGCCGTGTGGGGGAAATGGCCGTGCAAGAACTGCTTGACCACAACACCCCGGTGGTCATCGTGGAAAACGACGTCGAAAAGGCCGATTCGTTGTCCGCAGAAGGGCACATTGTCATTTCGGGCGACGCCACCCGCGACGAAAATTTGGCCAGTGCGGGCATCACCAAGGCCAAGAGTGTCATCACCACCCTGCCCAGCGACGCCCAGAACCTCTATGTGGTGCTTGCCGCACGTGAGATGGCGCCCAACATTCACATTGTGTCGCGCGCTTCCAAGTTGAATTCAGTGAGCAAACTTCGCGTGGCGGGTGCCAACAATGTGATCATGCCTGACAAGGTTGGGGGCGCCCACATGGCGTCCCTCGTTGTGATGCCCGACGTGATTGAATTCTTGGACCACCTGAAAATTCAGGGGGCAGACGACATCAACCTGGAAGAGATTCCTGTCAATGTGTTGCCTCAAGGGTTGAAAACGGCCACCTTGGGCGAATTGGACGCCCGCAATCGGGTGGGGGTGAATGTCGTGGGTGTGAAGCAGTCCGACGGGAACTTCATCATCAACCCTGGTCGCGACACCCCGCTGGACGACGCGTGCAAGCTGTTTGTCCTCGGCACCGCCGACCAACTCCGAACCATGAACCGAATCCTCGGGATTCAGCCCCCTCAGGGTTGAACCTCGGACCCACACCTTACTTCTTCAAGTCATGAAAAGACTGTCTTCTCTTTTGCTCGCCTTGCTCCCATTGTGGGCAAGTGCCCAATCTTCCATCGACGACTCCATCAACGCAGTGATGGAGCCGGTCACCAACGCGATCATGAAGGTGATTTTTTTCACCGTTCCCGTCGGGGGAGGCATGGAAGTGCCTTTCGTGTTGATTTGGCTCCTTGCCGGTGCCTCGATTTTCACGGTGTACAACCGCTTTGTGAACCTCACGGCGTTTCGCCATGCCTTGGATGTCGTGCGCGGCAAGTTTGACGACCCCAACCACAAGGGAGAGGTCAGTCACTTTCAGGCGCTGACCGCCGCCCTCTCGGGCACCGTTGGCGTGGGGAACATTGCCGGGGTGGCCGTGGCGGTTTCGTTGGGCGGTCCAGGAGCGACGTTTTGGATGATCGTGGCTGGCCTGTTGGGCATGAGCTCCAAGTTTGTGGAATGCACGCTGGGCACCAAGTACCGTCGCGTGAATCCCGACGGAAGTGTGTCTGGTGGACCGATGTACTACCTCCGCGACGGACTGGCGAACCAGGACAAGAAAGGGCTTGGGGCCGTCTTGGCGGCGTTGTTTGCCGTCGCCTGCATTGGCGGCTCGTTTGGCGGAGGAAACATGGTCCAGATCAACCAGGCCACGAGCCAACTCATTGCCGTGACCGGGGGAGAGGCCTCGATGTTCTACGGCAACGGATGGATGTTTGGGGTGGCCATGGCGGTGATTGTGGCGGCCATCATTTTGGGGGGCATCAAGAGCATCGCCAAAGTGACGGACAAAGTGGTCCCCTTGATGGTGGGCATTTACATCCTTGGGGCGCTTGCGGTGATTTTTGGCAACTTGTCTGAGGTGCCCGCCGCATTTGGAAAAATCTTGGCTGGCGCGTTCAACAGCGACGCCATGTACGGGGGCATCGTGGGGGTCTTGATTCAAGGGTTCAAGCGTGCGGCGTTCTCCAACGAAGCGGGCATTGGCTCGGCGTCCATTGCGCACAGTGCGGCCAAAACCGACGAGCCTGTGAGTGAGGGCATCGTGGCCCTTCTCGAGCCTTTCATTGACACCGTGGTCATTTGCACCATGACAGCGTTGGTGATCGTGATTTCCGATTACGGGATGTACGATCAGGTGGGCGTGCTCGCCAGCGCCAAAGCCGGTGAGCTTCAGGCCATCAACTTGACGTCGTCGGCATTCAGCCAAACCTTGTCTTGGTTCCCGGTGGTGTTGAGTGTGGCCGTCATTTTGTTTGCGCTGAGCACCATGATCAGCTGGAGTTACTACGGACTCAAGGCGTGGACTTACCTTTTTGGAGAGACCAAGGCCATGGACATCACCTACAAAGCGCTGTTCTGCGTGTTTGTTGTGGTGGGGTCGGCCATCAGCGCGCAGAGTGTGTTTGACTTTGGAGACGCCATGATTTTTGCCATGTGTTTCCCCAATGTTTTGGGCTTGTACTTCATGGCCAGGGAAGTGAAAGAGGATTTGGGCGATTACATGAGGAGGGTGAAGAGTGGAGAAATCAAGAGGTACGACTGATCGGACTGATCGTTTTTACGGTGAAAGACACGCCCGCCTCCATGAATGGGGGTGGGCGTGCTTGTTTCTGGGCGCATTGCTGGCCTTCCGCCTTCGGCAACGCCATGAGTCGGCGTTGAACTGGCCCAACCGCCCCCAAGCCCATGTTGAAGATTTGTTGTCGTGGGCGGAGACGTTGCCTGGGTACGTGGTGCGGGTTCGTCCGCGCAAACCCACGCATTCGCGCATGCGTTTCCAGGAAAATCCTAAGACGAGCCGGCCGGAGCCTTGGGTGCCCTTGGAGTTGAACATGGCCGCCGCCGAAGATTTACGTTCGCTTCCCGGGGTGGGGTCGGTGCTGTCTCAACGCATCGTGCGCTTTCGCGACGTGCTTGGCGGCTTTCACGACATCGACGATTTGTACGAGGTGTATGGACTGGACTCGAGCGTGGTGGATGGGGCGAAGGCTTACGTCACCGTGGATGCGACACTCGTTCGACCCGTTTGTTTGGACACCGTGTCTTTCCGCTCGATGCTCAAGCACCCTCGTTTCGACGTCGAAACCACGAAGAAGTTGATGCGTGCCCGCGGCCGGGGTGTGCACACCTTGGATGTGATTTTGGGGCGGAGCCGATTGGATTCGGCCGTGCTGCGCAAGGTGCAGCCTTACCTCACCATGTGTTCTGAGCCTTAAGCATGGTGCGACTTGTCGGTTCTGCCCGAAATTCGAAGACGAAAACGAAATTCAATGCAAATTTCACTGACCAACGATCAAAAACTGATGCGCGATGCCATTCGCGATTTCGTGCATCGCGAGGTGTTGCCCAACCGGTTGCAATGGGACGAGGGCCAGCACTTTCCCAGAGAGGTGTTTGGTAAAATGGGGGAGCTCGGGTTGATGGGCATGCTCGTGCCTGAAGAGTACGGCGGCGCCGGATTGGGGTACTACGAATACAAAATGGCCATTGAGGAGATTGCCCAAGTGTGTGGGTCTGTTGGGCTGTCTATGGCGGCGCACAACAGCTTGTGCACAGGGCACATTTTGCAATTTGGCTCGCACGAGCAAAAGTCCAAGTGGTTGCCTAAACTGGCCAGCGGCGAGTGGATTGGGGCGTGGGGGTTGACGGAATCCAACACAGGCAGCGACGCCATGCGGATGCAATGTGTGGCCAAAAAAGACGGCGACCATTGGGTTCTGAACGGAACCAAGAATTGGATCACCCACGGCATCTCGGGCGATGTCGCCGTGGTGCTCGCCCGAACGGGCGACTTGCTGGACAGCCGGGGCATCACCGCATTTGTGGTGGAACGCGGCACGCCTGGTTTCGCCGGCGGAAAGAAAGAGAAGAAGTTGGGCATGCGCTGCAGCGAGACCGCGGAATTGGTGTTCACCGATTGCCGTGTGCCAGAGGCCAACGTTCTGGGGCAAGTGGGAGAGGGCTTCATCCAGGCCATGAAAATTTTGGACGGCGGCCGCATCAGCATTGCGTCCTTGGCCTTGGGCATCGCCAAAGGCGCCTTGCAAACGGCCAGAGATTACGCCAAGGAGCGCGAACAATTCGGACAGCCCATTGCTCAATTTCAGGCCATTGGATTCAAGCTGGCGGACATGGCGACAAGCATCGAGGCGGCTGATTTGTTGACCCTCCAAGCCT
Organism: uncultured Flavobacteriales bacterium; assembly: GCA_965658045.1. Lineage (GTDB taxonomy): Bacteria > Bacteroidota > Bacteroidia > Flavobacteriales_D > Sanyastnellaceae > UBA11663. Next base: position 12,721 of record CBFHQO010000077.1, on the reverse strand, counting down.
GTGAATTGAAGAATGCAGGCAAGCCCGTGACCAAGGAAAGCGCCATGGCGAAGTACGAAGCGAGCGAGGTGTGTGTCCGTGTGGCCACAGAAGGGGTGCAAATTTTGGGAGGCTACGGGTACACGAAGGATTTCCCGGCTGAAAAGTTTTACCGCGATTCCAAACTGTGCACCATCGGGGAGGGGACGTCTGAAATCCAAAAACTGGTCATCGGACGAGAGTTGTTGCGTGAGGGTGCTTGACTTTAAGAGTTTTCGTGTATTTTTGGCGCCCAATTCAACATCATGCTGAGCATTCAAGTCAAAGAAGGAGACAACATCGAGCGTTGCCTCAAGCAGTTCAAAAAGAAGTTCGACCAGACTAAAACCATGAAGCAGTTGCGTACGCGTCGTGAGTTCGTCAAGCCTTCTGTGTTGAACCGTGAAATGCGGAAGAAGGCGGTGTACAAGAACGGCTTGAACTTGAAGGCGCAATAAGCATGTGCCCCATCCTCGGACGAGGATGTTTGAAAAAAGACGCGCTTCGACAGGCGCGTCTTTTTTTGTGCCCGAGATTTTGACCATGGTTGAGCACGTCGTCTCTTCTTTCTTGGGGCATTTGGAAAAGGAAAAGCGTGCGTCCAAGCACACCCTCCGCAACTACGAGGTGGACTTGAACCAATGCCAGCAGTTTCTGGCGGACACGTACGAGGCTTCCTTGGTCGAGATGCAAGGCGATTGGTTGCGCTCTTGGGTGGTTTCCATGGTGCAAGAGGGCAAGCGTCCCAAAACCATCCACCGGAAAATCAGCGCGTGTCGCACTTTTGTGAAGTACGCCTTGCGTCAAGGGTGGATGGATACAGACCCCACGGAGGCTGTGGTCTTGCCCAAGTTGGACAAGCGGATCCCCGAGGTGGTGCCTGAACATGCCATGGCCACGTTGTTTGAGGAAGCGTTGTATGCCTCTGATTGGAAAGGGGCCCGGGACAGGGCGATCTTGGTGCTGTTGTACGAGACAGGCCTGCGCATGTCCGAACTGATGGGGTTGACGCTTTTGGACTTGCACGCCACGCGCAACGAGCTTCGGGTGTTGGGCAAGGGCAACAAAGAGCGCGTGGTCCCGCTGTTGCCCACCACGGTCAAGATGTTGCTGGACCAGTCGGACGCTCGGCCCCATGAGGCGACAACATTGTTTGTGACAAACGGCGGCAAGCCGCTCTACCCATCGTTTGTGTATCGTTTGGTCAATCGTTACCTTGGAAAGGTGAGCACGTTGCAGAAGTGCAGTCCTCACGTACTTCGGCATACGTTTGCGACCCACTTGTTGAACCGAGGCGCGGAGTTGACTGCAGTGAAAAAACTGCTTGGACACGCCAGCCTCACCTCGACCCAGGTGTACACCCAGCACACGACAGCAAAGCTGAAGGAGTTTCACCTCGCGTCTCCTTTGAACCGACGTTCGAAGGGCCGCACAACATGATTGGTCATGCAGATTCAGATTCATTCGATTCATTTCGACGCCGACGCCAAGTTGCTCGAGTTCGTGAAAACCAAGTTGGAGAAGCTTCAAACCTTCAACAACGAGCTGCAGCATTGTGAGGTGTTTTTGCGCATTGAGAAAAGCGACAGCCGCGACAACAAGTTGGTGGAAGTCAAGGCCCATTTGCCGGGGCATGATTTGTTCGCCAAACGGCATGCTTCGAGCTTTGAAGCGGCCATGGACGAAGTGCACGAGGCACTGCGCAGGCAGGTTGTCAAAGCCCACGCCTGAGCCCTTCTTTTTGAAGGCAAAAAAACCTTGCGCGCTGGGCGTGCATCACGTGGATTTCTTTCATACATTTGCCCTCCTGAAAAATGGGAGGGCTTTTGTTTGCCCTGCTCTTTGAAATGTTGCCGGTGTAGCTCAGAGGCCAGAGCAGCTGATTTGTAATCAGCTGGCCGGGGGTTCGAATCCCTCCACCGGCTCACGTCACCAACCTCGCACGGTTGGAATTTATCAGGGGGTACGCCGGAGTTGGAGAGCCGGGGCAGACTGTAAATCTGTTGTCTCTGACTGAATAGGTTCGAATCCTATTACCCCCACAATCAATCGTGCAAGCGGAAGTAGCTCAGTTGGTAGAGCATCAGCCTTCCAAGCTGAATGTCGCGAGTTCGAATCTCGTCTTCCGCTCCGTTCAGCCGATGTAGCTCAGGGGTAGAGCGCTTCCTTGGTAAGGAAGAGGTCACGGGTTCAATTCCCGTCATTGGCTCTTCAAGAGAAATTTATTCAATCAATTAATCTTTCCAGACCATGGCAAAGGAAACTTTTGACCGGTCCAAGCCCCACGTTAACATCGGCACCATTGGCCACGTTGACCACGGCAAGACCACCCTCACCGCTGCGATCACCAAAGTGATGGCAGACGCAGGATTCAGCGAGGCTCGCTCGTTTGACCAAATCGACAACGCTCCAGAAGAGAAGGAGCGCGGCATTACTATCAACTCTTCACACGTGGAGTACCAGACCGACAAGCGTCACTACGCGCACGTCGACTGCCCAGGTCACGCCGACTACGTGAAGAACATGGTGACGGGTGCTGCCCAAATGGACGGCGCCATCCTCGTGGTTGCGGCCACCGACGGCCCCATGCCACAAACCCGTGAGCACATCCTCTTGGGCCGCCAGGTTGGCGTTCCACGCATCGTGGTGTTCATGAACAAGGTGGACATGGTGGACGACGCCGAGCTCCTCGAGCTCGTCGAAATGGAAATCCGTGAGCTCCTCTCATTTTACGAGTACGACGGAGACAACGGTCCTGTGGTCCAGGGTTCTGCCTTGGGTGCATTGAACGGCGAGCCCAAGTGGGTCGAGACCGTGATGAACCTCATGCAGGAAGTGGACGCTTGGATCGAGATCCCACCACGTGACAACGAGAAGCCTTTCTTGATGTCCATCGAGGACGTGTTCACCATCACCGGTCGCGGTACTGTGGCGACTGGTCGTATCGAGACTGGTGTGATCAACACTGGCGACGAAGTGGACATCATCGGCATGGCTGCTGAAAAGCAAAAGACCACCATCACTGGTGTGGAGATGTTCCGCAAGATCTTGGATCGCGGTGAAGCAGGTGACAACGTTGGTTTGTTGCTCCGCGGCATCGACAAGAAGGACATCCGTCGTGGCATGGTGATCGCTGCTCCAAACAGCATCACGCCTCACACCCACTTCAAAGGTGAGGTCTACATCCTCAAGAAAGAAGAAGGTGGTCGTCACACCCCATTCCACAACAAGTACCGCCCACAGTTCTACTTCCGCACCACGGACGTGACTGGCGAGATTTCTTTGGAAGCTGGTCGTGAGATGGTCATGCCTGGTGACAACGTCACCATTGACGTGCAGCTCATCGCACCAATCGCAATGGACAAAGGCTTGCGTTTCGCCATCCGTGAGGGTGGACGTACCGTGGGTGCTGGCCAGGTGACTGAAATCCTCGACTGATTCGAGGGGTTTCTGACCCATCCAAATCTTAGGAAGAAGGTTCCCTTTCGGGGGTTCCTTCTTCCTCCATCTACGGGCGTAGCTCAATTGGTAGAGTAGTGGTCTCCAAAACCATTGGTTGCAGGTTCGAGCCCTGCCGCCCGTGCTAAAAACTGACAACATGTCTTCGTTTACTGAATACTTGCAGGCTTCTGTTCAAGAACTCCAGACCAAGGTCACCTGGCCTTCCTGGCGTGAATTGCAGGAATCTGCAGTCTTGGTTTTTGTGGCCAGCCTGTTGATTGCCTTCATCGTGTCCGCCATGGACTGGGTGTTTGGCGTCAATGCCGCAGACGCTCTTTGGAGCGGTGTGGTGGGCATGATTTACCAATTGCTCTAAAGGCCTACAGCCTCCCTCATCATGAGTGAAATTGACAAGAAGTGGTACGTCGTCCGCGCAGTGAGCGGTCAGGAGAAGCGTGTTCAAGAAACCGTGGAAACTGAAATCGCGGCTGCGGGATTGCAGGACTATGTGGGTCAGGTGCTGATCCCCATGGAAAAGGTCTTCACCATCCGCAACGGCAAGAAGGTGTCGAAGGAGCGCAACCTGTTTCCAGGTTACGTGTACATCGAGGCCTCCTTGGTCGGAGAAGTGCCACACATCATTCGCAACGTCACCAACGTGATCGGATTCCTCGGCGCCGAGAAGCGCGGTGAACCCCTTCCGTTGCGTCAAAGCGAGGTCAACCGCATTTTGGGTGTGGTCGACGACCTGGCGGATACCGATGAGGAAATCAACATCCCCTATGTGGTCGGAGAACTCGTGAAAGTGACGGACGGTCCTTTCAATGGCTTCCACGGCAACATTGAGGAGGTGAATGAAGAAAAGAAGAAATTGAAGGTGATGGTCAAAATCTTCGGGCGCAAGACGCCAGTTGAGCTTGGCTACCTCCAGGTGGAAAAAGAAAGCTAATCAACGGAACAGACAGCCGAAGCTCTCCGCAATGTCCCTAAATGCTTCCCTTTGCGCGGGTGGAGGACTGTTCAAATATATGATCAATGGCTAAAGAAGTAGCTGGACTAATCAAGCTGCAAATTCGCGGTGGTGCCGCCAACCCGTCACCTCCTGTGGGACCCGCTTTGGGTGCCAAGGGTGTGAACATCATGGAGTTCTGCAAGCAGTTTAATGCTCGAACTCAAGATAAAGCGGGTAAGGTGCTTCCTGTGGTCATCACGGTCTATGGCGACAAGTCGTTCGACTTCGTCATCAAGACCCCACCGGCCGCAGTGCAATTGATGGAGGCCGCCAAGCTCAAGAAGGGTTCTTCGGAATCCAACCGGAGCAAGGTGGGCAAAGTCACTTGGGACCAAGTACGCGTTATTGCAGAAGACAAGATGCCCGATTTGAACTGCTTCTCTGTTGAATCCGCGATGCGGATGGTGGCAGGGACTGCACGTAGCATGGGCATCAACGTCATCGGAGAAGCCCCCTTCTAAGTCACAAACCGCGCAACATGGGACGACTAACTAAGAACCAGAAAGCGGTCGCTGGAAAAATCGACTCGGAAAAGCTCTACAGCTTGGCTGAAGCCTCTGTCCTCGTGAAAGAGACTTCAACCACGAAATTCGATGGAACAGTAGACCTCGCTGTGCGCCTTGGCGTAGACCCCCGGAAAGCGAACCAAATGGTTCGTGGAACGGTGAGCCTCCCCCACGGGACAGGCAAAAACGTACGTGTGCTGGTGCTTTGCACGCCTGACAAAGAGCAGGAAGCGAAGGACGCCGGTGCCGACCACGTTGGGTTGGACGACTACGTGACGAAGATCAAAGGCGGATGGACCGATGTGGATGTAATCATTACCACTCCCCAGGTCATGGGCAAGGTGGGTGCGTTGGGCCGAATTCTCGGACCACGTGGCCTCATGCCCAACCCGAAATCGGGCACTGTGACCATGGAAGTTGGAAAGGCTGTGACAGATGTGAAGGCAGGTAAAATTGACTTCAAGGTGGACAAGTTTGGCATCGTGCATGCCTCCGTTGGCAAAGTGTCTTTCGATGCGGCCAAGATTGAGGAGAATGCCGCGGAGCTGATCAACACTTTGATGCGTTTGAAGCCTTCTAGTGCAAAAGGAACCTACATGAAGAGCATTTCCATGAGCTCCACGCAGGGACCCGGAATCAAAATCGAACAGAAGACGGCAACGGCCTGATTCGCAAACTGACTCATCATGACTCGAACTGAAAAAGATCAATTGATCGACGAGCTTGTGCAGATGCTTGCGGAGAAGGACGTCGTGTACTTGACAGATGCCAGTGGACTGGACTCTGAATCCACGACAAGCCTCCGCCGTGAATGTTACAAGAAGGACATCCGTGTGCGCGTGGTGAAAAACACCCTGCTGCGCAAGGCGATGGAGCGCATCGAGGACCGGGATTACTCGGAACTCTACGACGTGCTCAAAGGCCAAACGGCCCTTCTCGTCGGCGACGTCGGAAACGCCCCAGCACGTGTGCTGAAGGAATTCCGCAAGAAGCACGATATGCCGGTTTTGAAAGGCGCATATGTCGAAGAAGCCACGTACCTGGGCGACAACAACTTGGAGGCGTTGACCGCCATCAAGTCGAAGGAGGAGGTCATTGCAGACGTTATTGCGTTGCTGCAGTCTCCTGCGAAGAACGTCATCGGTGCGTTGAACTCTGGTGGAAACACCATTTCTGGTCTGGTCAAGGCGCTGCAAGAACGCGGCTGAGCTTGACACCTCAATAAAATCTTTGAAAACAATCCAATCCAATCATTATGGCTGATTTGAAAGCTATGGCTGAAGAGTTGGTGAACCTCACTGTGAAGGAGGTGAACGAACTCGCTGAAATCCTCAAGGAGGAGTACGGTATCGAACCCGCTGCTGCTGCTGTTGCAGTTGCTGGACCTGCCGCTGGTGGCGGTGAAGGTGGCGGTGAAGCGAAGACTGAATTTGACGTGATCTTGAAGGCCGCTGGCGGCTCCAAGCTCGCAGTGGTCAAGCTCGTGAAAGAGCTCACCGGACTCGGCTTGAAGGAAGCCAAAGAAATCGTTGACGGCGCACCTTCTCCAATCAAGGAGGGCATTCCAAAGGACGAGGCTGAGGCCTTGAAGACCCAACTCGAGGAAGCAGGCGCTGAGGTTGAGCTCAAGTAAGAACAACCCCGAGCTTTAAAGGCACGGGCGGGGAGAAGGTCCCCGCCCTTGTCTGCTTTTTGAAAGTCTCGTTTTCAACGGCTTTCAACATTCAACCTTCACCCTCTGTTTGACCTTTGATAAGACCAAACGACCATGACCCTGGCCAACCCCAACTCCAACCCCCTGCGCACCAACTTTGGAAGCGTGGCTCTTCCCCTGGAGCACCCTGATTTCTTGGACATTCAACTCCGTTCCTTCCAGGAATTTTTCCAACTGGAAACGAACCCGGAAAACCGGATGACGGAGGGACTGTTCAAGGTGTTCAGTGAGAATTTCCCCATCACGGACACCCGCAATCAGTTCGTTCTCGAGTTTCTCGATTACTTCATCGATCCTCCCCGCTACAGCATTCAAGAATGTTTGGAGCGGGGTTTGACCTACAGCGTCCCGTTGAAGGCCAAGCTCAAGTTGTACTGCACCGATCCTGAACACGAGGATTTCGAGACCATAGTGCAGGACGTGTACTTGGGAACCATCCCTTACATGACACCACAGGGGTCGTTCGTGGTGAACGGCGCCGAGCGTGTCATTGTGAACCAGCTTCACCGCTCGCCAGGTGTGTTCTTCGGCCAAAGCCGTCACGCCAACGGCACCAAGTTGCACTCGGCGCGAATCATTCCATTCAAAGGGTCTTGGATTGAATTCGCCACCGACATCAACGGTGTGATGTACGCGTACATCGACCGGAAGAAGAAGTTGCCTGTGACCACGTTGCTCCGCAGCATTGGCTACGAGACCGACCGCGACATTTTGGGCATCTTCAACCTGGCCGACGAGGTCAAGGTGACGAAAGCAGGTCTGAAGCGTGTGCTCGGCCGTCCTCTCGCCGCCCGTGTCCTGAAGACTTGGGTCGAGGACTTCGTGGAGGAGGACACCGGTGAGGTGGTCTCCATCGAGCGCACCGAGGTGATCCTCGAGCGTGAGACTGTGCTCGAGAAAGAGCACATGGAGCAGATTTTGGATTCAGGGTCCAAGACCATCATCCTCCACAAGGAAGGCGTGAACCAGGGCGATTTCGCCATCATCTACAACACACTCCACAAGGACAGCTCCAACTCGGAAAAGGAAGCGGTGGAATACATCTACCGTCAGCTGCGGAATGCAGAGCCACCAGATTTGGAGACCGCGCGTGGTGTGATTGACAAGTTGTTCTTCTCTGAGCAGCGCTACGATTTGGGTGAAGTGGGACGTTTCCGCATCAACCGCAAGTTGGGCATCGAAGGAGAGGAGTCTCGCACCTTGACCAAGGACGACATCATCCGCATCATCAAGACCCTGTTGGACTTGGTGAACAGCAACACCGACGTGGACGACATCGACCACCTCAGCAACCGTCGCATTCGCACGGTGGGTGAGCAGCTGTACTCTCAGTTTGGTGTGGGCTTGGCCCGGATGGCACGGACCATCCGTGAGCGCATGAATGTGCGTGACAACGAAGTCTTCACCCCAACCGACTTGATCAACGCCAAGACGTTGAGCTCTGTGATCAACAGCTTCTTCGGAACGAACCAGCTGTCTCAATTCATGGACCAAACCAACCCGTTGAGTGAGGTGACGCACAAGCGTCGCATTTCTGCGTTGGGTCCAGGTGGATTGAGCCGTGAGCGTGCAGGCTTTGAGGTGCGTGACGTGCACTACACCCACTACGGTCGTCTTTGCACCATCGAGACCCCTGAAGGTCCGAACATTGGATTGATCTCAAGCTTGTGTGTGTACGCTAAGGTGAACCGTTTGGGCTTCATCGAGACCCCTTACCGCAAGGTGGAAGGAGGCAAAGCGGCCACCAAAGAAGACGGCATCGTGTACTTGTCCGCCGAAGAGGAGGACAGCGCGTTGATCGCCCAAGCAAACGCACCGATCAAAAACGACGGTGCGTTCGAAAACGAAGCTGTGAAGGCACGTTTGGAAGGCGACTTCCCGATTGTGAAGCCCGAAGAGCTTCAGTACATGGACGTGGCGCCCAACCAGATTGCATCCATCGCGGCCTCCTTGATTCCATTCTTGGAGCACGACGACGCCAACCGTGCGTTGATGGGCTCGAACATGATGCGTCAGGCGGTGCCGTTGATGCGTCCAAACTCCCCCATCGTGGGCACAGGCGTGGAGGCGCCGGTGGCACGTGACTCTCGCGTGCTGTTGCGTTCAGAGCGCAACGGCGTGGTGGAGTACGTCGACGCCAACGAAATCCACGTGCGTCACGACATGGACGACAACGACTTGCTCGTGTCGTTTGAGTCGGATTTGCGCGTGTACAACCTCACCAAGTTTGCACGGACAAACCAGGGCACGTGCATGAACCTCAAGCCGATGGTGGCGAAAGGGGAGAAGGTGACGACTGGTCAAATTTTGGTCGAAGGGTACTCGACCCAGAAAGGGGAGCTCGCCCTCGGTCAAAACATGAAGGTGGCCTTCATGCCTTGGCAGGGTTACAACTTCGAGGATGCGATCGTGATTTCAGAGCGCGTGGTGCGTGAAGACGTCTTCACGTCGCTGCACGTCGACGAGTACGTGCTGGAAGTTCGCGACACTAAACGCGGCGTCGAGGAGCTGACGAACGACATCCCCAACGTCAGTGAGGAAGCCACCAAGGACCTCGACGAACACGGGTTGATTCGCATCGGTGCGGAAGTGACCGAAGGGGACATCCTCATCGGAAAAATCACACCCAAAGGGGAATCTGACCCCAGCCCAGAAGAGAAACTCTTGCGCGCCATCTTCGGCGACAAGGCAGGTGATGTCAAGGATGCGTCTTTGAAAATGCCACCTTCTGGCCAGGGTGTGGTCATCGACAAGAAGCTCTTCAGCCGCGCCGTGAAGGATCGCAAGTCCAAGGCGAGCGACAAGGCCATCTTGGAGTCGATTGACAAGGACTTCGACAAGGAGGCCGCGGCGTTGAAAAAGTTGCTCGTGGAGAAGTTGATGAAGATCGTGGGTGGCAAGGTCAGCCAGGGGGTCTTCAACTACTACAAAGAAGAGCAGGTCAAGAAAGGCGTCAAATTCACCCAGAAGGTGCTCTCAAGCCTGGACTTCTTGATCATCAACGGCGACGGCTGGATTCGCGACGCAGGCAACAGCGCGTTGGCGGCCCGCCTCATCCACAACTACAACCTCAAGTACAACGACCTCTTGGGCGTGTACAAGCGGAAGAAGTTCCAAGTGACTGTCGGCGACGAGTTGCCAGCAGGCATTGTGAAACTCGCCAAGGTCTACGTGGCCAAGAAGCGCAAGCTGAAGGTGGGTGACAAGATGGCTGGTCGTCACGGAAACAAGGGCATCGTGGCCCGCATCGTGCGCCAGGAGGACATGCCATTCTTGGAAGACGGCACCCCGGTCGACATCGTGCTGAACCCGCTTGGTGTCCCTTCTCGCATGAACCTCGGTCAGATTTACGAAACCGTGTTGGGCTGGGCTGGAGAGAAGTTGGGTCGCAAGTTTGCCACCCCCATTTTCGACGGAGCTCCCATCAGCGAAATCTGTGCGTTGACTGAAGAAGCTGGTGTGCCAGAGTTTGGTGTGACCCACCTGTACGACGGCGGCACGGGCGAGCGTTTTGACCAGCCTGCCACTGTGGGTGTGATCTACATGATCAAGCTCAGCCACATGGTGGACGACAAGATGCACGCACGTAGCATTGGTCCATACTCGTTGATCACCCAGCAGCCTCTCGGAGGTAAGGCCCAGTTCGGTGGCCAGCGCTTCGGTGAGATGGAGGTGTGGGCGTTGGAAGCCTTCGGTGCGGCCAACATCCTCCAAGAAATTCTCACGGTCAAGTCCGACGATGTCCAAGGACGTGCACGGGCTTACGAGTCCATCGTCAAGGGCGATGTGATGCCAACGCCAGGCATCCCAGAATCGTTCAACGTGTTGATGCACGAATTGCGCGGCCTCGGTTTGACTGTTTCACTTGATTGATCCCTCAACCATGTTCCAACAAAACAACCCCCAGCAGTTGAGCAGCGACTTCAACACCATCACCATCTCCTTGGCTTCTCCAGAGCGCATTCTGGAAGCCTCGCACGGAGAGGTGCTGAAGCCGGAGACGATCAACTACCGCACCTACAAGCCCGAACGCGATGGCTTGTTCTGCGAGCGGATTTTCGGTCCTGTCAAGGATTACGAATGCCATTGCGGCAAGTACAAGCGCATTCGCTACAAAGGCATTGTGTGCGACCGTTGCGGTGTGGAAGTCACCGAAAAGAAAGTGCGCCGTGAGCGCATGGGCCACATCAACTTGGTGGTGCCTGTGGTGCACATTTGGTACTTCAAGAGCTTGCCCAACAAGATTGGTTACTTGCTCGGAATTCCTTCGAAAAAGCTCGACCAGATCATCTACTACGAGCGTTACGTGGTCATCAACCAGGGCATCGCTGAGGTGCCTGAGGGAGACAAGAAAGATGCGTACACCTTGCTCACCGAGGACGAGTACCTCGACATTGTGGATGCGTTGCCGAAGGAGAACCAGTACCTCGACGACAAAGACCCCAACAAGTTTGTGGCCAAGATGGGCGCCGACGCAGTGCACGACTTGCTCGCCAACTTGGATTTGGATGAATTGAGCTTCTCACTTCGTCACGAAGCCAACACAGAGACTTCTCAGCAGCGCAAGAGCGAAAAACTCAAGCGTTTGCAAGTTGTGGAGTCGTTGCGCGACGCCAACAGCCGCATTGAAAACTCTCCGGAGTGGATGGTGGTGAAGGTCGTGCCGGTGATCCCACCAGAGTTGCGCCCCTTGGTGCCTCTTGACGGTGGCCGCTTTGCGACCTCTGACTTGAACGACTTGTACCGCCGCGTAATTATCCGCAACAACCGCTTGAAGCGATTGGTGGAGATCAAGGCACCGGAAGTGATCCTGCGCAACGAGAAGCGCATGTTGCAGGAAGCGGTGGACAGCTTGTTCGACAACAGCCGCAAGTCCAGCGCGGTGAAGACGGAAAGCAACCGTCCGCTGAAGTCCTTGAGCGACAGCTTGAAAGGAAAGCAGGGTCGTTTCCGTCAGAACCTTTTGGGCAAGCGTGTGGACTACTCTGCACGTTCGGTCATCGTCGTGGGGCCTGACCTCAAGCTCCACGAGTGCGGCATGCCCAAGAACATGGCCGCGGAATTGTACAAGCCGTTCATCATCCGCAAGATGATCGAGCGCGGCGTGGTCAAGACCGTGAAGAGCGCCAAGAAGATTGTGGACGCGAAGGAGCCCGTGGTGTGGGACATCTTGGAGAACGTGATGAAGGGACACCCCGTGCTCCTCAACCGTGCACCCACCTTGCACCGTCTTGGCATCCAGGCCTTCCAGCCCAAGTTGATTGAGGGCAAGGCGCTGCAGTTGCACCCTCTGGCGTGCACGGCCTTCAACGCCGACTTTGACGGTGACCAAATGGCGGTTCACCTGCCTTTGGGTTCTGCAGCCATTTTGGAGGCCCAGCTGTTGATGCTTGGTTCGCACAACATCTTGAACCCTGCGAACGGCGCGCCGATTGCGGTTCCTTCGCAGGACATGGTGTTGGGTTTGTACTACATCACCAAGGAACGCAAGAGCACCAAGGAACACGTGGTCAAAGGCGAAGGCATGGTGTGCTACTCTCCTGAGGAGGTGCGCATCGCCCACCAAGAAGGCCGTTTGGACTTGCACGCAAGCATCACCATGCGTTACGTGGACATCCACGGCGAAGCGTCGATGATTGAGACCACTTGCGGTCGTGTGATGTTCAATGAGCACGTCCCTCAAGAAGCGGGCTTCATCAATGAATTGTTGACCAAGAAGTCGCTTCGTGGCATCATCTCTCACGTCTTGAACAGCGTGGGTGTGCCTCGCACGGCGCAGTTCCTGGACGACATCAAGGAGCTCGGATTCACCATGGCTTTCAAGGGAGGATTGTCGTTCAACTTGAACGACGTCATCATCCCGCCTGAGAAGGAGAAGTTGGTGGCCAAAGCCACAGCCCAAGTGGGTGAGGTGATGGACAACTACAACATGGGTCTGATCACCAATAACGAGCGTTACAACCAGATCATCGACATCTGGACACACACCAACTCTCGTTTGACCAACATCTTGATGGACCGCTTGGAAAG
>CBFHQO010000076.1:0-15796 GCA_965658045.1 uncultured Flavobacteriales bacterium | reverse complement strand
CCACATGCGTCGAATTCCCCGACGCAGCTGTCCACGTTGTCGCACACGCCGTCACCATCGTCATCGGCTTCGCACGTCCCGCCACAAGCTCCCAGGGCGTCGAGTTGGTTTCCGTTGCAGTCGCAGTCTCCTGCAGGGATGTCCTCGCAGCCACATTCGAAAACCAAAAAGTCAGGCGCGAGACAATTTCCATCGTCAACTTCCGCATCAGCGTCAAAATTGCAGGCAGTGGGGTCAGTGCATCCACCATAGAGACAGCTGCCGTCGTCTGCATTTGCATCTTCTTCATAATTCACCGCCAAAACGTCCGTGCAACCACAGTTCACATCGGTGTTGAAAGTCACATCAAGGCGGTAGTCGTTGGCGTTGTCTCCTTGGGGAAAGACCTGAATTCGCATGGATCCACTTAAATCACCTGCTGTGGTGAGTTGGGACAACAGAACGCGATGGCCAGATCCTGCAAGGGTGTTGGAAGAGGTCCATGGGATGACTGCCCACCCAGATCCACTGTTGCTTTCTTCTACAAATCCTTGTCCATTGCCAAATACTCCCTCCCAGCTGGAAGCGAAGAGCATGGTGACGCCTTCCTCTCCCGCTGCAGAAGAAGATGGGCCATCGAGGCCGATCGTCACCCAGCTGTCAAACGCCAATTCAGGAAAAAAACCAATCCATGCATCGGCGATCCCCTCGGGACTGTTTCCGCCGAAAGGATTTTGGTAAAACGACATTTCCGGAATCAAGGACAACGGGAATTCGTCGTCACCCACAGCAGCGATGACCCGGTCGGAGTCGTAGGCCGTCTCCATGTAAAGCCGGTAGGTCGTCAGACCCGCCAGGTCGCCAGAGTTGTGTTCTGCGACCGTTTCAAGGGCCAACCCATACCCCTCGACCGGTTCACCTTTGGAAAACACGAGCGTCGTGACGACGTCAACATCGCATTGGGCCAACACACGGTCCGGCATTGCAACCAAGGCCCAAGCCAAGGCGCACACGTGGAACATGAAGAGGCCAAAACGTGTCATGCGGAGCGGTCGCAGGGATGAGAATCGCGAGCCTGTAAAATACAAAATTCCCCAGTGCGGGCGAGCCCTGCAGGGAAGGACAACCGGCGCGTCGGGTGTACCTTCGTTGCATGCCGTTGCTGTTGACCGATTTCTTGTCGTTCACCGCCGTTTTTTGGTGGGTGTTTGTGCTTGTCATGGGCGGCATTGCGGTTTGGTTTTTCAGCATGTTGGTGCGCCAAAAGCGGGGCTCCCAAGGCGACCTGTCCAAGCAGTTGGACATCATCGAGCATTTCTCCAAAAGCGTGTTCCGCCAAAACACCCCGGAGGACATCGTGTGGGACATTGCGGCGTCCTGCATCGAACAATTGGGCTTGGAGGATTGCGTGATCTACTTGAAAGACGCCCGCCGCCAGGTGTGGGTCCAAAAAGCCGCTTACGGCCCCAAGAACGTGGACTACCGGGCCATCCACGAGCCCATTGATTTGGGGTTTGGGCAAGGCATCGTCGGCAGGGTGGGCGCGAGTGGCTTGGCGGAGATTGTGCACGACACCTCTAAAGACCCCGACTATGTTGTGGACGACGCCGTGCGTGGCAGCGAGTTGGCGGTGCCGATCCTGTGTGACGGCGAAGTCATTGGCGTGATCGATTCAGAACACACGATGCCAGGCTTTTTCAAGCCGTTCCATTTGAGGGTTCTTCAAAACGTGGCCAACATCTGTGGCCAGAAAGTGGGCCGAAGTTTGGGAGAAGAGCGCCTGGCGGAGTTCGCGCGGTTCTTTCAAATCAACCCCAATCCGGTGATGCGGTTAGGGCTGGAAGGGAAGGTGATGCTGGCGAACGACGCTTCAAGGGAGGCGTTTGGCCCTGAAGTGCAAGAGGGGGAGCGGCTCACGCCCAAGCATCCGCTTTGGGCGTCCTTGACCGAGGCCATGCAGGGTCAGTCGATCGCCCGTCTTCAAATGGACGTGGGCGGTCGGGCGCACCAAGTGACCGCCAGCCGTGTGGACGACAAGCCATACTACCACGTCTATGCAGTCGACGTGACAGACTTGGAAAAGGCCCGCGAACGGGCCGCCGAGGCAGAGCAGCACAAGTCCGAGTTCTTGTCGGTGATGAGCCACGAAATCCGGACGCCACTCAACGCCATTTTGGGATTGACGGACGTGCTTCTTCAGGGCAGCGTGCCGGCAGAAGACCAAAACGCACATCTGTCTTACATGCAATTCGCAGGGAAGCACCTCAAGGGGTTGCTGACCGACGTGTTGGATTTGGAGCGACTGGGGTCGGGCAAGGCCCAGCCCAAGGCCGTGAAGTTCGAAAGCCACGGCGTGTTGGAGCGCGTGGCGAAGGGATTCGCCGGCCGGGCCGCGGCCACTGGGAACACCTTGACCATGCAGGTGGCAGATTCTGTGCCCAAGGTCTTGCTTGGCGACGTTGGGTGGCTGGTCCAAATCCTGAACAACCTGCTGGCCAACGCCCTCAAATTCACCACCGGAGGTGAAGTGCGGTGTGAAGCCTCGTGGGCCGAAACCACTGGCCTCCTGTTGGCTGTGCGAGACACCGGGGCGGGCATCCCCTCAGCCGATCTGGAGCGCATTTTGTTGCCTTTCGAGCAAAGCACGAAGGAGGAGCTGCGGGTCGCCAACGAAGGCGTGGGCTTGGGTTTGGCCATCACCAAACGGCTGATTGAGCTTCAACAAGGCGAATTCCGTGTGGAGAGCACCTTGGGTGAAGGGTCCACGTTCGAGGTTCTTCTTCCACTCGGCGTGCCGGAAGGCGACGAAGGGTGGTGGTCCCCAGACCAAGGAGAGGAGGGGCAAACGCCGTCGCCCCAGCGACCCACTCCGGACGCTCCCGTGCTCGTGGTCGACGACAACGAATTGAACGTCTTGGTGGCGCAGCGCATGCTCGAAAATTGGGGGTACGCTGTCGAGGTGGCCTCAAGCGCCGACGAGGCGGAAGCGCGGATGGCGCAGACCCTGCCGTTTTTGGTGTTGCTTGACGTGCACATGCCTGGCCGCTCCGGGGACGAGGCCGCTCGCGCCTGGCGGTCCAGCGACGCACCCTGGGCTTCCTTGCCCATCATCGCCTTGACTGCCGATGCGGAGGCGAGCACCAAGCAGCTGGCCCAACAAGCAGGAATGAACGACGTGGTCGTCAAGCCTTTCAACCCGGCCCACCTGCGGTCGCTCGTGGAGTTGTACGCAGGTGCAGGTGGGGTGTAACTTGCCCTGAACACCAGAAACCCTGTCATGAAACACGTCCTCGCCTTGGTCTTCGCCGCAACGGTTGCGGCCACCATCCCTGTCCATGCCCAAGTCCAAGAGTGCGTGGACGTCTCCCTCACCAACCCCGAGGCCGTGTGTCCGGCAGTGGTCGAACCTGTGTGCGGCTGCGACGGGTTGACGTACGTGAACAGTTGCGAAGCCCAAACCCAAGGCGGCGTCACCTCTTGGACCGAGGGCACCTGCGCGGTTGAATCCTGCACCGACGTGGCGGGGGTGGACTTCGGGGAATGCGACTTCGTGCTGGGCATTGCGCAAGTCAACGGCGCATGCCAAACCATTTCAGGTTGCGATTACGTCGTGAACGGGGTCGATTACAGCCCGGCGTTTTTTGAGGACGAGCCCACGTGCACCATGTGCAACCAGGTGCCTCCGGAGTGCGGCCTCCAGCTGTTGACGTCCACCGAGGACGGGATGTGGTACACCTTCGAAGCCATCGACGTGCCCGAGGACGCAGTGCTCACGTGGTGGATTGACGATTTCTTGGCCCAAACAGGCGGCCTTGTGTTCGAGGCAGGGTTCGATTTCAATCCGTTTTGGAGCGTGTGCGCGCAGTACGAGAGTGCACCCTGCGGCGGGTTGGTGGAGCAATGTTATTCCAACCTTGAAGGGGTGGCCCCATGCACGGACTTGGCGGGGGTGGACTTTGGGCTGTGTGAAATGGCCATGGGCGTGGCCAACGTGGGGGGCACATGTCAGTTTGTGAGTGGATGCGGTACTTACGTGGCGGGCGTCAATTACGCCGGCGCGTTTTTCGACTCCATGGAGTCGTGCATGGCGATGTGCAACCCTGGCGGCACCTTGCTAGGATGCGTCTACCCGGAGGCGTGCAACTTCAACCCCTTGGCCACGGAAGACGACGGGTCCTGCACGTTCCCACCCTTCGGCTGCGGCTTTTCGCAAGGATCCGGGTGCATGTACCCAGGCGCATTGAACTACGATGCGTCGGCGTTGGTGGACGACGGGTCATGCCAATTCGCCCCCAACAACACCGATTGTCCGGGCGACGTGGACGGCGACAACACGGTGGGGGTGAGCGACATCCTGACCCTGCTTGGTCAGTTTGGCTCCGTGTGCGACTGAGGCCATGTGACGGCGCCTTGCGCCTGGGCGTTTTGGGGAAGGCACAGGCCGTCGTAGCTTTTTCCCATGAATCCAGTCGCTTTCTGTGCCGCGTTCTTGAGCGCGATGACCTTGGCCCTTCCTGAGTCGGCAGCCCAAAACCCTGAATTCAATGGAGATCCCTGGGAAGTTCGCCTTCCGCAAGGGGCCTGGACGCCAAGTGGCGACGCCCAGCGCGCCTTCCGCGACGGCTCAGTGTGGCACCAAACTGCAGCTGCCGAGGCAAGGTGGAGGGTGCAGGCGCATGAAAACCGAGCCCTGCCAGCGCGCACGTACGGTCCGGGCGTCGTGTTGTCCGGCGACTCGCCCGAATCTCGCGCCCTTGCGGCCTGGGATTGGGCCTTGGGCAGTTTCGGCTTCGTCGGCGACGACCTCGGCGAGGTGCGCGTGGCGCGCGGGAGCAAGCACGACCGCGTGTTTGCCACCCAGGAACTCGACGGCCTTCCTGTCTTGGGGGCCAAGCTTCAGGCCAAATTCCGGGGCGACCGCCTCGTGATGGTGGGCTCCGATTGGTGGCCCAACCTCCAGCCGATCCAAGCCGACCCTGCCTTGACACAAGCTTCGGTGCTTGAGTCCTTGCAGGCCGACATGGCCGTGGGAGAAGCAGGGAACGTGGGCACCACCTACCTGAGCGACTTTGGACACGAAGACTTGGGCATGGCGTGGCTTCCGGTCCGCGCTGCCGAGGAGGGGCAAGCGGTGTGGAACGCGCACCCTGTTTGGCAGTTGGAGATTCAAGGACGGCGTGGCGTCATTCCAGTCCGTTACCTGACGTGGGTCGACATGTCCACTGGGACTGTCGTTCTGCGCCAAAATCAGGTGATGCACGAGTCGGGCCACCGCGAAGAGGCCAAGACGCGCAGGATGGGACACGTCCCGGGGATCACCCAGCCGGTGCTTCCGGTGTTTGGCCAATTGAAGGCCAATGTGCACCCAGCTTACCCTTACGACGACCAAGAGGCGATGGGCATGCCCCATTTGGAGCTTCCCTTGAACGGCACCAGCTACTTCACGGACAGCGACGGCCTCTTCAACACGGACGTGAGCCAGGAGGTGGCTGACGTGCCTGTGCAGTTGCGCGGCTTGTTCGCGACGGTGTTCACCAACGGCGTGACGCCACTTCAGTCCACGACCTTCGTCAACGACTTCAACAACCTGACGGCGCCAGGCAACGTGAAGGAAACCAGCGCCTACAGAAGCACCAACATGATCCACGACCACATGCGGTCGTGGTTGCCGGAGTTTGACGTTTTGGACTTCAGCATGCCTGTGAACATCGACGTGGCCGGCGAGTGCAACGCCTTCTACGACGGGTCAAGCATCAACTTCTACGACGTGGGAGGGGGGTGCAACGCCACCTCGCTCATCGCCGACGTGGTGTACCACGAGTATGGCCACGCCATCAACGACTTCTTCTACCAGTCCTACTTTGCCAACTTCAGCAACGGGGCCATGAACGAGGGCTACGCAGACCTCTGGGCCATGTCGTTGGGAGACCTTGCGGAAATCGGCAAGGGGTTCTACACCGACAACCAAGACGGCATCCGCCGTTACGACATCGACCCCAAGGTGTACCCCGAGGACATCGTCGGAGAAGTGCACGCCGACGGTGAAATCATCTGCGGTGCGTGGTACGACACCCACTTGCTTTTGGGTGGGGATTGGGCCCAAACCATGCCGCTGTTCGTGGACGCGTTCCCAGGCCTCCAAGCCACGGTTCCCAACGGTTTTGAAGGCCAGGCCTACACCGACGTGCTCTTGGACGTGCTCCAAGCGGACGACGACGACGACGACTTGCTGAACGGCACCCCCAACGCGGCGGCGATCATTGAAGGATTCGACATCCACGGCATCCGCTTGTTCAGTTACGTGGAATTGGAGCACACCCCGGTGGAGTTCACGCCGGCCGAGACCACGGTGACGGTGGAAGCCGAGGCCAACATCGTCTTCCCGTACGTGACCTACTTCGACAGCATGCGGTTGCACTACCGGCTGACGCCCAGCGCGCCATGGACGGTGGTGCCCATGGGCCAAGACAACAACCTGTTCACCCACGACATTCCTGGTGTGGCTGCGGGCACCGTCATTGAGTACTACATAGACATCCTCGATGTGTTTGGCGGCATCAGCGCGACCACGCCGGTTGCCGCGGACAAGGCCGTGAACGGCAACCTGCCCAACTACGTGCTGGTGGGGGTCGAGCCCGTGCTTCGGGACGACTTGGACGAGTACTCGGACTTCGGAAACTGGGACATGGACCTGCCGACGGACAACGCGACCACTGGAATTTGGGCGGCTGAAATCCCCGTGGGATCTATGGGCGACGTCAACGACCCTTCCACCGTGGTGGCGCCGCTGCAGGACCACACCCAAGGGTTCTTTGGGTTTGCGTTCATCACAGGACTCAGCGGCGAGCTGGGCGACGGCATTGGCGCCAACGACGTGGACGGCGGACACACGACCCTAGTGTCTCCGGTCATCGATTTGACCCCGTACGAGAACCCCGTCATGACGTACTGGCGGTGGTACGCCAACGCGCCTGCAACCGGCGCCAACCCCGCTTCTGACTGGTGGCAGGTGGAAATCACCAACGACGGGGGCAACACGTGGCAGTACCTCGAGAACACACTGCAGCAGGACATCTCGTGGCGCCGCAAGGCCTTCCGCGTGGCCGACGTGATTGAACCCACCGACGCGTTCCAAATGCGTTTCATCGCCTCCGACAGCACCACGCTGGGAGAGTACCTCGACGGCGGAAGCTTGGTGGAGGCGGCCTTGGACGACATCATTTTGTACGACCTGGGCTCGGGAGACGACGTTCAGGAGAGCGGTGACGTGGCTTCTCTGAGTGTCCTGCCCAACCCGGCCTCGCACGAGGCCACGCTGGTGGGATGGATGCCAGGCAGCTCCATTCGGGTGCATGACCTTAAAGGCCGGGAGGTGGCCTTGAGTCGCGCCAACGGAGCGGGGCAAGTGCGTTTGGATGTGTCGGCTTGGCCTTTGGGGGTGTACAGCGCCTCAGGCTGGGATGGCCGAGGTGAACAGGCCCAGGTGCGTCTCGAAGTGGTGCGCTGAGGTTTCATACGCCTTCCACGGCGTCTCGGCTGATCCAGCCGACGTTGCCGTTGTTGAGCTCGATTTCTTGCCAGCCCTCGGTGTCGTGCAACAAGCATGCTGCCGCCCCTTCGTGCAATTGAAACAGCACCGTGCCTGAGGAAGAGGGCGTGCTCCGCACGTCTGTGCGGTCCACCATCACCACCACGCGCTGCGGGGCTTGGATGCGTTTGTGCGACGCATACGCCCCGGCAAGGCCGATGCAGGCCAAGACCATGCTGCCAGCCCCCAAGAACCCGATGGTGGAGCGGGAGGCGGGGCGGGTCTTTCGCCAGCGGGCCATCCACAATCCCCAGGCGAGGCACCAGCACGCCAAGGCCCAAAGCAGCCAACCCCTGAGCTGTTCTGCCCCAAGCCAAGTGCGGAGCCAGTCCTTTAATCCAAGGGTGGGCACTTCGGCGATGCGGTCCACGATTTTGGATTCAAGCAGCGCCATGTTGGCTTCCAGCCCAGCATGGCCGGGGTCGAGCAAGCTGGCGCGTTCGTAGTGGAGGCGTGCCACCCCGAGCTTGCCAAGTTTGTAGGCGGCGTTGCCGGCGTTGTACTCGGACGAAAAGTGGCTCACTTCTTCCAGGAGGGCTTCGTATTTGTCCAGGGCATCTTGATGTTGGCCAGCTTCGTAGGCCTCGTTGGCCGCTTCAAACGCGAGGGTCCAATTCTCCTCGGTTGGGTCGCTTGCATGGCCAGTGAGGGCAAGCAGGAAGCAGCTGGCTGCGAGAAGGAGGGGCTTCATGTCCATGCTTGTTCAGTTCGTTGGGCCAAAGACCTCAAGTTTTCCGCCAGGTCGTCTGCTTGGATGGCGCTCGCGCCGTAGCGCTGCATTTCGAGGGCGGACCAAAGGGCGTCCCACTCCGAAGCCAAGTCGGGCAACGTGTCGCTGAGACTGGCGTGAACCGCCTCCCGGGTCAAGGCAGAGCGTTCCCACTTCAATTTGGCCATGAGGTACTGCTCCATCGCTTCGCCAACTTCTTCTGCAGACTGGCCTTGTTTCAACTGGGCGTTCAGCACTTTCAGGGCGCGCTTGTGGCGAGTGCCAAGGCGGTCTTGGGCTTCGCCGGCCCGTGTGCTTCGTTGCCAAGCGGCCACGCCGTAAATGGCTGGCCCCGCCAAGAAGAGCGCCACCAGCATCCACAACTTCCACGCCCACGTTCCCCGAGGGAGGAATCGAGAGGGTTCCAATTCGATGTGTCGGATGTCTTGGTTCAACACCTGGATGTCTTGTTGGTGGTTGAACGACACACCTCCAGCGCCGGCCTCTCCGGCGTTCACCTTCAGAGAGAGGGCAGGGGCTCGGCTGGTCATGTGTTTGGCGCGAAGCGGATTGAAATAGGTCGCTTCCACCCCGGGAAGGGTGTAGGTGCCAGGGGCACGAGGGATGGCGACAAACTTGAACGTGCGGCTGCCCCGTTCGCCTTGGGCGGTGATGTTGATTTGGTCTTCCACCTCGGCGTCAAACACTTCGAATTCTGCCGGCCAAACCAACTCCGGCTCCTGAAGAAATTTCAAGTTGCCGCGCCCTCGGTACGTGACCTCCACGGTGACCGCCTCGTTGGCGTTGAGGCTGTCGAGTGACGCCTTTTGGGTGACGGACAATTCGGCGAAGGTGCCCAGCGAATTGGCCGGCGCAGCTTCTGGCAGCGGCAACACTTCCAACGTCACCGGTTCGCACGTCGCAGTCAGTTCACGCCCTTCGAAGAAGTTGATCCGCATGTACCCCACCAGGTCAAAGTCCTTCAATTCAAACGTTCCGGTTTGTTGGGGGAACGCCACGATTTTCCGGACAGTGGCCACGTTGTAGCGCTTGCCGTTGATGAGTTGGGGTTCCCAGCGCGCGTCCGGCATGTCGACTGTTTCTTTCCAAAAGCCGTCGAGTTCTGGGATGTCGTAATTGCGAACGTCCAAGTTGTTGTACCGGTTGTAAATCTTGTAATTCAGCACGACCGATTCCCCGAGGTACAGGGTGCGTTTGCTTGGCTCAATCGCAGTGACCAAATCCCGGACGGGCTGCCTCTGGGTGGTGCCGTTGCGGCTTTTTGTGCGGGAAGGTTGGGCTCGACCTGAAGCAAACAACCGAACGGGGTTGCTTTTCAGCGGTCCTTCGCTGGTCTTCCAAGTCTGGGCAGGAATGGAAATTTCTCCAGATCCCACCACCTTGTAGTTGTAGGTGTAGCGCTGCTCCGAGGTGGTCACCCCATTCACCCACGACGCGCTGTTGGACGTGCTGGGCCCCATGCGGAATTCGAGCCCCTTCACGTCAGGAGGGTCGATGTTCCGGACTTTGCAATTCACAAACGTCAAGGACAGCCGAAGCATGTCGCCGGACTGCACGTCCGTGGTGTTGACTGTCAGCTCCACCCGCGCATCGTCCCGCTGGGCGAGTGCAGGGGCCAAAAGGCCCGCCACAAACAGCAGCGACCACAACCACCCGCGGAGGGCGTTTGAAGCGGGGATGTCACCAATCTTTTTCAATGGTCCTTGATTTGCCTTGGCCTTGCTGCGCTTTGGCCTGGCGCAATTTCGCTTGGACTTCTTGTTCTTGCCGCTCCAAACTTTCCAAAATTCGCTCCATGTCCGCACGGCTGATTTGGCCTTCACGCGGCTCTTCCTTTGGCTCGTCGCCTCCCTGACCATTCTGAGACTGAGGTGCCTCCTGCTCGTTCTGGCCATCTTGGGGTTGTTCTTGCCCTTGCTCCTGCTGGTCCTGCTGCTCCTGGCCCTGTTGATCCTGGTCCTGCTGCTCCTGGTTTTGTTGCTCTTGGTCTTGCTGCTCCTGGTCCTGCTGCTCCTGGTTTTGTTGCTCTTGGTCTTGCTGCTCCTGGTCCTGCTGCTCCTGGTTTTGTTGCTCTTGGTCTTGCTGCTCCTGGTCCTGCTGCTGCTGCTGCTGCTGCTGCTGCTGCTGCTGCATTCGTTGCGCCAAGGCCAAATTGTGTCGTGCGTCGCCGTTGTTGGGGTTGAGCCTCAGGGTTTGTTTGGCGCGTTCAATGGCCTCTTGGGCATCTCCTTCCACCAATGCGCTGATGCTGGCGTTGTAGTGCGCAAATTCCTCCAAACCTGTGCCTTGCAGTTGTTGGGCAGCCTTGTCGAACGAAGCCTTGGCAGAGGTCCAGTCTTCCGCTTGCATGTGGGCACATCCTTGGTTGTACAGGGCCACGCCTCCCATGTCCTCGTCTTGCGTGGCCTCGCCAAAGGCCTTCAGCGCAGCGTTGGCATCACCGTCCATGAAGGCTTCTGAGCCTGAGACAAGGTGTTCTTTCACCGCGGTTTGGGCTTGGGCGGACAGCCCCGCGCCAGCCCCCATGATGGCCAGCATGCCAGCCTTGGCGAGGCTTTTGCGGCGGAAAACCGCGGCCGGCACGAGCATCTCCAGCAGCAACAAGAACGCCGCGAGGATCAGGAAAGGCATGAGTTGGTGCTCAAAGTCCACGAAGCTCACTGCGGCCACGCGGGCAGTGGTCAGCTCGTTTTTGAATTGAATCAGGGAGGAGAGGTCCACAAACCCGGTCCCTGCCCGGGTGTAGGTGCCTTGTCCGGCTTGGGCGGCTTCGATCAAGGTGGCCTCGTCCAACTTGGACACCACCGCGTTGCCTTGCCGGTCCGTCCGGAACCCGGATGGATTGCCTCGGACGTCAAAGGCAGGGATGGGGGCCCCTTCCAAGGTGGCCAAGCCCAAGAAGTGCACGTTTCCGCCCTCTTGGGCGACTTCAGAGGCGGCCGCGACGACATCGTCTTCGTGGTTTTCACCGTCCGTCAACACCACCACGGTGCGGGACGCTTCGGAGTTCTCGTCGAAGCCTGTCCAGCAGGTGCGAATGGCAGAGCCGACGGCGGTGCCTTGGGTGGCGACCATGCCAGGACTCACAGAGGCCAAGAAGAGCTTGACGGCGGCCACGTCGGTGGTCAGGGGGCACTGGACGTAGGATTCTCCAGCGAAGACGACCAAACCAATGCGGTCGCCGGCGGTTTGGGCCATCAGGCGCTCCACGGTGCGGGAGGCCAAGTCGAGCCTTGGCATGCCCACATCCTCGGCCATCATGCTGTTGCTGACGTCGAGCGCCACCATCATGTCGATGCCTTCCGACTCCACTTCTTCCAACCGGCTTCCCATTTTGGGGTCCAGCCAACCCACTACCAAGGCCGCCAGCGCCCAGCGCCAAAGCAGGAATTTCCAAGCCTGGCGGAACACCCCGTAAGGAGGGAGCACGGATTCCAAGCGGGCCGCGTCGGAGAACCGTCGGATGGTCTTGTGTCGCCAATGGAAGTGGGAAAGCGCCAGCAAAGTGGTCAGGGCTGTCGCGACCAGCAAGGGCCATTGGTCCATGCGGTGGAGGGTCAAACTGGGCACTGCGGCTTGTGCGGCAATCCATGATGCGGTCAGCCCCAGCCACAGGACGACTTCCAAAAACAGCACCAAGCCAAGCACGGGCCGCAACGAGGGATGTTCTTGGGGATTCATCCGTTGGCGGATTTCAGAATTGTGGATTTCAGGACAAACTCCAGCGCCAGCGCCACCATGGCCAGAAGCACCCAAGCGCCGCTGGCCTCCGTTTTGCGCTGATAACGCAACACGTTGAATTGCGTGCGTTCCAAGGTGTCGATCTCCTGGTAAATTTCCTCCAGCTTGTCTTCGTTGGTGGCCCGGAAGTAGCGTCCGCCGGTCGCCTTGGCAACCTCTTGCAGCGTGGCCTCGTCAATCCGCACGTCGACCCAATCGTACTTGTACTTGCCGTTGGGCAGAATCGCCACCGGGCTCTTGGCCTTGCCGATGGTGCCGACACCGATGGTGTAGACCCGAATGCCATTCAATTCGGCCAGCTGCGCCGCGTCGCGGGGCTCGATTTGCCCTGCGTTGTTTTCGCCGTCGGTCAACAGCACCACGACTTTGCTCTCCGCCTCCGACCCCTTCAGCCGGTTGACGGCTGTGGCCAGGCCGGTGCCGATGGCCGTGCCGCCTTGCAATTGACCGGTGTTCAGTTGGTCCAGGCCGTTCTTCAGCACGATGTGGTCGGTGGTGATGGGGACCGAGGTGAACGCTTCTCCTTCGTAAGCCACCACGCCAATGCGGTCAAACGGACGGCTGTCGACAAATTCCATGGCGACTTCCTTGGCGCTTTCGAGGCGGTTGGGCTTGAAGTCCTTGGACAGCATGGATCCGCTGAGGTCCATGGCCAGCACCATGTCGATGCCCTCTCGGGTCATGTTCTCGAAGGTGGAGGCCGTTTGTGGTCTGAACAGCGCCACACTGAGCGCCGCAAGGCCCAGGGTGCGAAGTCCCTTCGGCACTTCCAGCCACGTCCACACGCCCCAATCGCGCAGGGTCCAGGCAGGCGTGTCGGCCTTGTGCAGGGCCGAGGGCGACCACCACATCCCCTGTGTCGCGTAGGGGCCGGTTGGCCAGAAGGTCATGGCCAAGTGCAGGGCCAGAATGGCCATGCCCAGCCAGCCCCATGCTGCGGCGCAGATCACGCCCTCTCGTTCCGCACCCCACGCAACCGCCACACCAAGCAAGGCCATGGCGTGTGGGATGCTTCGGGCCGCAAGGGGCCGCCAGTTGACGTCACGCATCTTCATGGCGGGGTTGTGTTTCAATCACGAACGCTCGGTAGGCTTCCAAGGTGCCCAGGTGGGTCAAGTCAGGCAGTTCTCCTTTCGCAAACTTGACCGTGTCTGCCTGAGCCAGGGCCCTTGCGAGGCGGTCGTGCCATCCCGAAGGGACCCGGGATGCACCCAGCATGGCCACCACTTCGTCGGTGGTTTTTTCGGCCGCCCGCATGTCGAATTGGCCTTCGAGGTACCGTCGAATGACCAGCGAAGCTTCAGCCTGGACCTCCTTGGCCTCGCCTCGTTGCCACGCCTTGCTGGCGATCAACCGATCCAGCGCTTCCAGCGCCACCTCATGGGGTGGCCTTGCAGGCGTCTTGTCCGCTGGGTGGGAAGCGCCTTCGTCCAAGACGGCGTTGCGACGCCGTCCCCATTTCCATGCGACGAAGGCGAGGGCGAGGACCAGCAGCCCCCCAGCCCACCAAGGCCAGTTTCGGGCGATTTGCTCCCACAGCGTCCATTCAAAGACCACAATGCCCTGCGCCGGTTGGGGCTGGGCTTCAGGCTCCAAGTTTGGGGTGACGACTTCGAGCATGAAAGGCTGCGTCGTGTGCGGCCCGAAGGCCACCGGCGGGACGACCACAAAGCCAGAATCCCAGCTCGTCACCAGCCAAGACTTCTGCAACACCACGTCGCCTGCAGCGCCTACAGGGGAGGGCAGGGTGTCGAGGTCGCTTTCAGCCAGCACTTCCAACCCACCGGCGGTGGTGTCGGTCCAAGCGGGCCATGCGGCGCTGTCGGCCATGCCCGCGTTCAGTTCTTCCAAGGTCAAGAGCCAATTGGCGGTCAATTGAACGCGCTCCCCCCATTGGAGGGTGGTGGTGTCGGGTTGCAACGACACTTGACCCCAGCCCAAACAGGGCAGGGCGAGCATGGCCATCAGCCCAACGTGGGTGCGGCATGTGCTGCTCTCAAGCCCGGCCATGGAACAACTTCATCAAAGGTGGAACCAAGGTCTCGTCGGTCGAGATGCATGTGTGGTCCACGCCAGCACGCGCCATGACGGTCGCAACTTGGCTTCGGTGCGATTCTCCCTGCGCGGACCATGCCCGTTGTGCCCGGCGTGAAGAGGTGTTCATCCAGGAGCTCTTGCCCGTCTCAGGGTGGATGAGCTTCATCCAGCCCATGGCGGGGAGCTTCCGGTTCAGCGGATCGTCCAGTTGAATCGCCACCAAGTCGTGTCGACGTCCGGTTCGTTTCAACGAGGTTTCCAGATCGTCCCCCGACTCCAAGTCTTTGAAGTCCGACAACAGGAAGGCGATGGTGCGCTTCCGCATGGCGGTGGAGAAGTGTCCGAGGGCTTTGACCAGGTCGCTGCCCTTGCCTTGAGGGGTGCAATCCAAGATTTCGCGCACGATGCGAAGGGCGTGGGTCCTGCCCTTGCCTGGAGGGATAAACTTCTCCACCCGGTCGGTGAACAGCACGGCGCCCACCTTGTCGTTGTTGCCCATGGCGCTGAAGGCCAAAATCGCGGACAACTCGGTCACCAAATCTTGCTTGGTGCGTTGTTGCGTGCCCCCTTGGATGGAGCCACTCATGTCCACCAGCAGGAACACCGTGAGTTCACGTTCCTCCTCAAACACTTTGACGTGCGGAGATCCCGTGCGGGCGGTCACGTTCCAATCGATGGTTCGGACTTCGTCTCCGGCTTGGTATTCGCGGTTCTCGCTGAAGGCCATGCCGCGGCCCTTGAACGCGCTCTTGTATTCGCCCGCGAAAATGCGGTCACTCAAGCCTCGGGTGGCAATCTCCACCTGCTGCACTTTTTTCAGCAATTCAGACGCCTCCATGGCTGGGGAAGAATCAGGGGACCTCGACGTGGTCCATCAACTCGGTCAGGATTTGGGCAGACGTGATGTTTTCCGCCTCGGCTTCGAACGTCACGCCAATGCGGTGGCGCATCACGTCCATGGCCACGGCCCGGACGTCTTCAGGCGTCACAAATCCACGGTGCTTCAAGAACGCGTGGGCCTTGGAGGCCATGCCCAGGCCGATGCTTGCCCGCGGCGAAGCGCCGAAGGCGATCAAGTTTTTCAAGTGGCCCAACCCGCAATCCTCGGGGTTCCTCGTCGCGAAGACGAGGTCCACGATGTAGCGCTCGATTTTTTCGTCCATGTAAATGGAGCGCACCAGCTTGCGTGCCTCCACAATGTCCTGCTGGCTCACGACCCTCTGTGGCTTGGGCAACCCCGATTCTTGAAGGTTGGCCCGCACGATTTGGCGTTCCTCTTCTTTGGTGGGGTACCCAATGACCACCTTCAGCAAGAAACGGTCCACCTGCGCTTCAGGCAGGGGGTAGGTTCCCTCTTGCTCCACTGGGTTCTGTGTGGCCAAGACCAAAAACGGTTCTGGCAGAGGGTGGGTTTCCCCGCCGATGGTCACCTGCCGCTCCTGCATGGCTTCCAACAGGGCGCTTTGAACTTTGGCGGGGGCGCGGTTGATCTCGTCGGCCAGCACGAAGTTGGCGAACACGGGGCCCTTCTTGACGGAGAATTGCTGGTCTTGTTGGTTGTACACCAGGGTGCCCACGACATCGGCAGGCAACAAGTCAGGGGTGAATTGCACCCGCGAGAAATCGCCGGCAACCGTGTCGCTCAAGCTTTTGATGGCCAGGGTTTTGGCCAGTCCAGGGACCCCTTCCAGAAGCACGTGCCCGTTGGCCAAAAGACCAAT
>CBFHQO010000075.1:0-9721 GCA_965658045.1 uncultured Flavobacteriales bacterium | reverse complement strand
GTGGCTGGCCAACAACGTTGCATCCCCGCATTCAAATCGGACGGACGATGAGATTCCTGGGTTTTTCGCAAGGTTGTCCTCCGCATTGTCCACAGCATGGGCCTCGATGTCGATACCCAACACAGACTTCGCTTTGGAAAGTCCAGCCACCAGGGCCAGCACCCCCGTACCACATCCCATGTCGAGCACGGTTTGGCCCTCCAAAGGGCCCGCCAACATGGACGCCGTCATCAAATGGGTGGTGGCGTGGTGTCCCGTGCCGAAACTCATCTGTGGGGCCACCACGACGTCCATCCCTTCGGTGGCAAGCGCATGGAACGGCGCCCGAATGGTGCACATCAATGCCCCGCCTTTGTCGCGGACTTCCACCTTCGGATAGTCCTCTTCCCATTGGGCGTTCCAATTTTCTTGCTCAACCATGGATTGGTCGCAGGACACGTCGGCGAACGACCTGATTTCGTCCAACAACTGCATGGCCAACACCTCGTCGACCTTGCCTTCCTCCCCATGGGCCACCACGCCCGTGCCTGAGGGCTCAAACATGTCAAACCCACATTCCCCCAAATACGCCACCGCCACCTCCCGGGCTGGCAAAATCGGCTCAAGCGTCAACGCCCAACGGTGGTAGCGCTTGGGTGCGTTCATCCTTTCAATTCGGGATGTCCTGCCAAGACCCCTTGAAAGTCGGTGGGGTTCAGCGCCGCGCCGCCAATCAAGCCGCCGTTGATGTCGGCCTGTCCAAAGAGCTCAGCCGCATTGCTCGGCTTGCAAGACCCGCCGTACAGGATCGCCACACCTTCCGCTTTCTCTGCCCCAAAGGACTCGGTCAACCACCCACGAATGGCCGCGTGCATGTCCTGGGCTTGGGCGGAAGTCGCCGTCTTTCCAGTGCCAATCGCCCAAACAGGCTCATAAGCCACCACCACGCAATCCAAAGCGTCCACGGGCAACTCCAACACGGCCGCCTTCAATTGGGCATGCACCACCTCTTCTTGCCGACCTGCTTCACGCTCTTCCAACGTTTCTCCACAACAAAACACCGCCTGCAACCCTTCGCTCACCAGGGCTTGGACCTTCGCCTTCACCTTGTCGTCTGTGTCGCCAAACCGCGCCCTGCGCTCGCTGTGCCCCACAATGGCGCCCGCCACCCCACATGACTTGAGCATGTCGGCTGTGAATTCACCCGTGTGCGCGCCATGTCCTTCTGCACTGACGTTTTGGGCAAGGATGTGCAATCCGTCTGGCGCGGCACTTGCCAATGTCGCCAAATAGGGCGCGGGGGCACCCACCATGACTTCCACTCCTTCGTGGCTGGCCAACCAACTGGCCATGCCGTCCATCCACTCCTGGGCCTCGCCCATCAATTTGTTGCTCTTCCAGTTTCCTGCTACGATGTTGCGCATCACTTTTGTCTTGTCGATTTGGGGCCCAAAAATCGGGAACTCCACAACGCCAACCACATGGACAGTGCACAAATTCCCACGGACGCATCCCAAGCCCTTCACGGCTTGCTGAAAGCGCATTGGGGATTCAAGGCACTGCGGCCACATCAAGTGCAACCCGTGCACGATCTGGCCCTTGGAAAGCATGTCCTCGCCTTGATGCCCACAGGCGCTGGCAAAAGCATGTGTTTTCAGCTGCCAGCCCTTGCACGTGGTGGTTTGTGCATTGTGATCACCCCCTTGGTCGCACTCATGCAGGACCAATGCGACCAACTCAGGTCACGCGGCATTCGGGCCGAGGCATGGGTGGGTTGCAACGGGGACCGCGTGTTGGACAACGTCAGGTTTGGTCAAACTCAATTTCTGTACATGGCCCCAGAGCGGATTCGACACCCCCTGTTCCTTGCCCGCCATGGATACTGGGATGTCCGGACAGTCGTCGTGGACGAGGCGCACTGCATTTCCCAATGGGGACATGACTTCCGGCCAGACTTTCAATCGATTGGAGAATTGCACTCGTTTTTCCCTGAAGCCGCTTGGGGTGCATTCACCGCCACCGCCACGCCGGAGGTCCTGAACGACATCCAGGCCCAAATGCCCGTGGAGCCTGTCATTCACCGAATGTCCATGAGGCGCCCCAACTTGCGGTTTGAGGTGTGCACCCATGGCGATCGGGACGTGTCGGTCCTGAGGGACTTGCAAACCCAGCAAGAGAAAGGCCTGCTGTATGTTCAAACCAGACACGAGGCGGAACAATGGGAGGCCTGGATGAGGGAGGTCGGCATCCCTGGGGCGGCCTACCACGCTGGACTGAGCCCCCAGGTGAAAGAGAAACGCCATCAGCAGTGGCGCCAAGGCAAGCTGCGCGTGCTGGCCTGCACGAGCGCGTTTGGCATGGGCATCGACCAGCCAGATGTGCGTTGGGTGTTTCACGCAGGCCCCCCTGCAAACCTGGAGGCGTACACGCAAGAAGCCGGGCGCGCCGGAAGAGACGGGGAAGAAGCCCGATGCGTGTTGTATGTGGGGCCCGAAGACTTCCAGCACCACAGAGACCATATCGAACGACAATTCCCACCGAACGACGTGGTGCGTGCATGCTATCAAGACTTGTGCAACCGAGCCCAACTCGCCATCGGGGAACAGCCCGAAGAATGGACACCATGCCCACCACACGCGAAGCGCCCGGCACTGAATTTGTTGGCGCAAGCAGGTCTCATTGCCCTCCGGGAACCACCACGGAACGACACTCGCGAACCAGAGGGAGAACTTCAATGGCTCTCGTCCACCAACTCTTCGTTGCCCACGTTGCATGCGGCTGTCCTCGCTTGGGCGGCACGTCATGCACGTGACCCCATTTCCATTCGACCGGGCCGCTTAGCCAAAACGCTTTCCACTCCCGCAGACGGACAAGACGTGGCCCACATCCTGGCCCAATTGGACGCCATGGGGCTTGTTGAATGGAAGCTTCGCCCCTCTGACTTTCGCATCGAATGGCTTGAGCCTCGTCGCGCTGCAGAACATGTCGTGGTCGACCGGTCCCGCAGGCAGGTGGTCGAGCGAAGCCTCGAGGCATTGTCGGGCTACGTCCATGGCCTCGAATGCCGGGCTTCCGGCATCGACCTTCATTTCTCTGGACATGGAGGCGCCCCGTGTGGGCAATGCGACACGTGCACGGCAGATCGGAAAATGCTTCGCAAGGCCCTCCAAACAAAGCTTGAAGCTGGACCTGCCGCTGGTGTCGAACTGTTGCACGAATTGCGCCCAGGTCATCGGGTGTTGGCAAAGAACGTTCTCCAACATTGGCTCAAAGCTGGTGTGATCGAAGCCAATTCAACCATGTTGAAATGGGTGGGACCTCCCTCCGCATCCAGTCGAGAGAACACCTAGTTTTGACGCATGAACGAGACTGCCCAAATCCACCCTCGCGTGACCTTGAAAGCCAAGCGCGACCAAAGCATCCGACGGCGCCACCCCTGGGTGTTCAGCGGCGGCATCAAACGCATTGAAGGGCAGCCGAAAGCTGGGGATTGGGTCCAAGTCTTCGCCAACAAGGGCGCGTGTCTCGGTTGGGGACACTTCTCCCCCGATGCAAGCATCGCCGTGCGCATGTTGACTTTTGAAGATGCCATGCCTGACGAAGGATGGTGGCACCAGAACATCGCAGCTGCCGTTCGGGTGCGCAGGGACCTGGGTTTGTTCGGCCAAGACGGACAAAATGCGTGCCGGCTGATCCATGCCGAGGGCGACGGCATGCCCGGACTGATTGCCGACTTGTACGGCTCTGTGTTGGTGCTGCAATGCCACACTCCGGGCATGCATTGGCATTTAGACACCTTGGTGGAGGGGTTCAGATTGGCCTTGGGCGACGTGTTGGCCGGCGTGTACGACAAGAGCGCCAAGACGCTCGCCAAGAATGGCGGGGTGGCTTCCGAAGACGGTTGGGTGTGGGGAAAGGGGCCCGCCAACCACAAAGCCTTGGAATACGGAAACCAATATGTCATCGATTGGGAACAAGGCCAGAAAACAGGGTTTTTCTTGGACCAACGTGAGAACAGAGCCTTGCTCGGATCCTTGTCGAAAGGCAAGAAAGTGCTCAATGTGTTCAGCTACACAGGCGGATTCAGCATCTCAGCGTTGTCCGCCGGCGCGCTCGAAGTGCACAGCTTGGACAGTTCAGCCCGCGCCCTGAAGGTGTGCGAAGAAAACGTTCGCCTCAACGGCATGGACGCCTCCAAACACAAAAGCATCCAAGCTGATGCCTTGGAGTACCTGAAAACAGAAAACTTGTCCGGGTACGACATTGTGGTGCTCGACCCCCCTGCCTTCGCCAAGCGGGCCTCTGCGAGACATGCCGCCGTCCAAGGCTACAAACGCATCAACCTTCGTGCCTTGAGCATGATGAAATCTGGGAGCTTGCTGTTCACGTTCTCATGCAGCCAAGCTGTGGACGATGCCCTCTTCACCAACACAATTGTGGCCGCGGCCATCCAGGCTGGACGCACCGTGCGCATCTTGCACCGCTTGCATCAGCCGCCCGACCACCCCGTCAACGTGTTCCACCCTGAAGGGAGCTACCTCAAGGGGCTTGTTCTCCGAATCGACGACTGAATCAGGGCTGAAGTCTGGTCAGATCCCAACCGTTTTCCTTTCGGACGCACTTCACCCTGTCGTGCAACCGGCTCGGACGTCCTTGCCAAAACTCAATGACAGCGGGCCGCAGGGCGAAACCACCCCAATGCGGAGGTCTCGGCACGACGCCGTCCGAGAACTTGGACTTGGCCTGGTGGAACTGGGCATCCAAGTCCTCTCGTGACGCCACAACCCGACTTTGGTCAGATGCCCAAGCCCCCAGCCTGCTGGCCACAGGCCGAGATCCAAAGTAGGCGTCGGACTCCGTCGCGGGAACTTTTGTGACCGTTCCACGAATCCGAATTTGACGGTCTGCGTGAGGCCAGAAAAACGTGGCACCCGCTTTGGGGTTGGCGAGCAAGTCTTGGCCTTTTTCGCTTTCGTAGTTCGTGTAGAACACGAGTTCGCCTTGGCGGGTGTCTCGAAGCAACACCACGCGGCCATGTGGAAACCCATCGCGGTCAAGGGTGGTCAAGTGAAACGCGGTGGGGTCTTGAATTCCTGCCGCAACCGCTTGCTGCACCCAAGACTCCAACGTTGTCCAGGGGTTGTCGTCGAGGTCCGCCATGTTCAGCGTCCCTTTGTCGTAGTCCGTGCGGCTGTGCAAATCCATCAATCCAGCGATTTGGACCATAGGGTCTCCCCTTCGGTCGATTTGATTTCTACCAAGCACGTCCGCTGCTTGCGCGGGCCGTCGAAAGACAACTTGGCGTAGTTCCGCTGCTCCACATAAGTGCCGTCGACCCGAAAGGAATTCGGCTCGTCCGCGGCGTGGGCGGCCCGACTCGTCAAAGGACTGACAGTCAGGTCGTAGACTTTTCGCCCGTTGCCCATGGTGTATTCGGACAGCTCCGTGGTGTGGCGGTCGCCTGACAGGAACACCACCCCTCGGATGTCTTCCGCTTCAAGACGCTCCAGGATTTGCTGACGCTCGCTCGGGAACTGGCTGACGTTCTCGTACACCGCAGCGTCGTTGAGCACCTGCCCTCCCACACACACAAACTTGTAAGGCGCCCTGGACTTTTGAAGGGCTTGAATGAGCCAATCGATTTGGTCTTGCCCCAACACCTGAGGGGCGTTGGTTTTGTTCTGGTGGTTGACCCGGTAGGTCCTGTTGTCCAACAAAAAGAACTCCATGTCGACAAAGCGAAACGCAGTTGAGATGCAACGCGGCGCTTCCGGAAGACCGTAACTGGGGTTGCTCCAAAAGGCCTCAAAAGACTCGCGAGACCAATCTGCGTGCACCCAACTGCCGTCGCTGTCGTTGGGGCCAAAATCGTGGTCGTCCCAGATCGCGTAGTTGGGGCAAGTTTGAAGCAACCGCTGCATTTCCAGCGTCTGTCTGGCATGGGTGTACCGATGCACAAACCCTTGGTACGATTGAAAATCCACCTCGCGCAGATAAATGTTGTCGCCGAGCCAAAGCATCATGTCTGGCTGCTCGTCCGCCATGCGCTCGAAAATCTCATAACCTCCGCCGTAAGGTGTGCCCGGACGGTCGTACTTCGTCTCGTTGATGAATGCACAGCTTCCCGTCACAAACGAAAAAGCAGGAGGGTCCATTCGGTAATCCCACAACACCTGCGTCGAGATCTCCAAGGCGTTGTCGATGGCCTTTCCATTCAGTTTCAACCTGACGCGGTATGCCGTGCCTGGCTCCAAATTGGCCAAGGTGATGTGGGCGGTGTGTCCTGACCTCGCATCGGTTTGGACAGTTGACGTTTCAGCCCAGGTGGCATCTTGGCCTGTGGCCATGGAGATGTATTCCGCCACCACTTCCGATGGCCCCACCGTCTGAACCCACAATTGGGCAGAGCGCATGCTCACGTGCCCCACCATGGGCCCAGTGAGCAGGGCTTTTTGGCCAGCTTGACCCCAAGAAACGAGCACAAGAAGACATTGCGCCAAACACAACAGACCAGCTCGATGAATGTGGAAGATGCTTTGCATGGACCAAAGATATCCTGACGATGGCACGGGCTCATGTCAGGGCATGAAAAAAGGGAGACCGAAGTCTCCCTTTTCAAATCGTTTTGAGGCGTCTCTTAGCGAGTGACCACGAAAGTCTGAGCAGAAGAGAAGTCAGCGTGCATGGCAGCCAAGTTGTAAGTGCCAGCAGCGAGGTTGTGCTTCACCAAGATGCGGTTGCCTCCGACGACGTCGCCCTGAGTGAACTCGTGGCTCAACACCACCTTGCCGTTCAAGTCAGTGGCTTCGATCACCATGTTCTCTTCACCCAAGATCAACTCCTGGTCGAACTTCACGCTGAACGTGCTTTCGAACACAGGGTTGGGGAAGATGCTCCACTCGGTGTCGTTGGCAATGCCAGTCAAACCAGTGGTAGCTTCGCCTTCGCAAGAACCGTCGTTGTAAGTGGCGTCTGCACTGTAGTTGGCAGCAGTTGCGTCAGTGCAACCGAACACCTTGGCGTCGTCAGTAGAGAACGTCAAGTCGTGCAAGCGCCAAGTGCCGCCTTCACCATCACGTCCCTGCAAGTTCAACACACCAGTGGCGGTGCCGTCGGTGGTCAATTGCATCAACAACACTTTGTTGCCTACCGCAGCAGCAGCCTGCACGTCGGTGGGAACCACGAACCAAGCGCCGTCAGTCACGGTCAATTCTTGGCCAGCGAGGAAGTCGTTGTAGTCCACACCAATGGTCCACAAGTTGTTGTCTTCGCTATTCTTCGCACCCACGGTCACCCAGCTGTCAAACGCCAAACCGGGCTCCATGGCCACGATGCTCTCGTTGATGTCGAGTGAAGAGTAGCTGCCGTATTGGTGCTGGAAGAAAGAGCCAGTGGTGGCCACGTTCAACACGTGGTCGTCCGCAGCGAACACAGCGTGCAAAGAGTGTTGGGCAGAAGGCAACACCGCGTACACACGGTATGTGTTGCCTGGAACGGTGCCGTTGTTGTCAACGGCTTCCACGACCAACTCAACGTTGCTGGCAGTGGCTCCGAAGCCCATCATCAAGGCCGCGGTCATTGCGAAAAGGTTCTTCATAAGAATGGATTTGTTGTTTGTTCTGTTGCTATGTAAAGTGTGTAGTGAAACTGGACTACGCGATAAAGATAGAGAAAGCAGCTTGATTTCTCCAAACAGTTTAACCGAAAATTATTGTGAATTCATCGATGCTTCCGGTCGATTCATCGACCACAGAGCCCAATTCCTTCACATCACCGCCCAGTTTGTATGTGCGCCAGCACAACGCTTGCGGACAGGCGAATCCGTACCTTCGTTGAACAACGACAGCACATGCAAAAGATACAGAATTTGGTCGAAAACCGATGGGTTCAAGGCCAAGGCCAGGGAACGGAACTTCACCACGCCATCACAGGAGATGTGATTGGTTTGGCTTCCACCGAAGGCATTGACTTTGAATCGGCCTATCGGTTCGCGCGCGAAACCGGTGGCGCGGCACTCCGCAAGATGACCTTCCAGGAGCGCGGGCGCATGCTCAAACGATTGGCGCTCCATTTGCATGGCATGAAAGACCAATTCTATGCCGCGAGTTGGGCCACGGGAGCGACCAAAGCCGACGCGTGGATCGACATCGAAGGTGGCATCGGCAACTTGTTTGCCAACGCCAGCTTGAGGCGTCGACTGCCGGACACCCCCTTTGCCACCGATGGCGAATTTGTGCCACTCGGCAAAGAAGGCACATTTGGTGGTCACCACCTTTTGGTCCCCAAGCGCGGCGTTGCGGTGCACATCAACGCATTCAACTTCCCCGTGTGGGGCATGTTGGAAAAGGTGGCGGTCAATTGGTTGGCAGGTGTCCCTGCCATCGTCAAGCCTGCCACCGTCACTTGTTTCTTGACCGAGGCGGTGGTCGCCGCCATCCACGAGAGTGGCATCCTCCCTCCTGGCGCCTTGCAGTTGGTGTGCGGGTCTGCAAGAAACATTTTGGACCACGTCGACGAACGGGATGTGGTGACGTTCACGGGGTCGGCTTCCACAGGGATTGCCTTGAAACAACACCCACGCATCGCCCAACATGCTGTGCCGTTCAACATGGAGGCCGACTCCTTGAACTCCGCCATCCTCGGTCCTGACGCTGTGCCTGGCACCCCCGAGTTTGACCTGTTTGTCAAAGAGGTGCGAAAAGAGATGACCGTGAAGTGTGGTCAGAAATGCACCGCGGTGCGTCGGGTGTTTGTGCCCACGTCCATCCAAGAGGAATTCCAAGCCGCGCTGATCGCCCAATTGCAGAAGACCCAAATCGGCGACCCTCAAAAAGAAGGGGTCCGCATGGGGGCGTTGGTTGGGAAAGCCCAGGTTCAAGATGTGTTGGACCAGGTGGCGCAACTTGAGCAAGAAGCCGAATGGCTTTTTGGCCAGGACAAACAAGCCAACGTGTTGGCCGACAACCCTGAACACGGTGCCTTCTTGCCGGCCATGCTGCTCCAACATCTCAATCCGCACGACGCCGTGGCCGTGCACGAAGTGGAAGCCTTTGGTCCAGTGAGCACCGTGATGCCATATGACGATGTGGAAGAAGCGGTGGCGCTGGCCAACCGAGGCCTTGGTTCGTTGTGTTGCAGCATCACCACACATGACCCCGAGGTGGCACGTGAGTTCGTGCACAACGCGGCGCACATGCACGGTCGAATTCTGGTGCTGGACCGGGACTGCGCCAAAGAAAGCACTGGACACGGCTCCCCCATGCCTCTTCTGGTGCACGGCGGGCCGGGCCGGGCTGGAGGCGGTGAAGAGATGGGCGGCTTGCGGGGCATCAAACATTACATGCAGCGCACAGCCATTCAAGGCCACCCCACTATGCTGACGGCGTTGACGGAGCAATACCAGCCTGGCGGCATCCAACCAGAAAGCGAGCCCCACGTGTTCCGAAAGCACTTTGAAGACTTGAAGGTTGGCGACACCGTCACTACCGCCCGACACACCGTCACGGAGGCGGACATCGTGAATTTCGCCAACGTGTCCGGAGACCACTTTTATGCCCACGTGGACGAAACGAGCTTGGACGGAACGATGTTCGAGGGCCGTGTGGCGCATGGTTATTACATCTTGAGCAAGGCTGCAGGCCTGTTCGTGGAACCTCGCAAAGGCCCTGTGCTGTTGAACTACGGCATCGACGATTGTCGGTTCACCAAGCCTGTGTACC
This sequence comes from uncultured Flavobacteriales bacterium, assembly GCA_965658045.1. Lineage (GTDB taxonomy): Bacteria > Bacteroidota > Bacteroidia > Flavobacteriales_D > Sanyastnellaceae > UBA11663. The sequence continues at coordinate 23 of CBFHQO010000075.1, read as the reverse complement.
CAGGCACCACCATAGGGGTCAAA
>CBFHQO010000074.1:0-30546 GCA_965658045.1 uncultured Flavobacteriales bacterium | reverse complement strand
CATGCCCGACTGCCCCACAATGGTGCGGCCCATCTCGGCTCGGATCAACTCCACGAATTGGCTCTTGGCCGCGATGTGTGCGTTCAAGGCTTGGATGTCTGGCGCTCCCGTTCCAGCGGCCTCTTGAGGTTCCATCAATTCCATGACTCGCGAAGATATCGGAGGCGTGCGCGGATGGAAAAAAGGGTTCTCAAAATTGTGTGAATAGCGCGTGGGAAACCTTTCGAAGGTCGCCTTGGTGGAGAGGTGAGGTCTGGGGCATTTTGGCCCCCATGCTTCTCTCAGACATCCTCCAAAACGTGGCTGAATTCCACGACGCCTTCCGCATCCCCAACGCGTCCAAGCCCCATGCGGACTTGACCCAGGAGGAGGCCGAGCTTCGTCACCGGTTGATGGCGGAGGAGAATGACGAATACCTGGAGGCGGCGATTGCGGGAGACCTGGTGGAAGTGGCCGACGCGCTTGGAGACCAATTGTACATTCTGGCCGGAACCATGATGCGCCACGGCATGCAAGACGTGATTGTCAAGGTGTTTCAGGAAATCCAGTCAAGCAACATGTCCAAGTTGGGGGCCGATGGCCAACCCATCCTTCGGGAAGACGGCAAAGTGATGAAGGGGCCCAACTACTTCCGGCCCAACATTGCGGGCATTTTGGAAAACCACGATTCTGCAGCACGCCTAAACACCACAGAAGTCAGCGAGGATTTGCCGTTGAGCAAGTTGGCCTGGAGCGTGGCTGAAACGCAATTGGCCCAGGTTTGAAAACGGGGGCGCTTTTTCACCGCGCCCTGAAGTCGGCCCGGTCGGGTCGCTTGACGCTGTTCAGTCGGTTGATGCAAGAGGTGGTGCCGTTCAACCGGCCTCACCGGATTCGCGTGGTGGATTTGTCGGCCGAACAATGCAAGGTGGCATTGCCTTGGCGCCGGCGTAACCTGAACCACGTGGGCACCATGCACGCCTGCGCCTTGGCCACGGCCGCAGAGTACGCGTCCGGGTTGTGTTTGCTCAATGCAATGGAGCACCAGCGGGTGCGTCTGGTGATGGCCAACCTGAACATCACATACCCCAGAAGGGCCCAGTCGGCATGCACGGCCGTCGCCAAGTTGGACAGCCAGCACTTGGCGGAAATTTTGGCCCAGCTCGACAAAGAGGGAAGGGGGGCATTTGTGCTCAAGGCGCAAGTCAAAAACGCGGACAACGAAGTGGTGGCGTCGGCGGAAATCACATGGCACCTCAAGCGCCTGTCGGCTTGAGGATTCCAGTGGTCTGAACCGCTTATCTTTGGGGGCCTCAAGACGCACCCATGATTGCAATCACCCTGCCCGACGGCACAGTCAAACAAGTATCAGAAGGGACCACTTCTTTGGATGTGGCCATGTCCATCAGCGAAGGCTTGGCTCGGAACGTGCTCGCGGCCGAGGTGGACGGCGAAGTGTGGGACCCGCAGCGCCCTTTGACAGGCGATTGCGCGCTGAAGTTGTTGACCTCGCGCGACGAGGAGGGCATGAACACCCTGTGGCACAGCTCAGCCCACCTGATGGCCGAGGCCTTGGAAGCCCTGTACCCTGGCATCAAGTTCTGGGTCGGTCCTCCTGTGGAGAACGGCTTTTACTACGACGTGGATTTCGGGGAACACACCTTCACAGACAAGGACATCCCTGCGGTGGAGCAAAAAATGATGGAATTGGCCAAGGCCAAGAACCCCTTCGTGCGCAAGGACATGTCGAAGGCGGAGGCGTTGGCCTACTTCACCGAGAAGGGAGACGAATACAAGCGTGATTTGTTGGAGGGCCTCGAAGACGGGACCATCACGTTCTACACCCAAGGAGAATTCACCGACCTCTGCCGGGGGCCGCACATCCCGCACACCGGACTCATCAAAGCAGCCAAAATCATGGCCATTGCGGGGGCATACTGGAAGGGAGACGAAACCCAGAAGCAACTAACGCGGGTGTACGGCGTCACATTCACCAAGAAGAGCGAGCTGAAGGAGCATTTGGAGCTTCTTGAGCAAGCCAAGGCCCGCGACCACCGCAAGCTTGGCAAGGAACTCGATTTGTTTCACTTCTCAGAAAAAGTGGGGCAGGGCTTGCCTTTGTGGCTGCCCAAGGGCGCCGACTTGCGCATGCGTCTTGAGAACTTCCTCAAGGAAGCCCAACGCAAATCAGGCTACGAGCCTGTGATCACCCCGCACATTGGGAACAAGGACCTGTACGTGACGTCGGGCCACTACGCCAAGTACGGGGAGGACAGCTTCCAGCCGATCCACACGCCGGCAGAAGGGGAGGAGTACTTGCTCAAGCCCATGAACTGCCCGCACCACTGTGAAATTTTCAAGGCACGTCCACGTTCTTACCGCGATTTGCCCGTGCGTTTGGCGGAGTTTGGAACCGTGTACCGTTACGAGCAAAGCGGGGAGCTTCACGGCTTGACCCGCGTTCGCGGTTTCACCCAAGACGACGCGCACATTTTCTGCACGCCCGACCAGGTGAAGGAGGAAGTGGGGAAGGTCATCGACTTGGTCCTGTACATCTTCAAGACGCTCGACTTCCAAAACTTCGTGGCGCAAGTCAGTTTGCGCGACCCCAACAAGCCGGAGAAGTACATCGGCGAGAAGGAAAATTGGGACAAGGCCGAGCGCGCCATCCAGGAAGTCGCGGAGGAAAAGGGACTTGAAACTGTGGTGGAATTGGGCGAGGCGGCGTTCTACGGACCCAAGCTCGATTTCATGGTGCGTGACGCGATCGGCCGCCGTTGGCAGTTGGGCACGGTCCAGATCGACTACAACTTGCCTGAGCGGTTTGAGTTGGAGTACACGGGCGCAGACAACGGCAAACACCGTCCTGTGATGATCCACCGGGCGCCCTTCGGATCGATGGAGCGGTTCGTGGCGATTCTCATCGAGCACTGCGCCGGAAAGTTCCCGTTGTGGCTCACTCCGGAGCAGGCACGCATCCTTCCGATCAGCGACCGATTCAACGAATACGCTGAAAATCTTTCGAAAGTGCTGGAAAATAGCGATATTCGCGCCCTCGTAGACGCGCGGTCAGAGAAGGTCGGCAAGAAAATCCGTGAAGCGGAGCTTGACAAAGTGCCTTACATGCTGATCGTTGGTGAAAGCGAGGCTTCCGAGGGAACAGTCTCCGTGCGCAAGCAAGGAGAAGGGGACTTGGGGAGTGTCAGCATCAAGGCCTTCGCCCAGAGAATTCAGGGAGAGGTTGCGGAGATGCTGGCGAACAACATTGAGGAATAACTAAACACCACAGTCATCGCAATACGCAGAAGAAGGACCGGCTTTCGAGGCAGGGTCATCAAGGAAGATCCACACCGGATCAACGAGAAAATCACGGTCGACACTGTGCGCCTTGTGGGCGACAACGTCGAACCGGCCATCGTGAAAACCCGGGCGGCCCTTGCCCAAGCGAAGGAACTCGAGCTTGATTTGGTGGAGATCAGCCCCAAGGCAGATCCGCCCGTGTGTCGCATCATCGACTACCGGAAATTCCTCTACGCGCAGAAAAAGAAACAAAAAGAGCTCAAGGCCAATCAGTCGAAGGTGGCGATCAAGGAGATTCGCTTTGGTCCCAACACCGACGACCATGACTTCCAGTTCAAGCTCAAGCACGCTCGAAAATTCTTGGAAGAAGGATGCAAGGTGAAAGCCTACGTGTTCTTCCGGGGCCGGACGATCGTCTTCAAGGAGCGTGGGGAAATCCTCCTCCTGAAGTTTGCCCAAGAGTTGGAAGACTTGGGGGCCTTGGAGCAAATGCCCAAACTCGAGGGCAAGCGCATGACTGTCATGTTCAATCCGAAGAAGAAATAACCCACCACAACTCAATTCCGAGGCCATGCCGAAGATGAAAACAAAATCCAGCGCCAAGAAGCGTTTCAAGCTGACTGGAACTGGCAAAATCAAGCGCAAGCACGCCTTCAAGAGTCACATCTTGACCAAGAAAGGCACCAAGCAAAAGCGCAACCTCACGCACGCAACCACCGTCGACAAGGCGGACGTGCCCAACATCAAGCGTCAGTTGTTGGTCTGATCGACCCACCGAAGACACTGGTTTGTTTCACCCGGTGTTTGGCCTCCCAAGTTTGAGCATCTGCCCAACGCCAACCACCAAACAAGAACGCAAAAATGCCAAGATCAAAAAATGCCGTGGCCTCGCGCGCTCGTCGCAAGAAGGTCCTCAAAATGGCGAAGGGGTACTACGGTGCCCGCAAGAACGTCTGGACGGTCGCCAAGAACGCCGTCGAAAAAGGTCTCCAATACGCCTACGTCGGTCGGAAACTCCGCAAGCGTCAATTCCGCAGTTTGTGGATTCAGCGCATCAACGCTGGAGCCCGTCAACACGGAATGTCCTACAGCGTATTCATGGGCAAGTTGTCCAAGTCGGGCATCGAACTCAACCGCAAGGTCCTCGCGGACCTCGCCATGAACCACCCCGAAGCCTTCAAGGCCGTGGTGGACAAAATCAAATAAGAACAATCACCTGTGGTGGGTGAAAAGAAGGGCGGTCCTCACGGGCCGCCCTTTTTCGTGGGATAAACGATGGCGCCACTCAGCGGTCCAAAACACGCTGGAGGGCCAACGCGGCCGACGTGAAGTCGGGCTTGTGGCGCAGGGCTTCACGGTAGTCCAGTTCCGCCTGTGTCAAGTCGTCGAGACTCTCGTAGGCCAATCCCCGGTTGTAGAACGCTTGGTGGTAGTAAGGCAGTGCGTCGATGGCTTGGCTGAAGTGCACCACGGCACTGTCGTACTGCTGAAAGTGTTCCAAATGGATGTACCCCTGGTTGAAGGCGGCCGTGGCGTTCTGGCTGTCGAGTTTCAGGATGTCGCGGTACAAGCCCAGGGCACGAAGCAAGAAAGGCCGAGACGTGGGCTGCCGTTCTTGCAGGAAGTACGCCAGGTTGTACTTGGCTTCCACACTGTTGGGGTTGAGTTCCATCGCCGTGGTGTAGTACCCAATGGCGAGCGTGTCGTTTTCCGCGGCCAGGGCCAGGCCCAGGGCGATGTAGCCGTCAAAGAAGTCGGGGTTGACTTCCACAGCCGTTTGGAACGAGCTCTTGGCGTTGGCCGCGTTGCCTTGGTCGCGGTAAATCATGCCCTTCATCCAGTACGCTTCGTGGTTCAAGGCGTCTTGGCGGAGCACGTCGTTCAATTTGGCGAAGGCCTCGGGGTGTTGGCCCAAGTGAATGTGCATTTCAGCACGCCGGAGCAAGCAGGGGATGTGGCCAGGAGCCACTTCCAAGCACGCGTCCAAATGCTCAATGCAGGGCTCGAAGGCCTGGGTCAAGTACAACGCGTCGGCTTTTGCGCTCCAAGCAGGGGCGTGGTTCGAGTCGGCCTTGAGCGCGAGGTTGAGGTCCTCCAAACCCAAGGTGATTCGGCCTTGGCGCAGATGCCACGCCGCACGGTCCACATACCTGCTGGCGTCTTCTGGGGATTCCAGAATCCACGCGTTGAAGTGGGCGGCACTGTCCAGGCTGCTGGCGTCTTGAACATCGTTGTTTGTGGCATCAGGCGAGGGATTGCCGCAGCCCACAAATGCCAAAGCGAGGAGTCCCAAGGACACCCCGCTTTGCATGTTGTGTTTGAATCGAGAAAGCAGCGACGACGTCATGCCAATTCTGCAGCTTCCTCTTCGGTGGTTTCTGCCTTGGTGGGGCGCACGGCCTCCACAATCTTGGCCTCCAATTCTTCCATCAATTCAGGGTTGTCTTCAATCAACCCTTTCACGGCGTCCCGGCCTTGACCCAATTTGGTGTCGCCGTAAGAGAACCAGGAACCGCTTTTCTTGATGATCCCGTGGTCCACGCCGAGGTCGATGATTTCGCCAGACTTGGAAATGCCTTCGCCATACATGATGTCAAATTCCGCACGGCGGAAGGGGGGAGCCACCTTGTTCTTGACGATTTTGACCTTGGTGCGGTTGCCCTGCACGGCGTCGCCGTCCTTGATTTGGGTGGAGCGACGGATGTCGATGCGCACCGAAGAGTAAAACTTCAACGCGTTTCCACCGGTGGTGGTTTCTGGGTTGCCAAACATCACCCCAATCTTCTCGCGCAACTGGTTGATGAAGATGCAGCAGCAGCCTGTCTTGCTGATGGTTCCGGTGAGCTTCCGCAACGCTTTTGACATGAGTCGCGCTTGCAAGCCGACAGAGCTGTCGGACATTTCCCCTTCGATTTCCGCACGGGGCGTCAGGGCGGCCACCGAGTCGATCACAATCAAGTCAATGGCGCCGGAACGGATGAGGTTGTCTGCAATTTCAAGGGCTTGCTCGCCGTTGTCTGGTTGAGAAATCAAGAGGTTCTCGGTGTCCACGCCCAAGTTCTCGGCGTAGAATTTGTCGAAGGCGTGTTCGGCGTCGACGATGGCGCAGATGCCGCCTTGCTTTTGACACTCTGCAATGGCGTGGATGGCCAGCGTGGTCTTTCCTGAAGATTCAGGGCCGTAGATCTCGACGACGCGTCCCTTGGGGTACCCGCCTATGCCGAGGGCAAGGTCGAGGTTGAGGCTTCCGCTGGGGATGGCGTCAATTTTCTCCACCGCTTCCGCGCCGAGTTTCATCACGGTGCCCTTGCCGTAAGTCTTGTCCAACCGGTCCATGGTCAGTTGGAGGGCTTTCAATTTGTCGTTGTTGGCTGCCATTGTTCTGTTGTTTGGGGCGAAGGTATTCGGGTCACTCCGTAAAGGACTTACGGAGGGGGCTCCGTTTTGTCCACGACGGCTTGAAATCAATGAACGTCAGGCGTCATGCCTCGGTTTGGAGGATTTCTTCCGCGTGCGCTTTGACCTTGGGTTTGGCGATGATGCGTCCGATGGTGCCGTCCGCCTCGATCACAAATGTGGTGCGGTGCGTGCCGTCGAATTCTCGGCCCATGAATTTCTTGGGGCCCCAGACTCCGAAGGCGTGGTGCACGTTCAACTCCTCGTCGCAGAGCAAGTCAAACCCGAGGCCGTGCTTGTCGATGAACTTGTGGTGCGATTTGGCGGGGTCCTTGCTGACCCCCAAGACGGTGTAGCCTGCGGCTTGGAGCGCACCCAAGTTCTCGTTCAAGTTGCACGCTTGGTTCGTGCACCCCGGGGTGTTGTCTTTGGGGTAGAAGTACAAGACCAATTTTTGTCCTGCAAATTCAGACAACGTCCGGACATTGCCGTGTTGATCTGGGGCGGAGAACGCGGGGGCGTTGTCGCCGACTTGGAGGGGGGAAATGCATGTCGCCATGCTTCAAAGAACACGCGGAAGCCTGCGAGGTTTGCGCGCCGTGAGTCCTAATTTTCCCCTTCGTGTCCACAGCTTCTCACACATCCCCCACGTACGTCGAGGTGGTGGTGCCTCTGGCGCTACCCAAAACGCTGACATACAAGTGGTTTGACGACGGCTCGGAGCCCGTGGTGGGCGCGCGCGTGGTGGTGGCGCTCGGCCGAAAAAAGTGGACGGCCATCGTCTGGGAGAGCCACCAAAGGTCCCCGGAAGGCTACGTGGCCAAGGAGGTGGAAGCCGTGGTCGACGAGTCGCCCATCATGACGGTGGCGCAACGCGACCTCTTCGCGTGGATGGCGTCGCATTACATGTGCACCCTTGGGGAGATGATTGGTGCAGCCCTCCCTGCGGGGATGAAACTGGAAAGCACCACCCAAATCGTGGTACACCCGGACGCCGACCAGGTGTCGGAAGCGGGGTTGAGCGACACGGCGCTGCTGCTCTTGGACGCCTTGCATGTGCGCGAGGCCATGACGTTGCGTGAATGCGCAGACCTCTTGGACGTTCGCCACCCCCAACGCATCATCAAGACCTTGATCCAACGGGGCCTTGTGTTGACCAAAGAGGAACTCCAGGAGCACGCCCAACCCAAGCCTGTCGCCTGGCTCAAGGTCGCCGATGGGGTGACCGAGTCGGAGCTGTCAGAGGCTTTGGCGTGGGCCGGGGTTCGAGCCGCGGCCATGGAGCGCTTGTTGCTGACGGTGGTGGAGCATGGCGAATTGCCCAAAATCCAAGCCCAAAAACGCAGCCGCACCGACGCCGCCACCGTCAAAAAGTGGGTGGAGCGTGGCATCCTGCAGCTGGAGGACCGCGAGCCTGCCCAGCCCAGCGCACCCGGTGCGGCGAGCCTTCCATCCCTGTCCGACGCCCAAACCAAGGCCTACAACGACGTCCACAGTTCGCTGGTGGCGCGCACGCCTGTGTTGTTGCAAGGCGTCACAGGGTCGGGAAAGACAGAGATCTACACCCACCTCATTGCCGAAGCGTTGTCTGCAGGAAACCAAGTGTTGTTCTTGGTGCCGGAAATCGCCTTGACGACCCAGTTGATCGCCCGCCTGCGTCGGTTTTTTGGTGACGTGGTGCAGGTGTACCACAGTCGGTTTTCCAGCCGAGAGCGGACCAACACCTGGATGCAGGTCATGGCGCCGAAACAGGGCCAGCTCATTGTGGGGGCGCGCAGCGCCGTGCTGTTGCCCTTGCCCAAACTGGGGTTGATTGTGGTCGACGAAGAGCACGAACCCAGTTTCAAGCAACACGACCCCGCCCCCCGCTACCACGCCCGCGACGTGGCTTTGTGGTTGGCCGCCAAGAACAAAGTGCCCACGGTGCTCGGGTCGGCGACCCCAGCCGTGGAAACGCATTGGCTGGTAGACCAAGGTCGCCTCAACCGGGTCTCGTTGACGGAGCGGTTTGGGGGCGCGATGCTGCCAGAGATTTTCGTGGCGGATTTGAAGAAGGAGCACAAGCAACGCAGCATGCGAGGCGGGTTCAGCAAGTTGCTCCGTGACGAGATGGATGTGGCGTTGGACGCGGGTAGGCAGGTGATTCTGTTCCAAAACCGCCGCGGGTACGCCCCCTCGATGCAATGCACACAATGCGGCCACGCGACCTCGTGCGAGCGATGCGACATCCCCCTGGTGGTGCACAAAACCTTGGGCGGGTTGCACTGTCACCATTGCGGGTACCACGAGCGGCCAGCGCCCACGACATGCATCGCTTGCGGCAGCACGGCGCTCAAGCCACAGGGGTTGGGCACCGAGCGAATCGAGGAAGAACTCCAAGAGCTGTTCCCCACGGCACGCGTGGCGCGCATGGACTTGGACACCACACGGAAAAAGACGGACCACGCCAGGCTGTTGGAGGCCTTTGCAGACCAGGAGTACGACATCTTGGTGGGGACCCAGATGGTGTCCAAAGGCCTCGACTTCGCGAACGTCGGCTTGGTTGGGGTGTTGTCTGCCGACCGCATGCTCACGTTCCCGGATTTCCGGTCTTTTGAACGGGCGTATCAAATGTTGACCCAGGTATCAGGCCGCGCAGGCCGCTCCAAGGAGGGGCCTCGAGGCAAGGTGGTCATTCAATCGTTCAGCGCCGACCACTGGTTGTTGCAACACGTCGTGGGGCAAGACCACGAAGCTTTGGTGAAGCGTGAACTGATTGAGCGCCAGACTTACATGTACCCGCCCTTTGTGCGGATGGTCCGCCTGACGTTGAAGCATTCCGACGCCCAGCGGGTGGAGGCCGGCGCGTCTGTGTTGGCGGCCCGTTTGCATCAGCGGTTTGGAGACCGTGTCATTGGGCCGGACACGCCTGCTTTGGCGCGCATCAACGACCTGCACATCCGTCAACTCACCCTGAAGTTCGAGCGAAGCTTGTCGCCCCAACAATACCGTCCGTTGCTCGAGGCAGACTTGGAAGAATTCCAGAAAGACGCGCGTTGGAAGCGTCTCCGCCTGACCGTGGACGTGGACCCGGTTTAACGAAGGACCACTTGCTTCAGCGTGGTTCGGAATGTTCCGGCGTTCGCTGCCTGAGGTTGGAAGGTCGCCTCGACCAACGGGGCGCATTCCAGCCAAGCGCCGATGTCTGACTGGGAAAGGCGGATGGTGCCTGGAGCCAAGGTGACCTGGTGCGAACCCAGTTGCCGTCCTTGCACGTCGAACCCACGCAACGTCCATTGGCCGTCTTGCGCCTGGGTCAATTCCAATTGCGCGCCTGCCCACGTCGCGTGGGTGTCGAAGGGGGCCACCCATTCGGTCACGTTGTTCCAGTCCATCAGGTTGCCGAAGTACACTGTGTTGTTGCCGCTGCACGCCACCGCATAGGTGTCGCCCGCGGTGTTGATGCTGAGGTCCGCCGGGTTGCTCAAGGGGCTGCCTTGCACCAGGGTTTCGCCTTCGGACCACGCGCCCTCGTCGTCCATCGTGAACAAAGAAAGCCGTTGGGGGGACCAAGAACTGACCACAAAGCTTCCCCACACGTGGTCGACGCCGTCGCAGTTGCCCAGTCCAGAGTTGCCGAGGACGGTGCTTTGTTCGCCCGTCTCGACATCGATGGACAGCACAGAGGCGTTGCCGCCCCAATTCACAACGTACGCCGTGTGGTCCACCACGGTGACGCCGTTGGGCGTCGTGCTTGTGTCGTCCACCAGCGTGCTGACTTGCATGTCCGAAGGGTCGGTCACGTCCACTTTCAGGATGCGTCCAGTGCCAAAGTCGCTGACCACCAGAAAATCCCCTTCGTCGTTGCTGTAGCTGCCCATCCCGTTGAGGAACGTCACGCCGATGGGGATGACGGAGCCAATTTGGCCTTCAGTCACCACGTCGTAGGCGCGGAGCACGTTGTTTTGGATGGCGAACAACGTCGACCCAACGACTTCCATGCCGTGGGTGGCGCCGCCGCTTCCGAAGGTGCTCCACGTCACGCCCTCGTCCGCCGTCACCAACATGCTGCTTCCGTTGCTCACCACCCAACGGTCGCTGTTGGGCTCGTATTCGACGGCTTCAATGGACGTGAGGGTTTGGCCCCACGCGGAGGTCAAACATGCGGCGGAACAGAGCAGGAGGGAAGACAGTCGTTTCATGGACCGGAAGGTACGGCCTCAGTCCTCCGATTCTTGCGGGGTGTGCCGAGACCACGTGCGGGCAGCCAAGATGTAAAACACCGTGAAGAGGCCGGCAGCCGCCAGCCCATACCAGGCTGCGCCCGACCAATCCGGCGGGTTGAGTCCCATCTCACGGGCCTGTTGTGCCGAGATGCTGTCGGTGAGTCCGTGGGTCACCTTCCAGACGCGGTACAGTTGGTTTTTGACCAGGGTGGTGCTGCCAAACCCTACGATCGGCGCCAGCACGAGCCAGCCTTGGAACCAAGGCTCGTACTGGGCACGAAGCTCCCTGAAAGTCATGGCTTGGGGGTGTTGCGCACCCCAAAAATGGCGCTGCCCACACGGACCATGGTGCTGCCTTCTTCCACGGCCAAGGGCCAGTCGCCGCTCATGCCAATGCTCAGGGTGTGCCACCCAGCTCCGCGCTCCGAGGCCACGATGCCCAAGGGGTGTTTCAAGGCTTCAAACAAGCTGCGAAGCGACTTGAATTCCTCGCGCACCTGGGCTTGGTCGTCCGTGAAGGTGGCCATGCCCATCAATCCCACCGGCCGCAGGTGCGGGTACGCCTCCCACACCTCAGGTCGTGCGAGGTCGCGAAGTTCTTCCGGACTGAAGCCAAACTTGGTGGACTCGGCCGCGATGTGCACCTGCAGCAGGAGGTCGACGGTCCGGTTCAGCTTGGCCGCTTCCCGCTCCATTACGTCCAGGACTTTCACCCGATCCACGCCGTGCACCAAGTGCACGCAAGGCAGGAAATCCTTGATTTTGTTGGTTTGGATGTGGCCGATCATGTGCCACCGGATGTCCTGGGGAAGCCGCCCTGCTTTGCCGACCAGTTCTTGCACGCGGTTCTCCCCGAAGTCGCGCTGGCCTGCGTCGTAGGCGGCCTGGAGGTCTTCGTCGGGTTTGGTCTTGCTGACGGCGACCAAGTGCACCTCATGGCCGGCTTCCTGGGCACGCTTGTCCACTTGGGCTTGCACGTCGAGCAGGTTGTCCTTCACGGGATGACGGTCGGTCATGGTGCGGCGTTGAATTCGTGGATGAACAAGGCGCTTCGGATTTTGGGCGCCACCCACGTGCTTTTGGGCGGGAGGTTGCCACCGGCGTCGGCCACGGCACGGATGTCCGAGAATGGAATGGGGTGAATCAACACAAGGATGCGGTCGGGGTGGGCGGCCGCCTGCGCTTGCCACCCGCCTTCTGGACGCTGCAGTTCAGGCAGGTGCCGAAGGCGCTTGTCGTGGCGCGCGTCGACAATGCCCAGGACGTTCTTGAGAAGGTGAACGTTGACCCAGTCGGCGTCTGTGGGGGCGTCGCACCCTGGCCGTCGGGTGAGCGTCCATGATTCACCTTGGAAGGCCACGGTGATTTGCCCCGGCCCTTGGGGGACGTCGCATCCGTGCTTGGACGGCGACACGTCGCATTCGCCTTGGAGCGATGCGAGGGCTTCGCGCCAGCCTTCAGGAGTCATGGGGATGCCGCGCACTTCCTTGTGGAATCCGAGAATGGTGAGGTCCTCTTCGGGCACAACCAAGGCCAAGATGTGCGCCGCGCCTGGCAGGTCGGGCCTGGCTTTGTGGAGCCGGTGCGACGAAGCCAAACGGTGGTGGCCGTCTGCGAGGTAGAGCACGTCTTCACAACCCCAGGTGTCCGTAAAAGCTTGGCCGGAGGGGCTGTGCACGGGCACGCGCCAAATCTCGTGCCGCACCCCATCCGCCGTCATGAAGTCGGTGTGGGCAGGCTGCGAGGTGGCCTCGGCCATCACTTTGTTGCAGGCTTGTGCGGTCGCGCTGCCCTGCGGCTTGGCGCAGAGCACGGGCTCGGCGTGGAAGCCCACGGCGTCCAAGAAGGACGTGAAAAGCGTCTCGCGGGAGGCGAGGGTCAGTTCATGCGTGCGCAGCCCACCATCGGCACAGCGCGCAAGGTCCAGGTTGCACACCACCCCCGTCCAGCTGTGGCTCGACGTGGATTGTTTGTACACAAGCCACTCAGGCTCCGCAGCCCCAACCAACCATCCCCTCGATTTGAAGGCGTCGTATTCCGCGCGGACTTCCTCGAAGAACGAAGACGTGCCACGCGGCGTGTCGATGTCCCTCGACGCGTCGGGGTTGATGACCTGGATGTAGGAGTAGGGGTTGTGCTTGAGTTTGTCCCGCAGTTCGTCTTTCTGGTAGCTCAAATACGACCGGGACGCCACCAAATGCGCCATGTGTCGCGGTGGGGTCACCGCGGCCAAAGGCGTCATCAGGGGGCGACGCTCAGTCATGCAAGCGCGTCGATTTGGGCGGCCAATTCCAGGCCGATGCGGTCTTGGGCTTCCCCTGTGGCCGCGCCGATGTGCGGGGTCAAGGCCACTTTGGGGTGGGCCAAGAGGTCGGCACGCGGCGCGGGTTCCCCCACAAACACGTCCAGGCCAGCACCCGCAATCTCACCGGCGTCCAAGGCCGCCATCAAGGCGTCTTCGTCCACGGATCCCCCGCGCGCCGCATTCACCAAAATGGCGTGCGGTTTCATGGCCTTCAGTTGCGCCTCGTCAATCACGGCGCTGCCGTCGGCCTGGGCAGGCACGTGGATGCTGACCATGTCGGCGTTCGCCAGCACATCCTCAAGGCTGTGGAGCGGGCATTCGACCGTCAACGTTTGTCCACCGACGGTCAATTCAACCTTGCCGTGGTCCACGAACGGGTCGTGGGCAATGACATTCATGCCGCAGCCCAAGGCGTAGCTGGCCAGCGACCGGCCAATGCGGCCAAAGCCCACGATGCCGAGGGTCTTGCCCCGCAGTTCCGTGCCTTTTCCGTAGGCCTTCTTGAGTGTTTTGAACTCTTCGGCGCCGCGCCCGGGCATTTGGCGGTTGCTGTCGGCCAAGAAGCGTGCACAGGAGAACAGGTGTCCCATAACCAACTCCGCAACACTCTGAGAGCTGGCGGCTGGGGTGTTGAACACGGTCAGGCCTTTTCCACGTGCGTACTCCACGTCGATGTTGTCCATGCCGACCCCGCCACGGCCAATGAATTTCAAGGTGGGGCAGGCGTCGATGAGGGGTTGGCGAATCTTGGTGGCTGAGCGCACCAGCACCCCGTCGATGGCGTGCTCGTGGATGAAGGCTTCAAGTTGGTCTGCGTCGACAAAGTCGGTGTGCAACGTGTGCCCGGCCGCGGTCAAAGCTGCGGCGCCTGAGGGGCTGATTCCGTCGTTGGCAAGGATGTTCATGGGGTCAAAGGTTATCCGTGGGTGCGTTCAAATTCAGCCATGACGTCGACCAACACCTGGACGCTTTCCAGGGGAAGGGCGTTGTACATGGAGGCGCGGTATCCGCCGACGCTGCGGTGGCCTTTCAGGCCGTTGATGTGGGCTCGGTTCCACGCGCTGTCAAACGCTTCGGCGTGGCTGTCGTCCAGCAGGCGGAACGTGGCGTTCATGTGGGAACGGCTGCCGTCTTTGGCATGGCCTGCAAAGAGGGGGTTGCGGTCGATTTCACCGTAGAGCAACGCGGACTTGGCTTCGTTCCGCGCTTGGATGGCTGCCACCCCGCCTTGGGCCTTGAGCCAACGGAGGGTGAGCAAGGTGGTGTACACCGAGAACACCGGGGGCGTGTTGAACATGCTGTCTTTGCCCAATTGAACGTCCAAGTCCAAGTAGGAGGGGATGTTCCGGCCGACTTGGCCAAGGCGCTCACGGTCCACCGCGTACACCACGGCGCCCGCAGGACCCATGTTCTTTTGCACGCCTCCGTAGATCAAGGCAAACGGCTCGGGATCGAACGTCCGGCTCAAGATGTCGGAACTCATGTCGGCCACAAGTGGCACGTTGGACTTGGGCATTTCGGCGTATTGCGTGCCGAAGATGGTGTTGTTGGTGGTGATGTGGAGGTAGGCGTTGTCCGCGTCGACCTCGCCCACTTCGGGGATGTGGTTGTAGTTCTCCTCTTTGGACGAGGTGACCACGTTCACCCGTCCGGCGTGCTTGGCTTCCTTGATGGCTTTGGCGGACCACGTTCCGGTGTCGGCGTAGGCCGCTTGGCCGCCTTCAGGCAGGAAGTTCATGGCGGACGTCAAAAACGCCAAGCTGGCCCCACCTTGGAGGTACAAGATGTCGAAGCGGTCGGGCAGCCCGAGGAGTTCCTTGGTCAACGCCCGGCATTCTTCCATGGCGGCGACAAAGGCCTTGCTTCGGTGGGACATTTCGACCAAAGACAGGCCGTGGTCGTCCCAAGATTTCACAGCTTGGGAGGCTTGTTCCAACACTTCTTGAGGCAGGATGCAAGGGCCTGCAGAAAAATTGTGCACGTGCGACATGAGGGCGGTTTAAAGTTGAATCAAAGGTCAGAAAGGGCGAGAACTGGGCCCACCCATGAGGAGGTTGAGTTTTCCCAAGAATGAGGCGCGCTTGTGGAGAACGGAGCCATGAAAAAAGGCACGCGCAGGCGTGCCTCTTTTGCAGGAGCGTTGTATGCAGCGGGGGAGGGGGTCATTCGCCTGCTGCGAACGCCTTGATTTCGTCTCCAAGCGGATCGGCACCGCTGCCGAGCGCGGCCACCAACTGGCCTTCGCCGTCCACCAGGAACTTGTGAAAGTTCCAACGGACTTTGTGGTCTCCAGCGCCGTTGAGGTCTTTTTGGGTCAGCCATGCGTACACCGGGTGCTGGTCGTCCCCTTTCACGTTTACCTTGGACATCATCTGGAAGCTCACGCCGTAGTTCCGGGAACAAAACTCCCGAATGTCCGACGACGTGCCTGGTTCCTGCATTCCAAACTGATTGCAAGGGAAGCCGAGGATGACCAAGCCTTGGTCTTTGTACATGTCGTGCAATTCCTCCAGCGGCTTGTACTGCGGAGTGTACCCACAACGTGACGCGGTGTTCACGATGAGCACGCGCTTGCCTTTGAGCTGGTTGAAATCAAAGTCTTCGCCTTCCAAAGTGGTGGCGCTGAGGTCGTGGAAAGATGCCATGCCAGGGGTGGGGTTGTGCCAAGTGTTGGTGTTGAAGGTCTTCCAAGCCATAAGGCCTGCGGCGCCAAGGACCAGCGCGCCAGAAGCTAAGATGGTGGTCATGTTCATGGGGGAGAAACGCCCGGGATTGCGGTTTTGTTCAATGCATCCAACGGCGGCGAAGGCTGGAGTTGGGCAGCTTCGCAGCGACCTGCCGCCGAAGGTCCCCTTGTTGGTCCAAGGCTCGGGGCAAGCTGAGGGCGGGAAACCACACAAGGACAGCGATCGCCAGCCCGGCCGACAAGACAGATTCAGCCCACCACACCCAGGAAAGCGCGGCCATGGGGGCAACCACCACGACGGAAAGGACGAGGCCTCCCTGCAAGGCACGGAGCAAAGAGAACAACCGCAATTTCAGCCGAACCGACATCCAACCCACGGTGAGCAACCATTGAAGCACGGACGCCAGAACCACGGCCTTCGCCGCGCCCACGGTGCCATGGCCTTGGTCCAAGTTCCACCACACACCGCCAGCGATGGCGGCCAGGAACACCACCTTGATGGCGATGCCTGCCGTGAGTCCGTCCAAGGCCCGCATGTTGGCGTCACCCAGCTTGGTCAAGGCGCGGAAGGCCACGGCGGCAAACAACACCTGAACGATGGGCGCCGATTCGTTGAACTGGGGTCCGAGGAACAGCCATGTGACGCCCTCGGCTTGCCACATCAAGGCCACGGTGAGGGGCAAGGTGGCCAGCGCAATCAAGTGCATGCCTCGAAGCACCACACGCTGCATTTCCGGCAAGTTGTCTTGCAGGCTGGACATGCCACTGAACAAGACGCTGTCGCCGAGTTTGCCCAGCACGGTGATGGGCTGTCCCATCAGGTGAACAGCGCGGTCGTACATGCCCGTGGCCCTTGTGCCCAAGGATTCCCCCACCCACCACAGGTCCACTTTGGAGGCTGTGTAGGTGAGCAAGTTGAAGGCGGTGCTCCGCGTTCCGTAGCTGAGCAAGGAGCTGAGCGCTTGAGGCTGACATCCTTGGGAGACAGGGATGCGGGCAAGCCACAGGTACCCGGCGCTGAGCACCAAGTTTTGGACCAGCAGGGCCGCCACGTAGGCCCAAATGCCGGCGCCGGCATACGCCAGCCCCAAGCCCACGACCAAATTGCCCACCACCATGCCGGTCAGCGCGCACTGGGTCAAGGCCTTGAAATTCATGTCGCGGACCAGCAAGCTGCGGGACACCACACTGAATCCTGAAATGACAAAGCTCAAGGAGATCCAACGCAAGATGGGCCTCAGCACCGGAGTGTTGTAATGGTGGGCAAACTCAGGCGCCGCGAGGTACATGGCCGCGAAGAACAACAAACCAAGAAGCGCGCTGAACCACCACGCGGAAGACACGTGTTGGGACGTGAGTTGAGGGAACTGTACGATGGAGGGGCCTATGCCGACTTGGGCGAAGATTTCCACAACGCCCACCACAATCAGCGCCAGGGCCATCACCCCGAAGTCTTCAGGCGCGAGGATGCCCGCGAGGATGCGGATGTAGACGAGCTGCAGGACCACCTGCAGCAGGACGTTGAAGCTTTGCCAGCTCAGCGAAGCCCCCCACGAGGGCGTGCGGCCCTCTGGGGTCATCAGCGGGCGATGCTGACGGCGCGACGTTCGCGGATCACGGTGATTTTGACCTGACCGGGGTAGGTCATCTCGTTCATGATGCGCTGACTGATGTCAAACGACAACTGGTCCGCCTGGTCGTCGCTCACTTGGTCGCTCTCCACCATGACGCGCAATTCACGGCCCGCTTGAATCGCGAAGGACTTGGTGACCCCAGGGTATTCCAAGGCCAAATTCTCCAAGTCGCGCAAGCGCTGGATGTACGCTTCCACCATCTCGCGTCGTGCACCAGGACGCGCGCCGCTGATGGCGTCGCACACTTGGATGATGGGGGACAGAAGGGAGGTCATTTCAATCTCGTCGTGGTGCGCCCCAATTGCGTTGAGGACGTCGGCACGTTCGCCTGCCTTCTCGGCGAGCTTCATGCCCAAGAGTGCGTGCGGCAACTCGCTTTCCTCGTCGCTGACCTTGCCGATGTCGTGGAGCAAGCCCGCGCGCTTCGCTGCTTTGGCGTCGAGGCCCAATTCGGCGGCCATCGTGGCGCAGAGGTTGGCGACTTCGCGGCTGTGCTGAAGCAAGTTTTGGCCGTACGACGAGCGGTACTTCATGCGGCCCACCATGCGGACGAGCTCGCCCTTCATGTTGTGGATGCCCAAGTCAATCACTGTGCGCTTTCCAGTCTCGGCGATTTCCTCTTCAATCTTCTTGGTGACCTTGTTCACCACTTCCTCGATGCGGGCGGGGTGAATGCGGCCATCTGTGACGAGCTGGTGCAAGCTGAGGCGGGCGATTTCACGGCGCACCGGGTCGAAGCAGCTCAGGATGATGGCTTCGGGGGTGTCGTCCACAATGAACTCCACGCCGGTCGCCGCTTCCAGCGCGCGGATGTTCCGGCCTTCTCGTCCAATGATGCGGCCTTTGACGTCGTCGTTTTTGATTTGAAACACCGACACGCTGTTCTCCACGCTGTGCTCGGTGGCGACGCGCTGGATGGTCTGGATGACGATTTTCTTGGCTTCGGCGTTGGCCTTTTCCTTGGCTTCGTCGATGATGTCTTGCGCTTGGGTGGCGGCCATGGCGCGGGCCTCAGATTTGATCTGCTCGACCATGTTGGACTTGGCCTCGTCGGCAGTCATGCCGCTGAGTTTCTCCAGGGCCTCGATGGCCCTAGAGTGGTCGGTGTCGAGGTCTTGCTGCTTCTTTTCCAGCGCGCCCAAACGCTGGGTGAGCTTTTCTTGGTCTTTCTTGAGTTGACGCTCGGCGTTCTTGTTCTGGTCGATGGAACGCTGGAGGTTGCTCTCCGTCTTTTTGATGCGCTCTTGACGCTCATTGAGTTTGCGCTCGAGGTCTTTGCGTTGGTCGGCCTGCTTTTCCTTGAGTTGGATGAATTTCTCTTTGGCCTGGAGGATTTTCTTTTCCTTGATGGATTCGCCTTTTCGTTCGGCTTCGCGGACAATGCTGTCTGCTTTGCCGGTGAGCACGCGCAAGAACAAAAAGTAGCCTGCGCCTCCTCCGAGGAGCAATCCAGCTGCTGCTGCAATGATGGGTGACATGTCGTCGTGGGGTTCAATTCCGTCGTCAACGGTCGAGCGCGCTGTGGATGCGTTGCAGAAGGGAATCGATGTCGGCTTGAGGCCATTGGGACCCTGCTTCGCTTGGTGCGTTTGAGGGGGTTTGGCTCTTCGATTGAACGGCAATTTGCAAGGCGGCCATGGCCATGAGGTCGATCCTGTCGGTGATCGCGTACTGGCGCTTGAGGTCGCCGATTTGCTGTTCCACGGCGGCTGCGGCCTCACGAACGGTTTGCACTTCCTCTGGGGAAAGTGTCAAGGGGTAGGTTCTCCCTCCGAGTGTGACTTCGAGCGTTTCCATGGTGTTCTTCACGCTTTGAGCAGCGCGATGCATTCGTCGATTTCTTCCACCAACGCGTCCAATTCCGCGGCGCTCATCGCCGGTTCAGGGGTGAGTTGGGGTTGAGGTTGGGTTGTTTCACGCGCCATCGCCACTTCGCGCAACTTCGTTTGGGCTTCCTCCAGCCTCGCATTCGCCTCGTGCAGTTCGCCCCTCAGGCCAGCGTAGGCCTCAAGCAAGCGTTCCACGGCGTGGAGCAAATTCGTCAGTTGAGTTGGGGAAAAGGACATGGTTGTGAATCCTAACAAAAGTAAGGGAGCGCCCGCGACTTTGAACGGATGGCCCCATGTAGTTTTGCAACATGAGGACGTTTGAAACACAAATTGGCAGGTTCAAGGCTGGTTTTTCTATCTGCCACATGCTGTGCGTGTTGTGTGTTTTTTCTTCGAGTTCTTCTTTGGGTCAAGGGGCACCAAGTCAGCGTGCGCATCGGTTCAAGGCGGCCCACGGATGGACGGATCCATTGTCGGTGCCTCTGGTCTTGAGTGGCAACTTTGGAGAGCTCCGCGGCAACCACTTTCACACGGGCCTCGACATGAAAACCCAAGGGCGGGAAGGCCTGCCTGTCCGCGCCTCGACCGACGGGGTGCTGGCCCGCGTGAAGATGTCTCCGTGGGGCTACGGGAACGCGCTCTACCTCGAAGGCCCCGACGGCATCACCACGGTCTACGCCCACCTCCAGCGGTTTGCCCCAGACGTGCAGGCGTGGGCCGTCGCGCGCACCTACAAGGGGAGGTCGATGGGGCTGGACGCGACGCCCCCAGCCTCGGCTGGGTTGACGTTTCAGGCCGGTGACACCTTGGGGTGGAGCGGCAATTCCGGCGGAAGCGGAGGCCCGCATCTGCACTTTGAAGTGCGTGACACGCCGTCCCAACATCCGTTGAATCCCCTGCAAGGGTGGGTGACCAAATCTGATTCAAGGCCCCCTTCGGCGCCGATGTGGTGGCTCGAATCTGAGCGCGGACTCGCTTCCGTGCCTGCAAACGGTGTGGACACGGTGGTGGTCGAGGATGAAGTCCGGGTCTCCATCGAGGCCTACGACCGCTTGGACGGCGCCTCCAACATCTGCGGCATCCACACCCTGCAGGCGGTCTTGGAAGACGG
Organism: uncultured Flavobacteriales bacterium; assembly: GCA_965658045.1. Lineage (GTDB taxonomy): Bacteria > Bacteroidota > Bacteroidia > Flavobacteriales_D > Sanyastnellaceae > UBA11663. The sequence goes on along the minus strand of CBFHQO010000074.1, from coordinate 10,101 downwards.
CCAGGGCGAGGTGCAGTGGACACACCGTTTCGAATTGGATGAATTGAATTTCTCCGTGAATAAGGACATGAACGCGCACACGCTGTTTCCGGTGTGGAAGCGGGAAAGGGACCAAGTGCACCGACTTCACCGCCTCCCTGGAAACCGCCTCGGCATTTATGCAGGTGCGCCGGACGGCGTCGTGGCCCTGGACAGCGGGGAGGTGGCTACCTTGGAATGCACGGTGCGCGACGTGGCTGGGAACGAGACCTTCCGAACCCTGGTGCTCAAGGGTGGGGCGTCTGCGTTGCTGTGGGAACGGGTGGAAGTTGAGGGCACCGCACCGCAAGACACCTCGCCCAGCGAGGCGCTCACCTTGTCTGCGCCCCAAGCCACCCTGTCCTGGGACGAGAAGGCCTTCTTTGAGCCCGCCGAAGTGGGCTGGCACACCGACTCGACGGGGCTGTCCGCGTACGTTTGGCCTGAATTTGAGGCGTGGCGAAGCAAGGTGGATGTGGTGTGGACCCTGCCAAGCCCAGAAGTGACGTGGGGTATGAGTGGCGCGGCTTTGCCACAAGATGCATGGCCCACGACCCAGTGGGTGGCGGTGCATGAAGTGGAAGGCCAAATCAAGCAGGCCGTCCCTGCCCAAGTGCAAGAGGGCACATGGCGCATGGCGCTGCCCGGCGGCGGGGCTTGGCGCATGACGCGCGACACAGTGGCGCCCAAGGTCATTCCCTACCACAGCGGCACGCCGTTTGTTCAGGGCGGAGATGCGGTGTGGTTCGTGGAGGACCTCCTGTCAGGGGTGGACACGATGACGTTGACGATCGACGGTCGGTGGGCGCGTTTGGTGTGGGACCCCAAGCGCAACATGGCGACCTACGAAGCTTCCGACGGCAAGCACCCTTCTGGGGCGCCGGTTCGTGTGGAATTGGAGGTGACGGACGCCGTGGGCAACGCCGCGACGTGGGCTGGGACGCTGGTGTGGCCTTGATTGGGCCTGTCAGCGGGCCAGCCGGGATTCAATCATGCTGTAGTCCAGATAGTACAGCGCCCGCACCGACAGGGAGTTGGTGAAACCCTCGTCCAACATCGATTGCCAGTTGCTCCAATAGCTGTCGGGCAGGGCGGTGCCGGCCTCATTCAGGGTGTTCTTCCACACCACACTCAACTCGGAGCCGGGAGAGAATATCCAACGGTAGACCAGGTCCACGCTCCACGCGTTGTAGTTCACGTCGTACCGTGAGGTCAGGTCTTGGTTGAACAACTCAAGCGAAGCGAAGAGGGCTTGGTCGTCGATGAAGCCCAGGTTGCCGTCCTCCTGCAATTCGAAGAATCCGTGGTAATCGACGACGCTCCAATAGTGTCTGATGCGCGCCGAAAGACTGGAGGTGGGGGTAAAGATGTAACTGGCATTGAGGACGTGGGTGTGGCTCGTGTTTTCTCTTTGCCCAAACAGACTCAGCTGCCCGTCGTCGACCACGTCCACCCACCCGCGTTCGTTGTGGCGGACCTGCCAGCTCCAGACGTAGTCCGCGCTCAGGCGGTCGCTGAACCGGAACCGGGGCGCCACGCGGATGAACGATTCTTGCCAGTCCGGCACGTCTGGCCGAACGCGCCGCTTGACGAATCCGTCCAACGCCACTTTCCTCCGGTAGTCCGTGGAGGTCACAAACTCCGCCGACGTCCACCTGGGCGTGGCGAAGGGGAGCGCGTCAAGCCGGGAGGCGAACCAATCTTGGCCTTCGAGCGGTTGGCCTTCAAACCCCAGTTTGTTGAACCAGAACGTCTTGGTGACGGCTGCCCATTCCGCCACCCAGGTCCAGTTGCTGTAGGCGCGGGGGGCATAGAGGTGGTTGACGTTGGTGTTCAGGTTCCACCACATCCGGTTGAACGCCCCAAAAGGCTTGTAGATGCCGTACTCCAAATCCACCCATGTCACGACTTCGTTGGGGGCCGCGAGGTAGCCCAAGTCGTTGGGGTTGTAGGATTCCGACTCTCGGTAGTGGCCCAACGTGCCTCGGAATTGGCCCGAGGTTTTGGCGAGATTCATCCCCCAGCGGTGCCCTTCGTCGTGGTTGGCGGTGTCGCCTTGCGCCATCGTGTTGCGCGCGGCGCTGCCGCTGAGCGCCCAACTGTTGTCTTCGTTACGGAAGGAGTAGTCCACCCCCTGCACGTAAGCGTCTCGCCCGTCTCCGCCCCGGACTGTGGCCGTGCTGAGGGCGGTGATGTAGCCGTTGTTTGGGAGGTTCTGGTCGACCACGGTCACGTTGTAGGAGGTCAATGCGTCGCGGCCGCCTGTGGTGTCGCGGGCGAAGGCTTGGAACACGCCAAGCCCCGTGCTGGAGGAGGTCCTGCCGCTCAATTTCGACGCGTTGATGAGCTGTCCCTCCTGGCCCACCCGCCGGCTGTAGAACAGTCCGCCTTTGTTGAAGAGGTCTGTGCCTTCCAAAAAGAACGGGCGGTTTTCCGCGAATCTCACCTCGTACGGACTCAGGTTCAGAACGAGGTTGTCGGCGACAACTTGGCCAAAATCGGGCACCAAGGTCATGTCCAACGTGAAGGCGTCTCCCAAGCCCAACTTGGCGTCCATCCCGCCGTTGTAGGTGTCGCCCCACTGGCGGTTGCCAGTTTCGTCCAGTCCGGTTTGGGCGTACGCACTGAGGTAGGGGAACAGGGCAATCCGAGGAGGCGTGTCCACCCCTTGAATGCCGTGCAGCACGCCGCCTTGGTTCACCATGCCATTTTGGGTCGGGTCCAAGGCGTTCCACACCGTTTCTTCTCGGCTGCGCCGCACAGAGCGCCAAATGTTCATGCCCCAAGTTTGGGACACGCCTTCAGGCAAGGTGGGCATTCTGAATTGGCTCCACGGCACCCGGATCTCGGTGGACCAGCCACCACTGTGGATTTGGCTTTGGACTTCCCAAACCCCGTTCCACGCGTCGTCGGACCCTTGGGCGTTCATGATGAAGTCGTTCAGCGCCCCCCTAGGAGTCGTGCTGAAGCCCACGGCGTTGATGCCGTCGTTGTAGGGGCTGAACCAAATCCCAAACTCGTCTGAATTCTCCACGCGGTCGCGCACGCTCAGTTGCTGCAGAATCGAATCCGGCGTCGGGTCGTGCATCTGCGCCGCGATGTAGATGTTTTGATCGTCGTAGGCAATCCAGACTTCGGTTCGGTGGGTCGGTGCGCTCTGCGGGGTGGGTCGGCTTTGGGTGAAGTTGGTGGCACTCGGCTGGGTCCGCCAAGCCGGTTCGTCCAGGAGCCCATCGACCGTGGGTGGCGCATCGACGCGAAAGGCATGTGCCACTTGGTTTGTCAAGTTGTAGAGCGGGGTGTTCTCGATTTGGCCCCAGATGTTGGTGGGCAAGGCGCATGCGAGCGCCAACATCCAAACACAAGAAAAAAGGAGGTGGTCAGGTCTCAACGGAAAATGCGTTGCTTGTTCAGCCAGGTTTGGTAAGCGCGTGCGTTGCGCAAATGTTCACGGTAGGTCCGCGCAAAATCGTGGGTGCCGTCACCACCAGGCTTTGCGCACATGTACAAGTCCCGGTGCACGGCGGGGTGCAGCACGCTTTGCAAGTACCTCGGGTCCACGAAGCGGATGGGGCCAGGAGGGAGGCCCTTGTGCTTGTAAGTGTTGTACGGGGAGTCCACGTCCTTGTGCACGTCGAGCACCCGGCGGATGCTCGGGTCGCCCAGCGCGAAAATCAGCGTGGGGTCCGCCTGCAGGAGCATGCCCTTCTTCAGCCGGTTGAGGTAGAGTCCCGCCACCAGAGGGGCCTCTGCAATCACAGCCGTCTCCGCTTGCACGATGGACGCAAGCACGGTCGCTTCCTTGGGGGTCAACCCCTGCGCCGCCGCCGCCGCGATGCGGTCTTCGTTCCACCACGCCCGATGTTCTCGAAGCATGCGGGCCGTCACGCCCTCGGCATCTGTGTCCCACCACATCTCGTAGGTGTTGGGCAACACGCGCCACATCACGCTGTCGCGCGAGAACCAATCGGCCACCGCGGCGCTGTCGGCGAACACCCGCCGCGACACCGCACCTGCAATGGGACCCACGTCTCGGCCCGAAGACACGACTACGTCCACGGCGTCCCGGTCGCCAGTCACCAGCCGCTCGGCCGAGGTTTGGACGGATTCTTCGGGGGAGAAGGTGTATTGGCCGGCCTTCAGGCGGCCGTCCCACCCGCGCCACACCACGTGGCGCAGAACCCTCTCGCCCGGGGTGCTTTCCCAAGCTTCTTCCAGCGCGTCCAGCCGTCCCGCAGCGTCGAGGTCAGGGGCCACTTGGACCACCACCGGGGACGAGGTCCAGGTGCCTGCCACGTAGTGGTTCCAGCCCCATGCGCCTGCGCCAGCGGATACCACGGATGCGGTGGCGAGAAGTGCAAGCCAAGTCCTCATGGGGTGTCCGTGTTGAAGACGTGCTGCAAGGTGTGGACGTCGGTCCAGTCCCCTTCAGGGGTTCGGATCCACGAGGTGCGCACAGATTCGTGGCCAAAGCCGGCTTTGCGGAACAAGTCCAGGGAACCCGCATGGCCAGCCGGGATTTCCGCGTACACCTGCCGAAGGTGAAGGTGGTTTCCAGCGTAGGCCAGCATCCGTTGAAGCGCCCCGTGGGCATGTCCTTGGCGGCGGTGCCCGGCGTCGACGTGGATCGCCACGCCGGCCCGAAGTTGCCGTGGGTCGAAATCGTACAGGTCGACGGCGCCCACGGTTCGCCAAGCGTCTCCGTGACGGGCGTCGACCATCCACCGGATTTGGCGTGCTTCAAACAAGTCTTGGCTTCCGTCGACAAAGGCGGTCATCGCGGTCCGACTGATGGGGGAGAGCGTGGCGCCCATCCACCAGTCCTCGCTCGCGTTTTCCCACGTCATTAGCAGGTCCACGTCGGCGGGTTCCATGGCCCTCAATCGATGCAATTCCGATGTCAACACCGCGCGAAGATAGCCGTACCTTGGCGGGCGTGGCCTTCCGAGGTCGCGCGTCTTTGTTGAACCTCCTTTGACTGTTTCCATGGAATTTGAAACCACCCGATTGGAAGGCGTGATGCTGGTCCGTCCGAGCGTGTTCGAGGATGACCGCGGCAGCTTCACCGAGACGTGGAACATGGAGGCGTTCGCAGAGGTCGTGGGGGAGTCCGTTCAGTTCAAACAAAGCAATGAAAGCGTGTCCCGGGCAGGCGTGCTCCGCGGCCTACACTTTCAAATCCCTCCCCGTGGCCAAGGCAAGCTCGTGCGCGTCTCGCGAGGACGGGTGTTGGACGTGGCGGTCGATTTGAGAAAGGACAGTGCAACATTCGGCCAGCATGTGGCGGTGGAGTTGAGCGCGGAGAACCGTTGGCAGCTCTGGATTCCTGTGGGGTTTGCCCACGGATTTTTGGCGTTGGAAGACGGAGCCACGTTGCAGTATCAATGCACAGACACTTACCATCCCGAGTCCGAGCAGAGCCTCGCCTGGAACGACCCGAACTTGGGCATCAACTGGGGCGTGGAGCGCCCGGTGGTGAGCGAGCGCGACCAAGCCGCCGCCGCCTTTGCGACGTTCGAGAGCCCATTTTGAACTTGTTCACGACTGCTGCCCGAGCGCCGTTGGCAACCTGAACCTCAGGAGGTTTTTCAGGCCACCTGCTGGAAGAACTTCACCGGTCATGAAGATGACTTGGACGCCCCGTCGACATGCCCTTGGAATGGGCCTTGTGTTGTTTGCCTCTGGCGCTTGGTGGATTGCCCCCTCAAACGCGAGCAAGGTTCCGGATTTTGAAGTGGCTCCCAAGCAGCATTCCGCGGTGATTTCCCCTGCGGTGCCCCACGATTTGGCGCTGTTCGGAGAGCCTGTGCCGTTGGATCGGTTTGGGGTGGTGGAAGCGTTGGACCGCGAGTTGATTGTGAACACGTACAGGCACAGCTCCACCATGTTGTACCTGAAGCGCGCGGCACGGTGGTTCCCCGTGATCGAGCCCATCTTGGAGGAGGAAGGGGTGCCTTCGGATTTCAAATACCTCGCCGTCATCGAGAGCGGGTTGAGCCAAGTGGTCAGCCCTGCGGGAGCCGCGGGTTTTTGGCAATTCATGAAGCGGACGGGGCCTGAATACGGGTTGGAAGTATCTTCCACGGTCGACGAGCGCTACCACGTGGAATTGGCCACCCGCGCCGCATGTGGGTACCTCAAGGAGGCCCACGAGAAGCTGGGCAGTTGGGTGCTGGCAGCGGCTTCTTACAACATGGGCATGTCTGGCGTGACCAAATCCCTGGCCGCCCAACACGTGGACAATTACTGGGACCTTCACCTCAACTCCGAAACGGCCAGGTACGTCTACCGTCTGCTGGCCTTGCGGGAAGTCATGGAAAAGCCCGACCAATTCGGGTTCCAGCTCACCGCGAAGGACGTGTACGCACCGCTTGAAGGCCGTGAAGTGCGCGTGTCGGAAGACGTGGAAGATTTGGCCTCGTTTGCCATCGAGCAAGGCACCAACCTTCGGGAGCTGAAGGCCTTCAACCCTTGGCTCCGTCGCGATCACCTGGATGTGGGCGAGGGACAGGTTTACGTGTTGCGCATTCCTGCTTGACCCCAGCGGATCGCGCTGGTCTTGACCTTGCGTTGGTCGCCTTGTCCGGTCAGGTAAGCTTGGGCCATCTCGCTGTCCAGGGCCTCTTGGACGCTGTGCACGGCCCCGGCAGGCACACGGTGTTCCAGAAACGCCGCCAGCACATTGGCACGTGAGGTCGCTTGTGCCTTCGCGTTCAAAGCCACGACCAATTCCTCGCGGTGCTTCACCCGTTCTGCGTTGGTGTGGAAGCGAGGATCGTCGGCCAGTGCGTCGCACCCCAACACCTGGCACAGAGAAGTGAATTGGGCGTCGCTGCCCACGGCCAGCACGACGTCGCCGTCGCGGCACGTCAACATGTCGCCGTACGGGGCGATGTTGGGGTGTGTGGAGCCCATCCGTTGCGGAACCGTCCCATGCATGAGCCATTGCGTTCCTTGGTTGGCCAATGCGGTGAGCCCAGACCCCCACAGGCTGACCTCGGCGTAGCCGCCGCGGCCCGTGCGTTCCCGGTGAAACAAGCCGCCCATCACGGCCGCACGCATGTGGTGCGACGCCAAGATGTCCATCATGGCCACCGGCATTTTGGTCGCTGGTCCGTCTTGGGTTCCGTTCATCGACATGAATCCAGACTCGGCTTGCACGACCACGTCGTAGGCCAGACGGTCGGGGCGATGCTCAAAGCCGACAAGCCGCACGTGCACGAGGTGGGGAAACGCCTCGGACAGTTGGTCAGGCAACAGGCCCATGGTGTCGAGGTCGCCCCATTTCATGTTTTGGAGGAGCACGTCCGTGTGGGCCAGGATGTCTTGAAGCCACGCCTGGCCCTCGGACGTTTTGAGGTTGTGGGACACGACCGTTTTGCCATGGTTGGCCGCTTCGTAATAGCTGGAAGAAGGGCCAGGCATCTCTCCCGGCAGTTTCCAAGACCGTGTGACGTCGCCTCCTGGAGCTTCCACTTTGGTCACCTCGGCGCCACACTCGGCCAAAAACGTCCCCGCCAAGGGGCCGGCCAACACGCTCGACAAATCGAGCACACGGATGCCATTCAACACACCTTCCATACCTTGAAGGTAGTCGCGTTCAGGTCAACCTGTGGCCAGGGCCTGCTTGTAGGTGTCGATGGCCCGCTGACGCGCCATTTTGTGCTCGACGATGGGGGCAGGGTAACGGGACGTGCCGTACTCCGGCACCCACTTGCGGACGTAGGCCAATTGCTTGTCGAATTTCTCCAGTTGGGAGGTCGGGTTGAACACCCTGAAGTAGGGCGCCGCGTCGCACCCAGATCCAGAAGCCCATTGCCAGCCGCCCGTGTTGCTGGCCAGCTCAAAGTCGAGCAACTTCTCGGCAAAGTACCGCTCGCCCAACCGCCAATCCAGCAGCAAGTGTTTGCAGAAGAACGAAGCCACGACCATGCGCACACGGTTGTGCATGAATCCTGTGGCGTTCAACTCGCGCATGCCCGCGTCGACCAAGGGGTAACCTGTTTTGCCAGCCTTCCACGCTTCGAAATGGGCGTCGTCGTGGCGCCACGGAATGCGGTCGTACTGCGGCCTGAACGCGTCCTTCGCGCTGTGGGGAAAGGCATGGATGATGGCCTGGTAGAAATCGCGCCAAATCAATTCTGTCAACCACTTGTCGCTGTGCCTGAATCCAAGTTTGGCCAATTCTCGGACGCTCACCGTTCCAAACCGAAGGTGCACGCTGATGCGTGTGGTCCCGCGCTTGGCTGGCAAGTCGCGGGTGTCGGCGTAGTGCTTCAACACGTCGACATCGACGTGGGCCTCGGGCGCTTCGATGGCGCTCCGTTCAAACCCCATGTCTTGAAGACTCGGCAAGTCAAGGCCCTCCCAGTCAAAGAGGGCGTCGAGGTGATCTTCAGAGGGGGCGGCCTCGAGGTCGGCATCCACCAGGTTGGCGTGCCAGCGTTTGCTGTACGGGGTGAACACGGTGTAGGGGAGGCCGTCGGGTTTGGTCACTTCCCCTGGGGCCTTCACCACGTGGTCTTTGTGGGTGTGGAATGCCACGCCGCGGGCCTCGAGCATCTCCCGAACCTTCGCGTCGCGCTCTAGGGCGTACGGCTCGTAATCCTGGTTGGTGTGAACTTCCGCCACGTCAAAACGGTCGCACAGCGAAGCGAGCACGTCCAAGGGGTGTCCATGTTCCACCCACAAACCTGAATCGCGCTCGCGGGCGTGGTAGTTGAGGTGGGTCACGCGGTCGTGCAGGAACGTCACCCGGGCGTCGTCTTTGGCGCTGAGGGCGTCCAAAATGGCGCGATCAAACACGAACACCGGCAACACCTTGTGCCCTGAATTCAGCGCTGCGTGCAGCGCGCGGTTGTCGTGCCAGCGCAAGTCGCGACGGAACCAGTGGAGGACAATTTTTCCTTGGGGAAGAGAGCTCATGGCAGACGAAACTGTTGGACAAGGAAACGGCCCGCTTCCGCGGGCCGCCCTTTGTTCCAAATGATTGGATCAAAACACCTTACGATCTCGTGATCCTCGCGGACCACGTTAATAGAACAGGACTTCTTGGGAAAGGTTCACGGCCCTCGAACTTTTTTCTTGAGGGCCTGTTGGAAGGGGGAAGTTCAACCTCAAATCAACCCCAATGAAACATTTGTTCTCAACGGCGCTCGCCTTCGTGGTGGCGTCATTTGCAGGATTCGCACAATGCGAAGCCGACCACGTGGTGGAAGCCAGCAGCTTCATGTACGCCCCCAGCATGCTCACCATCGAGCAGGGAGAAAGCGTGGCATTTGTCAACCTCGGGGGCACCCATGACGTCAACGGCGATGTGGACAGCCAGACCGGCATGTCGTTTGGCAACCCGGAATCCTTCTACCTCGGTGCTGTCACAGGCGCCCCAGAGGGAGAGTGCATCGGCACCTACACCTTCAACGTGCCCGGCACGTACAACTACGATTGCAGCATTGGCAACCACGCCGCACAAGGCATGGTGGCTTCCATCGTCGTGAACCCTGCGCCGATGACCACCACCGTGGTGGACGTGATTGTCAACAGCCCAGACCACGAGTTGCTCGAAGCTGCCGTGGGAGCCGCCGGTTTGGTGGATGCCTTGAGTGCGGACGGCCCGTTCACGGTGTTTGCACCCACAGACGCTGCGGTGACCGCGCTCGTCGAAGTCCTCGAAATCACAGCTGAAGAATTGCTCGCCTTGGAGAACCTCGGTGACATTTTGAAGTACCACGTGGTGGCGGGTGAAGCCATGAGCACGGATTTGTCCGACGGCCAAATGATTGCCACCCTGCTCGGTCCTGATGTGACGGTGACCATCAACGAAGAAGAGGTGTTCATCAACAACGCCCAAGTGACCGTGGTCGACATCGTGGCGGACAACGGCGTGGTGCACATCATTGATGCGGTCTTGTTGCCACCAGCGCCTCCGACCAACACCATTTTTGACGTGATCCAGAACAGCCCAGAGCACATGTTGCTCGCAGCTGCAGTGGACGCTGCAAGTTTGGCTGGCGCGCTGAGTGGAACCGACACCCTCACCGTGTTTGCCCCCACCGACGCCGCCATCACCGCCTTGGTGGAAGC
>CBFHQO010000073.1:0-21177 GCA_965658045.1 uncultured Flavobacteriales bacterium | reverse complement strand
GACCATCGGGTCATGTCCTTGTAGAAGTCATTCAAGTAGGGGTTGTCATCGACTTGTTGAAAGTGTGGCTTGTAGCGGTAGTGCTTGGCCAACAACGTGGTCAACGTGGTCTTTCCGGAGCCAATGTTTCCTGCGACGGCGAGATGCATGGGAAGGGATCGAAATGAAACGAAATTTGAACGACCAAAGTAGGTCGGACCACACGCCCTTCCAAGGCCCGTCAACAGGTTGGGGATAACTATTCCGCGGACGCCGAGGCGCAGGCAAGCACCCCTTCCAAAATCGCCCCAGACGCATCCAACCTAGGCACTTTGTGCTGCCCTCCAAGGCGACCGTGCTCGGCCAGCCACCGGTCAAACGAACCTTCAGGCACCACATCCACCTGAGGCGCCTCCAAGATGAGGTTGTCTGTCCGTTTGGCTTGGTAATCGCCGTTGACGGCCTTCAACCACCGATCCAATTCAGCCGACAATTGCGCTGCAGGCGGCACGGTACGGCCAGGCTGGAACTCCACCACCCAGCGATGGGCGACTGGCTTGCCAGCGTCATCGAACCGCGGCGCCCCAGTGAAGTTGTACACCTCCGTGTTCAGGGCCTTGGCCACTTCCGCCCAAGCCCGGTCGGCATTCTGGGCCATCAACTCCTCCCCAACCACATTGAGGTGCGAGGTCACCCTGCCGACCACTTGCACTCGAAAGGGGATTTTGGAGGTGATGGTGACCAGATCCCCCACCATCAAGCGCCACACGCCGGCGTTGGTGGAGACCACAAGCGCGTAGGTCTGGCCCTCCTCCACTTCTCGAAATTCCAGAGCCGTCGGCTCATCCTTGTCCAATTCCGACATGGGTACAAATTCGTAGTACACCCCGTGGTCCATCAGCAAAGCCATGTCGTCACGCTCAAGGTCGTCTTGGAAGGCGAAAAAACCTTCTGAAGCGTTGTAGGTCTCCAGGTAGTGAATGCCCCGACCTCCCTTGCGTGGTGGCAGCAGCGACTCGAAGGTCCTCCGGTACGGCGCAAATCCAACCCCGCCGTGCATGTACAACCACAGATTGGGCCACACTTCCCACAGGTTTGACTTCCCACTTTTCTCCAGCACCCGCTGGCAGACCAAGGCCATCCAACTGGGAACCCCCGCCAAAATCCTAACGTCCTCCGTCATCGTGGCATCCGCGATGGCGTCCACCTTGGACGTCCAGTCGTCCATCAACGCGATGGATTTGTCTGGGGTTCTTCGGGCCTCGCACCAAGGCGGGAGATGGTTGACAATGATGGCACTCAGGTCTCCTTTGACGGCATGATGGCCGTCGTGCACCAACGCGCTGGACCCTCCAAGGATCAAATGCTTGCCCTGGTACAATTGGGCTTCCGGAACTTGGGCACAATACTGGGCCAACAAATCCTTGCCGCCCCGATAGTGGCCACGTTGGAGCGAATCCCGGGTGACAGGCAACCATTTGAACTGGTCTGTGGTGGTGCCTGAACTTTGGGCAAACCACTTGGTCTCCCCCGGCCAAAGAACATTCTCCTCCCCTGCCATGGCCCGTTCAATCCAAGGCTTCAGCTCGTCGTATTTGACCACGGGCAAGGCACGGACAAAATCCTTGCGGCGGGAGACGTCGGGCAGGTGATGGACACCATGGGCGCGGCCGTACTCGGTGGAGGCCAACCCATGAATCAACCCCAAAAACACGCCACGCTGCGCATCTGCTGGGCGATGTTGCGCCCACAACAAACGGGGCATCCGGACCCCGATCAGCCGATGAAAAACGCGGTTGCCCAGCATGCCCCGAAGGTACAGGCCCAATCAACCCTCCACGAGGACGGGCGCAAAGACTTTGTCCACGGCGTCCAAGGCTTTGTCAATGTCTGCAGACGTCGTGTACCTCGAGAAAGAGAACCGGACGCTGGCGCGCTGGGGGTCCTGGCAGCCGAGGGCACGCAACACATGCGAGCCCTGGGTTGCGCCGCTGGAACACGCGCTCCCGCCTGAGCAAGCCACCCCTTCCAAGTCGAGCAGGAAGGTGGCCATCCCGCTGTTGGGGTGCGGTGGAAATTTCACGTTGAGTACCGTGTACAAGCGATCCTCCTGGTCCGAATGGCCGTTGAACACCACTTCTGGGAGGCGCGCACGAAGCCCGTCCACCATGAGCTGCTTCACCCCGCGCACATGAGACTCGTGCTCCACCATGTGCACGAAGGCGAGCTCGAACGCCTTCGCCAGCCCTACAATGCCCGCCACGTTCTCTGTGCCGCCGCGCATGGTGCGCTCCTGGCCTCCGCCGACAATCATGCCGTCGATGCGCAAGTCAGGGTTGGTGTACAGGAATCCTGAACCTTTGGGGCCGTGAAATTTGTGGGCGCTGCACGCCAGAAAATCGATGTCCACCTCGGACAGGTCCATGGGGTAATGCCCCATCGTTTGGACTGTGTCGCTGTGGAACAACGCCCCATGCGTCCGGCACAATTTCCCCACGGCTTGCAAGTCGATCATCACGCCGACTTCGTTGTTGGCATGCATCAGAGACACCAACGTTTTGGCCGAAGCGTCCTCGAGCAACTCGCCCAAATGGGCCATGTCCACTTCCCCGCAAGGCAAGTGACGCACATGGACCACCTCCACGCCCTTGGCCTCCATGGACGCAGACGCCTTTACCACCGCGCTGTGCTCTGCGGCCGACGTGACAATGCGCGTGACACCCAAGCACCCCACCGCGGCGGAGATGGCGTGGTTGTCCGCTTCCGTGCCCCCTGAAGTGAAGCAAATGGAACGCGGCGCACACTTGAGGCGTGCGGCGATGGCCCTGCGGCTGGTTTCCACGAGCGCCTTCGCTTTGCGGCCCACGGCGTGGGACGACGATGGATTGCCAAACGCATGTTGGTACACGTCCAGCATGGCCTCGGCCACCTCAGGGGCGACCGGGGTCGTGGCTGCATTGTCCAAATAGGCGGCACTCATGCCGACAAATTTACGCTTGAGGTCCCTCCAACGACGCCAAGTGACGCTTCAAGTCTCCTTTGAACCTGTCCACAAGTGCCTGGGCCTCCTGCGGCGTCGGGCCCTCTGCGTAGATCCGAATGATCGGCTCGGTGTTGCTTTTGCGCAAATGCACCCACCCGTGTTCCAAGTCAAACTTCACCCCGTCGACGTCGTTCACTTCGGCGTCTTTGACTTCCATCTGGAGGGCGGCGAGTGCCTTGTCCACATCCACCGGAGGCAAGGCCATCTTGTCCTTGACCATGCTGAAATCCGGGTAGGTGGCGCGCAGCGCGCTGCACGTCATGCCCTTTGACACGAGCAACGTCAAGAACAAACCGATGCCCACCAAGGCGTCCCGTCCGGCATGCGACGTGGGGTAAATGACCCCGCCGTTGCCTTCGCCTCCAAGGATGGCGCCGACTTCTCGCATTTGGGCCACGACGTTGACCTCCCCCACGGCCGCGGCGGTGTACGCGCATCCGTGGCGGGCACTCACTTCACGAAGCGCCCTGGTGCTGCTCAAATTGCTGACCGTCGGTCCTGGGGTGTGTGCCAACACGTGGTCGGCCACCGCCACAAGGGTGTATTCTTCCCCGAAGAAGCTCCCGTCATCGCTCACAAAACACAACCTGTCCACGTCAGGATCCACGCTGATGCCCAAGTCGCACGACTGGGCCGTGACGGCGTCCGTCAAATCCACCAGATGCTTGGGCAGGGGCTCCGGGTTGTGGGCAAAATGTCCTGTGGGGTCACAATGCACCGGCACGACGTCCACATTGAGCGCCTCAAGAAGGAGGGGCACCGCCAGCCCGCCAGAGGAGTTCACCGCATCCACGGCCACTTTCAAGCCAGCAGCACGAATGGCGTCGGGGTCGACGAGCTCCAAGCCCAACACGTGGTCCACGTGCTTCTGCAACCACGTGTCGTCGTGGGTGGTGGTGCCCGTGTCGTCCACGTCGGCAAACGTCAAGGTCGACTTGGCCAAGTCCAACACGCGTTCCCCCGCATCCTTGGACAAGAATTCGCCATGCTCGTTCAGCAACTTCAAGGCGTTCCATTGTTTGGGGTTGTGTGAGGCGGTCAAAATCAACCCTCCATCGGCATCCAACCCAGGCACGGCCAATTCCACCGTGGGGGTGGTGCTCAGCCCCAAGTCGATCACGTCGATGCCTTGTGCATTCAAGGTCCCACACACGATGTCTCTGACCCAAGGCCCACTGATTCGGGCGTCGCGCCCCACCACCACGACCGGCTTGCGCTCGGAAGTTGGGTGCTTTTGAAGAATCCAAGCGCCATATCCGCTGGCGAATTGAACCACATCTGAGGGGCTCAGCCCCTCGCCTGCCTGGCCTCCCACGGTGCCGCGGATGCCTGAAATGGACGCAATCAACATGGCCGCAAGGTAACCCTTGGGCCCAGCTCATCGATGTTCATTTTTCCTGGGTCCATGTTCAAAAGCCCACCAGTTCTGAAGGATTCTTCCGACATTTGCCTTGTACTTTGAGTGGCATGCAAGACGAGGGACGTCGACATCAAGAAGAAGAGCAACTTCACGCGTTGGTCAAGGCCTTTGAAGCCATGATGAAAGCGGGTGAGTCCAAGTTTTTCGACCACGATGAACTGGAGTGGCTGATTGAGCATTTCTTGGAGAAAGGCTCGGTTCGGAAAGCCCAACAGGTGCACCACCACGCCATCGGCTTGTACCCTGAAAGCATCTCCCTTCAGCTCCGTGAGGCCCAGATTCTGGCCAGCACGGGCAAGCACATTCAAGCGATCCCCCGGCTCAAGAACTTGTTGTCGTTTGAACCTCACAACGAGGAAATCCACCTCACACTCGCCAACATCTACAGCCAGATGCACGAGCACAAGCTCGCGCTTCAGCACTTCAACGCCGTGCTCACGTTCGCAGACGCGGAACTCAAGCGCGACGTTTACATCGATGTGGCGTTGGAGCACGAGAACCTTGGCGAGTGGAAGCAAGCGATCCGCATTTTGCACGACGCCTTGGACGCCGACCCGAGCAACGAAACCGCGCTGTACGAGTTGGCCTTCTGCTACGACAAGGAAGGAAGGATCCAAGAAGCGGCGGACTTCTACCTGCGCTACCTGGACGACCACCCGTACAGTTTTGCCGCTTGGTACAACTTGGGCAACGCCCACCAGCGCCTCGGAAAACTGAATGAAGCTGTGGATGCGTACGACTTTGCCATCGCCATTGAAGGGGCCTTCGCGCCGGCGTACCACCAAAAGGCGGAAGCGCTCACGGCCATGGAGAAATACGGCGACGCCCTGGAAGTGCACCGAGAGTCCCTTGAAGTGGACGCCCCCCAACCCAGCACGCTGTGCTACATGGGGGAATGCTTGGAGCACATGGGAAGCTTGGACGAGGCGGCGGAGTACTACCACCAATGTTTGGAACTCGACCCGCACTTCCTGGAGGCCCATGTGGGACTCGGGGTGCTGGAAGATTTGAAAGGAAACCAGGAAGGTGCGTTGGAACACATGGCCACCGCCCTGCTGCAGAACCCCCACCACGAAGACACCTTGCTGATGATGGCCACCGTTTTGAAGAAAATGGGGCGCCATGAAGAAGCGGACACTTGCCTGGTGCAGTTGTTGGAGCGCAACCCCAAACACGTGGAAGCGTGGGAGGAACGCGTGGACAACATGCAAGCACTTGAGGCGCATGAACAAGCACTGATTTTGCTCGACAATGCCTTCGAGCACGTCCCACCCACCTCCACAGTGCTGGGGTACAAACAATTCGTCAGCCTGTTCGCGTTGCGGATGGATGGAGAAGCGTTGCGCTTGCTCGACCATTTGCTTCTCGCAGATCATGACGGCATGAACCGGTTGTTGGAAACCTACCCAGGTTTGCTCGACGACCCGCGTGTGGCCAGCCGCTACACGCGCATGAAACCCTGAACAATGAACCACAACCTTACGCATCTGCCGGAGCGCCCTGCGAAGCCCCGCGAATCGGGCTTGACCATGGTCATGGACAAAGGCCTCAGCCTCCGTCAAGCCGAAGACTTCCTCGAAGTCAACGCCGACAAAGTCGACTTGCTGAAGCTCGGATTTGGCACCTCCATCGCCACACCCAACGTCAAGGAGAAGATCAAACTCTACCACGACGCCGGACTGATGGTCTACCCGGGCGGCACGCTGTTCGAAGCCTTTTTTGTCCGGAACCAACTCGACGACTACCTGCGCTTTGTGGACGACCTCGGGTTGGAAACGGTGGAAGTGAGCGACGGCTCCATGGTCATTGACGAGCAAGTGAAGTGCGAGATGATCAGCCGCTTGGCCAAGAATTACCGCGTGTTGAGCGAGGTGGGTTCCAAGGAAGCCGGCATCCTCATCAGCCCCAACAAGTGGACTTCGATGATGGAACAAGAGCTGGCTGCAGGCAGCTGGAAGGTCATTGCCGAGGCCCGCGAAAGCGGCAACGTGGGCATCTACCGTCCCAACGGCACAGCCCACACCGCCTTGGTGCGCCGCATCTTGGCCAAAGTCCAGCTCGAGGACATCCTGTGGGAAGCGCCCAAGAAGCCCCAACAAGTGTGGTTCCTCAAGCAATTCGGGGCCAACGTGAATTTGGGCAACATCGGCCCCCACGACGTCATCCCCTTGGAGTGCCTGCGCCTCGGATTGCGTGGCGACACCTTCTTTGACCACCTCCCTGCCGAGATTGCGGAAGGGGTGCGCCAAATTCCAGAAGACGCCGAAGTCGAGGACGACTGAACCGCTACCTTCGCGGACATGAAATCCATCTCGGTTGAACAATTGCACGCTTGGCGCCAAGACAACGTCGAGCACACCTTGATTGACATTCGTGAACCGTACGAACGGGAGGTCAGCCACATCGACGGCAAGCACATCCCGATGGCGGACATCCCCGCCCACGTCGAGCACTTGCCCAAGAACCACCCCGTGGTGATTCACTGCCGCTCCGGTGCGCGTTCTGCCGCGGTCACGCAGGCACTCACGACCCAGCTTGGGATGGACAACGTGCACAACTTGGAAGGCGGCATCAAAGCCTGGGCCGCGACGTTTGCCCCTGACATGGACGTGGCATGAACCAACACGGGCAAATCGCATTGAAAGGATTTGCCATGGGCATGGCCGACCTCGTTCCAGGGGTCAGCGGAGGCACCATCGCGTTCATCGCCGGCATTTACGACCCGCTTTTGAACAGCCTCTCGGCGCTCAGCGGCGAAGGGCTAGCCTGCGTCCGACGTGGGGAATTCAAACAGGCCTGGAAGGCCATCAACGGCCCATTCCTGCTGGCCCTCGGCGCGGGCATCCTCACCGCCGTGGTCACGCTGGCCGCACCCCTGCACTGGTTGCTGGAACACGAACCCGTCATGCTCCGTGCCTTTTTCACAGGGCTCGTGGCGGCCTCTGTCCCCCTGGTCGGGCGCCATTTGTCCCCCTGGAACGCACAAGCTTGGGTGTGGGGTGCTGTGGGGTGCGCCGTGGCTGGGTTCGTCACGTCCCTCCCACCTTTGGTGCAATCCACTTCCGCGTTGTGGCTCATGGGCTCTGGCATGCTCGCCATCTGCGCCATGTTGCTGCCCGGCATTTCAGGGAGCTTCTTGTTGCTCATCCTCGGGGCCTACGCGCCAGTGCTGTCGGCCATCAAGAGCTTTGACGTGGCCAAAATTTCGGCGTTTGGCATGGGCGCCGTCTTGGGGCTCCTCACCTTCAGCCGAGGGTTGAAATGGTTGCTCGCCACCCACAGACGGCCTGCCCTCGCCACCCTCACCGGGTTTTTGGTGGGGTCCCTTCAAGCGTTGTGGCCCTGGAAAGAAGGCGTCCGCCCGTTGTACACCCACAGCGACGGCCGCGTGGAATGGCTTTTGGTCAACGTCTCTCCAGCGTCCGAGGACGTGTGGGCGGCTGCGGCTTGGATGTGCCTCGGGGCCGCCGTGGTGTGGGGGATTCACCGTTGGGGCGAGGCGAACAAGCAGGCTTCCTGACCGTGGTTGGCGCCAAGCGACTTGGATTGATCGGCCACCCTGTCGGCCATTCGCAAAGCCCCAAGTTGTTTGCCGCGCGCTTTCAACGACTCGGGCGACACGACCTGAGCTACGAAGCGTTCGACCTTCCCGACATCTCCGCATTCCCGGCCTGGTCCCAGGACAACCCCGACGTGGTGGGATTGAACGTCACTGTTCCGCACAAGTCTGCCGTGATGCCGTTCCTCCAAAGCTTGGGGCCTGAGGCGGCACAAATCGGCGCGGTCAACACGTTGGTGCGCACGCCAGAAGGATGGGTGGGGCACAACACCGACGCGTGGGGGTTCAGACGTTCCATCCAGCCTTTTTTGAAAAACACCCACGAGCGGGCGTTGGTGTTGGGCACCGGTGGCAGTGCAGCCGCGGTCATCTGGGCCTTGCAAGACTTGGGCATTGACGTGGTGGCGGTCTCCAGGTCAGGCCGAAGCGCGGAAGGCAAACTGCATGCCGGCGCGCCTGTGATCGGTTACGACGAACTCAACCCTGCGCTGATTCAGCACCACTTGTTGGTGGTGCATTGCACCCCGGTGGGCATGTCCCCCAACACCGAGAACATGGTGGACTTCCCCACCTCCAACTTGGGCGCGGGACACCTCGTGGTGGACTTGGTGTATTCCCCCCCGAAAACGCGGCTGCTTCGCGAGGCACAAGCGCAAGGCGCGGTGGTGCTCAACGGCCAAGACATGCTCAGGTTGCAGGCCGACAAGGCTTGGGAAATTTGGGCCGACGCGGGGGTTTGACCTTGTCGCTGAACAGTATTTTTGAGGGAGACCCCTGACCATGGCTTCAGAATCCAACCCACTGCCCCCCACGGAACAATCTGGTGCGTTCGACAACCTCCACAACATGGACGTTCATGAACTCTTGGACGCGATGCACCAAGTGGACCACGACGTCCAACCGGCCGTGGAAGCGGCCATGCCTGCGCTGGCCGGGTTGATCGAAGCCTTGGTCCCGCGCATGGCTCAGGGAGGACGGCTGTTCTACATGGGGGCCGGCACCAGCGGCCGCCTCGGGGTGGTCGACGCCAGCGAATGTCCGCCCACCTTCGGGGTGCCCCATGGCATGGTGGTGGGCATCATGGCAGGGGGCGACACCGCCATCCGCCGGGCAGTGGAGGGGGCCGAAGACGACGAAGCACAAGGCTGGCGAGACTTGGAATCGCATCACCTGACTGAACACGACACCGTGGTCGGCATCGCCGCAAGTGGACGAACCCCTTACGTGGTCGGTGCGCTGAACCAAGCACGGAAACAAGGCTTGCTGACAGGGTGCGTCACGTGCAACCCGGACAGCCTGGTTGTCGGGGCGTGCGACCATCCGGTCGTGGCGGTCACGGGGCCGGAATTCGTGACGGGGTCGACCCGCATGAAAGCAGGAACGGCCACCAAACTTCTCCTCAACAGGCTCACGACGGCCGCGATGATTCGACTCGGCCACGTGCAAGGCAACCGCATGGTGGACATGCAGCTTTCCAACGCCAAGTTGGTCGAACGTGGCTCCAGAATGGTGGCCGATGCCACGGGGTTGAACATGGCGGAAGCCGAAGCGCTTTTGTTGTCCCACGGCAGCGTGCGCGCCGCTGTGGAGGCCCACAAGGACTGACCCATGCACGCTCTTGAACCCTACTACGCCTGGCGCAACCACTACGTGGCGAGCCAAGATCCCCAAAGCCCGTTCTACGACCGGGTGTACAACGAGTTTGCCTACCACCTCAAGGTCTACAACCACTTCATCCACCCCCAATGGGATGAGTTTGGGAGCCAAACGCTCTACACCAAGATCCTCTACGCCGATTACGACGAGGGGTACGCCATCCTGGAATTCATCGGCGAGTGGAACGATTGTTTGTTCAACGACATCATGCTCTTGAAACGCGAGGTCATTGACCCGTTGATGGCAGGCGGGGTGACCAAGTTTGTGCTGATTGGCGAGAACGTGCTCAACTTTCACCACAGCGACGACGCGTACTACGAGGAGTGGTTCGACGAGCTGGTGGAGGACGACGGATGGATTGCATTGCTGAATTTCCGCGAACACGTCTTGGCGGACATGCAAGCCATCGACCTCGATTCGTACTTCGTCCTGGGCGGGGAATTGAACGAACTCGGGTGGCGGACGTTCACCCCAGAACAGCTTTGCAGGCGCATCGACGATTGCGTGGAGCAGCGTTGGGGACTGCTGGGCTGAATCCGGCGCTGGCAAGCACCTTTATCCGGTGGGCTGGCTCTTCTGCCACGCCTCCCACGCCTCTCGGTCTGAGGCGAAGTGAAAGTCTTGTGGCTTGAGCGTGTGGACGTCGCGCCAGCCAAGTTTTTGGTCCATCATGGGAACGCCCTTCCCGAACACATCTTCCAACATGCCGTCGTCCTCAAAGCGCACTGGGCCGTCCAGTCGGGCGAGATGGTGGATGGCCAACACCTGCTGGTTCTCGTCGAAGGAACTGATGTGGGCTTTGCGGCTGACGTGCAACAACGCATCCACCGTCACCGACTGACCCAACTCTTCCAAGGCTTCACGCCGAATGGCTGCGGCCGGACCTTCGCCCCACTCCACGCCTCCGCCAGGGAATTTCATGACCCCACCCATCGGCAGACGTTCGTAGGACACCAGGACCTTCCCTTCTTGCACCACCACCATGTAGGCGCGGACGTTGAACCGTCCTTGTGGACGTTCCACTTTGGTGGCGCGCAGCATTTCCCGCTTGCCAGGGGGTCCGGGGATCCGGTCCACCTGGAACCCCGCCTCTTCCATGGTCCGACGGACGTCGCCCTTGGAGCAATACGTCACCAACTGACCTCCCGGCTTGAGCGACCACCGCATTCGGTCCATCACAGGGACGGTCCACAATTCTGGTTGTGCCGCCGGAGCGAAGGCGTCGAAGTACACAACGTCGGCCCAGCCTTCTTCCAAGGTCGCGTCCATGATGCCGGCGTCGATTCTGGTGAAATCCATGTGACCGTCGACATGGCGTCCTGCCACGATGTTCTGGAGCACCTCTTCCGGCGCTTGGGCGAGCGCGGCATGGCCCAGCGGCGCCACGTCCGCCCAACTCAACGGCTTGGGTTCGAGGCTTCGGACGACCACCTGTCGGTTTGAGGATTTGGCCCGCCCCCAGGCGTCCAAGACGTTGAGTCCCGTGCCGAGTCCCACCTCCACAATGTGGATGGGGCCCTCCAGTTGCCGCGCAAAAGCCTCGTCCAACCCCATCGCCCCAAACACGTGTTGCGTCTCCGCCCACGCGCCATGAACGCTGTGGTAGAACACATCCATCTCCGGGTTGTGGAGGGTGTGGCTTCCGTCTTTGGTCTCACGCGACTTCACCGCGTAAAGGTCAAAATCCTTCCATCGCCCCCAACCCAAACAGCGCAAAATCCAGCCGAACCGGGTCCTGGGGGTCCATCTCCCGCAAAGAGGCCGTCAACTCGTCCACCGCCCGCCAGTCGTTGGCCTTGCGCGTCAACAGGCCGAGTTTGCGCCCCACGTTGCCAGTGTGCACGTCCAGCGGAATGTGCAAATCCTGCGGGCTGAACGACGACCAAAGCCCCAAGTCCACCCCTCGGGTCGACGGGCGAACCATCCACCGAAGGAACATGTTGAGGCGCTTGGCCGCGGAACCCGCCTCGGGGTTGGCCACGTGTTTTTTGGTGCGCGGCGACACACCAGTTTGGGCCATGAATGCGCGGTGGAATCCCGCAAGCATCGGCTTGATTCTGGCGGGGCCTTCCCCTTCAGGCGCGTGCACCTGAAAGGCCGCTTCCAAGCTTCCGTGCGCCCGCATCAACCCACGCAAGGCCCGCATGAACCCGCGTGCGTCCCCGGCTTGGAAGGTTCGGTGCACAAACCCATCGAACACTTTGAGGTCCGTCTCCTCATGCTCCAGGACGAATTGCCCGGGCGCATGGTCCATGCATTCCATCAATTTGTCCAAGCTTTTGAGGATGGACACCCGGTTGCCCCAAGCCAACGTCGCCGCCAAGAATGCAGACACTTCGACGTCTTCACGGCGCGTGAAACGGTGGGGCACAGAAAGGGGGTCGTGCGGGATAAAATCCGGCACCTCGTATTGCGAAGCTTTCTCCCACAAAAAGTCCTTGAGTTCCCTCTGGGTCATGCCGCAAAAATCGGGCTAAATTCGCGTCTGTGTGGGGTCGTCCTGACATACTCTGGGGTTTGCTGGCGCTCGCCATCCCTGTGGCCTTGCACTTGCTCCAGCTTCGGCGCTTCAAGCGGGTGGCTTTCTCCAACGTGGCCTTCCTCCGGGACGTGCAAAAAGAGACCCGCTCTCGCCACAGGCTCAGGAATCTGCTGATTTTGCTGGCGCGGCTTCTGGCCTTCGGATGCTTGATTTTGGCCTTCGCGGACCCCATGCTGACGCCAGAATCCAAGGCGGGAGAAGCAGGCCGCAACGCCGTGTCCATCTACGTTGACACCAGCCCCTCCATGATGGCGTCCGGCGAATCGGCTCCCTTGCTCCAAGAAGCCAAAGGGAAAGCCAACGCGTTGGTGGAGTCCTTCGCAGAAACCGACTTGTTCCACGTGTTCACAAGCGGATTTCAGGGCCAAGACCAGCGATTCTTGACCCAGCCGGAGGCCCTCGAACGCATCGCCTCCATCCAACTTTCCTCCCACAGCCCCGGACTGGAAGCTGTGATGGAGCGGTCCATGGACCAGTTGGGGCGGGCCGAATCGGCTTCTAAGCGGGCCTTTTGGATCAGCGACGTGCAAGAAAGCAGCCACGATGTGGACGCCATGACGCCGCCAGACACCACGGTCTCGTGGCACCTGCTCCCTGTCCAAGCCAACCCCTCGTCCAACTTGTGGGTGGACTCGGTGTGGTTCGAAACGCCGCTGGCCCTGCCCGACCGCGAGGCTGAGTTGCACGTTCGGATTGGCCATGACGCCCTCGACGGGGTGGACGGCCTCCCTTTGCAACTGCGCGTGGACGGGGTGCCCGAGTCCTTGGGGTCGTTCAATGTCGTTCCAGGCATGCCCACCGACACCGTGCTTCGGTTCACCCACGGCGCGCCGGGACCGCACCTCGTGGAAGTGCGCATCGACGACGCCCCCGTGTCCTTCGACGACGTGCACCACATTGGGTATAACGTGTCCTCAGGGGTGAAGGCCCTTCATTGGTCAGGTGGCGCGTTGAGGGACAAAACCACGCAAGCCGTCCAACAAGCGTTTCAGTCTTCGGACGGCCTTGTCGAGGTGGATTGGGTGCAGTCCTTGCCGACGTCTCCTGTCCTGATGGGGTACGACCTCTTGGTCGTTCATGCCATCGATGCTCCCTCCTTGGGGGCCGTCTCTTTGGTGCGCGAATTCATGGCGCTCGGTGGAACCGTCATGGTGTTGCCGGACAGCTTGGCGCGCGGAACCTCTTGGTTCACAGGTGACGCCTCCTACGTTCGCGGAGAAGGACGGGTGACCGACGTACAATGGTCGCACCCCCTGTTTCAACCCGTGTTTCGGAGCGTGCCCTCGAGGGTCGATTGGCCTGTGTACGACCGCATCCTCAACAGGCGTCCAAGGGCCCAGGAGGAAGTGCTGGCCACCGCGGCCAACGGGCTGCCTTACTTGACCCGCATGCCTTCCGACGACGGCGGCGACCTGTACTTGCTCGGCACGTGCTTGGAAACCGGAAACTTCACGCGGCACGGCCTCTTCGTCCCCACGCTTCTGAGGGTGGCTGAATCTGCGCGCCACGGGGCGGCCCTTGCCCAACGGCTGGACGACACCGAAGCCTTGACGGTTCCAAGGTTGCCCGGACAACGACGCGACAACAACTGGCGCATTGTGGGTGCCTCGGACGTGCAGGTGGTTCCCGAGCGGAGAAGCACCCCGCAAGGCACATCCCTGCGCTGGGGAGAGGGCCTGAACGAGCCTGGTGGGTACACCGTGCTTCGCAACGACACGGCTGTGGCCACCTTTGGACTCAACCACTCCCCCGATGAATCCAACTTGGCGGTGTGGGACGTCGAGGCCTGGCGCGAACGAACCGCCTCGTTGGGCTGGCCTGACATTCAGATTTGGACCCAACCTGAAAGCCAACTCCGGAACTTGGTGGAACAACACATTTCGGGCAAACGGCTTGCGTGGTACTTTTTCGCCGCGGCCTTGATGGCGTTGGCTTTTGAAACTTTACTCCTTCGCAGATGGAACAAGCTCTTCTCCTGAAACAACTCCAGGTGCTGGACCCTTCCAGCCCATGGCATGGCCAGGTGGTCGACATTTTGGTGAACCAAGGCCAAATCGCCGAGATCGCCCCCAACCTTGAAGCGCCCTCTGCCAAAGTCCTCGAGGGCCAAGGTGCCGTGGTGAGCCAAGGGTGGGTGGACGGCCAAGTCCACTTCCGGGAACCCGGAGAGGAAACCAAAGAGGGACTTGCCCACGGACTCCAAGTCGCCGCGGCAGCAGGCATGACCCAGGTGGCCTTGCTGCCCTCGACGCACCCCCCTGTGGACCACGCCATGGCCGTGGAGAGCCTGCTGGCCAAAGGGGCCAAAGCACAAGCTTCAGGTTGCCCGACCACCGTGCTGCCCATGGGATGCGTCACAGAGCAAGGCCAAGGCCAGCAATTGGCCGAAATGAGCGACATGGCGCACCACGGTGCGGTGGCCTTCACGGACGACGCGCCGATGGACCGGGTGGGGGCCTTGCAACGCGCCTTGACCTACTCCAGGGCCCACGGCAAGACCGTGATGGATTTGCCCTTGGAAACCGACTTGAACCACGGCGGGGTGATGCACGAAGGCTTGGTGAGCACTGAAATGGGGTTGCTCGGCGTCCCAGTGGAAGCCGAAGTGCTTCGGGTGTCGCGCGACTTGGAGGTGCTCCGACACGCGGGCGGGCAGTTGCACTTTTCCGTCGTGACCGCCGCCCAATCGCTCGACCTGATTCGAGAAGCCAAAGCCGAAGGACTCTCCGTGACATGCGGCACCACCGCAGGTCATTTGGTTTACATCGATGAAGACTTGAGAGGATTCCAAGGCACGTTGAAGGTCCGAGCTCCGTTCCGCGCGGCGTCCGACCGGACAGCCTTGAGGAACGGCGTGTTGGACGGCACCATTGACATGGTGGTCAGCGACCACAGGCCTGAAGATTTGGAGCACCACGACGTGGAATTTGTCTTGAGCCCCAACGGCATGGCCAGCTTGTCGTCGGCTTTTGCGCTGACCGTCCATGGCCTTGCGCAAGAGACTTCCAAAGACAAAGCCCACGCCGCGGCCGTTCGTGCGTGGTCGTCAGGGCCCAGGAACATCCTGGGACTCGACCACACTCCCATCGCAGCTGGAAATGCGGCGAACTTGACGTGGCACGCACCGGAAGCTGCACACCACATCGAGGTGCCGACCAAAGCGGCCAACACACCGCCGTTGCCCGAAGGGTTGACATGCGTGGTCCGTGGCGTCGTCCACGGCACCAAGCACTGGGTGGCTCAGGCCTGACCCTGCGGCCCCATGTAGGGCAAAGGCATGCCAGGGTCTTCTTGACCGTGGTCCTGAATCGGGCCGTGCTGCTTTTCAAAACGCTGCACGTTTTCAGCCAGCGCGCCCAGGAGACGCTTCACGTGATGCGGTGACATCACCACGCGGCTGCGAACCTTGGCTTTGGGCATCCCGGGCATCACTTGGATGAAATCCATCACAAACTCTGCAGGGCTGTGGGTGATGACGGCCAGGTTGGCGTACACCCCCGTGGCCACCTCCTCGGGGAGCTCGATGTTGAGTTTTCCCTTTTTGTCTTGATCTGCCATGACCCGAAGGTACGTCAGGCCTTGAGCTCCAAATCAAGCAACTCAGGAAGCGATTGGATCGTGTGCCAAGCCTCGGGATGTCGCTCTCCAGCAGGTGCGAAATGCACCCCCCTCCACCCCACTTGCTGGGCACCCAATACGTCGCTTTCCAAACTGTCCCCCACCATCACGACAGACTCAAATTCTTCGGCGCTCAACCCGGCGCGTTGGGCCGCGAGGCGGTACGCTTGCGGGTTGGGCTTTTTGACCTCCAACGCGTCGCTGGTGTAGACGCCTTCGAAAAACGACGTCAGGTCGCAGTTGTCCATCTTCAAATGCTGCACCTCGTCGAACCCGTTGGTCAACACCCACATCCGGTGGCCTCGGGCACGCAGGGTCCCAAGAACCTCCAACGTGCCTGGGATGAGGGTCTTTTGGTAGGGGCTGTGGGCCAAGTAATGCTCCCCCATTTGAGCTGGCAAGCCCACAGGGCAAGCCGCCCCACAAGCCTCCAACGCCAATTCAAACCGACGGCCACGCAAGGTGGCTTTGTCCATCCTGCCGGCCCTGAATTCGGCCCAACAATGGTCGTTGGCCGCCTCGTAATGTCGAATCCACGTGGGCAGATCGGCCACCCCCAAGGACGCCAGGCCGAGGTCTTTGAACCCTTGCTCCAGGGCCAGCCTGGAGTTGGTTTCGAAGTCCCACAACGTGTGGTCCAGGTCAAAGAACAACGGAGCAAGGGTCATGAGAGATGTGCGTTTTTGACCCACCATGATGCAGCAGCCAACGCCAGCGCCCAGAGGGCGAAGGCAAGCATCAAGCGCTGCATGACCCAAGGATGGTGTCGGAAATATTTGGCCGCAAGCGTGGTGGCAATCGGCACTGAAATCAATCCTGAGACCGCCAAGAGCCCGTGCAACCCGAAGTGATTTTTCAGCCACACGATGCGTCGACGCCCTGGCGTGAACGTTCGCTTTCCCCGCCCTTCCCGGGACCCAAGCCTTTGCTCAAACCACGAAAACAAGCGCTTGCCTGAGTGCCAGACAACCCACACGCCCCCGGCGGCGCCGGCCGCCGTCACCGCCCAGGCGACCCACCAAGGGTGACCAATGGCCATCATCAAAGAGGGTGTGACCACGAATTTGACCACAGCCACAGCCGCCCAGGCGGCGTACTCCAAAGCCAATGTCGCGTCCAACGCTTGCCACTCCATGGGTTGAAGTTACCCCACAGTCTTGCTCTGGGCCCTTCGGGTGATGCCAACGTATGTTGACTTCCAACCCACCCATGCTTCTGTGTCGCTGATGGAGGTGTTGTGCCAGCACATCCGCCAGCTTCCCCCGACAGCGGCCACCATCTCCAAGAGGTCGGTCAAGTGTTGTTCAGCCTGTGCAGCAGACCAGCCCAGCTTGCCCCGCATGGCTTCGTCCATGGCCACCATGGGCTGTAGCTCCAGCGGCAGAACCTGGTTGTCCCTCGCGTCGAATGCCGTGAAATCTCGACTCGTGCCGGCGCGGAAGCCCACGTCGTGGGCCCAGCCCAACGAACTGTCCACCGCAATGCCCATGCCCACCCATTGCCGCCAAAGCCTTCCTTGACGTCCCCGCAAAAAATGGGTTCTCACTTCATCGCAACGCATGCCAGGCCAAGGCGTCAACCGCGCTTGTTCTGCCAGCGCCACGTTGGGGTCTTCCAACGCACCCCACCCAGGATGCCACCGCACCACCACCTGTGGACGATTCGACAAGCTCTCCACCAACTGGGGCAACACGGTTCCGGCTGGATCCAAGCCCACGTCGTAGGGACGGCTCCGGTTCGCGGCAAGCACGTGAAACGTCACGGGTTCTCCACGGTGATGTTCCAACAGCCAATCGTAGGTGTCGTACGGATCTTGCATCCACCCACGGTTGACCCTGAACCGCTCCTGAACCAAAGCCCAGCGTCCCAGACCAAGGTCACGCACTTGCAACAGCAACGATTTCAACCGGGACCTTCCCTTGTGCTTGTACGCCACATCCACATCGAACGTCCAATCGCACACCAACGGTTGCTCGGCAACGCGGGGTCCAACGATGGCGTGCCACATGATGTCCACCCAAGGCCATCGGGGCTGTTGCGCTGCCGAGACGACCTGTCCAAATCCTTGAACGGTTCCCTGCAACGACCGCCAAGCGTCAGGAAAGCTTCGAGGACGGCCGTGTTCATCCAAAGCCACCCTGCCCGCTTGCTCTTCCCAACATGTGAGTGCGTGGAACGTCGCGGCCAAAGGATCGAAGGGCCAACTGTCGGCATCCGCCTCCACGGCGCAAGGCACACGCAAGGCCACCTCGCCGTGTTGCCAGGCGGTCCATTCCATGCGGTGGTCGTCTTCAGGCTGCACATCGGTTGTCACCAAAGGATGGTCGTGCCATCGTCCCACTTCGGCGCCTTCGAACTCCAAGAGCGTTTGGGCCCCGTCTTCTCGTCTCTGCCACGTCCAGGACGTCTTGAACCAACGACGAAAGACTTGGTCCATCACATATGCCTGCCGAGGCGACGGTTCGTGCGCACTTCGCAGCACCCACGGGACATGTGACGCTGAATCAGCCATCCAGCCCTTCCAGCATGAGGTTCAGCTTGCCCATGAGCTCTTGGGCGGCTCGCCCGTCTCCGTACAGCGCCCCAGGGGTGAACGCCCCCTCTTCAAGCAATCCGTCAGCAAGGTTCTCCAGGGCCCCAGGGGCTGGGCAAAGCACCGATTGTCCTTCCGCCACCTGCTCTGTCCATTCTGTGGAGTCTCGCAAGACGACACACCGCCTTCCCAAGGAATAGGCTTCCTTCTGCACACCTCCGCTGTCGGTCAAGACCAACGGCGATTCATGCGCAGCCTTGAGCAACTCCACGTAGCCCAACGGATCCACAACATCCACCCCCCAAGATTCCAACTTGGCCTGCCATCGCTGTGAACAAGCTTCAAGCCCCTTCAAGGCGCGGGGGTGAATGGGCCAAACCGCCCGCAAACCGCATTTCTTCAGCCAAGCGCCAATGGCCTTCACCCACGACCACAGCAAGACGGGATCGTCCACGTTGCTGGGGCGATGCATGGTCATCAACACCCTTCCTGAACGAGCTTTGCCTGCCTCGAATTGTGCGTTGAAATGGACGGCGTTGTCGTGCATGATGTCCCCCGTCTTCAACACCCATGGTTTGCGGACAGAAGGCATGGCTTGAGCGGTCGAGTGGTCCAGGATGGCTTCCCGGGTCAAGTGATCCACAGCGGCATGGGTCGGGCAAACCAAGATGGACGACATGCGGTCGGTCAACACCCGATTGACTTCTTCAGGCATGCGCCAATCGTGGGAACGAAGGCCAGCCTCGATGTGAATCAAAGGAATTTGCCTTGCCGTCGCAGCCCACGCCCCAGCGAGCGTGGAATCCGTGTCGCCAAACACCACCACCCAAGAGGGGCTGTGGACGTCGATGGCCGACCGGATGCCTTCCATCATGTCACCCAACCGAAGTTCCCGGCTTGCGGGGTTGGGCGTCAAGCGCACATCAGGCTCAGGCAAGCCCAATTCCTGAAAGAACTGCCCGCTCAAAGCCTCGTCGTGGTGCTGGCCGGTGTGCAACCATGTGCTGCGCCACCCCCCCACATCCCCCAACGCGCGGTGCAACGCCGCAGCCTTGATGAACTGGGGCCTTGCCCCCACCACAATCAACATGTGTTTGGATGCATTCATGGAAGCCAACCTTGGTCCGCAAAGCTAACGAACGCTTTTCCGGCCACGATGACGTGGTCCAACACGGGAAGGTCCAAATGTCTGCCGGCCTCGCACAACGTGGAAGTCAACCGACGGTCCGCGTCGCTGGGCTGGGGGTTTCCAGACGGGTGGTTGTGCACCAACACCAGGGCCGCCGCGCGCATGGCCAGGGCACGTCCAAACACCAACTTGGGGTCGACCACTGTGCCGGTCAAGCCCCCCCGAGAAATGCAGATTTCCGCCAACACATGGTTGGACCGCCTCAAGAGCAACACCCAGAACTCCTCGTGTTGCAAGTCCCCCAAGCGGGACACGAACCGGTTTCGCACGTCTTCGCTCGTTTTGACCCACGACCCAGCACGCTGTTGATGGCCTTCCCTTCTGCGTCCCAATTCCATGGCAGCCGCCACCAGGGTCGCTTTCGCAGGTCCGATGCCGTGGACCACTGTGAGGCTTTCCACGGGCCAGGACGCCAAATTGTTCAAGCAGCCCTGCGCCAACTCAAGCACTTCCTTGGCCAACAACTCAGCCGTCCGTCCGTTGTGCCCCGTCCCCAACAGCAGGGCGATCAATTCCCGATCGTTCAACGCCCCCAACCCTTCCTGGGCCGCCCGTGCGCGTGGCCTTTCTTGCTCCAACATGGCACAAAAAAAACCCGCTGTCCAGGACAACGGGTTTGAAATTCTTGAGCGTCAGCTCGGAGTCGATGTTCAGAGGCTGGACACGTGCTTGGTCAAGCTCGACTTCAAGTTGGAAGCTTTGTTCTTGTGGATGATGTTGCGCTTGGCAAGTTTGTCCAACATGGCGCTCACCAATGGCAACAACGCAGAAGCTTCTTTCGCATCGGTGGATGCGCGGAGCTTGCGGACGGCGTTGCGGGCCGTCTTGTGCTGGTAACGGTTGCGGTCACGCTTTTTCTCGTCGGACCGGATGCGCTTGAGGGCTGATTTGTGATGTGCCATGATGTCTACCTAGCTAAAACAGGGGTGCAAATATAGTGAGGAACGCGGGTCCTGCAACTTTGGGCCAAAAAAAGAAGGGCGCCGAAGCGCCCTTCCGTCCTAACAATCTACATGCACCCCGACAACCGCGTGCGAACGTCTGCCGTAGGATGCTGAGCAAACATACCAGGTCGGTTTGACGACGGACCTCATGCGCTTGCTGGAGTCATCCACAGCAAACCCCAAGTTGCCCACATTCCCAACGGTTGTACCTTTCGAAGTCATGAGGCGCAAGGCACACTTTTCCGTTCTTTTGATGTGGTTCGGGCTGGCCGTCCTGGTGGCGGACTCGGCCTGGGGCCAAACCTCTCCCACGTTTGTGGATGTGGGCGCCGCAGCGGGACTTGACGCGGAAGGCCAACATCACTGTGTGGCCGTGGGCGACTACGACGGCGATGGAGACGAGGACATCTATGTCGGCACGAAATTCCAGCCCAACAGCTTGTACCGCAACAACGGCGACATGACGTTCACCAATGTCGCAGAAGAAGCCGGGGTGGCGGACGAGGGATTCACCAATGCGGCGATCTGGTTCGATTTCGACAACGACGGAGACCTCGATTTGGCCACGGGCAACGGCTTTGGAGGAAGCGACCCTGCGCCGAACCGATTCTACGTCAACCAAGGAGACGGCACCTTCGTCGACATGGCCGAGGCGTACGGCCTCAACAGCGCTCTGATGTGCAGAAGCCTGCAC
>CBFHQO010000072.1:0-50635 GCA_965658045.1 uncultured Flavobacteriales bacterium | reverse complement strand
CTGTGGTGTTAAACGACGCTGACGGCGACGGTGTCTGCGATGCTGACGAAGTGGCCGGCTGTCAAGACGAGATGGCCTGCAACTACAGCGAAGCAGCCACGGACTCTGACGACTCTTGTGTTTTCGCCGTCGACGCTTGCGAGGTTTGCGAGGGCGATGCTGTGGTGTTGAACGACGCTGACGGCGACGGTGTCTGCGACGCTGACGAAGTGGCCGGATGTCAAGACGAGATGGCCTGCAACTACAGCGAGGCAGCCACAGACTCAGACGACTCTTGTGTCTTCGCTGACGAAGCTTGCGAGGTTTGCGAAGGCGGCGCTGTTGTGTTGAATGACGCTGACGGCGATGGTGTCTGCGACGCTGACGAAGTGTCCGGCTGTCAAGATGAGATGGCCTGCAACTACGACGAGGCCGCCACGGACGACGACAACAGCTGTGAATACCTCAGCTGTGCAGGTTGCACAGACAGCGTGGCGTTGAACTACGACGAAACGGCCACCATCGACGACGGCAGCTGTGAGTACTGCGATTTGATGTTGAGCACCGAGGTGTTGCAAGCCATCCTTTGTGAGGGCGCTGAGACCGGTGTGGTGGTATTGACCCTTGGCAACGTGGTCTACCCAGACAGCATCACGATCGAATTGAACGGCATGGTTCAGGACACCACGGTCTTTGAAGGCTTGGGTGCGGGCACATACACTGTGTTGGTGTCTCAGGGCTCTGATTGCGAAGCCACCGTTGACTTTGAGTTGGAGGATGGCACAGCCCTGTTGGTGGACATCGAGACTTCAGACGTCACGTGTGCAGGGGATGCGGACGGGTCCATTGACGCGTCTGCGTTGAGTGGGGTGTTGCCCATCGAGTACGTGTTGTCTGGTCCAGTGTCTGAGACCAACAACACAGGCAACTTTGACGACTTGCCAGCGGGCAGCTACACCTTGAACGCCACGGACGGCAACGGTTGCACGTTTGAAGAAGTGGTGGACGTGGCCGAGCCTGAGGCGTTGTCCCTGGATGTGGTGGTCACCGATGCCGCGGAAGAAGGTGCAGGTGCCATCGACTTGACTGTCCAGGGCGGAACCGAGCCATACGAATTCGACTGGACCAGCTCAGGCAGCTTCACGTCGGATCAGGAAGACATCTCCGAGTTGCCAGCGCCGTTCTTCTACAGCGTGACCGTGACCGACGCCAATGGCTGTGAAGCTGAGGGAGGTCCTTACGCCGTGGACGACGTGTATGGATTGGACGAGGCAGGCCAGCTCGTGTTCGTTGCATACCCGAATCCGGCGATGAACTGGGTGGCTGTGGAATTGGAGAATGGCGCGATGGCTGCAGACATCACGGTCTTCGACAACACGGGACGTGTGGTGACTCAGTTGCCATTCAACGGCACGCGCTTGGTGCTCGACGTGGCCGATTGGTCGGCAGGCACGTACCACTTGCAAGTGTCGAACGCCCAAACCATGGCGCGTCACCAGATCATGATCCAACGGTAAGAATCGAATTCGGGGAAACCCGATGCTTGAAAGCCCGGGCCGGAAGGCTCGGGCTTTTTATTTGCCGATGCAGAAGTGGGAGAAGATGTGGCCGAGGATGTCGTCGGCGTGGACCGCACCTGTGATTTCGCCGAGGTGGTGCAAGGCTTGGCGGGCGTCCACGGCGACGAGGTCGCCTGGGATGTTGTTGGCCAAACCTTGGCGCACCGCTTGAAGCGCTGCGTGGGCAGCCGTCAAAGCTTCAAAGTGACGAAGGTTGGTGACGACCAATTGGTGCCCCTGGTCGCTGGTTTGGTAGGCCGCGGTGAGCAAGTGCTTCAGGGCGTCGATGCCTTGTCCTTGTGAGGCGCTCACGTGAACCACAGGGTGGTCCCATTGGGCCTGGGCAGGTGTGGCGAGGTCGCATTTGTTCCAAACCACCACGACATGGGTGTCTGAGGACAACTGCAAATCGTTCAGCTGTCCTGCTGCGTCGTCCTGGGAGTCTGTGGAGGCGTCAAGCATGAGAAGGACCGTGGAGGCCGAGGCCGCTTTGTGCAACGCGCGACGGATGCCTTCTGCTTCCACCACGTCCTGCGTGTCTCGAAGTCCTGCAGTGTCAATGAACCTGAAGCGCATGCCTTCGATGGTGCACGCGTCTTCCACCGTGTCGCGCGTCGTGCCAGGGATGTCCGACACAATGGCGCGGTCGTCGCCCAACAAGGCGTTGAGCAGGGTGGATTTGCCGCGGTTTGGGGCGCCGACGATGGCCACGGGGATGCCTTCTTTCAAGGCGTTGCCCGTCGCGAAGCTGTCGGCCAAACGCCCGACCCTTCCCAAAAGGTCGACCAGCAGCGCGTCGAAGCGGGCGCGGTCGGCAAACTCGACATCTTCTTCGGCAAAGTCGAGCTCCAGTTCCAGGAGGCCGGCGAATCCGATGAGCGCTTCTCGAAGGGCGTTGATCTCTTTGGCGAAGCCGCCTCGGAGTTGATCCAAGGCCAGACGGTGGGCGCCGGCGTGTTCTGCGGCAATCAGGTCGGCCACGGCTTCCGCTTGGGTGAGGTCAAGGCGTCCGTTCAAGAAGGCGCGCTGGGTGAATTCCCCAGGTCCCGCTTGCCGACAGCCCGCCTCGATGAGGGCGCGCATGACTTCCTGTTGGATGAAGGGAGAGCCGTGGATGTTGAACTCGATGGTGTCTTCCCCGGTGTAAGACTTCGGGCCGCGCATGACCAGGGCGAGCCCTTCATCCAGGGTGTCGCCGGCGGCGTTCTTGAATTTCCCAAACGCGACAGAACGGTCGGTCACGTCAGCCAAGGGGTTGGAGAACACCTTGGAACCCAGCTCGAGGGCGTGGTCGCCAGACACCCGGATGACCGCGATTCCGCCTGCCCCGGGGGCGGTGGAAATGGCGCAAATGGTGGCGCCGTCCACGGCGTCGCGAAGGGGGGAGTTCATGGCGCGAATTTGGCCTAAATTTGCCGCGCATTCACAACATGAGGCGACCAATCGCCGCAACTCTACCACATCGACATGAGCGTACTCGTCAACCGCGATTCCAAAATCATCGTTCAAGGCTTCACAGGAGGTGAAGGCACCTTCCACGCAGGCCAAATGATTGAGTACGGCACCAACGTCGTGGGGGGCGTGACCCCTGGCAAGGGTGGACAGACGCACTTGGACCGTCCTGTGTTCAACACCGTGGCCGAGGCCGTCGCCGAGACGGGGGCGGACGTGAGCATCGTGTTCGTGCCGCCTGCATTTGCAGCGGACGCTTTGATGGAGGCGGCAGACGCGGGCATCAAGGTCATCGTGGCCATCACCGAAGGCATCCCTGTGGCGGACATGGTGAAAGTGAAGGCGTACATCGACGGCCGAGATTGCACGTTGATCGGCCCCAACTGCCCAGGCATCATCACAGCAGGTCAGGCCAAAGTCGGAATCATGCCCGGCTTCATCTTCGAGCCAGGTGTGGTGGGCATCGTGTCCAAGTCAGGCACGCTGACATATGAAGCGGTGGATCAGTGCACCAAGGCTGGCCTCGGTCAAACGACGGCCATCGGCATTGGTGGCGACCCCATCATCGGCACCACCACCCTCGAGGCGGTCAAGTTGCTCATGGCGGACGACGAGACCAAGGGCATCGTGATGATCGGGGAAATCGGCGGCGACCTCGAGGTTCAGGCGGCCCGTTGGATTCAAGAAAACGGCATCAAGCCTGTCGTGGGTTTCATCGCCGGGGTGACTGCCCCCAAGGGCCGTACCATGGGCCACGCCGGGGCCATCGTGTCGGGCGAGGACGAGTCGGCCGAAGCCAAGAAGCGCGTATTGCGCGAGTGCGGCATCCACGTCGTGGACAGCCCTGCGGACATCGGTTCCAAGATGGCCGAGGTCCTCGGAAAGTGACCCTCCCGTCACCGCCTTTCAAAAAAGCCAGGTCATTCGTCTGGCTTTTTTGTTGCCGTGAAAAAACATCTCCTTGGCGGGTGACGTTGAAGGTGTAGTTTTGGTTCCACCCCAATCCCAAGTCCATGCCTGAAGTCTTGTCCATCCTTGCCGCCTTGTGTTCTGCCGTGGTGTGTGTGCTTGTTTGGCGCATGTCGTCGTCCATGGTGGCTTCCCAAGGAAACGCCCACGGGTGGGACAGGATGAAGGACAAGCTCGACGCGCAGGATGCGCAATTGCGGGATGAATTCGCCCGGAATCGGAAGGAAACGGCGGAGCTTGCGCAGGCGCAGCGGGAAGAATTGAGGAACAACTTGGCCGCATTTGAGAAGCACTTGGACGAGGACGCCAAAGCCCAACAAGAGGCCCTTCGTCAGCAGTTTGCAGATTTGCTCAAGCAGCTCGACGGCCAAGGCAAGGCCAGCTTGGACGCGGTGAAGGACGTTCGAAGCACCATTGAGAAGCAGCTGAAGGAGATCCGGGAGGACAACGGAAAGCGCCTGGAGGAGATGCGCAAGACGGTGAACGAGAAGTTGCAGGACACCTTGGAGAAACGCCTTGGCGAAAGCTTCAAGCTGGTGAGCGAACGGCTGGAGCTCGTGCACAAGGGGCTGGGGGAGATGCAAACGATCGCCAGTGGGGTGGGAGACCTGAAAAAGGTGCTGACCAACGTCAAGACCAAGGGCATCCTTGGAGAGTACCAATTGGGCAACATCATTGAACAACTTCTTCCGCGAGAGCAATACGAGCAGGAAATCGCCACCCGGCCGGGGTCGGGTGAGCGGGTGGAGTTTGCCATCCGGATGCCGGGCAATTCAGAGGACGACACGGTGTGGTTGCCCATCGACTCGAAGTTCCCGCTCACGGGCTACGAGACGTTGCTTGAGGCGCGTGAGGGGGGCGATTTGGACGCGATCCGTGCGGCAGAGAAGGCCCTGGCCTTGACGTTGGAGAAGTTCGCCAAGGACATTTCTGAGAAATACGTCGAGGCGCCGTACACGACCGACTTTGGGGTGATGTTCTTGCCCATTGAGAGTTTGTACGCCGAGGTGTTGCGCCATCCAGGGATTTTTGAAACCCTGCAGCGCAAGCACCGCATCACGGTCACAGGCCCCACCACGATGTCGGCGCTCCTCAACAGCCTTCAAATGGGCTTCCGCACGTTGGCGGTCACCAAGCGGAGCAGCGAAGTCTGGAAAATTTTGGAGGCCGTCAAGACCGAGTTTGGCAAGTTCTCCGACCAATTGGACAAGGTGGACAAACAGTTGACCACCGCCAAGAAATCGTTGGAAGACCTGAGGAGCACACGCACGAACGTCATGCAGCGACGCTTGAAAGATGTCGGCACCCTCGATGCCAAGGAAAGCGGGAACTTGCTCGACTTACCAGAAGACCATGAATGACCCGTGGAGGTCGATGGCCCCAGGTTGGTCGTAGGTCGTCACCCCATTCTCCGTCTGCACGCCAATGACTTGGTCTGTGCGCGCCACGTGCAATACGAAGTAGTACGCCCCTTCGGAGAGGTCCTGGTCTGGCAACCATCCGCTCGTGCTTCCGAAGTCGTCGTGGCTGAACACCTCTTGGCCCCACCGGTTGAAGATCTGGATGGTGGAGTTGGGGAACTGGTTGAGGTTGGTCACCTTGAACCGCTTGTTCAGGTTGTCGTCGCCAGGGGTGATCACGTTGGGAATGACCAAATCGCAATCGGCGTACGTGATGTGAATGATGCCCTCCGAGCGCACCACGCACGGGGGCTCTGAGAATGCCTCCACCACGAGCATGCCCGCCGACGTGACGGTCGCGTCTTGACCTGTGGCCAGAACCACAGGCTCGTCCACACCCTCTTCGTAAAAGACCCAGTTGATCTCAGGTGAGCCGAAGACTTCTGAGGGCAAGCCGATGACGACCTCTTCTCCTTGGCAGAATTCGCGGTCGTCTTCCCACACAATGGCGAGGTCTTCGTCCGTGGCCACGGTCACCACCAAAGAGCTCTCCGCGCCAGGGGGGCAGTAGGGGTCGTTGAGCGTCGCCGTGTAGACCCCAGCGTCGCCCACTGTGACGTTGTCGATGACGACAAATTGACCCTGGGCTTCAAAGCCGTCAGGCCCCGTCCACAGGACGTCTT
Source organism: uncultured Flavobacteriales bacterium (assembly GCA_965658045.1). Classification (GTDB taxonomy): domain Bacteria; phylum Bacteroidota; class Bacteroidia; order Flavobacteriales_D; family Sanyastnellaceae; genus UBA11663. Next base: position 44,593 of record CBFHQO010000072.1, on the reverse strand, counting down.
CGGAATCGGCCCCCATGGAAATGGTCAACCCTTCGCACGTTTCGATGTCCCCACTCAGCAAGGGCGGAGCCAGGGGCTGGTGAACCACGACCTCCAACGAATCGTTTTCGATCTCACATTCTCCGGTGTAGCCCTGCACCACGTAGATGCCGGCAGTGTTCGTGTTGGCGATGCCCACGTTGACCTCCAGCCCTGTGGCTGAGAAGTTGTTGGGGCCCGTCCATTGGTACAATCCGTTTTCAATGGGGTTGACGGCGAGTTCAAGCGGGTCCCCCAAACAGGGGTTCAATTGCTGGTAAGACGTCTCGTACTTCAGCGCGCCGTAGTCCGAGAAGTAGCCGAATCGTGTGCCAGACGAGGCTCCGCCATTGATGATGCCCAAGTGAAACGGGGTGGAGGTGTTCTCGATTCGGGTGGCTTCGCCGACGGGGATTTGACCTTCCAGGGTTGTCACCTGCGCAAACATCCAGTCGGTGTTTCCAGGCACCAGCGCAAAGTTTCCCGCGTTGATCACGCCGGCGTTGCCGTTGAAGAGGAAATCGCCTTGTCCTCCATTGGGCACCAGAATGTTCAAACGCATGGTCTCGCTTGTGGAGCGCACGAAGACGGTCGAGGAGGACCCTGTGCATTTGACGCTGGGCAATTGGGCCCCACCGAGTTCGCATCCGAAGCCCGTCGATTGCCAGATGGCCACAGGGGCCGACGCCTCGATGAACGCCGAGGGCGTGTTCAGCGTGTGGCTGTGGGACTGTCCGGCTTGCAGGGTGGCCACCGTGGCGCCGTCGACTGTGACGGTGGTGTTGTTCTGCGTGGCGACAATCTGAAGCCGGTCGTCTCCCCCCAAGTAGCCATGGACGGCGACGTATTCTGTACCGAGCACTTGGTCGGGGACGATTTGGTCTCCCATGAGGTCGAGACAGCCTCCACCGAACATGGCGCCGCTGGCGGAGTCGTCGTGCACCGTGACCGCCACAGGCAAATTGGACGTGATGGTGGTGCCTGTCGCATGGTCTGCGGCCCCCGACCCGGAAGCCCGGCCTGAGTACGTGGAACCCGCAGACGGCAAGTTGACTTCGAAGGGAACGCCAGCAGGGTGACCAATGAGATCCTGGGTGGGCGTGATGGTCACGACCGTGTTGGCTTCCGTCGCGACAATGTCGAACCCAGAGGTGGTGTTGAACCCGTTGTCGGTGAAGTTTTGGAACGGCAGGTGAAAGGAAGTCCCCAAGGCGTTGTCGCCTTTCAATGCAAAAATGTCCGGGTTGTTGACGTGGCTCACCTCATAATATGCGGACACGGCGGCCGAGCTGGTGATTTGGACCCCTTTGTCCAACACCTCGTTGAAAGGTTGATTCTCGTGAACGGACACCAAGGAGGTGAGGTCGAGGCTGTAGGCACTCGACGCGGGAATGGTGAACTCAAACGCGTCGTACGCGTCGTTGGCCGGCATGTCGACTGTGACGTCGGCAGGGACGTCGAATGTGGCGAAACGAAGGTAGATGGGCAGGTCTCCGTGCCCAGAAATCACCTCTGGCGCCACGAACCAAAACTCGTCGTCGACCTGGCCCCATAAGGTGCCCAAACACAACGACAGCATCCAAAAACTGGTCAAGTTTTTCATCGTTCCGAAGTTACTTTTCAGATCAACACCGCCAACCTCGCGTCAGCGCGTGAGCCAGAGGCCCGGCAGCAGTTCGTGAAGGGGGATGGCGAAGCCGATGCCCTCCACGCCCTTGGCCACCACTTTGGCGTTCACCACGCCCACCAGTTCTCCCTGGTCGTTGAGGAGGGGGCCTCCGCTGTTGCCGGGGGAAATGGCCACGTCGGTTTGGTAGGAATCGCTGCCACGTTTCGCCGAGAGGATGCCGCGGGTTACGGTGGCGTCGTAGCTCTCCTCAAAGGGGGTTCCGATGGCGTACACCTCGTCGCCCACGGAAGGCACTTCCGTGCACCACGCCAAGGGCTGCAACCCCAGCGTGTCGACTTTCAGCAGGGCCAGGTCCCGCACGGGGTCCCAACGCACGAGTTCTGCTGGAAGTTCTCGCTCGTCGTGGAAGCGCACGGTCCACACGTCGGAGCTGTCGTCCACCACATGATGGTTCGTCACGATGTACCCAGCCTCGTCCACAATGCACCCACTCCCGAAGCTACGTTCTCCCTTCACAGTGACCACCGACGGCAAGGCCTTGGACACCTTGCCCGCCTCGGTAGCTGGCCGAACCGTGAGGGTGTCCCAGGTGCTTTTCCACTCGGTCTCCAAATCCTCGTCCGCCTTGGCTCGCCACGGCCAGGTGGTTTCCTCTGTCCCCAAGGCTTGAACGGCCGCGAAACTCAGGCCCTCGCTGACCAAATCCCTGCGCATGCCAGCGCCCACGACATACCCAGACCACGTCGACCAGCTGGTGATGTGCAGCGTGTCGGTGGCGATGCCGTAGGGGTTGTGCACGGCCCAGTCTGACTCGAGTTGGTACCGCATCAACGCACCCACCCGGTGCTCCACCACCTCGGTCAACCGCCCGTGGATGGCCACGGCGTTGTCCGCTTGGTCGCCGTCTTCAGGCATCCATTGGGTCTGCTCAAACACGCGTTGAACCTCGTCGTCGAGGTTGCTGTCTTCGAGCAGGAAGGCTTCGTCAAGCTGACTGCTGTAGTAGGCGCGCCGGCCTTCAAACGCCTTCAAGTCACGGTAATTCCGCCACTTGTAGTCGCCCGTATCCAAGGCCAAATCCACCGCGTGCACCGACACCTCCGGCTCGTCCTCTTGGCGGGACGGCATGGGGAGGAGTTCAGGAGCTTGAAGCGTGTTGTCGAAGACTTTTTTGGGCGGGACAATCAACCCAAGTCCGCCAAAAAAGGCAGTGAAGAATCCACCGCCAATTTGCCACGCCGGGTCGCTTGGCCCAGTGCCGTTGCTCTCGTTGGCGATGCCCCGACCCATCAGCGCTGCGCCTCCAAGCAACGTGCTGACGTCCAGGAACTTGAGTGGGTTGCGCCGCTCGGGCAGCAAGGGCACGACCTCGGGAAAATGTCCCTCGGCCTGCCAACGGATGAGGTGGTAGCCTTCGTGGTTGGACAGTGAAATATCGTCTTGGCCGTCCGTCACATCACGCCAGGTGACCCCGTCTTCTCCCACCGAGACGTCGCGCTCCACCGTGGTGCCTTCGGCCGTTCCCTCCACGTTGAGGTGGGTTTGGACGTTCAGGGCGGAGCAACCCGCCATGAGGGGGAGTGCAAGAATGCATGCGATGTGGAGAAGACGCATGGGCCAGTCAGATTTGGCGTGCGTCGTCCATCAAGGCGAAGGAGAAGCCTCCGCCGAACACGCCGGTGGTGCGGTAAGGTCCAACCATCATGCCCGCCTTCAACCAGAGCCCAAAGCCGCCCTTGCCCGTGGCGGTGGCCACGCCTTTCCAGGCGATTTCCATGCCCACAGGACGGGCCTCAAGACCATCCTCTTCAAAGTACTCTTGGGTGGAAAGCAAGAAAGGGGCGGGGTTGTTGAAGATGAGGGCGTCCGCATAGAGCTCCATGAACGATCCGCCTCGCTGACGGACCGCACCGGACTTGCCTTCGTCGTAGACCTCGAAGTCGATGTGACGGGCACGGACCAGGCTGACGCCGAGCGCCAATTCGCCGTAACTCACGGATTCCACCGCCGCGAGGTTTTGGTAGCTCACGCCGCCGTGGAAGGCGAGGTAACTCGTGCGAGGCACGTCCATTTCCACGGTGTAGCGGGTCACTTCGTTGTACCCAGTGGACTTGCTTTGGAGGGAGAGGCGCTTGGTTTTGGTCTTGGTCCATGAGGACAGGAAGACGTGCCCGCGCAACCGCCAGGACCGGCCTGCTGGACGCGTGCCGTCCACGAACAGGGAATCTTCGTTCGGCATGAGCAGGTTGGATCCGGCCAAACTTGTGGTGAATTGAATCCGTGCTTTCCCGGGGATCCACTTGTCGATTTGGGCCCCGTACAAAGCGCCCTCCGAGAAGGTGCCCCAGTGCAGCCACATGGGTTTGAGGTCGTCCGGAGACTCGCTCAAGACGTTGTAATCGAGTTTGTTGCCGTCCTCGAAGACGGCGGTTCGGGTTTGGGCTTGGGCCGAGGTGCCCGCAGTCAATGCCACTGCCAGGGCCAACCCGATGAGGTGAAATGTGCGAATCATGGAATCAGAATTGGAGTTGAACGCCCACGCCATGGCTGGACAAGGTGGGGCTGATCACCGCGTTGTGGGTGTCGATGGTCTTTTCCAGCTTGCTCGAGGCAATCATGCCGGTGGTCAAATACGCCACGCCGGAAAGGATGCCCCATTTGTAATGGCCGATTTGCGCGGCCAATTCACCTTGGCCGGATGCAGGCTCAGGGTCCTCTGCGAAAATGGCGGCAATGAGGGTGGCGCTGCAGGTCAAGGCCAATGTTTGGCTGGCCAGGCCCCATGCGCGAAACGACTTGTAGTTCGCTTGGACCTCGGGGGCTTGGTTGAGGTGCGGCTTGAGCCTCGCCCCGATGAACCCCATCCGTTGGGCCGATCCGTCGCCCACGTAAAAGAGCATGCGCGAATTGGATTGGGACGACCCGTCTGTGTAATAGGTCGTGGTGACTTCGGTGCTGAGGGAGATGGGCTCGTTTTGGGCGAAGCTGCCCACGGCGCATCCCAAGGTCAAAGTGAGGAGAAGCGTGGAGGTTTTCATGGCGCGAAAATAGGAGGTGACGCCTTGTCAAATCACATCCATGCCCCACGGTGGCCGTTCACCTGGGCGCAGGCCAAGTCCCGAATCTGCAACGCCATGGAGGTGGGGAGGTAAGGCAAGACCGCCACCCCGGAGGCTGTGTGGAACGTCAGGTGCGCGACACCACGTCGGGCTTGGATGCGGTTTTGGGTGAATTGGACGGCTTGAAGTTTGGTCCAGTCGACCATGACTCGCTTGCGGAACAGCCACCCGCGGTGCACCGACACGTGGCGTCCGTCGGTGGTGGCCCACATGCCGCGGTGCCAAGCACGGGCCCAGAACCACGTCCACGCTGCGCATCCCCCCAGGGCTGTCAGGCCGACAACCCAGCCGAAGTTCCATGCCGCAAGCAAGGCAAGTGGCGACCAGAGCAAGGTTCGTTTCAACCACCTCATCCAGAAGGCGTAGGCCATGGGACGCAGCGTGACCAAGCGGCGCTCGGGCCACGTGGGAAACACCAGGCCCTCAAACGATCGGGTGGGTGTGTCATCCACCGCGGGGATGGTCAATTTCAGCCCTCCAATGGCGGGGCCAGCGCCCCCGGCAGACGCCTGACGCACGTGCAACGTGTCGAATCCGAATTGCCTTCGAATCCAAGTGTTCTCCCACATCACCCATTGCACTTTGTGCAGGGGAACTTGCATGCTTTGTCGGTTCAGCAGGCCTTGGGTCAGGTGAAGGGCACGCTTGGTCGGTTCTTCGTCTGCTTCCACCCAAACCCGAAGTTTCCAGTGCTTCACCACCGAGGTGGCCACCGAAATCAACACCGACACCGCGGCGATGACCACCGGGGAGAGCACCAAGAGCAAGGGCGACAGAAACAACAACAACGTCCTGTAGAGTGACGGCACCTGTTGCCACAGTTCTGCCACGACTTCCCAGGCCACCCCTTGAAACGTCAACAAACCCCCGATGGCGAACCCAATTTTCGAAAGGTGATTTTGGGAGAGCCCCACCTTCAACAACGTGGCGGTGTCCAGGGCGGCGACGAGGTTGGGGGTGTCGGTGTCGACAGGGCGTGGTTCGTCCTCGACCCCAGCGGTTGTGACTTGGGCGGATTGAAGCAAACGGCTGCGCAGGGCATGGGCGTCGTCCCACGGCAAGGCGTGGATGACCAGTTCGCTTCCCGCGGATCCCGCCGTGTCGATTTTCAAGCCGCACACCTTGAACAGACGTTGCAAGAGGTTTTGTTCGACGTGGACGGCTTGCACGCGGTCCAGGGGGATGTTCACCTTGTCGCGGACCAACACGCCTTTCCGGACATGGAGTTGGTCATCTTTCAAGTGAAATGTGAAGCGCGCGAAGTGCAACACCGCGCCCAAAAAGGTCAAGGCGCACCCTGCCCCGATGGCCCAAATGAAAAACCGGGCGTCCCGGTCGCCTTGGAAGTAAAAGGCCACGAAAACAGGCCACGTCGAGCGCACCAGCGCTTGGGCTTGCCACCCAATCAGAATCAGCAACCCGAGCGCGTGTTGTCTTTGGGGACGGTCAAACACCTCGGTTGGCTTCAAGCAGTTGGCGGATGTTTCGTGCAGCCTCAGGTGGCAGTCCAGGGATGTTGAGGTTGGCCCCCGATGCGCCAGCCGTGAACAATTTCAGCGAGCAAAACCCCAGCCATTTTCCCAAAGGCCCTTGCTGAATTTCGCTGTGTTGAATCCGAGAAAAGGGCACGGCCACCACTTGGGTGGTCCACCACCCTGACCGGTACACGACATCTTGTTGCCGGACCAAAAACCCGCGCAGGGGCCAACCCATGCGTTCTTCCAGCCCCCAAAGCGCCATCACCGCAGTCCAGGCCCCGCCCAAGGCCCACCACAACGCGGCCGGGGGACCTTGTTCGCCCTCCAGCATGGAGAGCCAAATGCACGGGGCCACCCACGCCAGGCCAGTCAGTGCAACCGTCAACCCGTACACCAGGGCTCGGGCCTTGGCGTACGCCCGGGGCAGGGACGTCAGACGTTCCTCTTCCACAGAGGGGAGGGCGGCGACATCGACAAGGGGGTTCAAGTCGGGCTGGACGACCGCGGGTCTTTTCATGAGGCCGTCACTTTGAAGCGGTGCACCCCAGGCTTGCGTGGCGCGAGCACGGCGTCTTTCAACTGGAAAAGGGCCTGGGGTTGGGCCACAAAGTCCAAGTCGGACGTGTCGATCCAAAGGATCCGAGAGCCACGTGCATGCTTGTAATGGGAGGCGTAGCCTGCCGCCACGCGGTCCAAATAACCCTCGGGAAGTGCTTGCTCGTAGGACCGACCCCGTTTCACAATCTGGGCTTCCTGCCGCACCCTGCCTGGGTCCAGGATGGCGACCACCTCCGGCTGAGGGAGCTGGGCGTGCATCATGGTGAACATGGTTTTGAACAGGTTGAATTCGTCTTTGGGCAGGTTGACTTTGGCGAAAATCAAGCTCTTCACAAAGCTGTAATCCGACACGATTCGCTGCTTGAACAAATTCCGACCGCGGATGGCGGATTGCATTTGCTTGTACCGGTCTGCCAAAAACGACAGCTCCACACTGAAGCCATGCGCTTCTGGGTTGTCGTAAAATTTCTCGAGGAAAGGGTTTTCCTCGAAGCGCTCAAGCATCAGTTCAGCCCCCAACTCCTTCGCCAACCACGTCGCAAACGTGGTCTTGCCGGCGCCGATGCCTCCTTCGATTGCAATGCTTGAATACACGTCTGGAAGGTAGGTCAAGATGGGGTGGCGACAGGCACGACTTCTGGCTTGACAGGGCAAGCCTCCAGGGCCTTGCGCACCGTTTGCCCTTCCACCTTCAAGTCGGGGGCGAGGTCCGCCAAGGGCTGCAACACAAACCGTCGCGACATCATCCTGGGATGGGGCACCGCCAAGTCGTCCGTGCGCGAAGTTTCTCCCTCGGAGGTGCACAAGATGTCCATGTCCAACGTGCGGTTGAGGTAGCCCGCCGCGCTGGCGTCGCGGACGCGGCCGTGCTCGCGTTCGATGTCGAGGAGCACGCGAAGCAATCCGTCCAGCGGCATGTCGGTGTCCACCCCAACCACCATGTTTAGAAACGCAGGCGTGCCTTCAGCCATGCCCCAGGCCTCCGTTTGGTAGCGTGGTGACATGGACATGGATTGGACGGACTTCCGCGCCACCAACGCCTCTTCCAACGCCGCCAGCCCTTGGTCGAGCCAGGCATGCCGGTCGCTCAGATTTGTGCCCAACCCCAAGTAGACTGTTCTCACATTCATTGTCGTTCGAAGGTAGCCAGGGGCTGGCATGAGGTGTTAAATTTGGGGCATGTCATTTGGAAAAAACATCTTGAGTTCGGCCATCGGGTCGACGTTGGGCTTGCTCGTGGCAGGCACCGTGTTGATCTTCATTTTTGTTGGCGTGTTGGTTGGGGGCATCGTGGGTGCGTTCGCCGATGTGGAAGCGTCTGCTGGCCCAGATTTGGACCTCGACGACGCCAACGTCCTCAGGGTGACCATGGAGGCGCCCATCGTGGAGCGGGGCGGAGGAGACTCCCCGTTTTCATTCAGCCTCGCAGGAGGCCTGGAGCCCAGCATGCAGTTGGGTCTGAACCAAATCCTGGATGCGTTTGACCGCGCCGCGGGCGACGACCAAATTCAAGGTGTGTTGCTCAACGTGGCCGATGTGGCTGTGATGCCCAGCATGATGGAAGATTTGCGCGCTGGGTTGGACGTCCTCCAGGACAGCGGCAAGTTCATTGTGGCCTGGAGCGAGAGCATGAGCCAGCGTGCGCTGCACTTCAACTCCGCGGCTGATGAGGTGTACTTGCACCCCCAGGGTGGGATGACCCTCAACGGCCTCCGCAGCCAGAGCATGTTCTACCCAGGCATGTTCGAAAAGCTGGGCATCGACGTCACCGTGGTGCGTGGCCCTGGAAACAAATACAAGAGCGCGGTGGAACCTTACTTACGCAAGGATTTCAGCGACGCCAACAGGGAACAGACCCGGGCCTTGCTCTCGGGCTTTTGGCAAGACATGGCCTCCGACGTGGAAGGTGCACGGGGCTTGGAGCCTGGCACATTGGACGCGCTCGCCAACGACTTGACCATCCGAAGCCCGCAAGACGCCGTGGACGCCATGTTGGTGGACGGCTTGCTGTACGAAGACGAATTGACCGCCCTTCTGGAAGAGAAGCTGGACGGCGAAGAGCCTTCCTTCATCTCCCTCGGCGAGTACACGCTGGAGGAGCGGTTCTTGGGTGGCATGGACGCGTTGGCCAAGGTGCTGGAGGAAGTCGAATCGGAAGAAGAGGACGGGGACAGCGACGACCTTGGAGGCAACGTGGCCGTGATCTATGCGGTCGGGGCGATTGAGAGCGGTCAAGGAGACAACGCGACCATCGGGTCAGAAACCACGGCCGAGGCGTTGCGTGAGGCGCGTGAGGCCGACGACGTCAAAGCGGTGGTGTTGCGGGTGAATTCCCCAGGCGGCAGCGCCTTGGCCAGCGACGTGATTTGGCGCGAGACCATGTTGCTCAAAGAAGCCGGCAAGCCCTTTGTCGTCAGCATGAGCGACCTCGCGGCGTCAGGCGGGTACTACATCAGTTGCGCCGCAGACCGCATTTACGCCAACCCGACCACCATCACAGGGTCCATAGGGGTGTTTGGCATGATCCCGAACCTGGGAGGCATGTTGGAGAAGCACGCCGGCATCACGTTCGACGAAGTGGCCCTTCACGACCACGCCGGTCAACCCGACGGCATGTTTGCGCCGGATGCGGTGACGTTGGCGGCCATCAACGAAAGCGTGACCGACGTCTACGACACCTTCACCTCCAGGGTGGCCGAGGGTCGTGGCATGACCCAAGCGGAAGTGGAAGAGGTGGCGCGCGGCCGCGTTTGGACTGGGGCAGATGCCTTGGCCAAGGGGTTGGTGGACGAACTCGGCGACTTGGAAGACGCCGTGGCGCATGCCGCAGCTCTGGCAGACATTGCCTTGGAAGACGTCGACCGCGTCGCCCTTCCCGAGGCAGGCGATCCGTTCGAAACCTTCATCCAGGATTTGACCGGGGCCGAGTTGGGTCTCCAGGCCATGGGGTTGACCGGGGTGGACGAAGCCATGCTTCGCGAACTCTGGCAGGTGCGCCGCATGGTCGAGACGGGCGACGCCATTCAGGCTCGTTTGCCCTATTCGTTGCACATCCGCTGATGGCCACGGCTTCTGGGAAAGGGGAGCGAATCGCCGCCGAGTCGTATGCGAGTGCGGCTTGCATGCCCATCCGGCTGGTGCTGGACAACGTCCGCAGCGGCCAAAACGTGGGCGCCTGTTTTCGTTCAGGCGACGCCTTCCGAATCGAGGGACTTGACCTGTGTGGCATCACGTGTCATCCCCCGCACCGCGACATCTTGAAGAGCGCCCTGGGGTCCAGCGGCCACGTGCCGTGGCGGCCATGGGACAACACCTTGGATGCGGTGCACTCCCTTCAAGCGGAAGGGTGGAAGGTGGCCGCCGTGGAACAGGCCGACGTCAGCACGTGGCTCCACGAGTGGCAGCCCGCTTCAAACGAGAAATGGGCCTTGGTGCTTGGCAATGAAGTGCGCGGCGTGTCGCCAGAAGTGCTGGACCTCTGCAACGTCGTGTTGGAGATGCCCCAGTACGGCGTGAAGCAGAGCATCAACGTCAGCGTGTGCGCCGGCGTGGTGCTGTGGCAGGCGGCCCTTCATTTGAGACACGCCTGAGCCTGAACATGCAAGGCAACAAAAAGCCCGGCCAACTGGCCGGGCTTTTTCAATGGGGTCAACCGGAATGGCCTCAGTTGATGAGGGATTCCTTGTGGTTGCGGAATTCGAGGTCGCTCAGTGCGCGGTTGCGCAAGGATGCGTCTTTGTTGATGGCGGCACGAATGTGCTTGCGCACACCAGCAGCGTCGTCGAGGCGGGCGGCACACACGGCCAACAGGTAGTCGGCAATGGCGCTGTCGGAGTCCCCGTTTTGCAAGGTGGTGCGGGCGCCGTTGGCGTCGCCATTCAAGATCTTGGCCAGGGCCAAGTTCAAGGTGGCGCTGCCACCCATGCTTGAGATGGCACGTCCATAATCGCCTTGTGCGATGGCCAACACGCCTTTGTTGTAGCTCAATTCCGCACCGCCGCTGGCTTTGCCGTAGTACGATGCTGCACCTTCGACGTCGCCGTTCTGACGGGCCATGGCGCCGAGGTTGGTGTTCACCACGCCGTTGCCACTGGCCAAGGCTTTGGCTGCGTTGAAGGCCTCTTCAGCCTGCTTCATGCGACCGAGGTCGGTCAACACGACCCCTACGTTGTTGTGGCCGCGGTAGTCGTTGGCGTGCACGCGGGCGGTGTTTTGGTACACTTCCAACTTGTCGTTCAAATCGTCGAACAAGGTGGCTGCGAAGAGCAATTCCTCCACGGTCAAGATGTCGGCGTTGCCTTTGGCGAGGTCCACCAACTCCTCATCCGTGTAACCTTCCACGGTGTAGGTGATGCCGACCTGGCTGCGACGGAGGTCGGGGAGGATGTTGTTCTCGATTTCCTTGTAGGTCTTCGCGATGTTCTTGATTTCCTCCTCACGCTTGTTCTTGTCGCTGTACATCTCGAGGACACGCAAGATCAAATCCTTGTCTGCGATGTCCGAGGCGCGCATGGCCTTCTTGAATCCTTCCCAGTCCTCACCTTTGGGCTCGGCACGAACGGCTTCGTCGTCCAGGTTCAACTTCTTGCGACCCAATTCGCGGGTCACGGCCTTGTTGGCGGACTTGGCGCGGTCCATGGCGAGGTCCTCGTTCAAGGAAATCTCACCTTCAGGTGACGCGTACGATGTGGTGGTCACGCCAATCACGTTGACGCTGTCTGCAGACGCAGCGAGTGCAAACAAATCCTTGGTCGCTTTCCAATCTTCGTCGCGGTACTCGGCGCTCTTGACGGCACTGCTCTGGTAGCCGTAGTTGAAGGTCAAGTCCTGCACGTAGGTGATGACGCGTTGGAAGTTGTCGGGCGCGATCACAAACGCTTCGTCAGGTTGGATCAAGTCCTGGGTGGCCAAGACCCCTTTGGCGAGGGTGATGGCGCCAAACTCGCCAGTCTTGTCGCCTTGGGCGCCAGACATGCGCAACTCCAAGCGGGCGTTGTCCTTCATCTCGCCGACGTAGGTGACGGCGGAGGTGTAGTTGAACGACTTGCCGTTCTCCCAGCTGACCACGGTGCCGTTGCCGGCGGCATCTTCGCCTTGGAAGTTGACAGACTCGAACGCCACTTCACCGCCTTCCCACACGAGGTAGGGGGTGGCTTCCACGGTCACCTTCTTCGCGAAATATTTCGGAGGGAAAGTTCCTGTGATGTCGATGGTGACGTCGTTGCCTTGAAGCACGACGGGAGAAGGAGTCACCTCGAGGTTGATCTCCTCCACCGTTTTGATCATTTTGGGCAGGCTGCATCCCGCGAGAAGCACGGATGCCAAAAGGGTAGAAAGAATGCGCATGTGTGTTGTGAATTCAGTACAAAAGTAACCAACTCAAGGACAGAAATCAGCCAGCCACGACCCCCATGTTGGAGAACTTGCGGAGGCGGCTGTTGACCCGTTTGTCGGCGTTGAGTTTTTGAAGTTTATCGAGTTCTGTGATGAGCAGGTTTTTCACAGTGGCGAAGGTCTCTTCTCGGTTGGCGTGGGCACCGCCGAGGGGTTCCGGTACGATGTCGTCCACCAACCCCAGGCCCTTCATGTCCTCCCCTGTGAGTTTGAGGGCCTCAGCCGCCTGCTTCTTGAAGTCCCAAGAGCGCCACAAAATGCTCGAGCACGACTCGGGGCTGATGACGCTGTACCAGGTGTTTTCCATCATGAACACCTTGTCGCCAATGCCGATGCCGAGCGCACCTCCTGAGGCCCCTTCGCCGATCACCATGCACAGGATGGGGACTTGCAGTTGGCACATTTCAAGGAGGTTGCGTGCGATGGCCTCGCCTTGTCCGCGCTCCTCGGCTTCCAGCCCAGGGTAAGCTCCAGGGGTGTCAATCAAGGTCACCACAGGGACGTTGAACTTCTCGGCGAGTTTCATCAGACGCAGGGCCTTGCGGTACCCCTCAGGGTTGGCCATGCCGAAGTTCCGGTACTGGCGCATTTTGGTGTTGGCGCCTTTCTGCTGACCAATGAACATGACGGGGCGGCCGTCGAGCTCACCCAACCCTCCGACCATGGCCTTGTCGTCCTTCACCGTGCGGTCCCCGTGCAATTCGAGGAAGTTTCCGTCCGTCAAGGCTTGGATGTAGTCCAGGGTGTAGGGGCGGTCCGGGTGGCGGCTCACTTGGACGCGTTGCCAGGGGGTGAGTTTGCCGTAAATCTCCTGGATGACTTCCTGGATCTTCACCTCCAACTCCTCGACGGTGGTGGCCATGTCGAGGTCGTTCTTGTCTTGGATCTCTTTCGCCTGGTCAAGCTGCTCGCGCAACGTCTTGATCGGCTCTTCAAAATCAAGGTAATTCATCAGGTCAAAGATGCGACGTCCCATGCACCTTATGCCTGCCTGCTCCACCAAAAAACCCCAAGTATTCAAGGGGCTTTTCCACAATCACGCGAGCAAGTGATCGAGCATGGCGCGCACCGCTTTGCCGCGGTGGCTGATGGCGTTCTTCTGCGCGGCATCCATTTCAGCGAAGGTCACCTCGTGGCCTTCAGGGGTGAACAGGGGGTCGTACCCAAAGCCTTTGGCCCCGGATTGTTGGCGTTCAATGCGGCCCTGACAGACCCCTTCAATCAGACGCTCTTGACCTTGCTGAACGAGGCAAATCGACGTTCGGAATTGCGCCCGACGCGACGGGTTGCCTGCCTGTTCAGCGCGTTCAAGCTCACGGAGCAACTTGGCCATGTTGGCCTCGGCATCCCCATGCGTTCCCGCCTAGCGCGCGCTGAACACGCCCGGGGCCCCGTTCAACGCCTCCACTTCCAGCCCTGTGTCGTCAGCAAAGCAATCCATCCCGTAGTGCTTCACGACGTGAAGCGCCTTGATGCGGGCATTGCCTTCGAGCGTGTCGGCGTCTTCGACGATGTCTTCGTGACAGCCAATGTCTGTCAGGCTCTTGACCTCGTACCGGTCGGCGAGCATTTCTTGGATTTCTCGAACCTTGTTGGGGTTGTGTGTGGCGAAAACCAACACGGGGCGGGCGTGTGCAGACATGGATGCAAAATTGGGCCAAACCCCGTCACGGCAATGCCCGACGCAGGACTTTCCCGCGGTCGGATCGGGGCACCGCGCCCAACTCCACGGAGCGGGGCGTTTTGGCGGTTCCAAGGAGGTCTTTGAGTTGACGGCGCCACGCGAGAAACGCACCTTCGAGGTCGCCGATGGGCGCATCGCTCTGCACGCGCAGGACCACTTCAAACCCAAGGGTGTCGTCGGGTCGACCGTACACCACAAAGTCCTGAACCCAGTCCGGGCACATGTTGTGGAAAGCCTGCTCCACTTCCATGGGATGCACCAGCACGCCGCCGGAGTTGACGACGTCGTCGCGGCGTCCGAGCCACACGAAAGACCCGTCGTCCTTCATCTCCACGAGGTCAGACGTGGACAGCCCGTGCACTTCACGGCCTGGGGCGTCAATCCGCGCACACCCTTGGGCGTCCGCCGTGACGCACGTGCCCGGCAAGGGGACAAACGGCGCAGCCAAGTCTCGCACATCGCCCAGGCGCCTCAGGGCGACGTGGGTGAGGGTCTCACTCATGCCAAACCCCTCCCACACGAACGACACGCGTGGTGACGCCAGCAAGGCCCGAAGCAGGGCAGGGGACACCGGCCCTCCGCCAAGCAGCAAGGTGGTGGCGGATCCTGTGCCGTGTTCCAGCCATCCTTGGGTTTGGTGGGGCGTCATGGCGACGAAGTCGCATGGACCCGACCAAGAAGGGGCGGCACTCGGCTCCACCAGCGTCAGGCGCCACTGCCCAACCAAGGCCCGAACGAGCATGGCCTGGCCTGCCACAAACGTGGTCGGCAGCGCCAACACGGCGTGGCATCCTTGGCGCAGGCCCAAGGCCTCGGCCGTCTGGGCCACGCTGAAGGCCGTGGCGTTTCGGGAGTGCTGGACGCGTTTGGGGGTTCCTGTGGTTCCGGAGGTGGTCACCGCGAGGCCGGGCTCCTCCCCGGCGCACCAGCGCCGCCAAACCTCAACGACGTCTCCAAGCCACGCCGCCCGCCTGCCTTGGGTGCGGCCAAATTCCTTGGCGCCCATGCTGGTGGCAGGCCAAGATTGTCGGTTCCACTGGATGTGGCCTGAGGTCATGGCGCGTCGTGGTGGCCGCCGCAGGCGCATCCAGGTTCATGCGGGACCGCGCCCTCAAGGGCACGGCGCCAGCGGGTTTCGTCCCTCGCCGACTGGGACACGGTGTGCAGTTGGCCTTCTCTCACGTCGAGTTGGCCAGGAATGTTGTTCGTGAACAGCCCTCCTGTGCCCAAACCTTGAGGCAGAGGTGACTTGGCGTCGGCCACCGCCGGCTGCACAGCCACCCATTGCGCAATGGCCGACAAGCCCACATTGGATTCCAGGGCGGAAGTGACCCACCAGCCCATGCCGCGTTGTTCGGCCAATTTGGACCACACCGTGGCCCCGTCCAATCCGCCCACCAGCGAGGGCTTGAGGACAAGGTGCTGCGGCCGCACGTGGTCCAGCAACCTCATTCTGTCGGCCAGGGAGGTGACCCCAATCAAACTTTCGTCCAAAGCGATGGGCACAATGGCTCGGTCTGCCAGGTCAGCCAGCCCATCCTGGTCTGCAGGCATGAGAGGTTGCTCAATGCTGTGCACCTCGAGCTCGGCCAAGGCCTCGAGCCTGCGCGCCGTGTCGCCGGAAGACAGTTTGCTGAAGGCCCCGTTCGCGTCCACCCTCAAGGTGAAGTCTGGTGCGGGAAAGCGGTTGCGGAACGCCCGCAACACCGCATGCTCTTGCGCCCAATCCAAGGCGCCGATCTTGCATTTCAGTGTGGTGAAGCCGCGTTGGACAAGGCTGTCGAATTGGGTGCGCATGGATTCGGCGTCCCCCATCCACACCAACCCATTGATGTCGATGCCCCGCGCTCCCTCAGCAAATGGTGAGGTCGCCAGGGTTCCAGTCCCGCCTTGGGCCAAATCCCACGCCGCCGTTTCCACGGCGAACCGGACCGCCGGGCACGAGGCAGGCACGGCCATGGCGTCCAAGACGCCTTTGGCCGCGATGCTGTGGAGCATGGTGCGCGCCACGTCCTCCGTTTCAGGGGAAAGCCCCAGGATCAAGCTGCATTCTCCGACACCCACACGGCCTTGGTCGTCTTCTGCCACAAGGAACCAAGTGGGTTTGTTTCGAAGGGTGTCCCTGGACGTTCGGGCGGGCACTTTGAACACCAAGGGGTGCTCCAGCACCGCCATCTTGAGCCCGCGAAGGACCGGGGCGGGTGGCCATGGGTCGCGCACGTTCATGCGCCCAAGGTTTGGTCCATGAACATGAACAGCGCGACGAGGAAGGTGGACAGGGCGATGCGTTTCAATTCGGGGTCCAACGTGGACGGGTCTGTGCAACGCCACACGTCGACGGCGTGACGGGCGTGCAGCAGGGCCAAAAGTGCGTACCACATGGTGCCTCGCCATGCCCCTTCGGTCTGCGTGGTTGTGAAGAACACGGCCAGTGCCGACCACCCGAGGCCGAGGACGGCCAAGTGGTACAGTTTGGCCCGACGAAACCCCAGCCGGACCACGAGGGTGTGTTTGCCAGCAAGGGCGTCGGAAGCGTGGTCGCGGAGGTTGTTGAGGTTGAGGACAGCGACGCTCATGCACCCAGAAAAGAGGGCGATCCACAGCCAAGCGGTGTCCACAGCGTGGGTCAGCAAAAGCCCCACGCCCAACACACCGACGGGTCCAAAAAACAACATCACGTAAACGTCTCCAAGTCCTTTGTAACCATATGATTTATGGCCCATCGTATAACGCATTGCTGCAACAATGGAAAACACGCCGAGGGCCCCCAGCCCCAACGCCTTGAGGGCAGCCGAAGAGGATCCCAGGAATGCCGCGACGAGGGTCGAGACGCCACACAGAAAGGCCAGGATGGCCGTTCCTTTGACGGCGCGTTTCATGGCGGATTCTGTCAGCGCCCCTGACGCAAGCGCCCGGTCGGTGCGTTCGGCCGCGGTGTCCGTGCCTTTTTGAAAGTCGCCCAAATCGTTGGCGAAATTGGCCAGGATTTGAAGCAGGACGACCGTGAGCCCAGCACCCATCATCACGGCGACAAACCGCGCATCTTGGTCGGCGTCGAGCCCAGATGATTTGGCCAAAGCACCGCCCAGAAGGACGCATGTGACGGCCAGCGGCAGGGTACGTGGTCGGGCCGCTTCGGCCCATGAACGGAATGCACTCATGTCAGGGGGAGGACGGGTTGGGTTGGAACGCACCGAGGTAGTCCATCGCCACCTGGCCACTTGGTTCGTTGGGTGTGACGATTTCCAAAACCGCGAAGCCAGAATCGCTTGCCAAGAGCATCAATTCTTCGCGCAGTTGGGCGTCGTTGTGTGCTGTTCGGTGGCGCGCGCCCATGGCCGCTGCGAGCTGGGCCACGGTTCGGGTGGGTGGCGTTTCGAAATGGCGCTCAAACATGTCTGCGTGTGTCTTGCCCGGCAGCCATCGGAAAATGCCGCCGCCGCCGTTGTTGAAGACGACAATCTTCAGCCCCTCCCGGTTCAGCGAAGGGGAACACAGCATGGCGTTGGCGTCGTAGTGGAACGCGACGTCTCCTGTGATGAGCCAGGTGGTGTGTGCACGGTCCGCGCGGGTTTTGGCCGCATGCCATCCCAACGCGGTGGAGGTGCAACCGTCGATGCCCGCCACACCACGGTTGGCGTGGATGACACAACCCGGCCCTGAGGCGTCCTCCAAATTGAACCATTGCGCGTACCTGGCGGACGCGCTGTTGGCAAGATGAATCCCTTGCGGTCCATGGCCGTCGGTCCACGAAGACAAGGTGTCGGTCAGCACACCCCAGGCCTGCCAATCGCTCCACCCAGTCCGGTGCGAGTCGTGGGTGCCTTGCATGGTGCGCATCGCTTCGCGCCATGTGGAGGCCATGTCTTCTGGGCAGGTTGCTTCAAGGGCCTCAGGGCCACAAGCCCCTTGCAACGTGCCCCACACGTCCCAGCCTTGGCCGTTGACATGCATGTGCGGAAGCCCTGCCAGGGCGCGGCGGATGGCCTTGGACATGGGAGGGAGGCCCACCGTGAGGACCACCTCTGGCTGGAGCGCTTCAGGAAGCCCGCCGTTCACGAGGAGGCGTTCTCCACCATGCACCGTCAATGGGCCGTGCACGCCGCTTCCACATTCGGCCAGGCATGGCAGATTGGTGTGGATTTTTTGGTTGCCGCGGTGGGTCAGTCCTGGATTGGGGCCGGCCACCACAAGGGCTTTGCCGCTGGCCAAGGCCCGTTGGAAGGATTCAGGCAAAGTTTGCAGCACGCGAGGTGCAGGCATCCCCAGTGTGTCATCAAGCTCAGGAGCGGTGGGCACCGGTCCCAAATCGTAAAGCGGCTCTGGAAACGGCACGTTCAAGTGAACGCCCCCTGGTGTGTCGCCGGGTCCTCCATGCATGGCCTGGTGCAGGGCGGTGCGCGCTTTCGTCCACAAGGCGTCTTCAGTGCACGTGGCGGCATCCAACTCGTCTGAATGGACGGCATGCAAGCTGTGAACTTGATGCTGGCGAATGCATTGCCCGTGTCCTCGTCCGACCACGTCTGCGGGGCGGTCGGCGGTCAAGCTCAAGAGCGGGATGCGTGCATGGGTGGCCTCGGCCAGTGCTGGGCCGTGGTTCAGGGCGGCCGTCCCGGAAGTGCACACGGCGGGCACAGGGGTGAATGTGGCCAGGGCCAAACCCAAGGCATGATGCGCGGCCGCGCGTTCGTCCACGCTCACGTGCACCTCCAAATCAGGGTGGTGGTGCATGGCCATGACCAAGGGGGCGTTGCGGGAACCTGGACTTGTCACGACATGGCGAACGCCAAATTCGACGAGCACTTCCGTGACGATGGCCGCAGCGAGATGTGAACTGGTTTGTCGTTGGGCGTCGGCCATGACTCGAAGGTAGGGGCGGTCAAGGGAGGAATGCAGGGGCGAAGGAATGAAGTTTGGCCTCCGTTTCTTGCCACTCTGCCTCCGCAGAGGAACCCTCCACGATGCCGCCGCCTGCAAACAGATTCACACCTTCCAAGCCCCAAGTGGCGCACCTGAGATTCACGTAGTAGGCGCAGCCGAGTGGGGAGGACCACCCCAAGAACCCGGCGTAGTACATCCGGTCGTGGGATTCTTGGCCGCGAATGAATGTGGCCGCCTCTTTGACCGGGAGTCCACACACGGCGGGCGTGGGGTGCAAGGCTTGGGCCAGCTCGTGCAAGTCGCCTCGGCAGGTGGCCGAGATGCGTGTTTCGAGGTGAACGAGGTCGCCGTAGGTCTTGTCTTTCGGCCCGTCAAGCGCGACGTGGGTGGCCCCTTTTTGGGCCAACACGTCGAGGATGTGGTCGGTGACGAGCTGTTGTTCCACACGTTCCTTGTCTGTCCAGGCCACGGACGGGGTTCTGCGTGTTCCCGCCAAAGACACCGTGTCGACGTCGTGTTGTTGGGCGCGCAACAAGAGCTCGGGTGTGGCCCCACACCACGTGCCTTCTTCCGGGTGGTGCATCAAGTAGACCAACGCGTTGGGGTGCATCTGGCACAGGTTGGCGAAGGCTTCTTCAGGCGTCACGCTCGACGTGCGCTGTTGGCCTCGCGAGACCACCACTTTGGCCAACATCCCGTTGGAGATGGCGTCCAGCGCCCGAGCCACGTTGGTTCCGTGTTCTTCTTGGGACGTGGAAGGAGAAAGAGGCTTTCGGGCCAAGGACAGGGTTCCCGGGGCAGGGGCTTCACACGTGACCACGTGGCCGGTCCAGGACAGTGCAGGCGAGGAATCCTCCCGGTCAAACGGCACGAAGTGGAACGTCGTGGTTCCGTCTGAGGCAGGAACCATGGTGTGGATGTCGCGGCTTCCAGGCGGACGCCACCACAATTGCGGTGCGGTGTCAGCCACGGTTGGGGACGATCATGACGGTCAGACGGGACGTGCACACCAATTCGCCGTCGTCGTTTCGGATGTCGATGTTCCAGACGTGGATGCGTCCGCCTTTGTGGGCCAGCGTGGCGGTGCCGTGCACCCAGCCGTCGCGCACGCCCTTCACATGGTTGGCGTTGACTTCCACGCCCACGGCGCCTTTGCCTTGGTCCGCCACCAGAAAGTGCGAGCCCACGCTGCCCAGCGTTTCGGCGAGCACCACGCTCGCGCCGCCGTGCAACAAACCGTAGGGTTGGTGTGTTCGTGAGTCCACGGGCAGCCTTCCTTTCACCACGCCTTCCTGCAGGTCGGTCAACTCCATGCCGAGGGCCTCCGCGATGGTGTTTTTTCCGATTTCCGACAGCCGCTTCATCTTTGCATCGTCCATCATGACAAAATTACAATCAAACCCCAGCCCTGTTCGCATTCTGCTCGCAGAAGACACCGCGTCCTTGCGGCAAATGTTGGCGCTGAATTTGAAGAGCGAAGGGCACAAGGTGGTGGAGGTCAACAACGGGACCGACGCTTTGGAAGCCCTGCGTGGGCAGCGCTTCGGCGTGGCGATTTTGGACGTGATGATGCCAGGCATGGACGGGTTTGCCGTCTGCCGCACGGCCAGGTTGGAAGGCATCGACACGCCGATCTTGTTTTTGACCGCCAGAAACGAAGGGGTGGACCGTGTGGAGGGCCTTCGGTTGGGGGCCAACGATTACCTCGGAAAACCATTCTTGATGGAGGAGTTGCTGCTCCGCCTGGACCGGTTGATGGACCAAACCCCTTCCGAGTCCTGGACCCAAATCGAGCGTGCGATCATCGGCGAGGGCAGTGCGGATTTTTTGGCTTTCGAGGCGACGTCCTACGACGGCACGGTGCGCAAGCTGTCGAAGCGTGAAGGCATGCTTTTGAAGTTGCTCATCGGCAAAGAAGGTGAGGTGGTCAGCCGAGAGGACATTTTGCAAATGGTGTGGGGCTACGACGTGCTTCCCTCCACGCGCACCATCGACAACTTCATCCTGGCGTTCCGCAAGACCTACGAACGCGACCCCAAGTCCCCCAAGCACTTCCACTCTGTCCGGGGTGTGGGGTACAAATTCACCCGCTGACCCAGGATTCTCGGCGAGGTCAAGAAAAAAAATGATCTGCCCAGGCAACCCTTGAAAAAAGGCTCCGTCTTTCTTGTGACATGGCCAGTGGTCATGTTGGTTTCAATTTTCTTGCAGGTTAAGAAGGGGGCCCCCAGGGTTCCCTTCTTTCATGTTCAGTCGGTCCGTCGGGACAGGTCCACGTGGACGACCTGCTTGGTCTCGAAGAACGCATCTGTGAACCAAGTGCGCAGGTGATGCAAGGTGTGCGGAGCGTTCACTTCGGCAAGTTCTTCGGTCAAATCACCACCTTTCAAATACAAGACGCCGTTGGCCAATTCGTGGTTGTGGGTTGAGGCAATTTTGTCTTCAATCCAATCCAAGAAGCCCGCCATCCTGGTCACCGCCCGGCTGACGACAAAGTCAAATTCACCAGGAACGTGCTCGGCGCGGGCGTGGAGGGCGTTCACATTGTTCAGGCCAGCGGCCTTCGCGGCGGCCTCCACCACCTTGATTTTTTTGCCGATGCTGTCGCACAGGAGAAACTCGGTCCCCGGATGAAGCACCGCAAGAGGCAACCCTGGAAATCCGCCACCTGTGCCGACGTCCAGCACGCGCGCCCCTGGTTGGAAGCGCATCACTTTGGCGATGCCCAAGCTGTGCAGGACATGACGCTCCATGACATGCGGGTCCTTGCGTGAGATCACGTTGATCTTGGCGTTCCAGGTCCAGACGGTTTCGGCCAACGCGTCGAGTTGGAGAAGTTGGGACTCGGACAGATCCGGAAAATGGGGGGCGATGACGTCAGAAGCCGTCATGGGTGTCAAATCGTTTCCCGCGAGGATTCGAGGACTTTGGCCATCATGTCCCGGGCGCGGAAGAGTTGGGCCTTCACCGTGCCCAAGGGCAGGTTGAGTTCCTCTGAAATTTCTTCGTAGCTCTTTTCTTCGAAGTACCGCAATTCCACCAGCCGTCTGTAGCGGTCTTTGAGTTGGGACACCACCTCGCGCATGCGCTCAATCCGTTCTTGCTTTTGCAAGGCTTCCATGGGGTCCAGTCCGTCGTCTTTGACGCTGATTTCCATGCGCTCTCCTTCCGCGTTGCTGAATCCACGGTCTAGAGAGAGGGCGTTGATGCGCTTTTTCCGAATGAAATCTATAGTATGGTTCGAGGCGATTTTGAACAGCCACGTGGAAAAGGCAAACGCTGGGGTGTACTGGTGCAACCGCTTGAACGCCTTCGTGAACGTTTCGATGGTCAAATCCTCTGCGTCGTCTTCGCTGTACACCATCCGGTTGACCAAGTGGAAGATCGCGCCCTGGTAGCGGTCCATCAGTTCGGCGTACGCTTTTTGGTCCTTGTCCTCCAACGCACGCTTCACCAGCGCAACGTCGTGTTGCGCTTTTTCAGAGAGGTTGGGGTTCATTTCCATGCGGTCGAATCAGTGGTTGCGCCCTTCCACCATGACCAGCTGCGGAACAATCCCACGGCGGGTTCCAGCAGGAGGGTCCACGCCCGAAGGGGAGGTCTGCCTGCTTGGTGCAAGAACAACCCGAAAGTAACGGCCCGCAAGAGCAGCGCTGACCCCGCGCAGAGCGCCGATGTCCCCGAAGGATTGTGGACAACCCCCGCGGCCAACAGCGACGCGCCCAGGGTGGGCAGGGCCAGACGTGCCAACGTGGTTGCCGGGTACACCGAACTGGCGGACACATGCCTTGTTTTTTGCCTGCGCCAACCTTCCCATGTGGAAGGCCAGGTTGAGGCTGTTTGGGCGGCAGGCGAGAGGTTGGTCGAGACGCGGGCCCCCAAGGCCACCGCTTCTTGCAACCACAGGTCGTCGTCGCCACTTCGGACGTGGGCATGGTTGGACATGCCGCCCACACGGCTCCACATGTCATGGGTGAAGGCCATGTTTCTTCCAAACCCGAGGTAGGCACGTCCTCTTGCCACAGCGCCCACGGCCTTTTGCGCAGAACGTTCCGCTTCGAGCCGTTGCAGGACGTGCAGGAACCCTGCACCTCGGCCAGGCAGGCTCAAGCCCACGCGTACATCCCAATGCGCGGCAGCTCCGGAGAGCATCATGGTCAACCATTCAGGCCCAAGCGGGGTGCAGTCGATGTCGGTGACCACCACCACCTGCCCCTCGACAACAGCCATGCCTGCTTCCAGGGCCTGCTTCTTCGAGGGGCGGGTTCTGGCCTGGTGCACCACGGTCCAGCCGGCGCGTTCTTTCAACGCGTCCAACGCCTCGGCGGTGCCGTCCGTGCTGCCGTGGTTCACGGCCACGACGTTCACCTGAACCCCGCGCGCTTCGGCCTGGTTCAGCGCAGGTTGCAAGGCTTGGTGAAAGCCCGCAATCCGAGAGGCTTCGTTGTGGCAGCACACCACCACACTGCACGAGTCTGGAAGGACTTCCGCAGTTTGAGAAGAGTGCGTTTGCACGCCCAGACCGTCCCAACGCAGGGCCCACCACGTATGAAGGGCCAGGCCAGAGACGGACAGCATCATGGTCGCTGGCGTCAGTGCGTGACGACCAAATGCACCACTTCCCGCGCGCCCTGCGTGCCCACCCACTCCATGGTATAGGGCCCCGCTGGCCAAGCGGACGTGTTCCAGCGCGTCTGCGGTTCGTCGATGCGGGTCTGGAGGATGGACCGTCCCACCGCGTCTCGAACGGTGGCCTGACCCTGTGCGGCAGGCCACTTCACGTTCACCTCATCCTGCGCGGGCACCGGGTAGACTTGCAATTGAACGGCCTCGACCGTTTCCATGGTCGAGATGTCGTCGGTGCAGAAGATGAATTGCTCGGAGGCGCCAAACTCGCCGCCGGTGCCAAGCGAGGATCCGTTCCACACGATGTCGCCTGCGATGTCCATCAGCGACCAACTCCCTTCGCCGTATTCGCAGCAGATGCCGTCTTCGTAATCGTCAAAAATCCGGAAGATGTAGCAGCCTTCCTCCAGGCAGAAGGACTCCATGAGGGTCTCTCCAGCTTGGTCGTCGCTGTAGGGACCGCCTTCGTACAACACCTGCCCAAGTCGGACCAGCTCCCAGGTGGTTTCATCCGGGTATTCGTCCAGCACCAACGAGAAGTGAACTGTGGTCGTGGGGCCTGTGGTGGCGGAGAACTCGACGGTGGTGGTGTTGTTCAGCACGTTGTCGTCGTCGTTGCCGTTGGGGGAAGTGACGTTGACCTCGACGGTGTTGGTGCCGCCTTGGCTCCAAAAGGTGGGGAGTGTGATGATTTCAGTCTCGAATTGGGCCAAAGACCCCGCCCAAGATTGGGTTTGGGTGGCCCCGCCGTTGATGGCGTATTCCAACATGCAGCTCGTCAGCGTGTTTGTGCCGGTGTTGGTCAGGGTGACCTCCAAGTTGATGGGTTGCACGCCGCACACCAACCCTTCAGGCGCACCTGTCAGGTTCACACTGGCGTCGTCTTCAAAGCTAATGGCGCCGTCGGGGTACCCGTCCCACACCAACGACCCCGTGCCTGCAGGGTCGAGGTATTCCGAGAGCCCCAAGCCCCAGCTCACGTCGAAGCGGCCGTACCAATCGGGCTGTCCGTTGTTCACGCTTCCCGCGCATGCGGCGCCCCCTCCATAAAGTTGTCCGATCACGCGGTGGTTTTGGTCAAACAAGGGCGATCCCGAGGAGCCCCCTTCCGTCACCCCAAGTTCCCAACTGTCGATGTACCACACGGCCGCCCCAAACTGGTTTTGCTGGGAAGGGCTGTCGTCGTCAAAACAAATCTTCTTCAAATCGCCCGAGGGGTGGTGGATGCCCACCGTGCTGCTGGGCACCGTGCCTGAAGCGTCCCAACCGGCGTACTGCACGTTGAAATCTGCGGGCGGGGTTTCGCTCAATTCAATCAAGGCCACGTCAGATTGGCCGCTGTTGACGAGGAGGGTGCCTCCGCTGATGCTTTGGTTGGTGGGGCCCGTGTTGCCGGTGCACGTGGCCGATTCGTGGTTGAAGTAGTACACCCAGTTCCCCGGGTTGCCGAGGCAGTGGTTGGCGGTCAAGAAGTAAGGCGTCCCGTCGTTGGCGGTGTTGTTCACCATGCCTCCCGTGCAAGCGGCAAAGCCGCCTTGCACGATGAGGGCCACGCTGCGCTTTTCCGTCGCCCACGTGGCGCCTTCAGGACAGTTGACGTTGATGTTGCACGCCCCGCTGTTGCCAAAAGGACCCCGGTCGACGTCGTCGCCGTGGGGCCAGCCGCTCAGCAGCCTGTACCCTTGGACAACTTGATCGATGGCCAACACCGGCATGGCGTCGATGTGCGCGGGCTGCCGGTATTCCACGACCAACTTCTCCGTGAGCACGACACCCGTCGCCAGACCGCCCCAAGCTTTCTCGTTGCGGTGGTCCAACGCCCCCAAAACGTCTTCACCATGGGCGTCGTACAAAAAGAGCTGACCTCCCTTGGGCACGTCGTACTCGCTGAAGCGGACGGACATGCATGTGGCGCCTGGGGCGTCGACGACCATGCGCCACACCTTGTGGCCTTGCTCGAAGGTCCAGGCACCGTTTTGGTCGCACGACCATGCAACGTCGTGCTCCACGCCAAATCGCCATGGCACCTCTTTGAAACGGTCTGTGACTTGGTCTTCCTGCGCCAAGGCGGCCCGATCGAGCGCCGGAAGCACAGCCGCTGCAGGCAAATCCTGGGTGTGGAAAGGTGCTCCGCCGTAAGTGATTTGGGCTCGGGTGGTGGCCGAAGAGCCCAACAGGGTCAACGCCAGAAGCAAGGATGGTTTCAAATTCATGGGTAGGTGTAGAAGAGTTCAGGTTCCCATCGGTCCAAGAGCAAGATGGTCACGCCACGGGGCGTGCCGCGCAAATGGGCCACAGATGTGGAAATGGTGTCCACCACCATCGCACGGCACGGATCATTGGAACGATGTTCCCAGGCGACAGGTTGCTTGGGAGGAAGGCTTTTCAGCAGGGGGGACGTGGTGTGCAGCGAAAACATGTGCACGTCGCAGCCGCCGCTGTGTTGCACCACGCTTTTCAACGAATCTCCATCCACCCACGCGTCCAGCACTTGGAACGGGGCGAGGTTCACGACGGAGGTCGGGGCGTCTGCGGTGGGTGAGGTGGTGCGGCATCCCAACATCCCAATCCCGAGGGCAACCCAAAACCAACCGCGTTTCGTCATGCGTCAAATTTACCCTTTCACTTCCTTGCGACGCGCTTCCAAGGCAAACAGCTCATCCCGGAGTCGGGCCGCTTCCATGAATTCCATGGCTTTCGCGGCGCGCTCCATGTCCTTTTTGGTTTTGGCCATGAGCTTGTCAAGTTGCTCGGCGCCCATGTTTTGCACCACAGGATCGGAGGCGGCCAAAGGCACGTGGTCGGATTCCGCGGCGTAGTTCTTGGGTCGGTTGGTCACGGCGTCGCTCTGTTCAAACAGGGTCCGCTTCTCCTTCTTGACTTGAACAGGGGCCATGCCGTTCGCTTCGTTGAACGCCATCTGCTTCTCGCGTCTTCGGGCCGTTTCCTCGATGGTGGCGGCCATGCTGTCGGTGACTTTGTCGGCGTACATGATGACCCGGCCGTTGACGTTTCTCGCGGCCCGCCCTGCAGTCTGGGTCAAGCTTCGGTTGCTCCGCAAGAAGCCTTCTTTGTCGGCGTCCATGATGGCGACCAGGCTGACTTCGGGCAGGTCCAGTCCTTCGCGCAAGAGGTTCACCCCCACCAGCACATCGAACGCGCCGTCCCGCAGTTCCCGCAGGATTTCAACACGGTCCAGGGTTTTGACGTCCGAGTGGATGTACCGGGTTTTGATGCCAAGGCGATCGAGGTATTTGGTGAGTTCCTCCGCCATGCGCTTGGTGAGGGTGGTGACCAACACACGTTCTTCATTCGCGATGGTTTTCCGGATTTCCACCACCAGGTCGTCGACTTGGTTGTCGCATGGCTTCACTTCGATGGGCGGGTCAAGAAGACCCGTGGGCCGAATCACCTGCTCCACAATGACGCCCTCGGCGCGCTCCAATTCATAGTCCGCTGGGGTGGCGCTGACGTAAATGGTTTGGTTCATAATGCTGTTGAACTCGTCGTGCGTCAACGGCCGGTTGTCCAGCGCGGACGGCAAGCGGAAGCCGTGGTCGACCAGGGTCACCTTCCTTGCGCGGTCGCCGCCGAACATGGCGCCTATCTGCGGCACCGTGACATGGCTCTCGTCGATCATGACCAAAAAGTCCTTCGCGAAGTAATCCAAGAGGCAGAACGGACGTTCCCCCGGTTGCCGTCGGTCGAAATACCGAGAGTAGTTCTCAATGCCTGAGCAAAAGCCCAGTTCCTTGATCATTTCGAGGTCGTACAGCGTCCGTTCTTCCAGGCGTTTGGATTCCAAAAAGCGAGATTGCCCGTTGAAGTGGCTTTTTTGCTTTTCGAGGTCTTGTTGGATTTCCCAAACCGCCGTGTTCGTGGTCTCCTTGCTGCTCACAAAGAGGTTGGCCGGATAGATGGTGAATTGCTCGAAGGTGTGGAGGGTCTGGCCCGATTCTGGGTCGATGGACGACAGCCGTTCAATTTCGTCGTCCCAAAACTCGATTCGAACGGCGTGGTCGGCGTACGCCAAGTGGACGTCCACGGTGTCGCCTTTGACGCGGAAGTTTCCACGCTTGAAGTCCGCCACGGCTCGGCTATACAAGCTGGTGACCAGCCGGTGAAGGAGGTCGTTGCGGGTCAGGCGCTGCCCCACTTCCAGTGAGACCACGTTTTTGTGGAACTCCACAGGATTGCCGATGCCGTAAATGCAACTGATGCTGGCCACCACAATGACATCCCGTCGGCCGCTGAGCAGGGCAGAGGTGGCAGACAGCCTGAGCTTCTCGATTTCGTCGTTGATCTGCAGGTCCTTCTCGATGTACGTGTTGGACGACGGGATGAACGCTTCCGGTTGGTAGTAATCGTAGTAGCTCACGAAGTACTCGACCAAATTGTCCGGGAAGAAGGCCTTGAATTCGCTGTAGAGCTGGGCCGCCAAGGTCTTGTTGTGGCTTAGGATGAGCGTTGGCCGCTGCGTCTCTGCGATCACATTGGCCATGGTGAAGGTCTTGCCCGAGCCCGTCACCCCGAGAAGCACTTGGTGCGCCGTGCCGTCGTGCACCCCTTCCACAAGTTGGCGAATGGCTTCGGGTTGGTCCCCTTGGGGGGTGAATGGGCTGTCGATGCGGAAGGTGGACATGCGGAGGTGAAAGTACGTGGAAGGGTGAAATGTTCAGGCCAAAAAAAGCCCCGCACATGGCGGGGCTTTCGAGGATTCAAAAGGAACTCAAGGTCACTCGGCGACCACCTCGAACTTGACCGTGACGGTCACTTCTTTGTGGAGCTTCACCGTGGCCTCGTAAGAGCCCAATTCCTTGA
Organism: uncultured Flavobacteriales bacterium; assembly: GCA_965658045.1. Lineage (GTDB taxonomy): Bacteria > Bacteroidota > Bacteroidia > Flavobacteriales_D > Sanyastnellaceae > UBA11663. The sequence continues at coordinate 16,384 of CBFHQO010000072.1, read as the reverse complement.
TGGTGTCGTCGGCAAGCTGAATCTGCTTGCGTTCGATGTCGTAACCCGCGCCTTGGATGGCGTCGGCCAACTGGATGGAGTTGACAGATCCGAAGATCTTGCCGCTCTCTCCAGCCTTGGCTCCGAGCTTGAGGCTGAGGCCTTCCAGCTTCGATGCGATGGCTTCCGCAGCCTCTCTGGCTTTGGCGGCCTTGTGCGCCTGCTGGCGGATCACTTCGTCGTTCACCTTCACGTTGGACTTGGTCGCCGCGACGGCCAATCCTTGTGGGATGAGGAAGTTGCGTGCGTAGCCGTCCTTGACGGTCACCACGTCATACTTGCTTCCGAGCAGGTCGACGTCTTGCTTGAGAATGATGTCCATGGTGCTCGGGATTAACGGAGGTTGTCAGCAACGTAAGGCATCAACGCGAGGTGGCGGGCCTTCTTGATGGCCTGGGCTGCCTTGCGCTGGTACTTCAGGCTGGTGCCAGTCAACCGGCGAGGCAAAATCTTGCCCTGGGGGTTGCACAACATCAACAGGAAGTCGGCGTCCTTGTAATCGATGTACTTGATGCCCTTTTTCCGAAAGCGGCAGTAACGCTCGGCTTTCGTTTCAATGTCGATGGGGTTCAGGTAGCGTACTTTCTTGTCTGCCATAACGAGTGAGATTAAGCCTCAGCAGTGCCCTCAGCTTCAGCAGGGGCGGCTTGGCGGTTCGACTTGTCGCGGCGGCCTTCGGCGTACGCGATGTGGTGCTTGTCCATCTTCGTGGTGAGGAAGCGGATGATGCGTTCGTCCCGACGGAATTCAGTCTCGAAAGGCAAGATCACGGCGCCGTCGGCTTCAAACTCCATCAAGTGGTAGAAGCCCGTGGACTTCTTCTGAATGGGGTAAGCCAACTTCCGCAATCCCCATGCATCCTCGTGGACAATTTTGCCACCCTTGTCGGTCACGAATGCACGGAACTTCGACACTGTTTCCGCCACCTGCTCTGCAGATAGCACGGGAGTCATAATGAAAACAGTTTCGTAACGGTTCATGTAACGTTGTTAATTAATGGGGCGCAAAAGTACGGTCAATCTCCCTGAAAACCAACCCCCGCTTGGCGGAAGTGGGGACGGGTTGTGAATAATCGAATTTGACCTTCCAGGGAATGTGGGTCGATATTCGCATCATGAGCGACCAGCCCTACCTCGTCAGTGCGCGAAAATACCGTCCCCAGGCCTGGGATGCGGTGGTGGGGCAGTCCGGCATCACCCAAACCCTGCAGCAAAGCATCGCCTCGGGCCAAATCGCTCAGGCCTACCTTTTCTGCGGTCCGCGTGGTGTGGGGAAGACCACCTCGGCGCGCATCTTCGCCAAGGCCATCAATGGGTTTGACGGTCATGAGGAGGCGATGTCGTTCAACGTGTTTGAGCTTGACGCGGCCTCCAACAACAAGGTGGAGGACATCCGCAGCATTGTGGACCAAGTCCGGATCCCGCCTCAGCAAGGCAAATACAAGGTGTACATCATCGACGAGGTGCACATGTTGAGTCAGGCGGCGTTCAACGCGTTTTTGAAGACCCTCGAGGAACCGCCAGCCCACGCCGTCTTCATCCTCGCCACGACTGAAAAGCACAAGATCCTTCCCACCATCTTGTCGCGTTGCCAAATCTTCGACTTCCACCGCATCACGGTGCCAGACGCCGTGGCGCACTTGCAGCACATTGCGTCGCAAGAGGGGGTGCAGGCCGAGGAAGAAGCGTTGCACGTCATCGCCCAAAAAGCCGACGGGGCGCTGCGCGACGCGCTGTCGATGTTCGACCAGCTCGTGGCGTTCGCAGGGAAGAACCTGACCTACCAAGCCGTGACGGAGCAATTGCATGTGCTCGACCACGACACGTATTTCACGCTCACCGACCAGGCGTTGGCCAGTGACATTCCCGGGGCCATGTTGTTGTTCAACGACGTCATGGCGCGAGGGTTCGACGCGCATCACTTCATCACGGGATGGGGAGGGCACCTCCGGAATTTGATGGTGGCCCGCGATCCCCAGACGCTGAAGCTTCTGGAGGCCACCGACGATGTGAAGGCCAAATTCCAAGCCCAAGCGTCGCGCGCCGATTTGTTCTTCTTGGTGGGTGGGTTGGACATCCTCAACAAGGCCGACGTGCAGTACCGAGGCTCCCAGCACCAACGGTTGCTGGTGGAACTCGCCTTGATGCAGGTTTGCTCCCACGAGGTGCTGAAAAAAAAAAGCCCTGACGCAGGGTTGATGGCGCCAGCCGGCGACAACCTTCCAGCTCCAGCTCCAGCTCCAGCTCCAGCTCCAGCTCCAGCTCCAGCTCCAGCTCCAGCTCCAGCTCCAGCTCCAGCTCCAGCTTCAGCTCCAGCTCCAGCTCCAGCTCCAGCTCCAGCCAAGGCCAGTGGGTTGCGCAAGGCCAAAAAGAACCTGGCCACCCCGGGTGGTGGCATCACGTCGAAGAAAAACGAGGACGAGGGTTCGCCCACCGGGCCTGTCATCGACGAATCGTGGTCTGAAGAAGTCGACGAAGCCGGGGTGCGAAAGGCGTGGGATGCCTTTGTGCAGCGGTTGAGGGACGAGGATCGAATTTCCGTGGTGGCGACCATGGTCCAAGAGAAGCCCTCTCTGCAGGGGATGATGGTGACCTTCCCGGTGCACAACCCCCTTCAGCGTGAGCAGGTGGACGACTTGAAAACGGAGATGCTCGTTCACCTGAAGACGACCTTGAAAAATGCAGGGCTTCAGTTGCAAGTGGAGATGAAGGAAACGCCAGCCGACGAGAAGAAGGCGTTTCTGTCAGACCGGGAGCGGTACGACATGATGGTGGAGAAAAATCCCCAGCTGGACAAGCTGCGGCAAGCCCTGGATTTGGACCTGGGTTGAGCGAACAAAAGGGAAGGATGGGAGGTTCGTAGGTTGCACCTCAGAAACTTCTCCAAGCCGTGAAAAAAGCCATTCAAGCCACGTTTTTTGCATTCTGCGCTCTTTTTGTGGCCAGTGATGCTTGGTCGCAGGACCGCCCGGCCACGGGGTGTGTGATTTTGGGGAAGGTGGTCGACGCCACCACCAACGAGGCGTTGCCATTTGCCTCGGTGGTGCTCCAAGGCAACGCCACAGGCACCACCACCGACTTCGACGGCAACTACACCTTGACAGGCATCGCGCCTGGGGTGCACAACGTGGTCGTGTCGTTTCTCGGGTACGCCACGTACACGGCCTTCGAGGTGGAGACCACGCCGGCACGCCCTGCAGTAGTGAATGCAGCCTTGGTGGAGTCCGCTGTGGCGGTGGAGGCGGCGGAAGTCGTGGTGGAGTCACGTGGGACAGTGGAGGAAGCCCCGCTGAGCGTGCGCAGCATCGGAACGAACGAAATCAAGCGGAACCCAGGCGGCGGTCGGGACATCAGCCGAGCCTTGCGTTCGTTGCCCGGTGTGGCGGCCATTCCCAGTTTCAGGAACGACATCGTCATCCGGGGGGGCGCGCCCAACGAGAACCGTTTTTACCTCGACGGCATTGAAATCCCCAACATCAACCACTTCGCCACACAAGGCGCGAGTGGCGGTCCTGTGGGCATGATCAACGTGGATTTGGTGGAGGGGGTGGACTTCTACGCCGGCGCTTTTCCTGCGGCGCGGGGCAACGCCTTGAGCAGTGTGATGGAATTCAGGTTCAAGGAGCCTCGCACCGACCAGTGGACGGCGAACGCAGTGGTCGGGACCAGCGATTTGGGGGTCACGTTTGAAGGGCCCACGGGCGACAACAGCAGTTTGATCTTCAGCTTGCGTCGGAGTTACCTGCAGTTGCTGTTTCAAGCCATCGGCTTGCCGTTTTTGCCCACGTACAACGATTACCAGTACAAGTGGGTTTGGCGGCCTGACGACAAGAACGCGATCACGTTCCTCGGGTTGGGGGCCTTGGACGACTTCGAGTTGAACACAGGGTTGGCGGACGACCCTTCGGCGCCAGATTATCTGAACCAAGTGGCGATTTTGGACGTGCTTCCCATTTCCGAGCAGTGGAACTACATGCAAGGGGTCAAGTGGGACCGGTACAAGGACGACGGAAAATGGACGTTTGTGCTGAGCAGGAACATGCTCAACAACACGGCCTTCAAGCACATCGACAACGACGAAACCTTGGACCGAACGCTGGACTACGTGAGCCAAGAAATCGAGAACAAATTCCGGGCTGAGCGCGCCCGAACCATCGCGCCTGGTTGGAAGATGACGGCCGGGTTGTCAGGGGAATACGCCAAGTACAACAACAGCACCCAAAACGTCATCTTCGTGCCGGGGTTGGGCAGCGCGACGGTGACCTACAGCTCCGCCTTCAAGATGGCGAAGTATGGGGCGTTTGTGCAGTCGTCCAAAGCCATGCTGGACAACCGCTTGACGTTGTCTGGTGGCCTGCGAGTGGACGGCGCCACGCTGCTTTCTGTGCAGGACGACCTGGAGATGCCGGACAACGACATGGCCTTGGCCAACCCGCTCGACCAATTCAGCCCCAGAGCCTCGGCAAGCTGGAGCTTCGCCCCGGGGTGGACATGGAATGCCAACGCGGGGATTTACCACCAGTTGCCAGCCTACACGGTGATGGGCTACGCAGCATCTGTGGACTCGGCGGCCGCCACGCTGGTCAACTGGCACGCTGGGATGACCTACACGACCAACCGACAGTTGGTCATGGGCTTCAAACGGGAGTTGGCGAGCCGCAACGCCGCAGTGTCGCTCGAGGGCTTTTACAAGGGCTATGTGGGGGCGCCCGCCAGCGCCATCTCTGGCATCGCCTTGGCCAACCTCGGGGCAGACTTCGGGGTCGTGGGCAACGAGGAAGTGACGTTTGACGCAGAAGGACGGGCCTATGGCATGGAAGTCTTGTTGCAACAGCGCCTGTACAAGGGGTACTACGGCCTGCTTGCCTACACGCTTGTCAGAAGCGAATACATCAACCCTGGCGAGGAGTTGGCCCTGTTGGGTTGGACGCCCAGCTCGTGGGACAACCGGCACATTGTCAGCTTCACGGGCGGCAAGAAGTGGGACAGTGGATGGGAGTTGGGCGCGCGCATCCTGTTCAGCGGCGGGTTGCCTTACACGCCATACGACGTGAACCAAAGCCTGCTCATCCCCAATTGGGAGACGTTCAATGGGCCGTTGTTGGACTACAGCCAACTCAACGGCGCCCGCAACGGCAACTTCCACCAAGTGGACCTCCGGCTCGACCGCAAGTGGTTCTTCGACACCTGGTCGTTGGACGTGTTCATGGACATCCAGAATTTGACAGGCGCTGCACCACCCCAGCAAGCCCAATTGGACGTGCAGCGCAATCCTGACACCGGCGCCCCGATTCCGTCGTTGGACACGCCAGGTTCTTACGACCCTCGGTACATCTCGTCCAGTGCAGGGGCGGTCTTGCCGGCCATCGGGCTGATTGTGGAGTTGTGAGCCATGTCCTGGGGTTACCTTCGTGGGGTGACGCACTTGGATTTGGGTCGACAGTATGAGAGCTTGCCGTACGCAGGGATGCTCTTCTTTGCCGCCGTCTTCGGGGCACACTTCCATGTGATTTCACTTCCCATTGGCGTCCTGACAGGCGTGGGTCTGCTGTTGCTTGAAACCACCGTCAGCGTGACTTCCCAGGGATTGTCCGTGGTCAAGCGTCTGGGGCGGATTCCCTTGCGCCGTGACCATTGGGCGAAGGACCAAATCCTTGGGGCCTCTCTTCAGGAGCATCGCGACGTCACCACGTACACGAGTTGGTCCCAGAGGAACACAGTTCGGGCGCACAGTTTCATTTTGACCTTGCGGGTGGACTTGGGGAAGAATGGGGTGGAAGACCTCGAGGTGTATGAGTTTGCCAAACGCGCCGACGGCAAACAGGTCGTCGACGCCTTGAAATCGCTTCACATTCCAGTGGCATGAGGGTGGACAAATTCCTGTGGGCCATCCGGGTCTTCAAAACCCGTTCCATGGCCAGCCAGCACTGCCGAGAAGGCAAGGTCTCGGTGGCAGACAAAGTCGTCAAGCCCGCCCGTGAAATGAAGGTGGGCGACGTGGTGGAGGTGAGGAAAGGCGCGGTCCGGTTTCGCTACGAGGTGCTGTCATTCCCACGGAGTCGGGTGGGCGCGGCCTTGGTGGTCGACCACATGCGGGACGTCACCGCGCAAGAGGAACTGGACAAGCTGGAGATGATTCGGCTCGCCCAACAAGACCGCCCCAAAGGCGTCGGACGCCCCACCAAGCGAGACCGACGAGATTGGGAAAAGGCCTTCAAATCGTGAGGGTGCCGTCGGATTCGGCGTTTGAGGTGCACGTGCTGCGGCCGGAGGAAACCCGGGAGCTGCGTCACCGCGTGCTTTGGCCCCACAAACCCTCGGCCCAGGCATGTGTGATTGACGTCGACGACGCCGACCACGCCACCCACCTCGGCGTGTTCATGGCGGAGCGCGAGCCTTGGGGGGTGTGCCTCGACGGGCGTGAGGGGGCGCTCGTGGGCGTGTGCTCGTTGTTTGAACAGCCGTGCACGCGATGCGCGGTGCCTTGGCGAGAAGGGGATGCTTTGCGCTTGCGCGTGATGGGCACCTTGCCTGAAGTTCGAGGTCAAGGCGCTGGTGCGGCGCTGATCGCCCGGGCGGCTGAAGAAGTTGTGGGGCGCCGCAAATCTGTGCTGTGGTGCGACGCCCGTGAGGTGGCCTTTGGGTTTTACGAACGTCTCGGTTTTGGCTTCATGAACGAGATGTACGAGTTGCCGGACGTGGGCCCACATCGCACCATGGCGCTGGTCCTATCTTCGCCGCGCAATTGACGGAACCATGCCAAGCATCAGCCAAAAAGGGCAGTCCATGCCTGACAGCCCCATTCGCAAACTCGCCCCATTTGCCACCGCAGCCAAGACTGCGGGCAAGCGTGTGATTCACTTGAACATTGGCCAGCCGGACATCGAGACCCCCCAGGTCGCACTGGATGCGGTTCGTCAAGACACCCGGACGGTCATCGAGTACAGCCCGAGCGAAGGATTCGCTTCGTACCGCAACGGACTTGCTGCGTATTACCAAGGCGCGGGTTTGGACGTGGAGGCCGACGACATCTTGATCACCACGGGGGGGTCAGAGGCTTTGGTGTTTGCGTTTATGTCGTGTTTGGACCCAGGCGACCAAGTCATCGTGCCGGAACCGTTTTACGCCAACTACAACGGCTTCGCCCAGATGGCTGGGGTGCAGATTGTGCCGGTGACGGCGTGGATTGAAGACGGGTTCGCATTGCCTCCCATCTCCGACTTTGCCGCCAAAATCAACGACAAGACGAAGGCCATCCTGTTGTGCAACCCCGGCAACCCGACAGGAACGGTCTACGCCCCAGAGTCCTTGGACGCCTTGGCCCAATTGGTGCGTGACCACGACCTGTACCTCTTTGCCGACGAGGTGTACCGAGAATTTTGCTACGACGGGGCCCAGCCCAAATCGGTGCTTCAATTGCCTGGTTTGGAGCAGAACGTGGTCTTGGTCGACAGCGTGTCCAAGCGTTACAGCATGTGCGGTGCGCGCGTTGGCGCCATGGTGACCAAGAACGTTGCGGTGCGCAAGGCGGCCATGAAGTTTGCCATGGCCCGGCTCTCTCCCCCCACGCTGGCCCAAATCGCGTCTGAAGCTGCCCTGAAAACCTCCGAGGCGTACTTCGAGCAGGTGCGCGACCGCTACGTGGCCCGTCGGGACACCCTTGTGAAGGGGCTGAGGAACATCCAAGGGGTGATCGTGCCCAACCCGGGAGGGGCGTTTTACGCCGTATGCGAGCTGCCCATTGACAACGCCGACGCGTTTTGCCAATGGATGTTGGAGCACTTTGACCTGGACGGGGACACCGTCATGATGGCGCCTGCCACAGGGTTTTACGCCACACCTGGCGCAGGAACCCGCCAAGTGCGCATCGCGTACGTCTTGGACTTGCCGCTGATCGAGCGCGCGGTGGAATGCCTGCGTGCGGCGTTGGACGCTTACCCCGGGCGCCGCGAGGTTTGAATCGGAGGGAGGCGGCGTTAAATTCCCCTCCTAACCCGATCCAAATGACCTTCACCAACCGCTTGCTTCTTGCCGCCTTGGCTTGTTTGATTTCCACCGCAGCCACGGCCGACCCTGGGGACACCACTTGGGTCCAAACGTACACTTGGGAAGCCCAGGACAACCCTGCCACGGCGTACGACAGCCCAGGACGGAGGTGGTTTGAGTTTCCTTCAGGGGACACGACATACCGCAAGATTTTGATGTACCACCGTCTGAAGTGTTTCGAAAACGGCACGGCAGGCAACTTGGGTTACCCTTGCGGGGAGTGGGATTACTTGACCTACAATTACTTGTTTGACCACACTGGGGAGATGGACAGCACGGCGCTGACCCACCCCAAGTACTTGGTCAACGACGCGGATTTTGACCTGGCCGAGCTCATTCTCAACCCCGAGGGTGGTGTGCCTCACGACACCGTGGTGCACGGATTGGAAGGGGTGATGCACGCTTGGGAGAGTGCTCCGTCAATGTGGAGTTCCCTCGCAGGTGTCCCGCAATCTGAACTGGTCACCGTGGCTGGAGAAGAAGGTGTGCGCCACCAATGGATGTGGCACGCCTCGGAATTGGACAGCTTGGGCTGGTCCGTTGGGGACTCGGCGTGGCGCTGGGCGGTGCCCCGTGCAGGGGAGTTGAACGCCTCTTCTGTGGGGCGGTTGACGCTGCGTGCGCGATGGACCGACACCGACGCCCTGGATGGCATCTTGACGTCAGGCTGGACCACCCTCGTGGACGGTCCCGCGTCTGTGGCCGACTTCATGGGCGAATGGCACCTCGACTTCAACCAGCCTTGGGTGCGGCCTGAATCGGGCAACCTCGTGTTGGATTTGGTCTTGGAAGGGGTGGAAGGCCCTACCGGGAGTGAATTGGAGTGGCTTGGTCATGTCGGTGCAGACAGCCTGGGCCAAACGTGTCACCCTGGGGCGGCTGGCGCAGCCCAGTGGGTGGACATGAACGGGAACGACCGAATGGAGTTGAACCCGGCGGCCTTGTTTGGCCTGGACACCACAGTGACTCTCGAGTGTTGGATCCGCGGCGACGAAGCCGTTCTTCCGGCCAACACCACGTTGTTTGAAGGGCTCAACGCATTCAACCAGCGCGAACTCAACGTGCATGCACCATGGAGCAACGGCCGCATGTATTGGGACGCGGGTTTCGACGGCGGGTACGACCGAATCGACCAGGCCGTGAGCGAGTCACAATACGAGGGCCAATGGATGCACTGGGCGTTCACCAAAGACGCGGCTTTGGGTTCCATGAAGATGTTTGTCAACGGCACGCTCTTTCATTCCGGAAATGGCAAGGACAACGTGATCGGAGAAATCGTGCGCATGAACCTCGGTGGTTCTGGTTACGGGGATGTGGACTATTACGGCGGCATTGCGGCCTTCCGCATCTGGCGTGCGGCCCTCACGGGCGAGGTCATTCGGTCGTGGAGCCATGTGGCCGCGCTGGATGGTTTGCTGGATCACCCTGAAATCGACCACTTTGTCGGGGCGTTGAACATGGCCGGCGCGAACGGGGAAGCCACCGACCAGGGTGCCCTCGATGGATGGTTGCACGGCGATGCAGCCCGTCGGCCATTTGGTCCGCGCGAGGCGTTCTTGGACCCTGTGGCTTTGGACGTCCGTCCTGCCTTGGTGTTGGTGGGAGGCGATGAGCCGACAAGCACGTTCACCGAGGCGGTGTTCGCCCAGGCGGTGGCCGTGGCCCCTGTGTCGGTGACCGAGTGGGGCGTGGACGGAAACGACGTCGCGTGGACGGACCTGCACTACGGATGGCCTTCTGGAACCAGCACGGCGGTCTTGGACGCCCAAGGCGACACCTTGGCCGTCCATCCTGTGGTGGGGGCGACCACCACGTACAACAACGAGACGCTCGATTATTTCGGGGTGCCGTTCGAGGTGGTGGACCGGTACGAGCTCTCCCGCTACATCACGCCCTATGGCATCAACCTCACCTTGGACAGCGACGGATGGGCTTGGGTGTTTGATGTGACGGATTATGCGCCCTTGCTTCGGGACAGCGTGGAGTTGGAGTGCGGCAACTGGCAGGAGCTTTTGGACTTGAAGTTTGCCTTCATTGAAGGAACCCCGCCGCGGGATGTGAAGCGGGTGGACGCGTTTTGGAAAGGGTTGCATTACCTCAGCAACTGGGACGACAACGTGTTGCCCCACACCTACACGCCAGAAGACGGCGAGGTGCAGTGGCGCTTGAAGACCCGGGCCAGCGGGCACGACTTCGGACAAGGCAACAACTGCGCGGAATTCTGCTACAACACGCACAGCGTGAATGTGGATGGCGCACAGGAGTGGAGTTGGGAGATCATGCAGGAATGCGCCGACAATCCGTTGTACCCGCAAGGCGGCACGTGGATCTACGACCGGGCCGGATGGTGTCCAGGCGCACCTGTCCGCACCGAAGACCTGGAGCTCACACCGTTGGTGGCGGGGCAGGACAGCTTCACGGTGGAATACGACGTCACCTACGACCCGTATGGAAACTACCGCATGGAAGGTCAAATCATCGGCTACGGTGCGCCCAACATGGCGCACGACGTCGAGGTCATGGACATTCTGGCGCCCAGCAAGAACAAGTTGATGTCCCGACTCAACCCCGTGTGCGAAGACCCTGTGGTGCGCATTCGGAACAACGGAAGCGAACCCTTGTCGTCGGTGGCGTGGACCTTCGGGATTGCCGGAGAGCCAAGCCAAACCGCCACGCTTCCGTTGGACCCGCCTTTGGCATTCTTGGAAGAGCGCGACGTCGCCTTGCCTTACGACGCCGAGGCGTATCACGTCGGAGATGAAGATGCCTTGTTGAGGTTTGAGGTTTCTGCAGAAGTGGCAGGGGGGCAGGACGAGGATCCGTCCAACGGGTTCATGTCTTCGCACTTCCATCGCCCTCCGACTTGGCAATACACCAACCTGGACGACAACCGCGTCATCGTGTGGACCAAGACCAACAACGCACCTTGGGAGACGTCGGTGGAAATTCGCCGTGCCGACGGCGGATTGCAATGGGCCCGAAGCTACAGTGAGCCCAACACGACCTACAGGGACACGGTGGTGTTGAACCAAGGCTGTTACCGGGTCACAGTGTTGGACTCCGGGGACGACGGACTCGACTTCTGGGCGAACAGCGACGGAAGCGGCTATGTGCGTTTGAAAAAGGTGGCCGGCGGCAACTTCCACATTTTCGAATCGGACTTCGGAAAGTCCATCTCGCAGGCATTCTATTGGGCGACCAACTTGCACAGCGACGTGAACGAGGCTGAGGTCCATGCAGGGGACATTTCGGTGTACCCCAACCCGTTCAGGGACCAATTGACGTTGGCTTCTGCCGGCCTTCAAGGCGACGTCACGTGGCAGGCCTTCACGGTGCAGGGGCAATTGCTGGACCAAGGGGCATGGCAGGCAGGCCCTCAGTCGGGGTTGACCCTGTCCACCTCCGATTGGCCCACAGGGTCTGTTGTCCTGGTGTTGCGCCAAGGCGAGGCGCGTTGGACCAGGTGGGTCGTGCGTGATTGAGTTCAGGAGGGGGTGATGTGTGAAAAACACCTCTTTTTTCGCAATCTACCCCCTCAGACGAGGGGTCTGATGTGAATTTTGTGTGAATTCTATGAACACACCCCCTTTCAAAAGAAGGGGGGTGTGTAGTTTTGCCCAAAATTCATTTGTCATGAGTCTCAACCGTCAGCAAGCCCTCCACGAGGTGCTCGACCGCGTTCCCAACCACGTGGAGCGTCCGTCCAACAAGATTTCCGAGTACTTCGGAGAGAACGTGTTCAACCTCCACGTCATGCGCTCTTACCTCCCCGATGAGGCCTATGAGGGCATTTTGGAAGCCATGGAGAAAGGCACACCCATCAGCCGGAAGGTGGCCGACCAGACCGCCACGGCGATGAAGGAGTGGGCGATTGGACGAGGTGCGACCCACTACACGCACTGGTTCCAGCCATTGACAGGCAGCACTGCAGAGAAGCACGACAGCTTCATCGCGCCCACGGCGGATGGCCGTGCGATCGAGAAGTTTGACGGCAGCTTGTTGGTGCAACAAGAGCCCGACGCCTCGTCGTTCCCAAGCGGAGGTATCCGCAACACGTTTGAGGCGCGCGGGTACACCTTGTGGGATCCCACATCACCCGCTTTTGTGTGGGGAGAGACCTTGTGCATCCCGACCATTTTCATCAGCTACACTGGCTACGCGCTCGACAACAAGACCCCTTTGTTGAAGGCTTTGTCTGCCGTGGACGCTGCAGCCACGTCTGTGTGCCAATACTTCGACAAGAACATCACCAAAGTGAACGCCACCTTGGGGTGGGAGCAGGAGTACTTCCTGGTGGACAAGGCGCTCTACGCGGCGCGTCCCGATTTGGCGATGACAGGTCGCGCCCTGTTTGGCGCGGCGCCTGCCAAGGGCCAGCAGCTGGACGACCACTACTTCGGAGCCATCCCCGAGCGCGTGTCTGCGTTCATGAAGGACTTCGAGATGGAGGCGCACAAGTTGGGCATCCCGGTGACCACGCGTCACAACGAGGTGGCACCAAACCAGTTTGAGCTTGCACCTGTTTTTGAGGAGGCCAACTTGGCCAACGACCACAACTTGATGTTGATGGAGTTGTTGGAGAAAGTGGCCCGTCGTCACGACTTCCGCATCTTGCTTCACGAGAAGCCCTTCGCAGGCGTGAACGGATCCGGCAAGCACAACAACTGGTCCTTGGGCACCAACACCGGGGTGAACCTGTTGAAGCCTGGCACCAACCCCAAGACCAACTTGCGTTTCTTGACCTTCTTCGTCAACACGTTGGCGGCTTTGCACCGCCACGCCGATGTGGTGCGTGCGTCCATCGCGAGCGTTGGAAACGACCACCGTCTGGGGGCCAACGAGGCGCCTCCGGCCATCATGTCTGCGTTCATCGGTTCGCAGTTGAGCTCGTTGCTTGACGGCTTGGAAGCCAGCATCAAGGCGGGCAAGCTCACGCCTGCAGACAAGACGGCTCTGAAGTTGGAGATTGGCCGCATCCCAGAAGTGTTGCTCGACAACACCGACCGCAACCGCACCTCGCCGTTCGCCTTCACGGGCAACAAGTTTGAGTTGCGCGCGGCGGGTTCCACCGCCAACTGTGCGGTGCCCATGACCGTCCTCAACACCATTGTGGCCGAGCAATTGAACTTGTTCAAGGCAGCCGTCGACGCCCGCATCAAAAGTGGCGACAAAAAGGACGATGCCATTTTGAAGGAGCTCCAGCACCTGATCAAAGAGAGCAAGGCCATCCGTTTCGAAGGCAACGGCTACGGAGACGAGTGGGTCAAGGAAGCGAAGAAGCGCGGCTTGAGCAACCTCAAGGACACCCCCACGGCGTTGGAGGTGTGGGGACGCAAGGAAGTGTCCGAGCTGTTCAGCTCCTTGAACGTGTTGACCCCAGAGGAATTGCACGCCCGTCAGGAGGTGGAGTATGAGAACTACATCATGAAGCGCCAAATCGAGGCGCGCATTGCCGGAGACATGGCTTCCAACATCGTGTTGCCTGCAGCCATCGCCTACCAAAACATGCTGATTGACAACATCAGCGGTTTGTCGGATGTGTTTGGAAAAGACGCAAAGGCGATGACCGCTGGGCAACGTGAGATTTTGGCCACCGTGTCCGAAACGGTGTCTGCCTTGTACAAGTCTTCCAGCGCGTTGCGTGAGGAGCGGGGCAAAATCAACAAGATTGAAGACATCGCCGAACGCGCCGTCAAGTACGGTTCCGTCGTGACCCCACTCATCGAAGAAGTGGGCGATCACTGCGCCCGCTTGGAGCAGACCGTGGACAACGAAATTTGGCCATTGCCCAAATTCCAGGAGATGCTCTTCACCCGCTGAGGGCTCTCGTGCCAACGCATTGGCCTGAACAAATGGAAAAGACGCCTCCACAAGGGGCGTCTTTTTTCGTTACTTTCACCTCCTGAATCAAGCCAAACAAGGAATGCCTTACAACCTGCAAGCTTCCGTGGCCCGCATCGGCGCCACCCTGTTCTTTTCTCTCATGGCCACCGTGGGCATGTTCGCCCAGAGCGACATGACGGCCGAGGCCGACGATGCCTTTGACCGCCGAGGATATTTTGAAGCGGCCCGCGAGTACGTGGCGCTGTACGCCAAGATCAAGTCGGACGTCAAACTCAAAGCATACTGTGCCTTCCAGGCGGGTGAAGCTTACCGTTTGCACCACAAGCCCGAAGATGCCACCGAGTGGTACGACAAAGCCATTGGCCTGAAGTACGGCAACAAGAACAACAAGGTGTTCTTGTTGTACGGGGATGCGCTCCGCGACCAAGAGGCGTACGACGAGGCGATTGAGATGTACGCCCGGTACGAGCAAGAGGGAGGCGACAGTCAGGTGGCTGAAGCTCGAATCGAGCAAGCCGACTTCGCGGCCATCATGATCGAGGAGCCAGAGAGCCGTTTCATCGTGGAGCCCATGGTCTTGTTGAATTCCGACGCGTACGATTTCTGCCCCACCATTTACGGCAAGGACCAGGATGAGATGATTTTTGCGTCGTCGCGAGAGTCGTCAACCGGCACCGACGAGGACCCCATCACAGGCCAGGCCTTCATGGATTTGTTCCGGAGCGAACAAGACAAGAAGGGCCGTTGGAGCGAGCCTGAGCCGCTGGGCAACACCGTGTGCACCGAGCATAACGAAGGAAGCGCATGTTTCGACAGCGACGGAAAGACGCTGTTCTTCACCCGCTGCATGGAAATGGACGGGTCCAATTTGGCGTGCGACATTTACTTCGCCAAGAAGCAGGGCAACGGCTTCGGCGCCTCGATGGCGCTTGGCTTGGTGAACCGCGACGAAAACGACAGCTCTCAAGTGGGGCACCCTGCGTTGTCTCCAGACGACCAATACCTCATTTTCTCCTCAGACCTCCCAGGCGGCTTCGGCGGAAAGGACCTGTGGTACGTCAAGGCAGAAGATGGGTCTTTCGCTGGTGCTGTGCCCCAAAACCTCGGGGCGTCGTTCAACACGGCAGGCGACGAGATGTTCCCGGCGTTCCGGGACAACGGCGACTTGTACTGGTCGACCAACGGCCGCGACGGCCTTGGCTCCTTGGATTTGTGGAAGGCTGAAGTCCGTGAGGGTGAATTGGCCTTTGCCGAGCCCAAGGTGTTGCCTTTCCCATTGAATTCTTCCGGCGATGATTTCGCCATTTCGTTCAAGGCCGACTCGGACGAGGGCATGTTCACCTCCAACCGAGTGGGCGGCAAGGGCAAGGACGATTTGTACTCCTTCCGTCTGCCTCCTCTCGAATTCTGTTACCAAGCCTTCATCTACGATTACGACACTGGCATGCCACTTTCCGGTGCGACCGTCACCCTAGAAGGTGAGGATGGATCGTCCAACGCGTACACCACCGATTCTGAAGGCGAGCTCGCCTTGTGCGATGGCCAAATCGGACAGCGCATGACCTTCAACGTCGACGTGGCCGTGGAGGGCTACATCGGGACAGGTGATTTGCTCACCACCGAGGGCCTGACCGAGTCGACCACCTTGGCCCGGGAATACCTTTTAAAAGAAATCGTCTTGAACAAGGAGTACGACATGCCTACGGTTCTGTACCCCTTGGGCAGTGCCGACTTGTTGGTGGACGCTTCCGTGAATTCGGCGGATTCGTTGAACTACCTCGTGGACTTGTTGCAGCGCAACGAAAACCTGGTCATTCAATTGGAGGCTCACACGGACAGCCGTGGTGGGGCTGCGGCCAACAAGAAGTTGAGCCAAGACCGAGCCGAGACTTGTGTGAACTATCTGAAGGACGCTGGCATCCCTGCTGAGCGCATGGTCCCTGTGGGGTACGGTGAAGACGCATTGCTCGTGAGCGATGCAGAAATCAACCGTTTGCCCAAGGCAGACCAAGAGCGCGCCCACCAGCGCAACCGCCGGACGGTGTTCAAGATCGTTGCGTTTGACTACAAAGGCGACGAATAAGACGTGAGCGACGCACGGTACGCTGCGCGCGGGGTCTCCGCGGGCAAGGAAGAGGTCCATGCCGCCATTGAGGGCATCGACAAGGGGTTGTTCCCAAAGGCGTTTTGCAAAATTGTCCCTGATCACCTGACGGGGAGTGAGGACCACTGCATCGTCATGCATGCGGATGGCGCCGGGACGAAGTCGTCCCTCGCCTACATGTATTGGAAAGAAACGGGGGACTTGAGTGTCTGGAAGGGCATTGCCCAGGACGCCCTGATCATGAATGTGGACGATTTGCTTTGCGTCGGATGCACGGGTCCCATTTTGGTGTCCAGCACCATTGGCCGCAACAAGCACCTCATCCCAGGCGAAGTCATCCGAGAAATCATCC
>CBFHQO010000071.1:0-8756 GCA_965658045.1 uncultured Flavobacteriales bacterium | reverse complement strand
GGTCTTGGGAAGATTCTGACCTCCACAACTACGCTTACCTCGAAGACAGCACCACCGTGGGCAACCTGTGGCCTCGTGCCGCAGTGGGTGGCTTGAACGACGAAATCATCCACGTCATTTGCATCACCACGCCGGTGGCGAACGGTGGTGTGGAGTACCAAGGCCAAGATGGGGCTTTGCTGTACTATCGCTCGCTGGACTACGGAGACACCTGGGAAATGCAAACCTTCCCCGAGTTGGACTCTTCCAACTTCGTCAACATCAGTGCGGACGCGTACAGCATCCATGCTGAAGGCGGCGTGGTGGCGTTTGCGGTGTTCAACGACTTGAGCGACAGCTTCATCATGATCTCGGACGACGCGGGAGACAACTGGGAGTACCACATTTTGGCGGACTTCCCTGTGGACTTGTACGAGGTGGACGCGGGCTTGCCTGACTCTCTTGGATACGATTTTGACGCCGACGGCATTGCCCAGGAGTACTTCAACTCTGACGGCGCAGGGGACGTGCACGTGGATGTGGAAGGCACCGTGCACTGCGTGTACGGCGGCATGTACTACGCCGACGCCGACACCATTGACGGCAACTTCAGCTACTTTCCAGGCACCAATGGCTTGCAGTACTGGAGGGAGGACTTTGGTCCCGACAGCAGCGTGACCATCGCCTACGCGTACGACATCGACGAGAGCGGAGGGTTGGACTTGGAGGACGACATCGCCGCCTACTTCGTGAACCTGGCGGGCATCCCCAGCATGTCGTCGGACGAGGACGCCAACCTCTACGTGAGCTACAGCGCCATCATGGAGAACTACTCTTCAGGCCTGCAGAACTTCCGCCACGTCTACGTGGTGAACTCGGAGGACAACGGAAACTCTTGGAACACCGAGGAAGCGTGCGACTTGACCCCGGACGTCGACTTCGACGGGTACGAGGCCATGTTCGCGTCGATGCCCCCGCGTTTGGACGAGCACATCGAGCTGATTTACCAGCGTGACTTTGAGCCAGGATTGCACATCCGCGGCGACGAGGACCCCATGGATGTGAACGACATCGTGCACCTTCGCGTGCCGATCGCCGACCTGGGCGAGTGCGCGGACATCGACTTCGAAGATTGGGTGGGCGTGGAAGAAGCCTTCCAAGCAGGCCAAGTGCAGTTGTTCCCCAACCCAGCCAACACCGTGGTGGAGCTCGTGATTGACCGTCCTGGAGCGCACGAGGTGCGCGTGTTGGACGTGGAAGGCCGTGAGCACATGGCTTGGACCACCACAGGTTTGGTGGAAAAGCTCGACGTGCGAACCTTCCCTGCAGGCTTGTACTTCGTGGAGCTCAGCCAAGGCACCGCCCGCACCGTTGTGCGCCTTGCGGTGCAGTGATGCATGCTTGAATTGAGGGACGTTGTCCCGACCTTTGAAAGCGGCGCCTACGGGTGCCGCTTTTTCATTTCAAGCCCATGCGCATTCATTTGATTTCCATCGGAGACGAGTTGTTGATCGGCCAAACCGTCAACACCAACGCGGCCTGGATGGGGCAGGAACTCACCATGGAGGGGTGGGTGGTGTCCGGAACGGAGGTCATCGCCGACAAGCCTAAGGACATCGTCGCCGCACTGGACCGAGGCCTGGCCTCGGCGGAGGCCGTGCTGATCACCGGCGGGTTGGGACCGACCAAGGACGACGTCACAAAACATGTGTTGGCGTCCTACTTCGACACCCCGCTGGTCATGCATAAATCGATTGCCGAAGCCATCGAGGCGTGGTTCAATTCGCGGGGCGTGCCCTTTTTGGAGGTGAATCGGCTTCAGGCGATGTTGCCTGAGGCGTGCACGGTGTTGCCCAACCCCCTGGGCACGGCGTCAGGGATGTGGTTTGAACGCGACGGGAAAGTGGTCGTGAGCATGCCAGGGGTGCCTTACGAGATGGAGGGGGTGATGACCCAAGAGGTGTTGCCGCGATTGAGGGGCCACTTCGAGCTGCCCACGACGTTGTACGAAACGGTGGTCACCGCAGGGATTGGAGAAAGCTCGCTTGCAGCACTGGTGGCGTCGTGGGAAGATGGCTTGCCAGCCAAAGGGGTGTCCTTGGCGTATTTGCCGTCCCCAGGCCAAGTGAAAATGCGGCTGGGCGTCCACGGCCCGGCGGCCGATCGGGCGAAGTTGGAAGCCTTGATCGCAACTGAAACAGCCACGTTGTTGGAGCTCATCGAGCCCCATGTGGTTGGCCGAGGCAACATCGACATTGCCGGCGCAGTGCTTCAGCTGCTCGAATCGCATGGGCAATCCGTGTCCACGGCGGAGTCATGCACCGGAGGGACCGTCGCTCAAATGCTCACGGCGGTGCCTGGAGCCAGCGCTTCTTACTTGGGGTCCGTGGTGGCCTACGACAACCGGGTGAAGCGTGAGGTTCTGGGCGTGCCTGCGTCTGCGCTTGAGACGCAGGGCGCGGTGAGCGAGGCGGTGGTGCTGGCCATGGCGGAAGGGGTGAAGCAACAGCTCGGGACGACTTGGGGTGTGGCGACCTCCGGGGTGGCTGGGCCCAGTGGCGGGACGGAAGAAAAGCCCGTGGGCATGGTTTGGATGGCTGTGGCCGGGCCGAATGGCTCCAGGGCTTGGGTGCACCGCTTTGGATCGCAGCGCGCCCGCATCGTCCAACGTGCCTCCCGTCGGATTTTGACCCACTTGCATCAAGAAGTCAAGAATCAGGGCGCTTCGACGTTGGAGGAATGACCAAAAAGTTGTTTCTTTGCAGTCCTAAATTTTAGAGCCATGAGCCGCGTCTGTCAAATTACCGGGAAGAAAGTGATGGTTGGAAACAACGTCTCGCACTCACAGCGCAAGACGAAGCGTCGTTTCTACCCCAACCTCCAGCGCAAGCGCTTCTACATTCCAGAGGAAGACCGTTGGGTGACGTTGCGCGTCTCGGCCAAGGCCATTCGCACCATCAGCAAGATCGGTGTGCTCGCAGCCATGAAGCGCGGCGAGGAGCTCGGCGTTCTGGAGGCCAAGTAAGCCCAACGCCAGGAAGCAAAACTTCCAGCAACAAAAAGACCCGCCAATCGGCGGGTCTTTTTGTGTTCAAAGGTTTCGGGTTTGGGCCCTCAGTCGTTGCCGAGGATGATGGGCAGGCCGCCCTCGCCGCCTCCCACGATGACCACTTTGGAGTTGTTGCTCTTGGCGATCTCTTTGGTGGCCTCGATGCCTTTCCACTTCAAGAGTTTGTCGCTGAGGCCTTTCGAGATGATTTCCTCGAAGTCCCGAATGCCCGCGGCCTCGATGCGGAGGCGGTCGGCTTCTTTTTGGGCTTTCTCCAAGCGGAATTCGTACTCCAACGATTCCTGCTCTTGCTGCAGCTTGCGCTCGATGGCCTTCTCCAAGGTCACAGGCAGTTGGATGTTGCGAATCAGCACGTCGTTCAGTTGGATGTAGTTCTCGGAAAGCTTGCTGGCCAGTTGTTCTTTGATCTCCAGCTGGATCTGCTCACGCTTGGTGGTGTTGAATTCTTCAGGCAGGTACTTCGCAATCACCTCGCGGGCGACCGAGCGCATGGCAGGTCGGATGACCTTCTCTTCGTAGTTGCGGCCGCGCTCAATTTCCAAGTAGCCCAACTTGTCGTATTGGGGTTGGGTGAAGACCGTCATGTCCATGTTGATCTTAAGCAAGTTGGAGCTCAGGACTTCCAACGCTTCCATTTGCTCGGTTTGACGGATTTCGTATTCGTAAACCTTGTTCCAAGGGGCCTTGAAGTGGAAGCCGCTTTTGAGTGGAGCTTCTTCAGGGTCTACGCCTTCTCCAAACGTGTGGAAGGTCAAACCGGCATAACCAGAGGGCACCGTCACGGTCAAGGATCCCCAGAGGATGAAGACGGGGAGGAAGACGACCAAGGCGAGGAGGATGCCGCGAAGCTTGCGGCGGTCCTCCGGGGAGGCAGACATGTTGTTCATGGGCTGAATTTAATCAGCGTGCGCCAGCTGAGCGTCGGATGGCCCACTCGGTCGTCAACAAGGCGAGCAAGACAACCAGAAGCAAGACTTCGGCATGCAAGGGTTGCCGTTCGCTGCTCATGTGCACCACGTCTTGGGCGGACAGTTGGGCCGAGAAGGCGTCCCACGCGCGCTGGAGTGCGGGGGCGTCTTCTGGGGCGTCCAAGGTGCCCAAAAAAGTCCCTGATGTCGCTGTGGCCATCCTCCGAAGCATGCGGTGGTCGGCAGGGGAGAGGCTTGCTTCTGCCTGAACCTCCTGAACCACGAGGGTGCCGGTTTCTTTCAAGGACTCTCCGCCTTGCGTGCACCGTGCCTCCCAGTCGTACACGCCGGGAAGGAGGTTGCCGAGGTCTGCGGTCAAGTCGGTGCCGCGTGCCTTCGCCGCGAAGTTGTGTTCGGTGGCCAGGCCGCCCCGTTGGGTCAAGGACAGGAGAACGTCCGCGTCTTTGGTCGGGGTGAGCGAGGCGTCGTACACCTCGGCCACGAAGGTGCAACGCACATCTTCGTCCAGCCGCTCCGGGGCTTGGATGCGCAAGCGGTTCACGTCCGTTCTGCTGCTTAGGTATTGCAAGGTGCTGTTGACCAACGCGTCGAAGGCCGCGCTTTCTCCGTTGTGCTGGGCGACGTCTTGGATCCGCCACCGCCACAACCCTTCACCCAACGTCACTGCGGTGCGGGCGTTGTCTTCCTTTCTGACAGCCCAAAGGGGCCAGTCGGTGGTGACGGGACCGACTTGTTGGGTCAAGGTGGCATTCAGCGTGGGCGAAACCGTGTACGTTCCCGTGGGGCAAGCCAACGGCGGCCACATGTCTGTCATGCTGGTCAGCGCCTCGGGCAAGGGAAAGGCGTCGAACGGTCGAGTCACGTGCCCCTGGGACTCAGTGATGAGGTCCTGGGCGTCAAGCGAGAATCCAAGCCGTCCCATGCCCCAGTCTCGCCAGGTGCTGTTGGCGTGCCCAAGCACCCAAAGGGCTGGGCTGCGTTGCACGTCGTCGGACCAATTTCTGGGCCATTCCAGCGGGTTGATGTGATGGAGCACCAGCACGTCGTGTTCGGGCAGTTCGGCAGGCAGGTCGTCCGAGAGCCACAACACGTCGGTTTCTTGATGCTGGTTCGTTTCCGCGGCCGCGCGGAGGGCCGCCAAATCTGGGTGAGGGGCCTGCGCCACGAACAAGACCTTCCGGCGGCTCTCCAAGACTTCTATGGACGCGCTTCTTGAATTGTTGGCGGAGGTGGCTTCGGCGATGGACGCGCCTCCCTGCACCCGGATGCGCGCGGTCACGGTGCGCAAGCCCGCCTTGTCCGCGTCAAGTTGGGTGGTCCATGTGGTGCTCGCCAAGTCTTGGCCAGGGGTCCAGGGTTTGGAATCCAGGATTTGGCCTCCTGAAGTCAGCTGAACCAGAAGGGGAACATCTTGAAACCCTCGGGACCGTACCGTCACTTCGACGGGGAAGGCGTTGCCCAAGTAGGCCACTTCGTTCATCCGCAGGTCTGTCAGGTCCAGGTCCTTCACGACGGCGGTGTCACCTGTGCCGACAAAGACGTGCGGCACTTCGAGCTTTCGGGCGCTGTACTCCGGGTCGGGGCCGCGGTTCACCCGGCCGTCTGTCACCACGACCACGGCCGGGACATTGCGGTGGACGAATCGGCTGCGCACGGTTTCAAGCGCGCCGCCGAGGTCGGTGCGCTTCCCGTCGGCCTGCCAGCCGGCAGGCGACACCTCAACCACATCTCGGTCGAAGCCCAGCAAGGCCATGTCCCACCCTTCGGTCTCCGTCCATCTCGGCAACGCGTTGACCAACGTCGACAAAGCTTCACGGCGCGTCAGGCTGTCGGCGCCGGTCCATTGGGAGGATGATTGGTCCACCAAGACGGGCAGCAAGGGGCGTTCCACCGATTCGGTGTTGCGTCGCACCATGGGTTCGAGGAGCAACAGGGCGAGCACGCCCAGCGAGGCCAAGCGCAACAGCGCCAGCAGCCAGGTGGGTTTGGGGCGGTCGACGCCCCAGCCGTACAGAAGTGCGGTCAAGATCAAACACCCCGCGCCAAGCACCGCCCCTTGCCAGGGTTCGGCGTGCACGATGAGGTCTGACCAGTTCATGAAGGCGGTGCGTGCAGCCTTACGCGGTGATCATGCCGCCATCCACGTTGAGTGTTTGGCCGGTGATGTACGAGCTCATGTCGCTCGCCAGGAAGACGCACAAGTTGGCCACGTCCTCTGGCGTGCCGCCCCGCTTCAAAGGAATGGCGTCGCGCCACCCTTGGACGGTGTCCTCGTCGAGTTTAGCTGTCATTTCGGTTTCAATGAACCCAGGGGCAATGGCGTTGCAACGGATGTTGCGGCTGCCCAACTCCAGGGCCACGGACTTCGTGAAGCCGAGGATGCCGGCTTTGGAGGCGGCGTAATTCGCTTGGCCGGCGTTGCCTTGGACACCAACGACGGAGGAGATGTTGACGATGGATCCAGCGCGTGCCTTGAGCATGGTGCGCATCACGGCCTTGGTCAAGTTGAAGCAGCTCTTCAGGTTGACGCTGATCACGCGGTCCCACTGCTCTTCGGTCATGCGCATGAGCAGCGTGTCGTCGGTGATGCCCGCGTTGTTGATGACAATGTCCACGGTGCCGAAGGCCTCCACGACCTCCTTCACCAAGCGTTCTGCGTCGGTCATGCTCGCGGCGTCCGATTGGAAGCCTTGCACGGTGCCACCTCCTGCGCTGAGCTCGTCTTCGAGGGCCTTGGCCGCTTCGGCCGAGCTGCGGTAGGTGAACGCCACTTTGGCGCCTTGGGCGATGAACTGTTGGGCAATGGCCTTGCCAATGCCGCGGGAAGCGCCTGTCACGATGGCGACTTTTCCTTCAAGAAGCATGAAATGGAATTAAGGTGTGTCTTGGGAGGTGGAAGAGGGGACCAAATCGGCCGCCTCGGCGATGAGTTCCGCGATGTCTTTCACGTCGATCGAGCTCTCGCGTTCGGCGTTTTTCACGCCGTCGGTCATCATGGTGTTGCAGAATGGGCATCCGGTCGCCACCACTTGGGGCTTGGCGTCCAGGACGTCGTCTGTGCGTTCGTGGTTCACTTCGCGGTTGCCTTTCTCGGCTTCCTTGAACATTTGGGCGCCGCCAGCTCCGCAACACAAGCCGTTCTGCTTGCAGCGACGCATCTCCACGAGTTCTGCGTCCAAGGTGCTCAACACTTCGCGCGGCGCAGCGTACTCGCCGTTGCCCCGTCCGAGGTAGCAGGGGTCGTGGAACGTGATGCGCCGTCCTTTGAAGGGGTTGCCGTCGGAGACCTTCAGTCGGCCTTGGTCGATCAAGTCGCGGATGAATTGCGTGTGGTGCATCACCTCGTAGTTCCCACCGAGTTCCGGGTACTCGTTCTTGATCACGTTGAAACAGTGGGGGCATCCGGTGACGATGCGCTTCACTTCGTAGCCGTTCAAGACTGCGATGTTCTGGGCGGCTTGCATTTGGAACAAAAACTCGTTGCCTGCTCGCTTGGCAGGGTCTCCCGTGCAGCTTTCCTCGGCGCCGAGCACCGCGAAGGAGACTTCGCAATGGTGAAGGATGCGTGCAATGGCTTTGGTGATGCGCTTGGCCCGGTCGTCAAAGCTTCCGGCGCATCCCACCCAAAAAAGCACTTCTGGGGTTTGGCCTTGGGCGGTCATGTCCGCCAACGTGGGAACTGAAAAGGTGCTCATGGTCAGGCTTCTTTCGTCCAATCTCCACGGTTCGCAGCGGGGAAGGCCCACGGCGCGCCGTTGTTTTCAATGTTGTTGAACATGCTCGTGATGGATTCAGGCGACTTGCTGTCTTCCATGATCAAGCTGCGACGCATGTCGAGCACGATGCCCATCGGAGAGATGTTTACGGGGCACGCCTGCACGCACGCTTGGCACGAGGTGCATGCCCAAAGTTCTTCCTCGGTGATGTAGTCGCCCAGCAAGGTCTTGCCGTCGCCTTCCCAAGTCCCACCGTTGGCGTCGCGCTGCTTGCCGATCTCTTCGATGCGGTCGCGCGTGTCCATCATGATTTTCCGTGGGGAGAGGAGTTTGCCGGTTTGGTTGGCGGGGCATTCGCTGGTGCAGCGTCCGCACTCGGTGCAGGTGTACGCTTCCATCAACTGCTTCCAGCTCAAATCAGGGGCGTCCTTCGCCCCAAACTTGACAGGTGCAGCATCTGGGTCGGGCGCCGGCGCCGCGAAAGGGTCGGCGTTGGGGTCCATCATGAGGTCCACTTCCTTCTTCACGGCGGCCATGTTGTCCATGGCGCCCTGAGCCGTCAGGTCGCTGTAGTAGGTGTTGGGAAAGGCCAACAAAATGTGGAAGTGCTTGGAATAGGTCACGTACACCAAGAAGCACAGGATGCCCAGGATGTGGAACCACCACATGCCGCTCTCCACAGCCACCACACCCGCGTCGGTCAACCCCGCGTAGAGAGGCACCAGCCATTGGCTGACAGGAAACGACCCTGCGACGATGTAGTGGTCCAAGCCGCGGGTTTGGGCAATGTGGTCTGCCGCATTCATGCTGAGGAAGGCAAACATCAAGAGCACCTCCGCGACCAAAATCACATTGGCGTCCAGCGAAGGCCAGCCCCCCATTTCAGGGCTGCGGAACCGGGCAATCGCCATGCCGTTGCGTCGCACGAAGAAGACCACGCAGGCCAGCACCACCAAGGCCGCCAGCACTTCGAACGTCCCGATGAGGACGTCGTACAGCGGGCCCAAGAAGGCAAATACGCGGTGGGTGCCAAACAGGCCGTCGATCACAATCTCGAGCAGT
>CBFHQO010000070.1:0-21698 GCA_965658045.1 uncultured Flavobacteriales bacterium | reverse complement strand
CCACTCTTGCTCCCACAGCCACTCGTCTCTGCACTGCGACCAAGTGTAGAACCAATCGTTGTCGTAGGTGATCAAATCACGACTTGCAATGCCAGTAGGCTTGGCCCCGAAGCCAAAGGAATCAGAACCATTCCACATCACAGAGTCCTTTAAAAAATGTCCTCCCAAAGAAAGATCTACCTCTGCGGCGAGTTCAATCCAATCGTTCCGACTCGGTACAGACCATCCTGCAGGACATACTTCCAAATCTGATTGCACTACACCCAATGAGTAGTAATTGCCTCCATCTCCCTGAACAACATGGGTCACTTGATTTAAACCTGCCCATGAGCCGCTGAATCCTGTGATGATAGAATTGCCTTCCTCAATCATCTCACCATTCCGGTAAGAGGTTGTCCTAAGATTCTCCGCAAACCAACACTGATCACCAATTTCCACCAGCTCGTATTCATAGCCATGGTAGCTGACTGTGAGTTCACCTTGGCAAGGGCCAAGGTTGGCTTCCTCCTCATTCGTCTGATTACTTAACTCAGGAGAATTTCCAACAAGCGGGGTCCAAGACACGTACATGTCACCAACTATGGTCCCCTCTTCCAGCGCACCACTGCTTGCAAACAGAACAAGCATCTTGTCTGCATTCATTGGAATCGTAGGCATGGGAGGTGCACCTTCCCAAAATGATTCGATGAAATTCGCTTCAGCAAGGTCTTCATTGGCCACTAGTTCGAGACTAGTTGAATCAGATATTACGACGCTCTTAATCGATGTATTCCCGCCAATGACTCTCAAGAAACCATCATCGTCGAAATTCAAAACCGAGAGTAAACGAGTCCCAGCATTTTCCTGCTGAGTCCACTCTAGTTCATGAAATTGAGAATTTTGCGTGTCGCCTAAGGCAAGTGCGAAATGCAACGAACTTAAACTATCAATCTGACCCTGCTGCTGCTCCACCAACTCACTCAACTGGATCACCCAAGCCCCGAGCGTGCTGTCCCCCTCCTCTGAGGCTGCTGCAACACCCACGAGGTATTCAGTCAGGAGGCTGTCGTTGAGCGCTATCGCTCCGAAGCCTTCGTTGGTGTAAGAGGCTAAGCTGTCTATCTGTGACTGCAAGGACTCAATGATCTCTGTGAGAGAAGCACCGTCCAACAGAAGCTGCTCTGGAGTAAAGGGGGTCCCATAGACTGACAATAGCTCCAAGACGTCTTCAATGCCTACAAATCCATCGTTTTCATGGTCAGGGTTATAAGGATAGTCGATGTCGCTCTGCGCTGAAGCTATTAAGCAGGCAGATGCGAGAAGCAATGTCGAGAACCTTCTCATCATTCCGCATTATAAACCTCCGTAATCACCACCCAATTCAGCGGGTATTTCAAGAACCATGTTTGTGGGTATTCAGCGCTGTTCTGGGATGGCACACTAGGTGATGGAAACTCAGCGACATTGATATAAACGCCGTCTTCGACTTGGAAATATTGTGCCTCGTTACGCAAGTACCAGAACGCGTCATTATGGAGATTCGGGCAAACATCCTTGGCTTCGATACGGACAGCATACGAGTCGTGATCCACCACGTCTACTCCTCCCTGAACTCCTGTATTATTGACAGGAATGTTGTCAGTGCCTTGATCACGAAAGCCCAACCAAGGCTCACCATATGCGCCACCGCCTGCGAGCCTGATTACACTAAATGGATAGGTCTGCCTAAAAGCCAGTGTATCGTAAAACAACGTGTCGACGTCAGAAAAAGGTATCGAGCCAGTGCCAAAGGGGGCAACCACAAAATCCAAACGTATCGAGTCAGGTTGACTGTAGAAGATGTTTGTAGCAATCTCATAGAGAGACAACGTATCTCCAGTTGGCGGGGCGGCGTAGAATGGGTTTGCATAACAGCCACAGTTGCATGGAGCCCCCGTAAACTCTGTGTCAAACACGCTCAAGAAACTCAACAAATCTGCTTGAGTAATGATTCCATTACCATCAGCATCAGGATTGTAGATAGGAGATTGAGCGAACGCCGTAAGGCTGGCAGCCACAAGAAAAAGAGTAAAGAGCTGTTTCTTCATCTGGTCTGGTTGTAGACCAAGGAAGTTACAGCTTATGTCCTGACTATCAAAGGACACGTACGCTTAAACGTGACTGACTTTCCCTGAAGGCCTTCTCTCTGAGTGGGTCGCTTACCCCTCCGATGTGGCCGAAGTGAAGAAGCGTAACGTTTTATTTATCAATAATAAACCTCAAATTTCCGCAACCCTAAGGGAATTGACTCAGTCAAGTGCGAAGTTCATTGGCAGGCGGTAGCGAACCTTGACGGGCTTGCCGCGTTGCTGTCCTGGGATGAATTCCGGGAAGGAGTTCACCACACGCATGGCCTCGTCATCCAGCCATGGGTGGACGCCGCGAAGGATGGCCACATCAACCACCGAACCGTCGATGTCGATGACGAATTCCACGAACACTTTGCCCGCCAGGCCTGCCCGTCGAGCCTTCTTTGGGTACCTGGTTTCTGCAACCACATGCTTGGCAAGCTGCTCGTAGGTGCACGTTTCCGCCTCTTTTCCGGTGAGCTCGCCGCAACTCCCCCAGATGGGCACCTGTTCCACGATGTCGTAGACCTCGGTGCTGTCCACAGGCAGGGCATCAGGCTTCGCCTCGGTCTGGGCACACAACGATGGGGCTGTCAAAAAGATGGCAGCGGCGAGTTTGGTCTGGATGAACACGCTCATCACATCGCTGCATGTTGAGGGTTCACCAGGGAGTCTTCCGAAGTCTGCTTGACAAAATCGAATTGCGAAGTGCCCAGAGAAATGGTCAAGCCACTGACTGCATCTGACGAGTCACGAACCAACCTGCAGAAGTTGCCGTCAAAGGAGAAGGCATCCAACTTTTCGGGATACATCCGCACTTTGTCGAACATGACCCCGTCTGACTTTCGAAGTTTCTTCCCCATCAATTTCCCGTCTTCCACCACCACCTCCAAATTGTAAAAGCCTGTGTAGATCCCAAGGGCATCCAGACTCTCTGCAACTGGGAAAAGCAACATGGAGTCCACTTCAAATCCCATTTCATGTGCCAGCCGCTCGTGCAGTGAGATGGCGTCTCTGCGGAAAGACAACGTGTTTCGGTAGTGATTCAGCAAATTGACCATTTGGAAATAGGCCACTGAATTGATGAATGACGGATCCTCAAGACAGTAATCGATCATTCCTTCTGGAATCGACCACGTGCTCACCAGTTCTGCATACCACTCGAACTCCTCTCTGTACTTCTTGTGGTAGTCGAAGGCACTTTTGGTGGCCATCTCATTGAGGTTTTGAAGCCCCTTTTTCGTTGGCCCGTAAAGGGTTTTCAATTCCACCAAAATCTCTCGCTCAGAAGGCGACAATCCATCCTCGCTGTTGACGAGGTTCAAAAACGCGTCGTCCGACACTTCCACCTCAGCTTGCCCCAACAAAATGGTGGCATACTGCCAATGGTCTCTGTAGGTCTGACGGTCAGCCTTCCCTGTGAGAATGTGGTTGACCATCGTGTCTTTGAACAAGTATTCTCCAATCTGGCCGTTGCAGTTTTGGATGTTCAGCGCCAATTCATCGTGCACCTGACCAAACAGGTAATGCGTGTGCTCCCTGGCGTTGCGACGCTCACCCCACATGTCAATTTGGAACGCCAAAAGAATTCCGACCACCACAAACACCACTTCTCCAATGGCGTACTTCCAATAGGCTGAAGTGTTGTTCTCTTCAAGACTCGCGGCGCGCATTTTTCGAAACAACTTCATCTCTTGTCAAGCTTGGGTTTGGCGCCACTCGTGGAGGCTGGTCAGGGTGGTGAGCAGATCCTCGAACTGGTCGAGGGGCAACATGTTGGCCCCGTCGCTGAGCGCGTTGGCCGGATCGGGATGCGTCTCGATGAACACCCCGTCGACCCCGGCCGCCACGGCAGCACGCGCCATGGTGGCGATGAGTTCAGGCCGTCCGCCTGTGACGCCACTGGCCTGGTTGGGTTGCTGAAGGCTATGGGTCAAATCCATGATGGTCGGCGCAAAGGCGCGCATCTCCGCCAGGCCGCGCATGTCCACCACGAGGTCGCCGTAGCCGTGCATGGTGCCACGCTCCGTGAGCCACACTTTGTCGTTGCCCGATTCCCGGACCTTGGTGACGGCGTGGGCCATGGAGGCTGGCGCCATGAATTGGCCCTTCTTGATGTTCACCGTCTTGCCGGTGTTGGCTGCCGCGACGAGAAGGTCGGTTTGGCGGCACAGGAAGGCAGGGATTTGGAGCACGTCGGCCACTTCCGCCGCCATGGCGGCTTCTTCAGGATGGTGGATGTCCGTCACGATGCCCACCCCCAATTCCGATTTGACCTTGGCGAGGACATCCAACGCCTCTTGGTCGCCGATGCCAGAAAAAGAGTCGAGTCGTGTGCGGTTGGCCTTGCGGTAACTGGCTTTCACATGAAACGGCAGCCCCAGCTTGTCGCACACGCGCTGGACCTCACGTGCCACAGTCATGGTGGTTTCGAGGCTTTCGACGGCACAAGGGCCGGCGAGCACATGCAAGGGAGAGATGGAATCTTGGGCCATGGTCACATGTTTCTGGTGGAAGGTCCAGGTCGGCGGCCGGATTGCCCAAAGGCACGCTGCCGGTCCAACCCCATCAGACGCGTCCACTTGTCCTCGCCAGGGATGCGGCGAAGGGTGAGGTGAAAACCCCGTCCGTAGGTGTAGGCCGCCACGTCTTGGCGCCACATGAATCCGAGGGGATCGTCGATGTCGAGGGACAAGATGCGCTTCTTGGTGATGCGCCAGTCGAGCCACAACGCGGGGCGCGACTGCCCCCACCCCCCAGTCCTGAAATCGAGGCCAAAGGCGAACCGGGCGTCAGGCATCCACCCCACCCCCAGGGTGAGTTCAGGCTGGGGCATCCAATTCCCCGCCCGGACCGCCGCCTTCATCATGAACTCGTCATAAGGCCAATAGGACAGCTTGGCATTCAAGCGGGACGGAAGCATCAGCACGCGTCCCACCGCACTGTCGGTGTAGAACACCAAGTCATCGTAGCCCGTGTTGCCGTCCAGCACGTTTTGGATGGTGAGTCCCGGTTCTGCCACGTAATTGTCGTCCAAATAAGCCGCAATTGGAATGGGCAAGCCTGTGGTGAACAAGCTGGTGTCCACCATGACAAATTGTCCCCCGGAGGGCTCCCACAACACGCCGACGTCACGGAATTCGAGTTCCAGCTGAAGGGGGCGGTTGTCGGAAATCAAAGGCAGCGACCCGCTCACCCCAAAACCGTAGGCCGGCATCAATTGCTCCAGGCTGAACGCTTCGTCCAAAGGAAGGTTGTCCACGCTGGCCGAAGCGTACGTCTGCATGACGACCTCCATGCTGTCCACCCCTTCCGACACAAAAAAGGTGCCGTATGGGATGCCCCACTCGGCGCCAGCCACTCGTTGCACCAAGGACAGTTCAATGCGTTGGCGCGATTTGGCTTGCTCAAGTCCCACAGACACCCGGTTGAACGCCCCAAGGCGCACCCCGGTGCCGCTCAGGACCATTTGACGTCCCACGAATGGCGCATTGCCCAGGAACGTCAGGGCAAACAGGTCTTGCCTCCATTGGGCACGGGTCAGAATGTCGCTGCCCACCGACCAAGTCAAGCTCCATTGGTCCTGGATGAAAGGCCGGGTGGACCAACGCTTGGACCACCCCAATTCCAGTCCTGCGGTGGCCATCTCCGGGTGGTCGGCCAAGACCCGGTTCAAGAAATCGGAAGTCAAAAACCCACCCGCATAGAAGGCATCGAGCGTGGCAGAGGTGATCGCGTTGCTGCGTTGGTGGGCCCACACCTCAAACGAAGCTGGTCCCCGGTCGGTGAGCATGCGGGCCCGGTCCACAAGCCCTTGGGCGGAAGCCTGCGTGGACCCCAACGCCAACAGCGCCACCAAGGCCAACGACATGCGCCATCCTCTCCGTGTCATGTCAATCTTCGCCATGGTCGATCACGATGGTTTGGGTTCCTTCCAACCTGCCTTGAATGCGGACGTATTCCAGGCCCGTGAAGGGCTGGGCGCCGAACGTGTTGATGGCAAAGTCCACATGCATGGTGCCTCCAGTCGTGGCGTTTTCCTCGTTGAGGGGAATGGACAAGGTCGAGGCCCCCACCGTGCCGTTGGGCACACTGCCGGCTGGCACAAGTAACGTGTCTTGGATGACGGTGCCGCTCCACAGCTCAGCCCGCACGTGCGCCTCCACCTCAATGGGGAACGTGTGGGTGAAATCCAGGTGCAAGAACCCCTCAAAAGCTGGCCACTCTTCCAGCACGTCCAAATCAAACGACTCGCTGAACAGCAGGCCGTTGGCCCCCACTCGAATGGGCACGCTCAGCTCCACCCACGCCGTGGGCAAGAACTGCGCATCCCAACGGTCCATCAACAAATCCGACGTGTCGAAGGGGTTCAATTCGACACGCCCTTTCACGGAAACCGTGTCGGGGAACGTCTCGAGGCTCTGCACAAAGGTGGAGGTCGGTGAGGCCAAATCCAGGGACCACGGCGTCGTCTCGGGCACCCCGGTCGTCCAGATGGCCCTCGGAATGTCGTGGCCCGCCATGAGATCTCCCTCCACGAGCAGGTCGCCAAAGGCAATGGTGTCGAGGTACAGCCGAAGGTCCGCGCCCATGGTGTTGTCCATGTGCAGGCGCAACTCCATCCCTTCGAAGTCCGCCACGGGCTCCGGCAACGGAATCGTGTCGAACAACCCCACACCCAAGCTCATGGGCAACTCCCAGTTCCCAAAGTACCCCTCCAGCTTCTCCATCACGAGCGACTGGAATGTCAATTCCAAACGGATGCTGTCGGACGCCTGCACCAGGTACCCGTTGGGGTTGGCAAATTCGCTCGCCACCGCCACCAGGGTGATGTCGAGCATGTTGGTGTCGAAGTTCAGTCCGGTTTCGCTGTCCACCGCTTGGGTGAAATCGAACTGCGCCCCACTCAGGTCCACCGTGGTGGTGGCCGCCCCAGGCACGCCTCCCTCTGCCGAGGGCAGGTTGAACTCGAACAACAAGGGTTGCCCGTCCAAGGTGATGTGGGGGAACTCGTACACCATGTCCATCTCGAGTCCCAGCGTGTGGGAGGCCTCGATCTCAATGGCGCCCGACGAGATCTCCGCAAACTGCAGCTCCACGCCACGTGAAGGGTCCACGTTGAATTCGAAGACGTCCGTCACGGCGATGAAGTTGGCGCCCGGCAAAATGGGGAACCCTTCAGGAAGCCCTTCCTCTTCCCCTCCGTATTGAATCGCCCAAGTGGTGTCGGGGATTTCCAAGACTGCCCCCCAATCCACCACATCCACAGTGTCTTGAAGCACAAACCGAACGGCCTCTGTGGGCTCTCCTTCTTGAAACAAGGAGTCAGGCACAATGTCGCCCCAGGACAAGCGGTCGTCGAGCACAGGCACGTGCACGTCGTTGTCCCAGGACAGCTCGTTTTGGCAACTGCCAAGTCCCAGCATCACCACGGCCCCGACAATCGCCCAGGCCACATGCAGTCGGAAGGAGAACAAGATCTTCATGGATTGACCCAAAATTACGGGTCAAAGGGCACGCTTGGTGGGCTGCATTTCCAGTGTTTGCCAACAAGCCAACACGGAAGCCAATGCCAAGCCTGCGCTGGCCCAAACCACAGTCTCTCCCCAGGGCAACGCGCTTCGGGTCGCAGGCCAAACCCACGTGGAACCCAACGCCAACGCAGACCACAGCGCCACAAGGGCCTTGCCTCGAACGCCCATCGCACCCGCTTTGCCCTGGCGGACTTGCACAAGCCGGACCAGTGTCCACACGCCGAGGGACGTCCAACACAGGTCGGCGTTCCACCACGTGTCGTTGTGGTCGGTGAACAGCATCATGGCCGTGAACAAGGCTGTCATCAGCGTGTTCAACACCGCCAGCATCCCGACGGTCCAACCCGACAACACGTCTCCGACCCGACCTAACCTCGACCCAAAGCCCCAGAGCAAGCCAAGCCAAGCCACCAGCCCCCACGTGGACTTGACAGGGGCGCTTCGGCCAGACGAATCAGGGGCCAGCCCAGCATGCCAACGGCCTTCCGCAGGAAAGACCACTTCACGTGGAAAGGCCAAAGGCTGGCCGTCGAGCGTCATGACTTCCAATTGGGCCGCCAGGACATCCGGCAAGAAGGCGTGACCGCATGTTGGCATGGGCGAACTCGCCTCCGCCCCAAGGATCAATTCCATCCCCCACCCCGTCCAAGGCAACCCCGCCATGAAGGGGCGAAGGGCCTCGAGGTAGGTGCTGTCGGTCGGCACGCATTGCACGTCGAGGCGATCTGCGCCCAACACCTCATCAAGCACGTCAATCACCTTGGACGCGCAGTTGTCCCTGAAGAAATCGTAGGCGTAAGTGGCGTTCTCTGGCAAGGCGTTGCGCTCGAGAAATTCGGCCAGCGCCCGCACATCCTCTTCTGACAAATGCAACACATGCTCGTGCAACGCCCGTCCTTGGCGCAAGTAAAGCTGTTGAAAACGGGGGTAGCGCTCCACCCCGAGGCGGTAGTCCATCCTCCCCCGAACGAATCGCAGGTAAAACCCTTCATCGACCACGAACGTTCCGTAGTTGAAGACCAAATCCAAGGCCAGCGCCGGGTCGTGCAATCGAAACGCCGTGTGCCCAAAGGCGGCGTACAAATCCTGGCCAGGGCTCGCGGTCAGCACCGAAAACTGGGCCTGAGGAGACAACGTTTCGGCAAGTGACAGCCCTTCATCTTGCGCATGCACCGGCGCCGACACAGCCATACCCAGGGTGCACAAGCACGCCGCGAGCCAAAGCCAGGTGCCCCGGAACACACGCCGCGCCGCGCCCCACAACCACACGTGGTCGAAACGGCCGTCCGCACAAAGCTCCGCCTCCACGTGGAGCACGCCACCTCGGGCGTGGACGGTGCGCGAAGAGGGGCCTTGGATGCCGGATTGGGCCATGTCGCTCAAGGCAGAAGCCACCACCCCGGTGCCGCACGACAATGTCTCGCCTTCCACCCCGCGCTCGAAGGTGCGGATGTGCAGCGCGCCGTCGCGGCCAGGCGCCACGACGTTCACGTTGCACCCTCCTGGCGCATGTTCTTCGTGGTGGCGCACAGGCAAAGCTGTGGATTCCAAGTCGAGGTCAGCCAGGGCCTGGGCGCTGTCCAACCACATCACGTGATGCGGCGACCCAGTGTCCAAAAACGCCGAGCTCGACGCAGGCTGTCCGGCCACCCCAAATCGCGGGGCGCCGTCCACCAGAAGGGAGATGCCGGGCGTGCCGTCGGCGCGCACAAGTCCCTGGTGCAGTCCATCGACGGCCTCGAGGGTCGCCGACTCGTCTTGCGCGGAGAGGAGCCCCGCGCCGTGGGCCCAAGCCAAGGCCGTTCGGGTGCCATTCCCGCAAAACGAGCGGCTTCCGTCGGGGTTGCGGAAATCGACGACCAGATGCCCTTGGCCGTTCATGGAGACCTCGACTACGCCGTCGGAGCCGACGCCGAGGCGGCGGTCGCAGAGGCGTTGGATTTGGTCTGGGGTCCACGAGGAAGGCAAATCGCCGGCCTGACGGCCGTCCACCAGGACAAAATCGTTGCCCGTGCCCTCCCACTTCTCGAACTGCAGACCCATGAAGCGAAGGTAGGGTGCCCCTATCTTTGACACATGCCCCAACCTGCGCAATCCACCGCATCCACAGGGCTGCTCGAGGCGTACACCTTGGCCCGCACCGCGCGTGCCATGTCCGACCTCTACGAAGAGCACGCTCGGCTGACCGCCAAATACGTTCACGCTTGTTCGCGTGGCCACGAGGTCATTCAAATCGCAGCGGGACTGAAGCTCTTGCCGCAAGACTACGTGAGCTGCTACTACCGAGACGACAGCCTGCTGCTGGCGATGGGCATGAGCCCCAAGGAGCTGATGCTGCAGCTGTTTGCGAAGAAGGACGATCCGTTTTCAGGAGGCCGGACCTACTACAGCCACCCCAGCCTCAACCGGCCCGACCAGCCCAAAATCCCACACCAAAGCTCCGCCACCGGCATGCAAGCCATCCCCGCGGCGGGCGCGGCCATGGGGCTGAAGTACCTGGCCGAGATGGGGCTCCAATCCCAAGCCGTGAAGGACGGCCGCGACGCTGGCGTGAAGGAAGTCGACGAGGCGTCTGGCGTGGCGCTGTGCAGCATCGGCGACGCTGCGATGACCGAGGGCGAAGTGGCCGAGGCGTTCCACATGACGGCGCTGAAGCAGTTGCCCATGGTTTGGCTTGTCCAGGACAACGAGTGGGACATCAGCGCACACAGCTCCGAAGTCCGATTCGGCGACGCCACAACCTTCGCGAAAGCCTTCCCAGGCATCGAAGTGTTGTCGGTCGACGGCACCGACTGGGACGCCTGCCACCAGGCCATGTCCCACGCCATCGACACGGCCCGCAAGGAACAACGCCCCTTCATGGTCCACGCCAGCGTGCCCTTGCTGGGCCACCACACCAGCGGCGTGCGTCGCGAATTCTACCGGGACGACCTGGAAGAAGCCGCCCAGCGAGACCCCCTGCCTCGCTTGCACACCGCACTGCTTGACAGCGGTGTGGCCCCAGAAGACATCGACGTGCTCCACGCCGAAATCGACGGTGCGGTGCAAGAAGCGTTCGACGCAGCCCGCGCCGCCGAGGAGCCCTCGGTGGACGACTTGTTGCCCCATCGGTTTGCCCCCACCTCTGTGACAGAGGAACGCGGTGAGCGCCACGCACCTGACGGCGAATTGACGCTGATGGTCGATTGCGCCCTGCACGCCATGCAGGAAATCATGGAAGACCACCCCGAAGCCCTGCTGTACGGGCAGGATGTGGGCGCACGTTTGGGCGGGGTGTTTCGGGAGGCGGCAACCTTGGGCCAAAAGTTTGGCGACCACCGCGTCTTCAACACCCCCATCCAAGAAGCCTTCATCATTGGGTCCACCGCGGGCATGAGCACCACAGGGTGCCGTCCGATCGTGGAAGTCCAATTTGCAGACTACCTCTGGCCTGGGCTCAACCAACTCTTCACCGAGCTCAGCCGCAGCTACCTCTTGAGCAACGGGCAATGGCCCATCCACAGCCTGATTCGCGTGCCCATCGGGGCGTACGGCAGCGGAGGCCCCTACCACAGCTCGAGCATCGAATCTGTGCTCGCCAACATCCGCGGTGTGAAGGTGGCCTACCCCTCCAACGGCGCCGACCTCAAGGGCCTCCTCAAGGCGGCGTACGAGGACCCCAACCCCGTGGTCGTACTGGAGCATAAGGGGCTGTATTGGTCCAAAATTCCTGGCACCGAATCCGCCAAGGTCGTCGAACCCAACCGCGACTACCGGGTCCCGTTGGGCAAAGCCCGAACGGTCCAAGGCCTGGACCTCGCATTGGCTGGCGATGAAAGCACCGCCACCGTCGTGACCTACGGCAGAGGCGTGCATTGGGCCATGGAAGCCGCCCAAGCGTTCCCAGGCCGCGTGGAGGTCCTGGACCTGCGCACCATTCAGCCTGTCGACTACGCCGCCATCGAGGCAAGCGTGACCAAAACCAACCGTTGTCTTGTGTTGACGGAGGAACCCGTGGCGCACAGCTTTGCCCAAGCCTTGGCCGGACACATCGCCACGCGATGCTTCCGCGACTTGGACGTGGCGCCGGCCGTGGTCGGAAGCATGGACCTGCCTGCCATCCCCCTGAACGAGCACCTGGAAGCGGCCGTCTTGCCGAGCGCCCCCAAGGTGGAAGCGGCCTTGGCATCGTTGTTGCGCACATGACGCCATGAACCGAATGACCTTGCACCTGCTCCTGGGCCTTGCCCTGACTTCAACCCTCGCGATCGAGATGCGAGGCCAAGCGGGCGTGTGGGTCTTCGACGGCTGGCCCCACGAGAAGAACGGCTACTTCGCCGGACAAACCGAGGTTCTTGTCGACGGCGCGAGGGTGCGCATCACCGAATGGCCAGAAGACAGCGAGGATTCGTCCTTGGCCTTGGTGACGTACCATTTGGGCACCCGCGTAGTGAAAGTCTTCCCATGGAACGGGGAGCGCGTGGCCTTGGTGTTCGAGGCCGACGCCCCCATGCCTGCACCCCAAACGGACGAGGCAGGACACCCCCTGCCGCCTGCGCCATTTCCAGCCTCCGGTCAAGAGGCGGAGATGCCCTGTGGCGACGGGTGCATCTACCACATTCGACACAGCAGCTTCACCGCAGTTGATCCAGCGATGTTGGCGCCAGGCGGCGAGATGGCCGACGCCTTCGTGCCCGACCCCACCCTGGAGTTGTTCACCCAGCAAGTATTCATGGACAGGCACAACCTCGCTCCTGGCCAGCTGGAATTGCGGGGCGTCTCCAAACGTCCTTGAAACCCCTTTCATGCACCCCGATGGTCGCCCTGGCGTCGTTGACGGCCGTGGTCTGAACCTGTTTTCGAATCTTTTGTTCCATGGTCAACTCTCCCATGGGAACACCAGCCTACATCACCGTCAAGCACGTGCACCGACTCAGCCCCAAAGCTGTGCGTGTCACCCTCGACCCCGGAGAGAACCTTGGCGACTGGCGCAACATCCCCGGAGGGTTCATGACCTTTTGCCTCCCGTGTGGCGACCCCGTGTTGACGCGGTCCTACTCGTTGGTCCACGGACCCGAGTCCACCTACCCTGAGGTCATCGTGAAAGAGACGGGCGGCACCCGAGGCAGCGCCTACGTGAACCGCAAGTTCGCGGCGGGCTTGAAGTTGATGGCTTACCCCCCTCAAGGGCGCTTGTTGCCGACGTCGTGGACAGAAACCCCCTGCCATTTTGTGCTCTTCGCCGCCGGCGTGGGCATCACCCCCCTGTACCACGTGATGCAACACCTGTTGGCCGGGCCGATCCAGCATGAAATCACCTTGTTCTACGGCAACTCCGAATGCCACGACATTTTGTTGCGCGACGAGCTGGAGGAGCTGAGCCAAAACAAACGCGTCAACGTCGTGCACATTTTGAGCGACGGCAGCTTGGACGACGAATTGCACAACGGCCGCATCAACGCCAGCAAAACCATGTTGTTGATGCAAACCGTGGACACCTCGCTCCCCACAAAGGTGCTGTTGTCAGGCCCCAAATCCATGAAACAAGAAGTTCGACGTGGATTGGACCTGTGTCGCGTGCCCGAGGCCGACATTCGTACGGAGGACTTTCACCACCCCCCGCACCTCGAAGCGCCAATGACGTCCACTTGTGAAGTGACTGCAGAGTACCAAGGCAAAACCGTGTCGTTCACTTACGAACCTGGCGAAGAGACCTTGATGGACGCAGTGCTCCACCACGGCCTGGACGCCCCGCAGTCATGTCGCGGAGGCGTGTGCGGCAGCTGCCGCGCCGTCGTGCTTGAAGGCGAAGTGTCCGAGGAGCACAGCTACGCCCTCACCGCCGCAGAGCGGGCCCAAGGCATGGTGTTGTGTTGCCAGTCACGGCCCGCGGGAAGCAAAGTCTCCCTGTCCTTCAAGGAAGGCCAATGAACTTGTGCGTCTGCAACGACAGACGCCAGCCCGGAGCGTGTTGAATGCGCTGAACGACCCGGTCCATCACCTTGTCCCTGCGGTCCCACTCGGGCTGCAAGAATTTCAAAGCACCAGGGGCCAGTTGCGCGGCATGCTCCTCTGCCCAGGTCAAGTCGTGGTCGTTGACCACCACCACCTTCAATTCGTCGGCTTCGAGGTACCACTCTGGACGGCACGCCTTGAACTTCTTGGGACTGAGCGTCACCCAATCCCAGGTCCCCGACACGGGATGGGCCCCACTCGTTTCCAAATGCACGTTCAACCCTGCGTCTGACAACCCAACCGTCAACGCGTCCAGGTTGTGCATGCAAGGCTCACCGCCTGTCACCACGACCATCGGCAGACCAGATTCCACGGCTTCCTTCACCAGGATGTCCACAGCCACTTGAGGGTGCGCCTCCACAGGCCAGCTCTCTTTCACATCGCACCAAGAACACCCCACATCGCACCCGCCCAAACGGATGAACCACGCAGGGTGGCCCGTCCACGCTCCCTCCCCTTGAAGGGTTGGAAAGCGCTCCATCACGGGGTATGTGGGGGCGGTGCTCATGCAAGCTTGGCGTCCAAATCAAACGCCGAAGCGCCTGTGATTTGGGCGGTCACGAAATCTCCAATCCGCAGGTGGCCGTCGTGGGCGATGCGCACCTCGTTGTCCACGTCTGGGCTGTCGTACTGGGTGCGGCCCACCCACAGTCCGTCCTCAAAGCGGTCGATGAGCACACGTTCGGTGCTGCCAATCCGCGCCACGTTCAGCTCTTCGCTGATGCCGGCTTGGATGTCCATGATGCGCTCCACGCGGGCGCGCTTGACGTCCTCGGGCACGTCGTCGGCCATGGTGTACGCGTGGGTGTTCTCCTCATGGCTGTACGTGAAGCACCCCAACCGGTCGAAGCGCATGCGCTCCACCCAGCCTTGCAGGTGTTCGAAGTGGGCCTCCGTTTCCCCTGGGAAACCGCAAATGAGGGTGGTGCGGATGGCGATGTCGGGCACGCGCTGGCGGATGGCGTCAATGAGTGCGTCGGTTTTGGCCTCAGTGATCCCCCGACGCATGGCCTTGAGCATCTCGTCGGTGCCGTGCTGCAAGGGCATGTCCAGGTAATTGCACACGTTGCTCCGCTCGGCCATGACGTCCAAGACGTCCATCGGGAACCCGCTGGGGAACGCGTAGTGCAACCGAATCCATTCAATGCCTTCCACGTCGCTCAACCGGCGCACGAGCTCAGCAAGCTTGCGCTCGCGATACAGGTCCAGCCCGTAGTAGGTGAGGTCCTGCGCAATGAGGATGATCTCTGAGACGCCCTGTTTGGCGAGGCTCTTGGCCTCCTTCACCAAATCCTCCATCGGCGTCGAGCGGTGCTTGCCGCGCATCAACGGAATGGCACAAAAGGCGCAAGGCCGGTCGCACCCTTCGGCGATTTTCAGGTAGGCGTAATGTGCAGGGGTCGTCAGCAAACGCTCCCCCACCAATTCTTTCTTGTAATCGGCACGCAAGGTTTTCAGCAACCTCGGAAGCTCCCGGGTGCCAAACCACGCGTCCACTTCCGGAATGCCTTCGGCCAATTCGTCCTTGTAACGCTCCGACAAGCAGCCAGTCACGTAGACCCGTTCCACCTGGCCTTCTTCTTTGGCCTGGGCCCAGCGGCAAATGGTGTCGATGCTCTCTTGCTTGGCCGCCTCGATGAATCCGCAGGTGTTGACCACCACAATGCCGGCGTCGTCCTTCTTGGACTCATGCTCGACCTCGTAATCGTTGGCGCGCAACTGGGCCATCATGACTTCGCTGTCGAAGATGTTTTTCGCGCAGCCCAAAGTCACCACGTTCACCTTGCGGGGTTTGAAGGATCGTGCTCTCATGCGTGGGGGTCTAGGGATTGGGGCAACAAGCTGTCGACAAATTCCATGGGATGAAACTCCTGCAGGTCCTCCATCCTCTCTCCCACGCCCACAAACCGCACCGGCACCTGCAGTTGGTCTGAAATCGCCAGCACAACACCGCCCTTCGCTGTGCCATCCAACTTGGTCAGCACCAAACCGGTGACGTCGGTAACCTCTGTGAACCGCTTGGCCTGCTCCAAGGCGTTTTGGCCTGTGGACCCATCCAGCACCAGCCACACTTCGTGCGGGGCGTCCGGCACCACCTTGGACATCACGCGCTTGATCTTGCCCAGCTCGTTCATCAGGTTCACCTTGTTGTGCAGGCGTCCTGCGGTGTCGATCAAGACCAAATCCGCGTTCCTCGCCACCGCCGCTTGCAACGTGTCGAAAGCCACAGCCGCCGGGTCGGAGCCCATGCCCTGGGCGACCACTTCCACGCCCACGCGTTCTCCCCAAACCTTCAGCTGGTCCACCGCCGCCGCTCGGAACGTGTCGGCCGCGCCCAACATGACGCTCATGCCCTCAGACTTGTAACGGTGCGCAAGCTTGGCGATGGAAGTCGTCTTCCCGACGCCATTCACACCCACGATCATCACCACATGCGGGTGGTCGCCACCACGCGGCACGCGGTACGCCGTCGAGTCGGCCCAAGAACGGTCGTCGTCCTTGGTGATCAGCCCCAACACCTCTTCGCGGAGCATGGTCATCAGCTCGCCTTGGTCGACATAGGCCTCCCACGTGGCACGCTTGCGCAACCGGCCCAAGATGGCCTCGGTCGTGTCCACACCGACGTCCGACAAAATCAGCGCCTCCTCCAGATCGTCCAACAGGTCGTCGTCGATCCGGCGACGTCCCGTGAACACCCTGGAGATGCGCTCCATGACGCCCTGCTTGGACTTGGCCAAGCCTTGGTCGAGCGACTCCTTCTTCTCTTGGCCAAACAGCCTCTTGAAAAATCCCATCAGGCGTTGCGTGTGCGGGGTGAAACAAAAAATGGGCCGGATTCACGAGGAAACCAGCCCATCCAAATTCGTTGTTGTGGAAGCGACTTCCTTAGTTCTTGGCGAACCAAGCTTTCACTTCGTCGTTGTGCACCACTTCTTCTTTGAAGGCGTATGCACCCGTTTTTTCGCTGCGCACCATTTTGATCACCTTCGTGTGCTGACGACCACCTCCGGTCTGCAACGATGCCACTGTCTTCTTAGCCATGCTTTCTGAATTTCAGAGGTTTAAGTCAAATTACTTGATCTCCTTGTGCACCGTATAGCGGCGAAGGACTGGGTTGAACTTTTTGATCTCCATGCGGTCTGGAGTGTTCTTGCGGTTCTTCGTGGTGACGTAACGCGACGTGCCTGGCATGCCAGACTCTTTGTGCTCTGTGCATTCCAAAATCACCTGAACTCGGTTGCCTTTCTTCGCCATGGTTTCAAGAATTGGAGGGCAAAGATAGCGAATTCTCTTGATTGGAGCAACGCCCTTTTGCACACGCCTGCGTGAAGAAGCAAAAACAGCTCACAATGCCAGTGTGCATGCAGCGTTTAGCTTCGTAACACATGGCGAAGAACATCCTCCTTCACGACAAAGATGACTCCTCTTCTGGCGGAGGCAAAAAAGCCAAGCGCACCAGCAAAGCCAAAAAGGGCGCGAAGCGAGGCGCCAAGTCGGCGAAATCACGGTTCAGCCTTCCCACATTTCAAGCCGTCGAGAACGTCAAAACTTTCTGGGCCGACGAACGGACCCGCACCATTGCTGGGTTGTTTGCCCTGGCCACGGCGCTCATCTTCACCTTGTCCATCTTCTCTGCCTTCGGGTCGGGGGACCAAGACATCCGCCTCATTCAACTCGGCGCCGACGCCGACCCCTTGGAGGCCTTCCACAACATCGTGGGTGGACTCGGGGCGTACATCGGGTACTTCTTCGCACGTCAAGGCTTGGGCCTCGGGGCGCTGGCCATCCCCTTCATGCTGACCCTGCTGGGGGTGAAGTGGTTGACCGACAAAGACCTGCTCCCCTTGGGCAAATCGTTCCGGTTGTCGCTGTCCCTGGCCTTGATCCTTCCCTGCCAACTCGCCCTGATCACCCCATCCGTGGCCGTGGATGGAGAGCCTCAATTCAGTTGGCTGAACGACCACATTGTCGGCGCGGCTGGCACATGGAGCATGCAGTTGCTGCGTCACGTCCTGAGGGCGCTGGCCCCTGTGCCTCTGTTCGTCGCCCTGCTGAGCATGTGGGCCTTCAACCACTTTGAGTCGTTTGCCAAAGCCAGGGGACGCTTGGCGAGCTGGATGCGTGCCCCCAAAGACACCATGCGGGCAGAAGACGAAGCGGATGAGGCCGCAGTGAAGCAGGACGCGGCTTCCCTCGAGGCCTACGACACGGCGGATTCCGGGTCTGAGCGTCCG
The DNA here is from genome assembly GCA_965658045.1 of uncultured Flavobacteriales bacterium. Lineage (GTDB taxonomy): Bacteria > Bacteroidota > Bacteroidia > Flavobacteriales_D > Sanyastnellaceae > UBA11663. The sequence continues at coordinate 3,848 of CBFHQO010000070.1, read as the reverse complement.
ATGTCGGCCACAAACATCTTGCTCGCGAAAGACAAGGCCAAGCGCGAAGCGGAAGCCGCCCAATCGTCAGACAATGCCGACGAGGCGATCGACGTGCCTTTCGAAGTGACCCTCCCGACTGAACCGGAACCTGCACATGAGCCCGAGACACCAGCAGAGGACGTGGCTCCAGTGGCTGCGGAGACTGCGGAGGCCGCAAAGGACGGCCAGGACGGCGTGGCGTTCGAAGTGAAAGAAGCCCTGGATGAGGAAGTGCTGACCAAGGCCCAGCTGGACGACCTGACGCAAGAGTTTGGGCCGTTTGACCCAACGCTGGACCTGCCCAAGTTCCAACTGCCCAACATCGACAAGCTGGCGGACCACGGCGACGGCAAGCACCGCGTCACGGCGGAAGAACTCGACGTCAACAAGGACAACATCATCCGCACCCTGCAGAACTTCAAAATTGAAGTCGACAAGATTTCAGCAGAGGTCGGGCCCACGGTGACGTTGTACGAGATCGTGCCTGCGCCCGGGGTGCGCATCAGCAAAATCAAGAACCTCGAGGACGACATCGCCTTGAGCTTGGCGGCGTTGGGCATCCGCATCATCGCCCCCATCCCAGGAAAAGGCACCATCGGCATCGAGGTGCCCAACTCCAACCCGGACGTTGTCAGCATGCGCACGCTGATCGCCAGCGAGAAGTTCCAGAACAGCGACGCCGAGTTGCCCATCGCCTTGGGCAAGACCATCAGCAACGAGACGTACGTCTTCGACATGGCCAAAATGCCGCACCTGCTCATGGCCGGCGCCACGGGCCAGGGAAAGTCCGTCGGTTTGAACGCCATGCTGGTGAGCATGTTGTACCGTCGGCACCCATCGACGTTGAAGTTTGTCCTGGTGGACCCCAAGAAGGTGGAACTCACCCTCTACAACAAGATTGTGCGCCACTACCTGGCGCAGTTGCCAGACAGCGAAGACCCGATCATCACGGACACCAGCAAAGTGGTGTCCACATTGAACAGCTTGTGCGTGGAAATGGACCAGCGCTACGAGCTGCTCAAGGCGGCGCAGTGTCGGAACATCAAGGAGTACAACGCCAAGTTTGCCAAGCGCAAGATCATTCCCGGGTTGGCGGACGGCCATCCGGACAACGGTAAGGACATCCACCGCCTTGGGCACCACTACATGCCGTACATCGTGCTTGTGGTCGACGAGTTTGCCGATTTGATCATGACCGCCGGCAAAGAGGTGGAAACGCCCATCGCGCGGCTGGCGCAACTCGCACGCGCCATCGGCATCCACCTCATCATCGCCACGCAGCGTCCCTCGGTCAACATCATCACAGGAACGATCAAGGCCAACTTCCCTGCACGTGTGGCGTTCCGGGTGACTTCAAAAATCGACTCCCGCACCATCCTTGATGCCGGGGGTGCCGACCAACTGATCGGCCGAGGCGACCTGCTGATGAGCACAGGCAACGACCTGATTCGCTTGCAATGTGGCTTCGTGGACACCCCTGAAGTGGAGAAAATTTGCGAATTCGTGGGGTCTCAGCAAGGCTTCGCCCAATCCTACGAGTTGCCGCCCCCTCCAGCGGAGGCGAGCGAATCAAGCGGCGGGATTGACCAAGAAGACCGGGACCCCATGTTCGAAGACGCCGCGCGTGTGCTGGTGATGCACCAACAAGGGTCCACATCCCTGTTGCAACGAAAGCTGAAGCTGGGGTACAACCGCGCGGGACGTTTGATCGACCAGCTGGAAGCGGCCGGCATCATCGGGCCGTTCGAGGGAAGCAAGGCCCGGAAGGTCCTGGTGCCCGACGAAGCGAGTTTGGAACAGTTGTTGCAATCCAGCTCCACCACAACCGAGTAAGTTTGCACCATGCGGAAGATTCTCTCCATGCTCGGCGCCTTTTGCGCCATGGCCCTGACCCCTGCCCTCAGCCAAGATCCAGACGTCTTGCTGGGCGATTTGAGCGAAAAGGCCAAAACATACACCGCCTACCAAATCTCGTACACCAGCACCTTGGTGGACTTGAAGAACGACTTCGAGCTAACGCAAGAAGGCTCCGTTCAGATTGAGGGAGACCGCTTCCACCTCGACTTGGGCGACTACGTGATTTACTGCGACGGCGAATCCGTGTGGACGTTTGAGCCGGAGATGAACGAGTGCTACTTGGACGACATGGAGACCATGCGCGAGGAAGGCATGGACCCCTCTCAGCTGTTCACCGTCTGGGAAGAGGACTTCCGCCGTGAGTGGATGGGCCGCGCCCAAATCGGAGACAAGGACTGCGCCCACGTCAACTTGTACGCCGGCGAGGACAAGCCCTACCACACCCTTCAACTGTTCATCGACGACACCGCCCTTGAAATCGTGCGCATCGTCATGAAAGGACGCGAAGGAAGCGACGTGACCTACACCGTGACGTCCTTTTCCACCTCGCTGGAAGTCAAGCCAGGGATGTTCACCTTCCCGGCCGACAAGCACCCCGGCGTCGACCTCATCGACAACCGGATTTGATCGGAATCTGAACCGCGTTAATCCTGGGGCGCCTTGCGCTCCTTGGCCCCAGGCCACGGAATGGGGGTCCCATCAGGATCGTAAGCCTCGGGAAACAAGTGCCGGTATTTCATGGGCACAGGTATGACGTCCTCGATTTCTTGATCGATGAACAACCTGGGCTGAAACGGCGGCAGTTCTGGCATGGTGTCCAGGGGGCACCAATCGAGCTGGGCAAACCGCCGCAACTCCCACGTCTCGTTGAACCAAGCCCCTTGTTCTTGGCGCTGGTTCCACTCGAGGTCCCCCATCATGGAGGTCACAAACCATGCCGCCTCGGGGGCATGCCTCACCCCTGCGTCCAGCACGGCGTCGTGGGCCAAAGTGGCGTACTTGTCTGGATCCGTGCCTGCCACGTCCCTGAACTGTTGCAACGCGTCGAAGCGGGTGGAATCCTCCCATTGGATGGAGGCTGACAAGGGCAACGTCAAGCGCCAACGCTCCATCAAATCCCCTTCCACAAACGGCATGTCTGCGACCTCAGGATGCGCGTAGACCACAAAATCGGAGCTGTCGTTCATCTGCAATTCGGTTTGCAGGGCTGCCCACATGGAGCGTGAAGAACGGCCGGCCACACCCACGACCACGTTCCGCTCGTACGGGGTGACGTGCTCGGCCAAGCGGCCGACGGAACGGCGGCTGCCTTGAACCGTGTCCAACAGCGCGTAACGGAGCGAATCGCCTTCTTCCTGCCACTTCGTCCTTTGCTGGGCGTTGAACACCTGCTCAAACGCCGTCTCGAGCAGCGCGTCGTTGCCCTGGGTGACCACCAAAACGACCCGGTCGGTGTCGTGCTTGGCCGACACCCACTGGGCCAACTTCTCCACCCCTGCCAATTCCAAGGGTACGGCAGCGCGGACGCCAGGTCCACGCTCCACGTAGCGCTCTGGCTGCTCGGTCAACAAAATGTGCTGCTTGCCCAGGCGGTCGATTTTGGGGGCGATCACACCCACATTTTCCCGCATCAACGGACCCACAACCACGTCCGCGCGCCCGAGATGCGCCTGGCTGTATTGGGGACGGCCCAGCGAGTCTGGCGTCTCGTCCAAGACCTGAACTTCAACCGGAACACCCGCTTCGCCCAATTGAGACACGGCCGCTTCCACCCCGTGCAAGCATGACATGGCAATTTGTCGAAGTCGGACGGTCTTGCGAGGAAGCATGCCTCCCTCCAGGGTGTCCACTTGCAGGCCAAAAGGCAAGAGGACGGCCAACCTCAACGTGTCGACCTGCACGGAGTCCACCGCAACCGAATCCGTCTGGGCATCCGCCGACGACACAAGGAGACACGCCGCCAACAAGCA
>CBFHQO010000069.1:0-10828 GCA_965658045.1 uncultured Flavobacteriales bacterium | reverse complement strand
CCGTAGGGGTACTTTCGGACCCACCACCGGGCGTACTGTATTGCGTTCCGGTATCCGCGAAGATGAGTTATTCTTTCTTCTTCGTTGAAGGGGTTGGGGAAGGTGGTGATGGCCGCTTCTTCGAGGTCATAGGGTTCACCAACTGGCTTCTCTTGCACGTAAGCGGTGAAGGCCAAGTTGAAGTCCATGTCCAGGCCGTTGAGGTGGCAAGCGCCAGCATCACCGTTCGAGTTGCGGTAGAAGCAGATTTTGCCAGTATGCAGTTTCAGGACAAAGAAAAGTTCCTGGCCTGCAGTGACATCCTTGGTGTCAAGGTCCACGGTGAGACAATTGTGATTAATGTTGTTGCGGTTGACCATCATGCTTTGGGTCACAGTGCCATCTTCACTCTCTATGAAGATTTGTCCCGAGAAATTTGGAGTGTAGCCGTTAAGTTCCATCCGAAGAGTGGTCAATGCACCGTTGGCACAGGCCTGAAACGATTGATAAATTGAGTGACTGGGGGTTTTGAGCAGCACTGTGCCATCTTGGTTGCCAACGGTAGTTTTACACTGACCCTCAATTGCGCGGGTCCCGGGTTGGTTTTCACCACGGTCATGAGCCACTTGAGTCGGCAGTTCCTTCGGCAAGTTGTAGCCAAATGTTGCAGCCATGGCACCCTCAATTTTGGCACTGTTCAGATACAGACCTCCTGGCGATGCGTTCTTTTCAAAACCGACTTCCAAAGAGCCTTCATGTGAAGCGGTCACTTGAAATCCATACACCACGTTCTCTTTGACATTGGCCAAGACGTCCAAAAACAACTTGCCATCAATGACATCACGATGAGTGAATCGCATTGCATCCACCGCGGAGCCATTGGGATCTAAGATCTCTGCCATAAACCAAACATTTTCGTCAATGTCGCTGACTGGAAGCGCGATGCTGGTTAATTGGCCAGTAAGACAAGGAAGGAATTTTTGAGTCAAAACGCCATCTGCCACAACAACAGTGTGCGTCTGGCGGGTGTTTTCTTGAACGCAGTCAAAAGCTGAGTCGGCGTTCGGGGTGATCAAAGCGGCTTCCTGAGCGAAGAGGTTGCCAGTGAAAAGTGCTGCAGCTGCAGCGAGGGGGTAAATAAACTTTTTCATCGTTGAAGAGATGAGAGGGTTGAAGATTTGATCCCTGTTACGCCCCCGTTTCCAAAACGGTTACGTCTCTGGGCTATTTTTTACCCGATTCTCAGCAACGACGCGTCTTTCAGCCCTTCTTTTTTTTCATCGTTGGTCGCCACAACCACGGTTGAATGCGCTTGAATGGCAGTCATTTGGGCTTTCATCCACCGAATTCCGGCCTCGTCGAGGTTGCTCGCAGGCTCGTCCAGCAACACGGCGTCGGCCTCGGTGCCCAGGGCCAAGGCCAGCATCAACCGTTGCTGCTGCCCCGAGCTCCATTGCGAGAGGGGCAGGCTGGGATCCACGCGCAGGCCAGATCCCTCAACCAAAGCAGCCCAGTGCAATGCCCCAGGTCGTGGCTTGCGGTACACGCCGTGAAACGACATGGCTTCGTCGAGGGTGAGGTGGCCAGGCAGGTTGAGCCAAGGCGCGGCCACGCTGCAGCGCGTCATCCAAGCCTCGGCCGACACCTCGCCGTCTGCCGCACGAAAAGACAACGTTCCGGAAATGGGCGTCAGTTGACCGGCCAGCATGCGGAGGGTGGAGCTTTTGCCTTGGCCGTTCGCCCCGACCAGGGTGGTGGCGCCCTGAACAGTCCATGAAGCATCTTCCCAAATCAAGCGCCGTCCCCGCCGAAGTTCCAAATCGGTGGCGTGAAAGGACGCAAAGGGAGATGGGGCGGACATGTTCAGAAGGGGCCGCGGATGATGCCTTTGTCGGATTGACGGATGAACGACAGCACGGTGTCCTTGTCGTCGGAAGTGGGCAGCTCGAGCTCAGCCGCCTTGACCGCTTGGGTCATGTTGTTGTTCAAGACGTACAACGTGCGGTAGATGTCCTCGATGTTTTGGATGCGGTCGATGTCAAACCCACGACGGCGCAATCCGATGCCGTTGATCCCGATGTAGCTCAAGGGCTCGCGCGCGGCCTTGATGTATGGCGGGACATTCTTCCGCACCAGCGACCCGCCTGCGATGAAGGCGTGCTTGCCAATGCGCACGAATTGCTGGATGCCCACCATGCCTTCAATGATGACGTGGTCTTCAATGACCACGTGGCCGGCGACGTTGCAGGAGTTGGCCAAAATCACATGGTCGCCCACTTGCACGTCGTGGGCAATGTGGACGTACGCCATGATCAGGCAATCGCTGCCCACGCGCGTCACCATCTTGTCGGTGGTGGCCTTGTGGATGGTCACACATTCACGGATGCTCGTGCGTGCACCGATTTCCACGGTGGTGGGTTCTCCTTTGTATTTCAGGTCTTGGGAGTCCGCCCCAATGACGCAGCCAGGAAACAGCTTGCACTCCTCGCCAACTGTGGTGTCGCCCAGCACGGTGGCGTGGGGTCCAATCCACGCGCCTGCGCCCACTGTCACGTTGGGTCCGACGTAGGCGAATGGTGCCACTTCGACGTTGGCTCCGATGTGGGCTTGCGGATCGACGTGCGCGAGGGGGGAGATGTTGGCGGTCTCGTGGATCATGATTCAGTCTTGGGGTGCGCGGTCACGGACGACTTGGGCGAGCATCTCGGCTTCGGAGACAAGCGCCCCGCGTACGTACGCGCGTCCTTTCATGTTCACCAACCCGCGACGGATGGGCGACATCAAGGTCAAGTGGAACACAACGGAATCGCCGGGCAGCACCTTTTGCTTGAATTTGACCCCATCGATTTTCATGAAGTAGGTGGAGTAATTCTCAGGGTCCTCCACCGTGGACAACGCGAAAATGCCGCCCACTTGTGCCATGGCCTCCACCTGCAACACGCCCGGCATCACCGGGTTGTTGGGGAAGTGACCTTGGAAGAACGGCTCGTTCATCGTGACGTTCTTGACGCCTGTGATGCTGCGGTCGTCCATGTCCATGATGCGGTCCACCAGCAAGAATGGGTAGCGGTGAGGCAGCATTGCGGAGATTTCATTGATGTCCATCAGCGACGGACGATCCAGCCTGAAGTCCGGCAAGTCCTCCTGCGCCTTGATGGCTTTGGCCAAGACCTTGGCGAACTCGACGTTGGCCGCGTGACCTGGCCGCGCGGCGAGCACGTGTCCTTGGATGAAGCGCCCCGTCAAGGCCAAATCCCCGACGATGTCCAACAGTTTGTGACGCGCGGGTTCGTTCGGGAACCGCAGGTCAGAAGGGTTGAGCACACCGGGCTTGTCGGCGGTGCCGGCCAGGGCTTCGCGGCCTAGGGCCTGGGCGATGCTTGAGACTTCCTCGTCGCTGTACGCGCGTTCTGCGAGCACGACGGCGTTGTCGATGTCCCCGCCTTTGATGAGCCCCTGCTCGGCCAGGGCGGCCACTTCCTTCAAGAACACAAACGTGCGGCAAGGCGCGATTTGATCGTTGAACTCGGCCAGCGACTCCATGCGCGCATGCTGCGTTCCGAGGATCGGGCTGTTGTAGTCCACCATGACGGTGGCCTTGAATTCATCTTCTTCCAGAGGCACGACCATCATTTCAACGCCGTCCTCGCCTTTGAGGCTGAGGTTGCGGCGCACCTTGAAGAATTTCCGGTCGGCGTCTTGGGCCACGGTGCCGGCCTTGGCGATGGCTTCCATGAACGGCTGAGCCGACCCATCGAGGATGGGCACTTCGGGGCCGTCGATGCACAATCGGGCGTTGTCCACGCCCGAGGCGTACAACGCCGCGAGCACGTGCTCTGTGGTGTAAATCTGGGCCTCGCCCGATTGGAGCGTGGTGCCACGACGCGTTTCGTGCACGTTGGCGACGAGCGCGGGGATTTCTGGGGCGCCTTCCAAGTCGGTCCGCACGAACACGTAACCGGTGTTGGCCTCGGCGGGCTCGACAAGCAGGGTGGACGTCACCCCGGTGTGCAGCCCAATGCCTTGGAGCTCGAAGGGGGCCCCCAAGGTGTGTTGTTGATTCGACGAAATCATGGCTGCAAACCTACGTCAGCGCGTCGGATGCTGCGGGGCTTGAAGCGCATTTTCAATGGCTTCCAGCCGTTCTGTCAGAGGCATTCGCACCAAACGGCGCAGCGCAATCTGGAACGTTTGGAATTGCTTGACTGGCACGGCGGGGTTGCCTTGGTAGGTCAAGCCCTCTTGGATGAGGCTGGCGCTGACGCCCGACTTGGCGGCGATTTTGCTCCCGTCCGCGATGGTCAAGTGTCCACCAATCCCGACTTGACCGCCGATCATGCAGCGGGCCCCGACGGTTGTGGAGCCGGCAATGCCGGTTTGGGCGGCGATGACGGTGGCCTCCCCAATCACCACGTTGTGGGCAATTTGAATGAGGTTGTCCAGCTTGCACCCCTTCTTGAGGACGGTGCTGCCGAGGGTCGCCCGGTCGATGGTGGTGTGCGCGCCAATGTCGCAGTGGTCTTCCACAATGACGTTGCCCGTTTGTGGGACCTTGGCGTAGCTGCCGTCGTCTTTGGGGGCAAACCCAAACCCGTCCGACCCCACCACGGCCCCCGCTTGGAGCGTGCAGGATTGTCCCACCACGCAGCGGTCGAGCACGCGCACCCCGCTGTGCAGGACGGTGTCGGCGCCGATGCGTGCGTCCCGGGACACATGGACGTGGGCATGCAGTTCCACGCGGTCGCCGATCACGGCGCCGTGCTCCACCACCACGCCTGGGCCGATGTAACAGCCCTCGCCCACCACCGCCTGGTCGTCGACCGTGGCGGTGGGGTGGACGCCCTCCTTGCGTTTCAGGATGGCGTCGTAGGCCTCGAGCAACCTGGCGAAGGCGCGGTAGGGGTCCTCCACCTTGAGCAAAGTGAGATCCGCCGGCAAGGCGGCTGACGGCGCGAAGTCGCTGGCCACGATGACCACGCTGGCCTTCGTGCTGTAGATGTGCTTCTCGTACTCGGGGTTGGCGAGGAAGGAGACGGAACCTGGCCCTGCGGATTCAATTTTGGCCAAACGGCGCACCCTCACCTCCGGGTTTCCGGCCACGCTTCCGTCCAACAAGACGGCCAATTCAGATGCGGTTTGTTCCACAGGGTTGGTTTAGCTTGTTCCAGCTTCTCCCAAAGAACGCACAAAGCGCGCCCAAGTTGCCTCGAAGGCCGACTTTTCGAGCATGACAGGCCACTCGGCCTTGCCCCATCCGTGCCATGCCACGTCCACCACCTGGTCCGCAACGTTCTTCTTGTCTTGGGCCATGTGAGACCAAAGCGACTCGGCGTCAGGCCATTGCGACAGGGGCGTGGCAGGCAGGGGCACATGGGTCGCAAGCCAGTTGTCCAAAAACAGGCAAGCCTCTTGCGCGCAGACCTGAGCTTTGAACAGCACGAGCCTCAGCCCTAAGGCCACTGCTTCGCCGTGCAGCCAAGGATGGTCCGTCGCCGCGAAATGGGCTTCGACGGCGTGGCCGACGGTGTGCCCCAGGTTGAGCTGGGCGCGGGCGCCGCGCTCGTGCAAATCGGCATCGACCATGGCCATTTTGGATTGGGCCGACTTCTCGAGTTTCACGGTCCAGGCCTCGAGGGCGTCAGAAGACTTGTCCCACGAGGGCCAATCTTCGAGGTGCGCTTGGCCCAAGTGGGCGTGGAGCATGGCGTGTTTGGCCACCTCGGCGAGGCCTGCCCGCCTTTCGCGGTCGGGCAAGGTGACGAGCCACCGTGCGTCGAGGTGCACGAATTCCGGAAGGGTGAAGGTGCCGAGTTGGTTCTTGGACCCGCGCCAGTTGATGCCGGTTTTGCCGCCCCAGGCGGCGTCGACCATGGCCAGGGTGGTCGTGGGCATGTGCGCCACACGAAGCCCACGCTTCCACAATGCGGCAGCCAATCCCACGGCGTCGCTTAGGGCGCCTCCTCCGCAAGTCAACACCAAAGACGACCGGGTAAGGCCGTGCGCCTGAAACACGTCGAAGAGGTGGGGCATACCGTCCCAGCGCTTCAGGGCCTCTCCGCCTTCGAGTTCCAGGACGTCCCAGCGGTCGGGGCAGGCTCCGTCCAACATGCCAGAATATTCCGCTAGCACTTCAGGCGCCAGGACAGATTCACGAACCCACAACACGCGGTCGGCGTCTGGAGGAAGGAGATGGGCAAGGGCGTGGGCTCGGGCCATGACACAAAGGTCAGCAAAAGATGCGGGCCGTGCAGGGCCTGTCCACCAGCAAAAAACCCCCGCCGAAGCGAGGGTTTGTTGTGGTACTACCGGGATTCGAACCTGGGACACACGGATTTTCAATCCGTTGCTCTACCAACTGAGCTATAGTACCGGGTTGGGGAGCGCAAATATAGACAAGTCGTTTCGAAAAAACACGGCCCTCTGGGTCGGCTTGGCGACCTTTGTTTCATGATTGACGCGCGCCACCCCCAGGAAACCTTGAGCTCCACCGTTCGCATTGTGTTGCCCAACGACACCAACACGCTGGGCAATTTGATGGGGGGCAACCTCTTGAACTGGATGGATGTGGCGGCGGCCGTGAGCGCCAACCGCCATTGTCGGAGGGTGGTGGTGACGGCGGCGGTGAACAACGTGTCGTTTGACCGTCCCATCAAATTGGGCGACGTCGTCATCATCGAAAGCCAAGTCACCCGCGCCTTCAACAGTTCCATGGAGGTCTTCATGGAGGTGTTTGTGGAGAACGCCACCACCGGCCAGCGCAGCCGTTGCAACGAGGCCTACTACACTTTCGTGGCCGTTGACCAATTGGGAGGTCCCATTGCGGTGCCGGCAATCAAACCAGAAACCGAGGTGGAGCAACGTCGATTTGACGGGGCCCTACGTCGCCGCCAGCTGCGTCTTATCCTTGCGGGCAAGCTCAAGCCGGAAGACGCCACTGAGTTGAAGGCGCTCTTCAACTGACAGTTCTATTCAGAGCAACCCTTTCAGCCAGGTCCGGACCGCCTTGGGGTCTATTTGCTGCCCGCACCGTCGCGCATCGAACGGATCGTCGCTTGTCGTGCGCTTGCACGAGGCGCCATGCTTGCTGCACGGCGCGGGGCTGCCCGCCGGCAAGAACACCCGGCTGTCTGGATGGGGCCGCCACGGCGCCAAACCGAGGCTCGGTCGGGTGCAGCCCCACACGCTTCCCACAGGCAGGCCCAGTCCCGCACCGAGGTGCATGGTGGCGGTGTCGCCGGTCACCAGCGCCTTGGCCAGAGCCAGCGCGGCGGTGGTGGTTTGCAAGTCGATCTCTCCAGCAAGCAGGGTGACGTCAGGGTGGTTCGCTTGGATGGCCTTGGCACGATCCGCCTCGGTCGGCCCACCGTAGATGACCACAGGCACGTGGCGATCGGATGCGGTGACGATGGATTCGTTCACGACAGCGTCGGAGATATGCTTCCCCGGTTGCGAGGAGCTGAGGCTGAGGGCCAGGTGCCCCTCAGGCAGGCCAGACGGTGAGTCGCAAAGTTGAAAGTTGCCCCACGCATCCGGTCCATGGGATTCAGCGGCAGGGGGTGCGACTCCAAAGGGACGCACCACGTCGAAGCATCGGTCCACGAAGGGGCGCACGGGCCCTTTCCGCCAGCCGCGCAGGAGCGTCCACCGCGCGAAGGCGGCCTTGTTCACGCGAAGGGTCATGGCGTCAAGTTGCCGGGCCAAGGACCGCGACCGCACGTTGCCGTGGAAGTCCAGCAGGTAGTCGAAGTGAAGGGCCTTGAGTGCCGGGACGACCTCGGCGGTGCCCCGGTCGATGAGGTGCACGTCGTCCAGGCCGGAGAGGAGCGCGGCCGCGGAAGCCGAGCGCCTCAAGCAGATGAGGTCGATGCGTGCCTCGGGGCCGTAATGGGCGCGCAGCGCGTGGACGAGGGGTTGCATGAGCACGATGTCCCCCAGCGCACTGAACCGGGCGATCAAAAACCGGGGAGCCGGCGCCTCGTCATGGGCTTGTTGCGTCACGCGTCAAAGGTAGCCCCTCCAACTATCTTCGCAGGCAAGATGAAGTGGATCGACACGCACACCCATTTGTACCAGCCGGCGTTCGACGGCGACCGCCAAGACGCCATGGAACGTTGTGCCGAAGCGGGGGTGGACCTGCTGCTGTTGCCCAACATCGACGTGGAGAGCATCCCCCGGGTGCACGACATGATGGCCACCTGGCCGGACCGGTGCCGTGGCATGATGGGCCTGCATCCCTGCCACGTGGGCGAGGGGTGGGAGTCGGAACTGGCGGCCATCGAGGCTGCGTTGAACTCGCCCGCTGCGGACAGCCCGTGGGTGGCCGTGGGCGAGGTGGGGCTTGACTTGCACTGGGACACCTCAACCCTTGACGCCCAGCAAAAGGCGTTGCGCATCCAGTTGGGATGGGCCAAGGATCGAGGCCTGCCGGTCGTGATCCATGTCCGGAAAGCCTTCCAAGAGTTGTTCGACGTGCTGGACGAAGCGATGGACGACCGCCTCACGGGCGTGGTGCATTGCTTCACGGGCGGCCTGGACGAGGCGCGGCACATCCTGGACTACCCGGGATGGCTGCTGGGCATCGGTGGGGTCGCGACGTACAAGAACGGCGGGCTGGACAAGGTACTTTCGCATGTACCGATGGATCGGATCATCTTGGAAACGGACAGCCCGTATCTGTCGCCCGTGCCGCATCGCGGCAAGCGCAACGAGTCAAGCTACGTGCCGCTTGTGGGCCAGCGGGTGGCGGACCTGACCGGCCTGGGCGTGGAGGAAGTGGCTCGGCAGACGACGGCGAACGCGGTGAAGTTGTTTGGCCTGGAATCGCACCCGGGAGGATGAGCCAAGACGTGCAATCCATCCTCGTCATCTACACCGGCGGCACGATCGGCATGACGCGCGACCGGGAGACCGGTGGGTTGGTGCCGCTCGACTTCGACCAGGTCACCAAGCACGTCCCGGAATTGGACCACGCCGGCATCGAAGTGGAGGCGGTGTCCTTCGACACGCCCATCGACAGCAGCGACGTGGCGCCCAAGCATTGGCGGACGTTGGCCCAAACCATCGTGCAATGCCACGACCGCTTCGACGGGTTCGTGGTCCTGCACGGCACTGACACCATGGCCTATTCGGCCTCGGCGCTGAGTTTCATGCTTCGCGGCCTTCAAAAGCCCGTGATCTTCACGGGGTCGCAGTTGCCCATCGGCGTGCCGCGCACGGACGGAAGGGAGAATTTGCTCAGCGCCTTGATGCTGGCCGCCCACCAAACCGACGGCCGCGCCACCGTCCGTGAGGTGGCCGTCTACTTTGGGAACCAGCTGTTCCGCGGCAACCGAACCCACAAGGAAAGCGCCCAAAGCTTGCAAGCCGTGGTCAGCCCCAACCACCCGCCGCTGGTGGAGGCGGGCGTGGACTTCGTGGTCAACGAGCCGGCTTTGTGGTTGCCGGACCCCGAGTTGCTTCGGCCCGAGGCCACGTTGGAGTTCCGGCAGGAAGTCGCTTGGGTATCCCTCTACCCGGGCATGCCCCTCGACTTGTTGCGCCAAACCCTCGAGTGGCACGACCTCCGAGGGGTGGTGCTGGCCACCTACGGCAGCGGCAACGCGCCGACCGCCCCGTTGCTCAAAGACCTCCTGAGAGAAGCCAATGACCGCGGCGTGGCCATGGTCAACGTGACCCAGTGCGGGCACGGCGGGGTGCACCCGGAGTTGTACGCCACGAGCCACATGCTGGCCGGATGCGGTGTGATTCCTGGGCACGACATGACGACCGAAGCGGCGTTGACCAAGCTGATGCACGTGCTGGCCCAAACCGACGACCTCTCCGACATCCGCGACCGGATGACCTCCAACTTGCGGGGGGAGTTGACGCCGTACACGCCCACGCGGGCTGAGGCGCACGGCCCGGCAGGGGCGGCCGGCTTGAAGGCGCTTTGACGACTTCGGGCGCCGCGCAGGGGCTGGAAATGTGAACGTGGAAAATTGGTTTGGGTGTGTCGCGAATTGTGAGGTAATTTGCGGCGCCTAAAAGCGGCTCGCGGGTCTACGGATTTGAGGGTGGTTTGACAAAGCAACCGTCCCCAACGGGGGAAGGAGAGGTGGCCGAGCGGCTTAAGGCGCACGCCTGGAAAGCGTGTTGGGGGCAACCCCTCCAGGGTTCGAATCCCTGTCTCTCCGCAGTTCTAAATTTCATTCATCAACTTCAATTCGACATGAAGAATTTGTTTGCCCTCCTCGCCATTGCAGGGCTCGTGATGTTCGCAGCGCCTGCAGCTGTGACTGCACAAGAAGAAGCGACCACTGAGTTGGTTGCGGACAGCGTTGCCCTCGAGGCGGATACCGCTGCGGTGGATTCCATGGCTGTGGACACCGTGGCTGCGGCCATGGACACAGCGGCTCCTGCTGCTGAGCCTGTGGAAACCCGCGAAGTGTTGAGCTTCCACCAAACCGTGAAGAAGTACTTCATCGAAGGTGGCGCAACCTTCATGGCGTTTGTGTTGATCTGCTTGATCCTCGGCTTGGCCTTGAGCATCGAGCGCATCATTTACTTGAACATGGCAACCACCAACACCGGCAAGTTGATCGGTGGCATCGAGGAGGCCCTCGGCAAGGGTGTGGACGCCGCCAAGGAAGTGTGCCGCAACACCCGCGGTCCTGTGGCTTCCATCTTCTACCAAGGCCTCGACCGCAGCTCTGGCAGTTACGAGGAAGTGGCCAAGGCCATTGAAGACTACGGCAGCGTGGAGATGTCCAAGCTCGAGCGCGGCTTGAGCTGGATCAGCTTGTTCATCGCCTTGGCTCCAATGTTGGGCTTCATGGGTACAGTGATCGGGATGATCTCGGCCTTCGACAAG
>CBFHQO010000068.1:0-16083 GCA_965658045.1 uncultured Flavobacteriales bacterium | reverse complement strand
CGTGCAATCGCCGCCGCACACCCCTACTTCGTCCAGCTGGTTGCCCTCGCAGTCGCAGTCGCCCGAAGGAATGGGGGCGCAGCCGCAGTCGTAGGTCGCCCCAGGGCCATTGCATACCCCGCATTCATCCAGCATCCCCACACAGTCATCCACATCGTCGCACAACCCGTCGCCGTCCGCATCCGAAGCACAGCCGCCACCGCAAACACCCAAGGCGTCGTCGTAAAGACATGACCCATCGTTGACTGTGGCGACCTCTTCGAAATTGCATGCACCTTCCTCAGTGCAGCCTTCCACAACGGGACCATCCTCACTGTAAAGTCCGGCGCCGTCAAAGTCGAAAGTCAGCAATTCACGATTGGCGCTGACCCCCAAGGGAAACACCTGCACATTCAATGTCCCGCTCAATTCTCCCGAAGTGGTGACCTGCAAGATCAAAACGCGCAACTCCGCATCGGGCAAGTTGTTGCCTGCGTTGTTGAGCACAAACCACGACGCCCCAGCCACTGTGTTTGACTCCAAACTGACCGCACCGTTGACCTGGAAGAATGGAGACACCAACTGGTCCGGGTCTTCAGCCAAATTTGGGTCAGCGGCATTGTCAATGCCTGACATGCTGGCCGGACCACTCAGTCCGATGGTCGCATAGGTGTCGGCCGCAAGCTCAGGGAACAGCTCGAGTCCCAGTGCATTGACCCCTGAAGCGTTCCATGTAGGGTTGACTGAGTTGTTGTACACGCCTTCTGGCGCGACAATCGACATGCCCTGTTCGTTGTTGCCGTAAACTGCACTGAGTCGGTCTGACGCATCCACCATGTCGATGAAGAAACGGTAGGTCGTCATGCCTTCCACCACCGCCGGATTGGATTGAACCGTCATGGTGTAGGCCTCCTGGGCGCTAGACTGCATGGCCATTGCGGCAAGGAGGAAAGTGAGGAAAAATCTCATGGTGCTGCTTTTGGGTCATCCAATTTACGACAAGACAACCTCCAGTTATGTGGAATTGTTGGAGTTGGAACCTTTTGACCCCCAAATTGTTGACCCTGCATGAACACGATGTCCCTGTCGACTTTGGCCAAATCCATCCTGAACCCCTCCGTTCGGCGAAGGGTGGAACACGGCCTGGTCACCCTGGCTTTGGTGATGTTCTGCATCCATTTGGGACTCTACGGCGTCGGGAAACTGGGGATTCTGACCCTCCCGGCCAGCCTCTTCTCCCACCCGCTTCAATCCTTGTACACCCCCTTTTCCATCATCCTGATCGCCGAGGTCTATTTGCTCGTGTACTACCTGCCCACCTCGTTTGCGCGTTCCCTCGGCAAACAGATTGAGATTGTTGCTCTGATTGAGATTCGGTCAGTGTTCAAGGACCTGGACACCACGTCCAATTGGCCTTGGGAGGCGGCGTTCTTTCCGCACTTGCTCTCGGCCATGGTGCTGGGCGGAGCCTTGGTGTGGTTCTACCACTTGTTGCCTCGGCGGGTGGCTCGAATCGAGGAGCAAGATTTGGCGCGTTTTGTGGACTTCAAAACCGCCCTGGCCGGCCTCCTCTCCTTGGCGTTGGTAGGACTCAGCGTGTATTCGCTGGGAACCTGGGTGCTGGAAATCGTGACCACGCCAGACCACCTCCACTCGGACCTGAATTCCATCTTCTACAACGAATTCTTCACGGCGTTGATCCTGGTGGACGTGTTGCTTTTGGTGGTGTCTTTCCGGTACTCCGACGACTTCGGCCTCGTGCTCCGAAACTCGGGCTTTGTGGTGGCCACCATCCTGCTTCGCCGGGCGCTGGGCATCGAGCCTTGGCATGCCCTGGCCTACGAATGCACAGCAGCGGGACTCGCAGTGATCATGGTGCTGCTCCAGCGGGGGTTGTTGTTGCGCGGGCGGGAGTCGAAGGGCTGAACTTTTGGCCGGCGCGTCAGTTCTTCCTCAATGACGCAACAACCAACCATTCAAGCACCTGCGAAGCTCATCCACGGAAACCAATACCTCCTTCACGGGCAGTTGGAGACCTGGCATGGGCCATCCAGCGAAGTCCGGAGTCCACTCCTGGACGCAGAAGGAAACAGGACCTTGTTGGGCACCGTGCCCGACCTCGACAGCGTAGTGGGCATGGCTGCGCTGGATTCGGCGAAGAAGGCGTACGACCACGGCCGCGGCGCTTGGCCGACAGCACCTGCTGGGGAGCGCATTGCAGCGATGGAAACATTCATCGAACGCATCCTCCCTCGGCGCGACGAGGTGGTGGACTTGTTAATGTGGGAAATCGGGAAGAAGCGGAGCGACTCGGAGAAGGAATTCGACCGCACGGTGGATTACCTGCGGGACACCATCGCGGAATACAAGAACCTTCAACGGGAAGGCTCGCACATCAACGTGGTGGACGGCACCTTGGCCCAAATCCGCCGCGGCCCCCTAGGCGTGGTCCTTTGCCTGGGGCCCTTCAACTACCCCTTGAACGAGACTTTTTGCGTGTTGCTACCTGCGATTTTGATGGGAAACACCTGCGTCTTCAAACCTGCGAAATATGGGGTGCTGCTCATGGTGCCGCTGTTGGAAGCGTTTGCGGAGAGTTTTCCTCCTGGCGTGATCAACGTGGTGTTTGGCCGCGGCAGAACGCTGGCTTCCCCGATCATGGCTTCCGGCGACGTCGACGTCCTCGCGCTCATCGGCAACAGCAAAAGCAGCAACGCCCTGATTTCCCAGCACCCCAAGCCCAACCGTGTGCGTCAAGTGCTGGGGTTGGAGGCCAAAAATCCAGCCATCGTGTTCCCCGACGCCGACCTCGACACCGCCGTACGTGAATGTGTGAAGGGCTCGTGGAGCTTCAACGGGCAACGCTGCACCGCCCTGAAAGTCATTTACGTGCACAAGGACATTCGGGCCAAATTCCTCGAGGCCTTTGCGAAAGCGACCGACCAGCTCGTGTGGGGCTCGCCCTTGGACAATGCCGACATCACCCCACTCCCAGAGGTAGGCAAGGTGGAAGCCATGCAGGCCTACATCCAGGAAGCCCAGGAAAAAGGGGCCACCATGGTGAATGCCCGCGGCGGCGAGGTAGAGCGCAACATGGTCTTCCCGGCGATTTTGTTCCCCGTGTCCCGCGACACCGCCTTGTTCAAGGAAGAGCAGTTTGGGCCGGTGTGCCCCGTCTTGGAATTTGAAAACTTCCAAGAGGTCTTGGACGACATCGCCAAGAGCGACTACGGACAGCAGGTCAGTGTGTTCACCCAATCTCCAGAAACGGCTGGGCACTGCATCGACAATTTGGTCAACCAGGTGTGTCGGGTCAACCTCAACGCCTCCTGCCAACGCGGGCCAGACACGCTGCCCTTCACAGGCCGGAAAGACAGCGCAGTCAGCACTTTGAGCGTCAAAGCCGCCCTGCGCTCATTCAGCATTCGGACCCTCGTCGCATGCAGCGAAGGGCAGAAAGGTTTGGTGGAAGACGTCATCGGAGGAGGACACTCGTCGTTTTCAAACATGAACTATTTGCTTTGAGTGCCTGAGGCCCGCGAACGGGCACACCGATTGCCGACCTTTGAAGACATGGTTGTCTTTCGCAATTGTCTGTTCTTCTTCGCTTTTCTGCTCACTGGTGGGGCTTGGGGCCAAACCATGGCCACCGTCGACCGCCAGGCGCTGGCCGAGCTCGAATCCCTCGCGGCCCAACATCCAAACGCCAAAGCGTTGGTGTTTGCCGCCCAAGGACACCCTGTGGCGCTGATCCAGGGCCGAGCCACGGTGGGCTTGATTGGGCAGTTGGACGCCGACACATCGCCCTCTGCTTGGCGCACTTGGGCCCAGGCCCACGAGGCAGTCTTTCCTGGGGCATGCCGTCACGGCGTGGCCTCGTTCCGCGTGGACGTGAATCGCCTGGACCTGCTGGCCATCTTGCCCATGGGCCGGGTGGAATTGGCGTCGCGGGCGGTGCCTGACCTGGACAAGGCGCGGTACGGCACACGGGTGGACAGCGTGCACGCCGGATTTGGCCTGCCGACCGCGTTTCACGGCGAAGGCGTCCTCGTCGGGGTCCTCGACTGGGGCTTCGACTACACCCACCCCATGTTCTACGACACGGCCTTGACCGCATCCCGGATCCGGGGGGTTTGGGACCAATACCGCACCGCCGGGGAGGCGCCGGACGGCTTCGACTATGGGGTCGCGTCGCTTGAGCCATGGGAAATCCAACTCTTGGGAAGCGACACGTCCAACGTGTACGGGTACTCGACCCACGGCACCCACGTGGCGGGCATTGCGGCGGGCGGGGGCGCCGGAGCCGGGCTCACCGGCATGGCCCCAGCGTCGGAATTGCTTTTGGCCACGCTGATGGTGGACGAGGCCGCAGCGCTGGATGCGTTTGCCTGGATGCAAGACGTGGCGGAAGCGGCCGACAAACGTTTGGTCATCAACAACAGCTGGGGACTGCCACAATGGGGAACCCCAGACGGCACCTCCTTGAGCAACGTGTTCATCGACGGCTTGTCGGAAGACGGCGTGGTGTTCGTGAGTTCCAATGGTAACAACGGTGACAGCGACTTCCACATCGAGCAAACCTTCACCACCGCAGGCGACACCGCCCGCTCCAAGGTGCAGTTCTACCCGCTCAGCGCGCATCCCTATGCTTGGGGCCAAAACCTCACCCTTTGGGGCGAACCCGGCGAAGCTTTCAGCGCCAATTTCATGGTCACCGTGGGCGCCAGCACCGAGGTGAACCAAAGCCCGTGGTTCAGCACGGCCGACGGCCCCTTCATGCTCGACGGCATTCACGTGGCCATGGAAGACACGTTCGTGTACGACGTGGTGGCCGAAGCAGCCCACCCAGACAACGGGAGGCCCTTTCTGCAACTCCGCATTCACAAGGGCACCACCGGCTTGGGCGTGGCCCTTCAAATGACCGCCGACCAAGGCAAGGTGCACGCTTGGAACCACACCCACTTGTCCAACGACGTGGGCAACTGGGGACAAGACTTTCAAGCGGCCACATCCGGCTGGTTGCAGGGCACACCGGCGTACGGCATCCAACAACCGGCGTGTGGCGAAAGTGTGATCGCCATCGGGGCCTACGCCTCGGAGTACCTGAATTCCCAAGGCACCGAAGTGGGGGGGAGCCTGGCCTACTTCTCGTCGCACGGCCCCACACTTGACGGCCGTCTGAAGCCCAACGTCAGCGCCCCAGGCGTGAACGTGGAGTCGTCGTTGAGCTCGTTCCGAGACGGCACGTACCCAGTCACCGAGGAGGTCGAATTTGACGGGACGACCTACGAGTTCGCCAAGCTTTCAGGCACCAGCATGAGCAGCCCTGCTGTGGCCGGCATCGTGGCGTTGATGCTCGAGGCCAACCCCAACCTCTCTCCTTCGGATGTGCGAGACATTCTGGAAGTCACGGCCCGGCAGGACCAATCAACGGGGGCCCTCCCGGCGGAAGGCGATGTGGAGTGGGGCCAGGGAAAGGTGAACGCCCACCAAGCGGTGTTGGCGGCCCTGAATTGGGTGTCCTGGGTGGGGCACCCCACCCTCCCCGACAACCCCACGGGCGAAGACTTGATGGCGCAGCCCAACCCTGCCCAAGATCGCGTGGTCGTCTCAGGCAACCTGAGCGCCCGGTCCACCTTCCGACTCGTCGACACGCGCGGTCGGGTGTGGCAGGAGGGGCCTGCGGCGCCCGTGTTCCGCATTGACCTCCAAGGCATGCCGCCAGGGTTGTACGTGGTGATGGCCTGGGACCCTGAACAACAAACCTCACAGACCACACGCGTGGTGAAGACGCAACGACCATGATTCAACTTCAAACTACCACCCACATCGCACGCGTCTATTGGATGTTTGCCATGTCGATGTGCTTGTGGGGCGCACAGGCCCAGGTGGAATTCCGAGCCGTGGGCGGCCAAGGAGAGGAATTTGGCGAGGTCGTCGTGCCTCACGGCACGGGCGCCTTCTTGCTGGGGTCCACCCAACTGCCCAACACCCAAGACGTGCGCGGCTACGTAGTGCACTACGACCAAAACCTCCAAGTCGATTGGACCGCACTGACCCCTGGATACGTGATGTTTGAAATGGCCATGGACGGGTGGTCAGAAGAACCGGGTGTGGTGGAGGTCCTCACCTGGCGTTTGACCTCCGAGGACGGGTACCACGCGGCCATCCACACCTTCGATTCCACAGGGGTGTGGCGCGGCACCACGGTGCCTCCCTTGACGCAAGGGTTCCGTCCGACCTGCTCGGTGGAATGGTTGGGCGAGCGGTGGGTGATCGGCGCGATCGGGAACCGCCCCACCGCCATCTCCCTCGAGACCGGAGAACTGAAACATTGGGGCGGCGAGAATGGGGTGAACGACGAAATCCGTGACGCCATGGTGGTGAACAACCTCCTGGTGAGTGTCGGATCTCGCACCGAATCGGGCCAAACCCGCACCGCGATTTGGGGCATGTACCCCTTGGGGCAAATGGCGTTCGAGTTTCACCAACCCGACACCGTGCCCCAGACCTGGAGCCAGGCTGAAGCCCTGGCGTTGGGGCTGAACGGCAACGTTCGGGTGCTTCAATCCTACGAGCGCAACCTGCCTTCAGGCGGAGGCGCCTTGTTGCACAGCATGATCAGCCTGAACGCCCTGACCGGGAACCTGAACGGGTTCTTGTACGGGCCGACCGCGGGCGAACGGCCAGGCCGAGATTTGGCCTTCATCGAGGACGGGTGGCTGAAATTGACCCAAACCGACGTGGTCACGGCCTTGGACCAAAGCATGCTCCTCACCCACTACACCCCGGGCGGCGGGTACGTCGGCCAGGGGGCGTGGGGCACCCTCTTCGAAGACGACCCTTCCCGGTTGACGGTCGACAGCTTGGGCCAAATCTGGGTCGCAGGCAGCACCCGTGGCGCGCTCAACGACACCTGGAACGCGTGCCTGCTTCGCATCGACAGCCTTGGACCGCTGGACAGCTGGTCCCTGGAGACGCCTGGGTTCGGGGTCCACAACGACCTCCTCTTCACCACCCTGGACGTAGACCAAGTCCCTGAAGACGCCGATGCTTGGCGGCTCCTTCCCAACCTCATCAGCCCCCGCACGGAAAACCTGCGGATCGACGGACCGTTGGCTTCGGAAGGCCGTCAGGTCACTTGGACGTTGCTCGACGGCCGCGGCCGCGAAGTGGCGCAGGGCCGAGGCCTGGACGTGCAAGTCGGTCGGCTGACGCCTGGACGCCATGTGCTCGTGGTGCACGAGGGGCGGCGCGCACGTGCGTTGGACCTGGTCGTGGCGGGTCGCCAACCTTGATATCTTCGCGCCGTGAACCGACTCGCCCTTTTCCTCGCCCAAACTGTCCTTGTCTTGGCGGCCTTGTCTGTGTTTGGATGGGCCGTCAAACACCGCACGAAGGGCGACCGGGACTTCGGGGTGGCCAACAAGCCACTCGAGATGCTTTCTGGGTTTCCGGACTTGTTCAAGCAGTCGGTAAAGGAGGCCCAAACCCTTCCGCAAACGTTTATCCCCACCCCTGAGGATTGGACGTCGGTCAACCGGTTGGACCAAGACGTGTGGGCGTTGTCCGCCTATTCCAACGAAGACGCTGGCCGGAACATCGACTTGTGGAACCTGCGCAACGGCGACGTCGGGCACCGTTGGGTGGTCCCTTCCGACGAGGTTCCCGTGAAACCGCACTGGCGCATCCACCACCCCTTGCTGCTGGAGGACCGATCTGTGGTGTCCTTCATCACCAACCGGAGCCCGCTGTTCCGTTTGGACTCGGTCTCTCAGATGGTGTGGAGGCAAGACAGCCTGAGCTTTCACCACGCGATCAACTTGGACGCGCAAGGCCAAATCTGGGCGTGCGTGATGCAATGGGAACGCGGCGGACGGCACATCGCGTACCGCGGGAGCTACACCATGGACCAGAAAAAGGTCCATTTCCTTGACAACAGCATCGCGCGCATCGACCCTGAAAACGGGCACATCACCTACCTCAAGTCGTGCGCCGACATCCTTCGCGACAACGGCCTGGAGCACCTCATCCTGCGGTCGGGCGACCCGCAGGACCCCCTTCACCTGAACGACGTGGAGCCGGCCTTGTTTGGCGGCCCGTTCTTCGAGAAAGGCGACCTGTTCTTGAGCTTCAGGAACCTCCAAGCGGTGTTGCACTTCCGCCCGTCCACCGGCGAGGTGGTTCGGGTGATCGACGGCCCCCTGGCGGCCCAGCACGACGTGGACATCTTGGACAACCAGACCCTCGCCATCTTCAACAACGCGACCCAAGAGAACACGGGCAAATACACGAGCGGTGCCCACAAGTACCC
The DNA here is from genome assembly GCA_965658045.1 of uncultured Flavobacteriales bacterium. Taxonomy (GTDB): domain Bacteria; phylum Bacteroidota; class Bacteroidia; order Flavobacteriales_D; family Sanyastnellaceae; genus UBA11663. The sequence goes on along the minus strand of CBFHQO010000068.1, from coordinate 7,790 downwards.
CATCTCCAAGGACCAAGTGCAGCTCAAGCATTGGTACTCCGAAGTGGTCGCGTTCAACCTGGCCGACGGCACCTTCTCGGAGGTCCACAACGACGCCATGCGCGAAGGTGAAATCATGACCTTCAGCGAAGGCCTACAGGAGTTCCTGCCCGGCGGCGACGTGTTCGTGGAAGAACAAAACTTCGGCGTCCTCTGGGTGCTTGGCGAGGACGGCATCCTGTACAAGGACGTCATGCCGTCGCACCACGAAGGCCACCACCATTTGCCCAACTGGACCCGAATTATCCCCACGCCATGATGTTGACTGCCACTTCCCTTCTGCCCGCTTGCCTCGCCTACATCGGACCCTCCATGGGCGCAGGCGCCATCGCCCTGACCCTGCTCGTTGGAGGCATTGTGGTCGCGGCCTTGGGCTACATCGTTTGGCTTCGGTTGAAGAAGATCTTCAAGAAGTAACCCGTGACCTGGGCGCCCGTCTTCCTGACCCTCGCCTCATACGCGGCGTTCCTGCTGCTCCGGCACAACGCCCCTTTGCTGCACCGGCTGGCCCTTTCCAGCATGGCGGTGCTTGACGGCATGCTGTCCGACGTCCCCGAGGACGATAAACTGGCGGCCTTGGAGAGCGCCACCTCTTCGCTGGTCGGGGCGCTCCTGAAATTCCTGGGTTTGGTGGTGGCTGGGGGCACGTGCATCGCGACGCCGTGCATGTTCGTGGACGGTCTTGACCTTGGCTTTCTGGCCACCTGGCAAGGCATCGCGGCGGTGTCCGTGGGCGGCACGCTGGCCTTCATGGTGCCCAAAGAACTGCCCCGCCAAGCGCGGTCAAAGTCTGCGAATTCGGACCACTCTGCGTTGTCCCAGTTGCTGCACAAGATGGTCCTGGACCACCCCCATGTCCACGCCGCGCTGATGCGCCGCGAAATCCGAGCGTGGAAAGCCCGAGGCGGAACCCCCAATCGGAAGTTTTTGCTCGTCACCGGGTTGGCGCGGGCCGGCACCACGAGCATGCTGGAACGGCTCGTGGCCAGTGGGGCATTTCACAGTTTGAACTACGCCAACATGCCGCTGGTCCTGGCCCCCGGGACCTGGCGTCGCGTGCACAACCCCGCCTCCAGCCCCAAAAAAGAACGCAGCCACGGCGACGGCATCATGGTCGGCAACGACTCGGCCGAGGCGCTGGAAGAGGTGTTTTTCCAAACCGTGACGGCCGAGCCTTACGTCCAAGACAACGCGGTCGTCGCGCACCGTGTGGATGCCGGGTGCCATGAAACCTACTTGGACTACCAGAGCATCGCCTTGGCCACCGCCACCCACCCCGGTGCGATGTACGTGGCCAAAAACAACAACGCCCTGCTTCGCTACCCTTCACTGCGCGAACACAACCGGGACTTTCACGCCGTGGTGATGTTTCGTGAGCCCCTGACCCACGCCGCCTCGCTTCGCGCCATGCACCGGAAGTACTGCGCGATGCAACAGGACGACCCTTTCGTGAAGACCTACATGGATTGGCTGGCGCACCACGAATTTGGACTGGGCCAAAGGCCGTTTAAATTCACCGAAGACACCCCGCTTCCACTAGGCGACCGCGACACGCTGGACCACTGGCTCGACCTGTGGATCAACCATTACGAAGCGGCCTTGGCGATGGACCGCCACCGCCTTCATTTCATCGGGTACGAACGGTATTGCGAACAGCCCACCGAAGTCTTGGCGGCCCTGACCCAAGAGGTCGGTGCCGAAGTGGATTGGGACGCCTACCAGCCGCACACCAAACAGCGCAAGGTCGAGGGCGACGTGGACCCTGTCAAGCTGGAAAAGGCTCGAAAGCTCTACAAGGAAATGCAGGCCCTGCAGCAGGCCTGATCAGCGCGCGAGGTCCACGCGGCGGACGACGCTGGCCGTGTCCATCAACACGACTTCAATGCCCGTCATGGGCGACCCTTCCACTGCTCCAGAGAGCACATACCATTGAGGCTCTTCCCGCGTTCCGCTCGCCCCAAAGTCCACGTCCGCGGACCCAACGTATGTCAGGACCTCTGTCACGGTAAGGTCAGGCTGCGATGCACGCAATTCAGGAGAGAACTGAATCCCGCCTTCCACGATGGTTTTGCGGACTTGGGCGGAAGGCAACCACGACCCGCATCCCCGTCCACCGAAGAAGTACAGGGAAAGGGCGGTGCCCAAGAAGATGCCGATGCCAAAACGCGAAAGACGTTGCCAAAAATTCATGATTGCCTGTGCTTGGTTTGCGAAGCTAAAGCCAATCTCACGCACCGCCTGCGTACCTTCGGGACATGGTCAGCATTGAGGGGGTGAAGTTTCAATACGACGCGGCTGGACCCGTCCTGAGCTTCCCCGACTTTTCATGTGCCCAGGGAGACCGAATGCTCCTGTTGGGCAACAGCGGTGCCGGCAAAACCACCTTGCTTCACCTCCTTTGCGGGCTCTTGACCCCCACGTCTGGGAGGTTGAAGGTGGGCTCCAAGTCGCTGCACACCAGCACCGACCGAGAACTCGACCGATGGAGGGGCACGGAAGTGGGCGTCATCTTCCAGCAGGCACATTTCGTGCAAAGCCTGACAGTGCGCGAGAATTTGGCCTTGCCTCACCAACTGACCACCGGCCGAATCCCTGAAGACCTCGAAGTCAAGATGGACGACATGCTGGACCGCCTGGGCATCGGGCACCGCGCGGGCGCACGGCCGCATGAGCTCAGCGTGGGCGAACAGCAGCGTGCCTCCTTTGCCCGTGCATTGCTGCACAAGCCCAAGGTGTTGTTCGCCGACGAACCCACTTCTGCCCTGGACGACGGAAGCGCCGCGGCGGTGATGGACATCCTCGACCGCGAAGCGGCCGACGCCACCCTCGTGGTCGTCACCCACGACCAACGTTTGAAGGACAGGTACGCGACCTGCGTCACCCTCAACCCCCAACGGCCATGAAACTTGGGGTGACCACACAGGCCTTGCGAAACTTGCAAGCCAAGCCCCTGCAGACCGCGTTGAGCCTGGCCTTGTTGGCCTTTGGGGTGGGGATGGTCAGCTTGATGCTCCTGACTGAAAAGCAGGTGAACGACGCCTTTGAACGCAACATCAAAGACATCGATTTGGTGTTGGGGGCCAAGGGCAGCCCCTTGCAACTCATCCTGGCCAACGTCTACCACATCGACGCTCCGACCGGCAACATCTCGCTGGAGGCGGCCCAAAAGGTGGTCAAGCACCCCTACATCGCCTCAGGCATCCCGTTGGCCTACGGGGACAACCACGAAGGCTACCGCATCGTCGGCACGGACATGGGCTACGTGGAACACTACGGCGCGGAATTGGCGGACGGCAGTTGGTGGGACAAGACCTTCGACGTCACGCTCGGTGCGAAAGTGGCTGAAGCCACGGGGCTGACCTTGGGGGACACGTTTTTCAGCGCCCACGGCCTCACAGACCAGACCGACATCCACACCAACCGGACCTTCACCGTGGTGGGTGTCATGGAGCCGAGCGGCACCGTGGTGGACCAACTCATCCTCACCTCGATCCAGAGCATTTGGGACGTGCATGCCCACGACAGGGAAGAGGTCGACCCCAGCACGCGGGAAATCACCGCGATGCTGCTCAAGAAGCGGAACCCCCTGGCCGTGTTGACCATCCCCAACACGCTTCGGGAAACCAACATGCAGGTCGCCCTGCCGGCGATTGAAGTCAACCGGATGACCCAGCAGTTTGGGCTCGGCACGGCGGCCCTTCGCACCATCGCCATGCTCATCATGGCCCTGAGCTTCGCCAGCATCTTCATTTCCGTGTTGGACAACATCCGGGCCCGGCGCCACGAGTTGGCGTTGATGCGCACCATGGGCGGCACCCCCCGCACGTTGTACACCCTGTTGCTGGTGGAAGGCGGGCTTCTGAGCGCAGGCGGCACGCTGTTGGGGTTGGTCCTGAGTCGCGTCGCGATGGTGGTGCTCTCGGCCTTTGTTGAGCAACAATTCCACTACAGCCTGGGCGCGATGATGCCCCTGCCAGGGGAACTTGCTTTGGCCGCCGCAGCGGTCGCTGTGGGGCTCGTGGCTTCCGCCATTCCAGCTCGACGCACCTTGCGATTGGACATCAGCAAGACCCTCAGTGAAGCTTAACTTCGTCCTGATGAAACGAAGCAGCTTCTTGACGTTTGTGTTCTCGGCCGTGGCGTTGGTCGCCGTGTCCATGATGGATTGGAGCAGCATGTGCCACCCTTCCGAGGCCGCGCAAGCCACCCAAGATCAGATTCGCCACGTCGGCGAGGCCAAACTGGCCAGCCTTGACCCCAGCCCGGTCACAGCAGTGCCCGAGGCCGCTGAGGTTGAGGTTGTGTCGGACGACGCCTTGGAGGAATTGACGTGGCAAACGTTGAGCGACGTGGAGTTCACCGACGTCTACCTTGAAGAGCTTGACGCCTACTACTGGATGCCCAAGTTTGGGGAATCGGTGGTGGCCTCGGAAGGCAAGGCATTCTACATCACGGGCTACATGATTCCTGTGGACGTCGACGAAGACTTCTACGTTCTCAGCCGTTACCCCTTCGCCAACTGCTTCTTCTGCGGGGGAGCAGGGCCTGAATCCGTCATCGACTTGCGGTTCCCAGACAAGAGCGAGCGCGCTTACCAAACGGACGAGCGCCTGACTTTCAAAGGCACCTTGCGACTCAACTCCGACGACGTGTACCAGATGAACTACATCCTGGAAGGCGCTGTCGAGCACGAGCTCTGACCCTCACTCGAGGCTGGTGGCCTTGAGCCACTTTCGGTACGCGTTGAAAAGGCGCGATCGCGACACAAAACCCACGTACCGTCCGCCCTCCACCACAGGCAAATTCCAGGCGCCGCACTGTTCGAATTTGGCCATCACGTCGTCCATCTTGTCCTCCCACTGCACCTCGGCGAGGGGCAGGGTCATGAGGTCCACCACGCGCAAGGTCAGGTACTGGTTTTGGTCAAACATCACCTGCCGGATGTCCTGCAAATCCACAATTCCCAACAGCATGCCGTCGGCGTCCACCACGGGGTGAAGGTTGCGCTGGCTTTGGGCCACAACTTCCACGAGCTGCCCCAAATTCCAGTGGGCCTGCACCGGCAAGAAGTCCTGCTCCAACTCTTCCTTCAGGTTCATGAGCGTCAGCACCGCCTGGTCCTTGTCGTGGGTCAACAACTCGCCACGTTCCGCCAATTCACGTGTGTAAATGCTGTGGCGCATTAGGGCGCGCGACGTGGTGAACGCGATGGCCGAAGTCAGCATCAACGGTACGAACAGACCGTACCCTCCACTCAACTCCGTGGCCAAGAAAATGGCCGTCAGGGGCGCGTGCAGCACCCCAGCCATCATGCCGCACAAGCCCGCCAAAACCGCATTGCCGATGGGCATGGCCGTGGGGTTGATCCAGCCGTTGACGCCCAGCGCAAACGCAAAGCCCACCAAGGCTCCGGCGAACAAGGCCGGCGCAAAAATGCCTGCCACGCCGCCTGCCCCCACGGTGAACCCCGTGAGCATGGGCTTGAGGCACGCGGCCAGCAGCAGCCAACCCAACAGACTCGGCAGGGCCAGGGACCCTTCGAGCATCCACATGTCCTCGATCAACACGTCGGAGTAGCCCAGAAACATGGAATTGATGACCTCGTACCCTTCCCCAAACAACGGAGGAAGGGCCGCGACCGCTGCACCCAACAAGAGCCCAGCGAGGACCATGCGGGTTTGGGGGTTCTTGAAGCGGCCGATGGCCCGCTGACTCAAGATGTAGAGCTTGGAAAAGACCACAGATCCCAACCCCGTTCCGATGCCCAGGAGGATGTACCATGGCAACCTGCTTTCCTGAAACGCCGCAAGCGTCGGCACTGTGAGGATGTCCTCGCCTTCGAAAAACACAAACGCCGTCAGCAACGAAGCCAACGATGCGAGCAGGATGGGCACGAGGCTCGATGCGGTGAGGTCAATCATGATGACCTCCACCGCGAACACAATGGCGGCGACGGGCGCCTTGAACATGGCCGCCAGGGAGCCCGCGGCGGCGCAACCGATGAGCAGCAACCGACGGCGGAAGTGCTTTCGCGTTTGGGAAGCCACTTCTGACCCCAACGCCGCGCCAGCTTGCATCGCAGGCGCCTCGAGTCCCCCCGAGCCCCCAAACCCCACGGACAACACGCTGGTCACGACTGGGGCAAACATCCACGTTCGCTTCATGCGGCCCCGGCGGGTGGAGATGGCGTGCAAGGTTGAAGGGATGCCCGGCCCAGGGTGGTCGCCCTTCAACAGGCGCCGAACCACGTGCGCCGTGGCGACCAACCCCAAAATGGGGCCCAAGGCCAAGAACCACGAGCCACCCACCCAAGACTGGATGGCAAACATGCCTGAGCGCAGGGCCCCCACCGATTGCTTCATCAGGACGGCGAGCAGCCCAGAAGCGATGCCGACCAGGACGGCCCACAACATGAGGCCACGGTCCGACCGCATCCATTCCCAAGCCTGGCTCCGAAGGGCGCTCACGTTCATGGCACCCGCACGCTGACCACGAGCACGTCGTCGACTTGCTCCTCCTCTCCTCGCCATGCCTCGAATTGGTGCTTGAGGTGGGCTTCATGCTCCATCACCGGCAACGACGCCGTTTCCACCAACAGCTCTCTGAATCGGCGACGCATGAACTTCTTGCCATGCGGCCCGCCGAATTGATCCACAAACCCGTCCGTGGCCAAAAACAACGTGTCGCCCGACTCCAGCGGGAACTTCTGGACGTCGTAGTTCTTGGTGTTGGGCTCGAAGGAGCAGATCGCGAATTTGTTGGGCTTGAGCTCCTGTAGCTCTCCGCGACGCACGACATACAGAGGGTTGTTGGCGCCGGCGTATTCGAGCATCATCGTCTCCCAGTTGACCGCGGCCATGCCCAAGTCCATGCCGTCCTGCCCTCCGATGTCGCGTCCACCGGCCGGACCCACACCCTCCACCGAGAGGGCCAAATCCCGGACCAAATCGTCGGGGATGCTCGCCACGGTTTGGACGTCCTTTCGCAAGAGGGCCAGCACGTGGGTGTTCAAGTGGTCGAGCACCTTGTGCGGTTCGGTGTACACCTTCGTGACCCGGTCCAGGGCGTTGTGGCCCACCAAGCTCAGGAACGCACCAGGCACCCCGTGGCCTGTGCAGTCAATCGCCGAGAACATGCGGCGGCTGCCCACGGCCTTGAACCAATAAAAGTCCCCGGAAACCACATCACGGGGCTGGTAAAAGACCGCGCTCTCGCTCAGCACTTCACGCCGCTCTTGGTCGGACGGCAAGATGGCCTGCTGGATGCGTAGGGCATAGTTAATGCTGTCTTGCAGGTCGCCCAGCACGTTCTCCACCTTGGCCTTCTCTTGGGCCAATTCTTCCGTGCGCTGCTGGACTTTACCCTCGAGTTCACGCTCGTTTCGGGCCAGTGAACTGCGCATCTGCAGCAGCGCCTTGCCCAGGGCGTCGTCGTCGCTCAGCGGCTCGTACGGGGTGTTGAACGCCCCACCCCCCACTTCCTGGGAGAACCTCTGGGTGCGCGCCAACCCTTGCGACAGCCGATTCACCGCCAGGGCCATGTCGCCTATTTCATCCGGGGTGACCCGGACGTCTCCAGGGGGAAGCACCCCTCGGCCCATGTGGTACAACGCGCGCTTCAATTCCTTCACAGGCTGGACAATGCTGCGGGTCACCACCACCCCCAAGACGATGCCGAGGATCAGGACAAACCACGCCACCCGTCCCGCCACCATGGCCAGCTGGTTGCCCAACTCGTCCATTTGGGTGGTG
>CBFHQO010000067.1:0-18534 GCA_965658045.1 uncultured Flavobacteriales bacterium | reverse complement strand
GCTGACTGCAGGCCAACACACCTACACCGCCCATGCCACCAACAACTTCGGGTGTGAGTACACCCAAGACGTGGAGGTGGAGTACGTGGCCTTCAGCCCTGCCATCGACGCCAACCCCGACGTGTACTGCGGTGGCCAAGCTGTGGAACTGAACGCCTTCGTAAGCGATCCAGAGGCCGGCGACTTCACCGTGGTGTGGGGACCGGAAGTGTTCCTCTCGGACACCTTGGGCGAAACGGTTTACGCGTCTGGCATGGTGAACCCTGAATATTTCAACGTGCACGTGGTTCAGGAATTCGACGCGTTTGGAGGGTTGCTGTGTGAGGCGGACGCCGACATTTTGGTGGGCACATGTGAAATCACCATCCCCAACGTGATCAGCCCTTACGGCACAAGTGGGGCGAACGACATGTTCCGCATTATTGGCATCGAGACGTACGAGAATGTGGAGCTTGTCATCCTCAACCGGTGGGGCAACGTGGTCTACGAAAGCGACGATTTCGGCGCGAGTTCGTTCTGGGATGCGGAGGCAGACGGCGCCACCTCTGGGGTTTACTACTACAAGCTGACCATCCCTGTGGAAAACGGCCCCCTTGTGGTCACGAGCATTGCCGGCAACGGCGTGGAGTATTACCCCGAGGAGGGGAAGCCTGTGGTGCTGAAAGGCACCGTCCAAATTGTGGACTGAGGACGTCTTTTGAAAGAGGACGCGCTGGAGGTGTTGACGGCCTGGACCCAGGCCTTGTTGGTCGAGCGGGATGAAGAACGCGCCCGCCTTCAATCTGTGTTGGAACACGCCTCGCTCAAACAGCGCAGGGCGGAGGGGTTGTCCTGGTCGCCCGTCGCCGTCATGGTGGCTTCGTATGCATTTGGTGGGGCGCAGTGGTCGCTGGCGTGTGGGGAAGGAGGCGGGATGCCCAACGCCTTTCGTGTGGGCAGCGCGGTGTTGTTGAGCCCAGTGGGCAACGACGAGGCGTCCAAGGCACTTGGGGTTTGGCCGGCGCGCGTGCGAAAGATGCGGGGACTCGACATGGAGGTGGTGCTGGAAGGAGACGGCCCAGAAGGCGTGTCGCCCCAGCATGTCAAGTGGACAGTGGACGCCAGGGCCGACGAGCGCAGCTACAACGCCATGGCCCATGCGCTTAGCCATTGGGTCAATGCAGATGCGGACACGGACAAGTCGTTTCGGGACCTTGCACTTGGGGTGGCGGAACACTGGCCCGAACCGCATCCGGACGACGCGGTGGTTGGTGAGGCTTTTGGATTGAACGAGGGGCAACGACGGGCCGCCCAAGACATCTGGCGCCGCCCGCAAGTGTCTCTCTTGCACGGGCCTCCAGGCACCGGAAAAACAAGCACGTTGGTGGCGGCGGTGAAGGACTTGGTGGCTGCCGGGGACAAGGTCCTGGCAGCGGGACCTTCCAACATGGCGGTGGACGTCTTGGTGGAGCGCTTTCATCAGGCAGGCCTGAATGTGGTCCGGGTGGGGCACCCCATGAGGGTGCAGCAAGGGGTGCTTGAAAGGACCTTGGATGCGCGGGTTCAGGACTTGCCAGAGTACGCTCGGGTGGTGAAAACGCGTCGCGATGCGGCCCAACAGCAGCGGGATGCCGACAGATACGTGCGCAACTTCGACGCGGCCCAGCGCGAGGCACGCAGGCAAGCCCGTGCCGAGGCCCGTGCCCTGCGGAAGGAAGCCGAGGAGCTCGAAGCTTACTTGGCGGAGAAAGTCATTCGCGAAGCCGACGTCGTGTGCGCCACGTTGGTGGGGTGCGACGACCGACGTTTGCGGGGCGTGAAGTTTGATGTGGCGGTGGTCGACGAGGCGGCCCAGGCGCTTCCCCCGGCGACGTTGATTCCGATGAGGCGCGCCACACGCTTGGTGCTGTCTGGAGATCCATGCCAGTTGCCTCCGACTGTGAAAAGCCAGGGCGCGCGTGTGTTGGCGACCACCCTGATGGAACGCTTGGTGGAGCGCCACCCAGACCAAACCCATTTGCTGCAGGTGCAGCACCGAATGCACGAAGCGATCATGGCGTTTGGCAACATGAAGTTTTACGACGGCCAATTGAAGGCGCACCCCGGCGTGGCCGCCCGCACCTTGGAAGGGCTCAAGCCTTTGTTGGTGGTCGACACGGCAGGTTGTGGGTTTGACGAGGTGCGTTCCGAAGAGGGCGGGAGCGTGTCCAACCCCGACGAAGCGTCCTTCCTGTTGGACCGTGCTGTGGAATGGCTGAACTTGCACCCGGGCATGTCCATGGGGATCGTGGCGCCATACGCGGCCCAGGTGGAAACCCTGAGGGAAGGTTGGTCAGAACGTGTGCGGACGCAGCAGGGATTGCGCCAGGCGGCCGTCACCATCCACACCGTGGACGGATTTCAAGGGCAAGAGCGGGACGCCATGCTCGTGTCGCTGACGCGGAGCAACGACAAAGGAGAGGTGGGGTTCCTGAGCGAGAGCCGACGAATCCACGTGGCCCAAACCCGAGCCAAAATGGCGTGCATGCTGGTGGGGGACAGCGCCACGCTGTCGACGGATGCATTCCTGGCGGGGCTCTTCGAGCATGCCCAGGCGCACGACGCGTACGACAGCGCGTGGAGTTGGATGGTGTGACCTCAGGTCAGGCTTCGACCGGCGCCGCGTCTTCCTTGGGCTGTTCCTGGCCGTCCACAACTTGCCACTCGTCTTGGGGAAAGACTTCCACAATTTTCTGGTAGGCGATGGAGGGGATGACATACCCCACGCCGAGTTGATTCATGTGGCCAGAGACTTTGGCGAAGGCGTCACGCACGTCCAGGGCGCTGAGTAAAATGTGTTGGTTGCTCTCCTTTTCTGTGCCCTTGTCGGCGTCGAACGTGGTCATGGCCACCTTGACCCGAAACCACTTGTCGCACTCGGGAAAGCGAATCACCTCGATGAGGTTGGTTTTGGTCAGCTGGGTGATCTCAAACGGCCGAATGCCCTCGTACTCGCAGATTTGGGTCATGCGCGTCTCTGCCTCGGTGTAGGTGTACGCGTCCAGCACAAACTGCTCGACCTTCTTCACTTCCGCCCCCTCGCTGTCCAAGGACCGCGAGCTCACCTTGCAATTGAACCAGTGTTTCACCATGCCGCGAAGCTACAGGGAGGCCGAGTCGCTGTTCACCAACACGCTGTGAAAATTGCCCACATGAAGTGCACATCTGCTGCAGTCGGAGGAGGTAGTTTGCGTCCATGCAATTGCCGGAGGACACGTACATGCACAAGGGGCAGAGGAGGAAGCTTTTGGAGGAGTTGCGGGACATGGGCATCCGGGACGAGCGCGTGCTTTCTGCCATGGACGAGGTTCCGCGGCACTTTTTCATGGATTCGGCCTTTTCGCAATTCGCCTACTCCAACAAGGCCTTTCCGATCGCCGCAGGCCAAACCATCAGCCAGCCCCACACCGTGGCCAAGCAAAGTGAGTTGCTCGAGGCCCAGCCAGGGGATTCCATCTTGGAAATTGGGACAGGCAGCGGGTACCAGTGCGCCGTCCTGTGCGCGTTGGGCTTCAAGGTGCACAGCATCGAACGCCAAAAAGCGCTCTTTGACGCCGCTGGACCGTTGTTGAAAGCCATGGGCTGGAAGCCGGCGTTGTACTACGGCGACGGCTACAAGGGCAAGCCTGTGTTCGCGCCTTTCGACGGCATCATCATCACGTGCGGGGCGCCGGACGTGCCTCAAGCGTTGTTGGGCCAGTTGAAGGTGGGGGGGCGCATGGTCATCCCCGTGGGCGGAGGCGAGACCCAACGGATGTGGACCATCGACCGCATCAGCGAGCGGGAATTCACCAAGAAAGACCATGGCATGGCGGCCTTCGTGCCCATGCTGTCTGCCCGCGCCCGCGACTGAACGCAGGCGTCGTCAGAGCAACCCGTCGACCGGTCCCAGCCCTTGGCGCACCAGTTCAGGCTCGCCACTTGTGCAATCGAGCACGGTGGAGGCTTCCAATTGGCCGATGCCCCCGTCGATGACCAAGTCCACCACATGTCCGTGCCGCTCGCAAATGAGCTCAGGGTCGGTGGTGTATTCCAAGAGGTCGTCGTCGTCATGGACGCTGCTCACGACCAACGGCGTGCCAAGCTCCTTCAACACGTGATGGGCCACAGGATGGTCCGGCACGCGAATCCCGATGGTTTTCTTGCGGCTGCGGTAAAGTTTGGGGACCTCACCGCTGGCCGGAAGGATGAAGGTGTAGGGCCCAGGCAAGGCACGCTTCATCATTTTGAACAGCGGGTTGCTCAGATGCTGGGCGTACTTGCTCAGGTCGCTCAAGTCCGCACAGAGCAGGGAAAACTCGGCTTTCTCGGGCTTGATTCCCTTGGCGCGGGCCAGACGGTCGAAGGCCTTGGGGCTGCCCAGTTTGGCGGCGAAGCTGTACACCGTGTCGGTGGGGCAGACCACAAGGCCGTCCCTTTCCAGCACACGCAGCACCTCCTGCACCTTGCGAGGGTCAGGGTTCTGGTCGTGAAGTTTCAGCAGGTCCGCCAAATCGACTGGGGCTTCAGCCGTTCGACTTGGCGTGGTCCGCGAGGAACTTGGCCAAGCCGATGTCGGTCAAGGGGTGCTTCATCAACCCTTCGATGGCGCTCAACGGCCCGGTCATCACGTCCGCACCAAGCTTGGCACATTCGATGACGTGCATGGGGCCGCGGACGCTGGCTGCCAAGATCTCTGTGCCGAAGTCGTAGTTGTCGAAGATGTTGCGGATGTCTTCGATCAGGTCCATGCCGTCCGAGCTGATGTCGTCCAGGCGGCCGATGAATGGGCTCACGTAAGAGGCGCCTGCTTTGGCAGCCACCAAGGCTTGGCCTGGGCTGAAGATCAAGGTGCAGTTCGTCCGGATGCCGTGGTCGGTGAAGTGGCTGATGGCCTTGATGCCTTCTTGGATCATCGGCACCTTCACCACGATGTTTTCATGGAGGGCAGCGAGGGCTTCACCTTCGCGGACCATGCCCTCGAAATCGGTGGAGATCACTTCTGCGCTGACGTCGCCGTCGACAATGTCGCAAATAGCCTTGTAGTGGGCCTTGACCGCCTCGTCGCCTGAAATGCCTTCTTTGGCCATCAGGGAGGGGTTGGTGGTCACTCCGTCAAGGATGCCGAGGGCTTGGGCTTCACGGATTTGGTCGAGGTTGGCGGTGTCGATGAAAAACTTCATGGAGAAATGGTTGGGCGTTTGGCGGCAAAAGTAGGCCAAATCTCAGCGCATGCATCCTCCTCGGCACCCCTACCTTCGCGGTGTGAAACGGGGCCTATGGATGTTTTGGGCGGTTGCCCTTCTGGGATGCGATGTGTCGCAATGGGATCCGGGTGCGCCCGAGGTGCTCGAGGTGTCTTCATACAACCTGACGACGACACCAGAACAAGGCACCAATTCCCACCGGGTGGAAGAGGTGTGGGTGTACGGCGCGGCGGACGTGCTGGGGGTGTACCCTTTGCCGGCCACCATCGCCCTCCCTCAAGGGGCACCACAGACCGTGACGTTGGTGCCGGGCATCCGAGCCAATGGGGTGGCCGCCACGCGTCGGCCGTACCGGTACTACGACGTCAACACGGTGAGCCTCGACGGCGATGCAACCACGGTCGAGTCTGTCGATTTTGGCGGCGGCTACGTGGACCACAGCGGGTTGACCACCAAGGTCATCCTGGCCGAGGATTTCGAGTCGGCCAACCGCTTTTTGGCTGGGGCCAACAGCAACGCGGAGGTCATCCGTCAGACCGAGCCCAGCCAAGTGTTTGAAGGGTCTGCTTCAGGGCACATCAAGCTGGACAGCACACATACGCAACTCAGCGCAGCCACAAACGAACAATTCTACAACCTGCCCAGGGACCGTGAGGTCTACCTCGAATTCAACTACAAATGCGACGTCGGATTCTTCGTGGGGCTGGATGTGTTGGGCGGGAGCCAAGCCGGTCGGCTGTCCATCCTCGGCCTCAACCCGACCTGCGACGAGGAGGGGCTGTGCGAGTGGAAGAAGATGTACTTGGATTTGTACCCTGCCTTGTCCACGATGCAGGACGCGGCGGCGTTTGAAATTGCGCTGAACGCCAGCATCCCTGTGGACGGCAGCGAAGGCAACATTTGGTTGGACAACTTCAAATTCGTGCACTTTGCCGACTGACCGACAGCCTCAAGCGAGGCCTTGGACCTCTTGGGCGTGGCGGTATGTGGCGACCGACGCCCTGGCCTCAGCCGTGGCTTGGGCCGTGCTGTTCACGTTCCGCAAAGCTGTGGTGGAGCCCCGGCGGTTTGGGATGGAGATCAACATCACCCCCGACGAGAATTTTTGGCAGGCGATGGTCGTGGTGCCCCTCTTTTGGGTGGGATTGCACGCGTGCATGGGGATGTACCTGGACGTCCGCCAACGTCACCGTGGATTGGAAGTGCGGCAGTCCTTCCGGTCCGCAGCCTTGGGCGGCGTCGTGCTCTTTTTCCTGTTGTTGCTCGACGACGTGACCCGAACCCATGTGGACCATTACGAGACGTTGGGGGTGTGGATGGGGACCCACTTGACCTTGATTTTGGGCGCCCGTTGGGCTTGGACGTCCAGGGTGGTGCGGAATGTTCAAAATGGAACATGGGCCTACCCGACGTTGGTTGTGGGTGACGAAGATGGCAACGCCGCTTTCTTGAACGACGTGTCACGGACGCCAGGAAGGCTGGGTTGGGATGTGGTGGCGACGTGGACACGCGAGGACCTCAAGGCAGGGCTCAAGTCGCTGGATTCGTGGCTGGACACGCACCCCGTGGACCGGGCGGTGTTGACCACGCGCGTGGGCGACGACCCTGCGACGTTGGGGTGGATCGCACTCTTGGAAGGGCGTGGCGTGGACATCTTGGTGGTGCCAGGCGCCCTGGATTACATGGCGGGGACGGTGCGGTCGTCCAACTTGTTTGGGGTGCCGCTGGTGAATTTGAGCAAGCCCGGGTTGACGTCGGGCATGCGCGTGGTCAAGCGCGCGTTGGACGTGGTCTTGAGCGCGTTGGCCCTTGTGTTCCTTTCGCCCTTGTTGGCCGCGGTGGCCATCGCGGTGCGTCGGAGTTCGCCAGGACCTGTGTTTTACCGTCAGGAGCGGCTTGGCCTCCATGGCACGCCGTTCAAGATTGTGAAATTCCGGACCATGGTCGTGGATGCGGAAGGGGTGAAGCCGCGCTTGAGTTCTGACGACGACCCCAGAATCACGGCGGTGGGAAAGAAGTTGCGACAAGCACGAATCGACGAACTGCCTCAGTTTTGGAACGTGTTGAAGGGAGACATGTCGCTGGTGGGCCCCCGTCCTGAGCGGGCGTTTTTCACCGACCAAATCGTCCATCACAGCCCACACTTTTTGAGGCTGCAGCAAGTCCGGCCAGGCATCACCTCTTGGGGCCAAGTGAAATACGGCTACGCGGAGAATGTGGACCAGATGCGTCAGCGCTTGCGGTACGACATCATGTACCTCGAAAACATCTCCCTGTTGCTGGACTTGAAGATCCTGCTTTACACCGTCCGCACGGTGGTGCGGAGGGAGGGTAAGTGATTTACATAAAATTCACGAAATTGCAGGCATGGAGACCATGCCATCGGCGCAGCGTGCCACGCGACGTGCCCGACGCATCCTGGGGTGCCTCGCCCTTGCAGGATGGTCCTGGCTTGCGCATGGCCAATCTTCCCAGGCCGGTTGGGTCGCCCAAGACCAAAAGGAAGGCACCCTGGTCGTGAACTATTACGCCAGCGCACCCGACCCTGAGTTGGAGCAGCTCCGTGCACTCACAGTGGACGCGTTGGGGGTCTACCTCCGTGGACAAATTCTCTTGACGGAAGAGGACTTGGGCTGGGCCGAGTCGGTGAGGTCGGTGTCTCGCGGAATGGAGCGCATCGTGTCCGACATGTTGCGAATTCGCTCGTTCGCAGGGACCGAGAAGTTCCGAGGGTTTTCCCCATTGGTGTCCGACTTGCTGTTGGACTTCGACGAACTCGACCCCCGTGATGCGGAGCGGTTCCGGACGGGGCAATCGAGAATTTTCGAGGAGAACTTGTACGTCTTGGTGGAACAACGCATCCAAGAAATCCTCCTGCAGGTGGGGGTGGAGCTCGGGCGGTTCGTCAACCGAGGGTTGCTCCAAAAAATCGGGACCATTGAGCAAAGCGTACCCAAGGACAACCTCGAGGAATGGATGGAGCTTGGGGAGAACGAGGAACTGAAGCCCTTGGAGCTCAATTTTTCGTTGGAATCCATGTCGCTGCTCGACGGTGCCGAGGATGGGGGCTGGGGCGACCTGGGAACGCCGTCTTCCTCGTCTGCCTCAGGCCTCGAGCAGATGATGCTTCGCGTGCTGGACTTGCTCGAAGACCAAAGCGCGCGGATTTCGAGGCTTGAAAACCAGTCTTCTGGCGCCAGAGACTGGGCAGAACGCGCTTGGACCCCGACGCGGACGTCCCCTTCGGCAGACGCTGAATTGAAGGCCTTGAATTTGCCAGCGTCGTTCAGCGTGCAGTTTTACGAGGGGAGCACCCGGCTGACCTTGGCCGCACAGTTGCAGTTGAATGAAGTCGTGGAAGTGATGGGCATGCATGGGCGGCTGCGGGTGGTGTGCACGGGCCATGCCGATGTGAAAGGCGACCGTGCCGCGAATTTGGCTTTGTCGAAGCGCCGGGCCGAAGCCGTCAGGACTCATTTGCTTGAAAGCGGGGTGGCCTCGACACGCGTCGTGCTCAACTACTTCGGGGAAGAGCGCGCCCAGAACCGCGGCGCCTTGGACAGGCGCGTGGAGGTGGCGTTCTTTGTGGAAGAATGAAGATCATCTGCATCGGACGCAACTACGCGCAGCACGCCAAGGAACTCGGGAATGCGGTGCCGCAGAAGCCCGTGGTGTTTCTGAAACCGCAAAGCGCCATTCTCAGCCACAAGCACCCCTTTTACATCCCCACCTGGACCCAAGAGGTGCATCACGAGGTGGAGTTGGTGGTCAAAATCAACCGCATTGGAAAAACCATTGCAGAACGCCATGCCCACCGGTACTACGACGAAGTGGGGCTGGGCATCGATTTCACCGCGCGAGACGTGCAGGCGGAGTTGAAGGAGAACGGCCACCCATGGGAGCGGGCCAAGGCGTTCGATGGGTCGGCGGTGGTGGGGAGCTTCGTGCCGTTGAAGGAACTTGGCAAGCCTGTGGGTGATCTGGCGTTCACCCTGCACAACCGCGACCGATTGGTGCAATCGGGGAACTCCTCGGACATGTTGTTTTCGGTGGACCGGTTGATTGCCGAAGTGTCCACGTTCATGACCCTGAAAATGGGCGACTTGATCTTCACAGGCACGCCCGCAGGGGTGGCCGCTGTGGAACCTGGTGACCGGCTCACCGGCCACTTGGAAGGCCGCGAGATGTTTGCCGTCAACATCAAATGAATCGAGACATGCACCTTTCCTTGATCGGATTCATGGGCAGCGGAAAGTCCACCGTGGGCCAAGCCATGGCCACGCGGTTGGGGCGCCCGTTTCTCGACACCGACGCCGAGGTGGAACGCATGCTTGGCATGCCCATTCCCCAGGTCTTTGCGGAGCTGGGCGAACCTGCCTTCCGAGAGGCCGAGCAAGACGCGTTGAGCGACGCCCTGCGTCCCAACGAGCCCATCGTGCTGGCCACGGGGGGAGGCACCCCTTGTGCGGACGGGGCCATGGAGTGGATGCGCCGCAAGTCGCTCGTGGTGGCCCTGGCGCCCCCGCTTGAGGTGTTGTTGCTTCGGTTGGAATCTTCGCTGGACACCCGTCCCATGCTGAAAGGGAAAACAGGCCAAGCGCTGGCGCAACATGTCCAAAGGATGATGTTGACCCGCGCTGCATGCTACGGCCAAGCCGACGTCACCTGGACGCAAGGAGAGTGGACCGACGCCTTGCTGGACGACGCCCTGGCGCAAGTGCGCTGGAGACTCGAAGGACGTTGACTCAGGGCGCGGGGCGCTCCAAATGCACCGACGCGTGGTCCGGATCGGACAGGTCGACGGCGATGTGTTCGTTGTGGTGGGTGCTCAACGTCAAACCGCAGTAGTCGGCCCGGATGGGGAAGGACCGGTGCTTCCGGTCGACGAGCACCGCGGTGTGAACCTCGCGCGGATGGCCCTCCAGAACGAATCGAACGGCGTGAATCAACGTTCGGCCTGAATTCAACACGTCGTCCACCAGGATCACAATCTTGTCGTTCCAGGTGGCCATGTCCACGTCGCAACGCAGCTCGTGTTCCAACGGCAAGTCCTTGTGCATGGTCAACGTGCCTGTCACCACCTTGAGGTCGGACAGGGCTTGAAGCCTCGAAGACAACGCCTCACACAACGCCACACCTTGGCCGGCCACCCCAATCAGGACAAGGGTGGACTCTTGGTAGTGCACTTCCAGAAGTTCCCGGGCCATGCGGTCCAACTTGCGGACCACGTTGTCGTGGGTCATGACCAAATCGCGTTGAGCACTCATGAGACCAAGTTCGGGATTTTCTCCAACAATGCGACCGCTTCCACGTGGGCGGTGTGCGGGAATTGATCGACGAGTTTCAAGGACTTCAATTCGTACCCTTGGGTTCGCAGTTCCACCAAATCGCGGGCCTGGGTGGCGGGGTTGCAGCTGACGTACACAATCCGCTGGGCTTCGAGCCGCATGACCTTGCGGAGGGTTTTGGGCGAAATGCCTGCGCGCGGCGGGTCGAGCACCACAGTGTGCAGCTTGCCCTTGTACTCAGGGTGTTCCAACAAAAATTTTCCGGCATCCGCCGCGAAGAAAGTGACGTTGTCGACGCCGTTGCGGGTCGCCGCCTCGCGGGCGTCCTCGATGGCTTGGGGCACGATGTCCACCCCGACCACGGGCACGTTGGCGTGCTTGGCCAGGATTTGGCCGATGGTGCCGGTTCCGCAGAACAGGTCCATGATGACTTGGCCAGGGCGGGTTTCCACACCTTCCAAGGCGAGGGCCATGACTTCGGCGTACAACCGCTCGGCCGAGGCCGGGTTGGTCTGGAAGAACGAGGCCATGCTGATGCCAAACGACAACCCGTGCAGCACCTCGGTCACCGTGCTGTTGCCCCAGATGACTTTGGATTGTCCTTCGCGGGCTTCCACGCGCTCACCGACGTCGTCGTTGAGGGTGTGCAGAATGCCTTGCACACGGTCGCCCCACAAGCCTCGAATGAGGCCCACAAAACCGTCCACGTCCAAGGGGGCGTCTGACGTGGTCACGAGGTTGACGAGGAGGCCGCCGTCGGCCAGGCTCTTGCGGACCACGAGGAACCGGAAGAAGCCTTTGCGCTGGGGTGGATGCCAGGCCGGCAACCCCGTCGCCTCGCACCACGTCCGGACTTCATGAAGGGTCGACTCGACCAGGGGGTCGAACAACCCGCTGTCCGCGTCCAAATTTTCCACGGCCCACCAGGTGCCCCGATGCTTGAAGCCCAGCCCAAAGTCGTCCACCTTTTCGTCGGTGTCGAGGTCGTGACGGATTTCCGAGAAGCTGTACTCCATTTTGTTCCGGTAGTGCCAGGTCTCCGGAGAGGGCACAAGGCCTTGGAACACGTCGTCCAAATTTTCCACCCCGCCGATTTTGCGGTACAGGTCCAGCGCGGTGGCTGTCTTCCATTCGTGTTGGCGCTCGATGGGCACCGTGGCGTAAGGCGCCCCAGGGATGGCTTGGTGCGGCAATTCCAATTCAAAGTCCGCTTTTTCCAGCACCTTCAACAAGCGACATTCGGCGTGCTTCGACTTGCACTTCACGACTTGGGCTTCGACGGTTTGGCCTGGGAACGCGTTTTGCACGAAGACCACAAACGGCCCCTTCTCCGTCTCCAGGCGTGCGATGCCCTTGCCTCCGAACGCCATGTCTTGAATCTGCAGCGTCAGAATCTGTCCCTTGTGAAACGTCCGCTTCACGCGTCGATGTCCTCCCATGTCCTTGGTTTGCCGCGAAGGTACTGTCCCGGGATGCGGTACCTTTGAGAGATGCCTGTTTCGTCCAAACAATTTTGTCGCTGCGCGCTGCTGGTGTGGAGTGCCTTGTGGTGCTTGACGCCCGCTTCAGCCCAAATGCGAGAAGGTGAGTGGTCTTTGGCCACCTTCAACGTGCGCTACGACAACCCAGGCGACCCCTTGACGTGGGAAGAGCGGCGGGACCAAGTGGCCCAAATCGTTGGCTTTTACGACGTCGTGGGCCTCCAAGAAGCGCTGCCGAATCAGGTGGAGGACCTGGCCGCTCGGCTTCCTTGGATGGCCCATGTCGGTTCAGGTCGAGACGCCGACGGGGGCGGAGAAGCCTGTCCCATTTTTTACGACAAGAACAAGTGGGAGTTGCTCCACAGCCAAACCCTCTGGCTGGCCCGAGATTGGAAAACCCCAGGGGCCGTTCATCCCGCCGCAGATTTGCCGCGGATTG
Organism: uncultured Flavobacteriales bacterium; assembly: GCA_965658045.1. Lineage (GTDB taxonomy): Bacteria > Bacteroidota > Bacteroidia > Flavobacteriales_D > Sanyastnellaceae > UBA11663. The sequence continues at coordinate 6,122 of CBFHQO010000067.1, read as the reverse complement.
TGACGGTGGCCACCCTGCACCACAAGGCCGACGGCAAGACGTTGCGGGTGTACAACACACATTGGAGCCATGTGTCGGTCGACGCACGTGAATTCGCCGGGGACTTCCTTGCCGTGCTGGACGCAGCATGCGAGGCAGACGCCACAGCGTTGCTGGGAGATTTCAATGAAGTGCAGGCCTCTCCAGGTCGGATGGCCTTGTCCGACGCGGGCTTCGTGAACACGTACGACAACCCCAAAGTCCGTTGCCGACGTGAATTCCCCACCTACACCACCTTCAAGCCGGAGGGGTCGGCAGGTGGCCCTCGCATTGACGCGGTGTACGTGAAGGGACTGGAGGCCACTTGGACGTGTGTCGACGAGGTGATCGTCAAAGGCTTCTTCATCAGCGACCACATGCCTGTGCATGCCGTGGTCAAGTGGAACCCCACTGAAAACGGCCGTCCATGACCCCCCAGGAAAACCTCAAAACGATGGGCACGTGGCCGGTGTTTTTGACGGCCATCTCCACCATTTTGGGGGCAATCCTGTTCTTGCGTTTCGGGTTCGCCGTGGCCCACGTCGGCTTGGTGTCCACGTTGATGATTGTCTTCGTGGGTCACCTTGTGACGGTGCCCACCGCCCTCGCTGTGGCGGAAATTGCCACCAACCAAAAGGTCGAAGGCGGCGGGGCCTATTACATGATTTCCAGGTCGTTCGGGCTGAACATCGGGGGCGCCATTGGCCTCGCGTTGTACTTGTCGCAAGCGATCAGCGTGGCCTTTTACGTCATTGCATTCACGGTGGCTTGCCGCGATGTGCTGCACTGGGCCGACGTGGCCCACGGCGTGACCATCGACCCCATGTGGGTCAACCTCGGGGTGATGGCGTTGCTCACGGTGTTGATGGTGGGAAAGGGGGCCAACCTTGGGGTGAAAGCCCTGTACATCGTCGTCGTGCTCTTGTTCTCGGCGTTGGTCTTGTTCTTTCTGGGCAGCGGTCCAGGAAACCCCAACCTGAGTCCTCTGGCGACCATCCCCGACGTGCTGACGACCGCGTCTGGCGAAACCGTGAATCGGTTCTCGTTCTTCGAAGTGTTCACCTTCATCTTTCCTGCGTTCACAGGCATTGCTGCTGGGCTTGGGCTCAGTGGCGATTTGAAAGACCCACGTTCCAGCATTCCGAAAGGCACCATTTGGGCCACGGTGGTGGGGATTGTGATGTACATCGCGGTGGCCATCAAGTTGTGGTGGAGCGCCCCGCTTGAAGCCTTGGCTGCGGACGAGCTGTACATGGAAAACATCGCCCTGTGGGGTCCCATCATTCCCTTCGGACTGGCTGCTGCGGCGATGAGTTCGGCCTTGGGCAGTGTGATGGTGGCGCCCCGCACGTTGCAAGCCATTGCCGCGGACGAGATTTTCCCGGCCGGCATGTCGGCTTGGCTGAAGCAGGGCAGGGGGTCCCAAAACGAACCAGTGCGGGCGTCCCTGGCCACGTGCGCCATTGCGTTTGTGTTTGTCTTGATGGGCGACATCAACGCCGTGGCCGAAATCATCTCCATGTTCTTCATGGTGACCTACGGGGCCATCTGCCTCGTGTCCTTTTTGGAACACATGGCGGCCGACCCAAGCTATCGTCCAACTTTTCGGTCGCACTGGTCCATCAGCTTGATGGGTGCGGTGTTGTGTGTCGTGCTGATGTTTGGGATGAACCCGACGTACGCCACAGCGAGCTTGATCATCATGGTGCTCATCCACGCATGGGTGTCCCGCCTCGGCGGCGGCCAGCGTGGCATGGTTCGGTTGTTCCGCGGGGTCATTTTCCAAATCCAGCGGTTCCTTCAGTTGGCGTTGCAAATGAGCGACGACGACGACCTCGAAGAGTCCACGGGTTGGCGGCCCTTCGTGTTGGCGATTTCCCCCGACACCTTCGACCGCCAGGAAGGGTTTGACATGGTGCGGTGGGTGGCATACCGCCATGGCTTCGGGACGTACATGCACTTCGTGAAAGGATTCTTGTCCCAGGCAACCCAAGCGGAGGCCAGGAAGGCTCAAGCTCAACTTGTCAAGCGCGCCCGTGGCAACCGGAGTCGCGTTCACCTGGACACCATCATCAGCCCTTCTTACACGTCGGCGATCGCCCAGTGCATCCAGCTGCCGGGCATTTCAGGCAAGGGAAACAACCTGTTCTTGATGGAGTACTCGCCGGACCAGCCGGCCAACCGGGACCAACTCATGGACAACTTTGGGCTGTTGGCGGCGTCGGGTTTGGATTTGGCGTTGTTGCGGAGCAGCGGTCGTAAGTTTGGCAACAAGCACGACATCCATTTGTGGATCACGCCAGAAGACAGCGTCAACTCAAGCCTGATGATTTTGCTGGCTTACATCTTGCAGGGCCATCCCGACTGGAGCGACGCGAGCATCAGCGTGTTTTTCCTTCACGACGGCGAGAATGCAGAAGAGGAGGAGGCGTTGCGTGCCAGCATCGTGGAGGGCCGCTTGCCGATTGCGGAGCAAAACATCGAGCACGTCACCCACCACTCCAGTTCTGTGCAGACCATCAAGAACAAATCGGGCGGTGCGGACCTTGTCATTCTTGGATTCCAAGCGTCCGACATCGAAACCATGGGCGAGGACGCCTTTGAGCGGTTCAACGGCTTGGGAGAAGTGATGTTTGTTCACGGGATGAAACCCCTCGCCATTCAGTGATGACCAAAATTGCCCTCATCCACGGCCCCAACCTCAATTTATTGGGGCAGCGCAACCCGGAGGTCTACGGCGACTTGACGCTGGAGAAGCTCGAGGCTGCCGTGGCGGCGCGTGCGGCGGAGCTCGGAGCCGGCATTCAAGCGTTCCAAAGCAACCACGAAGGCGAACTCATCGACGCGCTCCACGCCGCGGGCGAATCCTGCCTGGGCGTGGTATTCAACCCCGGCGGATTCTCGCACACCTCTGTGGCGTTGCGCGACGCGGTGGAGGCCATTCAAATTCCTGTGGTTGAGGTGCACATCTCCAACATCCATGGCCGCGAGCACTTCCGCCGCACCAGCTTGACGGCGGCTGCAGCCAAGGCGTGCGTTTCAGGGTTGGGCCTCCAAGGCTATCTGTCTGCCTTGGAAGCGTTGCTGGACGGTTGATTTTCCTGGAGTTCTTGCCCCAGGAGGTTCCAAAATCCAGACGACCCAGTCTTCTTCAAGGGTTTTGTTGGCGACGGTGAGGACCTGCATGGGGAGCGCGGTCTGGGGTCAAATGCAAAGACTGGGATGTCCGCGCCCGGCCCACCGGCCTCCGTTTGGCCTGAAAGGTCAGAAGGCACCTCCCCGGTCCACAGACCCATTCCCCAAGCAGGATCCCAACTGCACCCCGCGACTGTCCAACTTGCGAGCTGGTCGGACGTGGTGCCTTGAATGAATCCATCAAGGGCCCATCCCAAGTGGTTCGCACCGGACGTGTGGGAGGGGAGCATCGCTCAGAACAACATGCCAAGCGTTTTGATCGAACACATTTCCTCCGCCTCCGCATGCAGAGGCCATGCATGCCGGAGCGACTCCTTCAATGTGGATGGCGCCGGCGCCGCAATCCAGCCAAGTGTTGCATTTCAGGGTGGCTGAAGTGTGGTGAAGGTGGAGGCCCAAACCTTGGAGCCAGATGTTGTTTTCCAGCCAAACCAGATGGCCTTCCCCATGGGACAGGGACAAGGTGGGGGTGGTGACGTGCCAAGGCGCTTGAAGCGTGTTGCCCGTGATCTTGAATGGTGTCTGTGGCGATTCAATTCGGACGGGAGAGTGAACGAAGTCGTTGTCCGCGACTTGCGCCGGACAGTCGCTGAGGGTCAATTGGCAGTCCTCCCATTGGGAGTCTTCTGCGAAAAAGGCCGAAGTCGAAGCTGGCATATCCCCTTGGCCTTGATGTTCCCAAAAGAGACCGCCAACCTTGGAGTGGGAGATGCGCATGCGTCCCTCTGAGAAGAGGCTTGGCGCTGCGGGATCCTCGGCGGTCAGGTCGCAATCCTCCAAGGTCGTGCGGCAGGTGGCGTGCAAATGACCTTCGGACAGCCAGAAGGCCTTGAGGTTTTTGAGGTGGGCATGGCCAGGACCTTGCCACGCCACAGGCCCTGCCAAGGTCCAAAGGCCCGTGTCGTTCCCGTCGCAATGCAAAGCGCCTTGAGACCCGAGCCAGAGTCGGCTGGATCCGCGCCAGTTCACGTGACCATTGGTCTCCCACTGTGCCTCTTGGTGGGCTGGGACGTGCACCGTGCCATGCATTTTGCCCGACAAGTGCAACGTGGTGTGGCTGGTCATGTGACATGTGTCGGTGAAGGCAGGAAAGCGGTCCGACCGCATGCTGCCTGGGTGGTATGGGTCGCTGGATTCGATGTGCCACCACGCGTCCAATGGGACATGGGGCCAGTCAAGTTCTCCAGTCGAGAGGTCCCACAAGAGGGTGTCGCTGAGCGGTGTCCATGGGGTGGTGGACATGCCATCGTTGGGCGCAGCAGGTTGAATCAGCAAAGCGTGTCCTGACGCCGGCGGGGCGCCGTGGACGTCCCAGACGACGGTTTTGACGTGAGGGTCAGGAGCGGTGAAGGGGTGGCAGGAAGCCAAGGCCAAGCAGAAAAACGATGCTGCCAAGGGCCTGGTTGAAAGGACATTCATGGCGCAAGGGTCGACACCTTCTCGATGTCCTCCTCAGCCCAATGCACGGCCGTGGATGTTGGGTTGGCAGACGCGTCAGGCCTTCTTCAACTGAGCCAAGTGCTTGTTGAAGAGCGTCACGAGTTGAGTCGCGTCTTTGGCTTCCAATTGCTTCCCAAACACGAGGGTTTTGGACGCCGTTCCCACGTGGATGCGGTCCCCACCGACCACCCAAAACTGCTGGTCCATCGATTCGAGGAACGACTTGGGGTTGGGGGCGGGGGCTTCGGCTGGCTTCAGCTCTTGCAGCGGCGCCTCGGTGGCTTTGCCGGTCTGCTCACCATGGTCCAGCCGGATGGACAACCCGTCTTGACTCAACTGGACAACTTCTTGGCCCGAGCGGCGCCAGCGCACGGCCTTCCATCCGCGCATTGCGAAGAAGGCCCAGAACCCCATGCAAATGAGGTAGAACTGACGCTCTCCACCGGGGAAGCTCCACGCGCCGTACGCCAACATGGCGCCCAACGCCCCCCAAGCGCCCAGCCAAAGCTCGAGGCTCTGTCGCTGCCAGTCGGGGATGGCGCCTGAAATGGTGGCCATCCAACGGTCACCCGAGCGGCTGACCACGATGCGTTCTCCGATGCGGTGACTTTTCATGACGAAGGGGTGGCCAAGGCCTTGCGGTACAGGGCCTCGTATTGGGGCAGGATCTTGTGTATGTGGAACGCTTCGGCCCGTTGGAGGGCAGCTTCGTGGAAGCTTGGGAAATGGGCGCTGTCCAGCACGTGCAGGGCGTCCTTGGCCATGCCTTCCACATCTCCCACGGGGCGGAGCATTCCAGTTTTGCCATGCAGGTTGACTTCAGGCAGCCCGCCCACGTCTGTCGAAATCACGGGGACCCCTGCTGCGAAGGCTTCCAAGGCCACAAGTCCAAAGCTTTCTGTTTCTGAAGGCAGCACCAACAAATCGCTGATGAGCAGGGGTTCGATGGGGTTCTTGACCTTGCCCAAGAACACCACGTCCTCGGCGACCTTCAGGTCTAGGGCGTACCGCTCTGCTGCCGCGCGGTCGGGACCGTCTCCAACCATGAGGAGTTTGGCTTCTTTGGATGCCCGGAGATGGGCGAACATGGCCACCACGTCGCACACGCGTTTCACCGGTCGGAAGTTGCTGATGTGGCAGAGCACAGGAGTGCCTGACGGCGAGAGCTCCTCTTTGAACGACGCGTTGGGCTCCCTTTGGAAATGGCTCGGGCAAATGAAGTTGGGCACCACCTCAATCGGATGGTCGCCAAACGTCTCCACAGACACCCGCTTGAGGTCGTGTGACACCGCGGTCACGACGTCACTTTCCTCGATGGCGTCGCAGATCGACGGCTTGAACGACGCGTCCTTGCCCAACAGGGTGATGTCCGTGCCGTGCAGGGTGGTGACCACCGGAAGGCGATGCCCTTGTTTGGCCAAAATCCGACGTGCATTCAACGCCGCACTCGCGTGGGGGATGGCGTAGTG
>CBFHQO010000066.1:0-4673 GCA_965658045.1 uncultured Flavobacteriales bacterium | reverse complement strand
TCGATCGCTTTCTCATTTTCAGAGCCGGAGATGACCGGGAACTCGTATTCCTGGCCATCCAGGATCATGCGTGCAGTTTCGCTCATGGGAACGTGGTGTAGGGTTAGGGTCTCAAGCAATGCAGACGCCTGCTGTCAGGCGTCCTTGCGTCGCAAAGATAGGGGGAACCGGGGCCTCGAAGGCGCCCAGAATCAACGCCAAGTGTACTCGAAGCTGTCGCGGTATTGCTCCCACGCTTCTTGTCCTGCCCCGGGCTGGTACGCCTCGTGGAAAAACTTGAGGTACAGCTCCATTTGGCCTGGCTGTTTGTACCCACTGATGGGCGCAATCACGCCGGCTTTTTCGTCGAAGTACACGAGCGTCGGGTAGGCGTTCACCCCAAGGGCGCGGGACAATTCGTGCACCCCGTTGCGCCCGCGTCGGTTGGGGTCGTACGTGGGGTTGCTGTAGGTTTCGCCTTGGAATTGGATGTCGCCGGGCGACTCTGCATCAAACTTGACCGCGTAGTAGTTGGCGTTCACGTAGTTGATCACATTGGCGTTGGTGAACGTGTTGGCCATCATCATTTTGCAAGGTCCACACCATTGGGTATAGACGTCCATCATGATTTTGCGGGGCTCCTTCTTTTGGGCTTCCACAGCCTCTTCCAGGCTCATCCACTGAATGCTTGCCGCCTGGCCCGAAGCCGCGCTGTAAGCCAACATGCACAACAAGGAGAAAAAGAGATTCCGCATGGCTGCAATATCGCAAAGAAAAAGGCGCCCAAAGGCGCCTTTCACATGCTTTTGTCTGCCGGGGATCACTTCACCCCGTGCATCAACTTATTCAACGGCTTGTTGAGCACTGCAATCAACACGGCAATGCCCACACATGTCCAGCCGATGGTGGAGAAGACTTCGGTGTACTTCAGCAATCCTGCCGCGGCGTCAAGCTCTTCGCCAGAGTCGCCGTGTCCTCCGGTCAAGGTGGCGATGAGGCCGCCCGCGTAGTTGGCGATGGCGAAGCTCAGGAACCATCCACCCATGGCGGTTCCAGCCATGCTCTTGGGAGAAAGCTTGGTGACCATCGACAAGCCGATGGGGGACAAGAAGAGTTCGCCGGTGGTGTGCAACAAGTACAAGAACACGAGGGTCAAGAGCGGCACCATGGCTTGTTCGTCCGCGAACTGCAGGCCCACGAGGGTGATTAAGAAACCTGCGCCGAGTTGCAATATGCCCAGTGCGAACTTCATGGGGATGCTCGGGTTCTTGCCAAGCTTGTCAAGCTTCACCCACATCACAGAGAAAATGGACCCGAAGATGATGATGAACGCAGGGTTGAAAAACTGGGTCATGGATGCAGGCATGGTCCATCCGAGGATTTCGCGGCTCACGTTGCGGTCTGCGAACAGGGTCAACGACGTGCCGGCTTGCTCGAAGCAGGCCCAAAACACGATGTTGATGACCATGAAGATGACCAAGGCAATCATGCGGTCGCGCCACATGGGGCCTTCCTTGATGCCTGCGCGAACCAAAGACGCAGCCACGAGCACGAACAAGCCGGTGAGCAAGTAGGTCATCCAGTCGTTTTGGCTGATCAAGAAGTAGCACGCAGGGATGAGGGCCAGGGATCCGACTGAGACCCATTGGTACACCTTGAGCGGTCCAGCTTGCTTGTGGCCTTCTTCAGTGATGTCCAACCCAGGGGCCGCAGCGTAGTTCGCACGTCCGCTCCAGAAGATGAAGAGACCGGCCAACATGCCAATGCCCGCGAGCCCAAAGCCGTATTCGAATCCGTAGGTCTCGCCCACAAAGGCCACCAACGTGGTGGCGAGCAGCGCACCGATGTTGATGCCGATGTAGAAGATGGTGAAGCCTGAATCGCGACGTGGGTCGTTGTCTTCGTAGAGCTTGCCGACAATGGTGGAGATGTTCGCTTTGAAGAAGCCGTTGCCGACAATCAAAGCGCCCATTCCAAAGAGCATGAGCATCTCGCTTTGGGCGATGGCTTCAGGCCCTCCGACGGCGCCTCCCACCATCAAGAACTCTCCGATGGCCATGAGTACGGCGCCAAGGAGGATGGCGTAACGGTAGCCAAGGTACTGGTCGGCCATCTTGCCACCGAGCACGGGGGCTGCGTAGATGAGGGCCGTGTAGGCGCCGTAGATGAGGGCGGCGTCAGAATCGCCTTTGAGCAAGGATTTGACCAAGAAGAGGGTCAACAAAACGCGCATGCCGTAGTAGCAGAAGCGCTCCCACATCTCCGAGAAGAAGAGGGTCATCAAGCCTTGAGGATGCCCTGCGGCAAGTTTCAATTGGGCCATGAGATCGTGTGTTTAAGGGGTTTGAATTTGCAAGTCGGTGTCTTCAGAAATGGTCCTTCACAAAGTCCATCATCATGTTGAAAAGGTGCAGTCGGGTGTTGCCTCCGTAGATGCCGTGGTTCCGGTCGGGGTAGACAAAGAAGTCAAAATCCTTGTTGGCGGCAACCAACGCGTTGATCATCTCCATGGAGTTTTGATAGTGCACGTTGTCGTCGCCTGAACCGTGCACAAGCAAGAGCTCGCCTTGGAGTTTGTCGGCGTGGTTCACGGGGCTGTTGTCGTCGTAGCCGCTTTCGTTTTCTTGCGGGGTTTGCATGAAGCGTTCCGTGTAGACCGTGTCGTAGTACCGCCAGTTGGTGACGGGGGCCACGGAAATGCCAGCGTTGTAGACGTCGGCGCCTTTGGTCATGCAGAGCAACGTCATGAACCCGCCGTAGCTCCAGCCTTGGATCCCGATGCGCTCGGCGTCCACAGATTCCCACGTGCCCAAGTGCTCAGCCAGGTCGATGAAGTCCTCGGTTTCCAATTTGCCGAGCTCCTTGTAGGTGCTGTGTTCAAATTCGCGGCCGCGGAACTGGGTGCCGCGGGGGTCGCAAGACACCACCATGTAGCCCTCTTGGGCCAGGTACTGGTGCCACAGGAACGTCGACCCACCCCAACTGTCGTTGACGGTGTTGGCGCCCGGACCGCCGTAGATGGCCACGTAGACGGGGTGCTTTTGGCCAGGCTCGTGCCCTTGGGGCATCATCTTCCAACAATTGAGCTGGACGCCGGCGTCGTTGGTGAAGGTGAAGAACTCTTTTTCCACGGCGCCGTGGGCGGCCATGGCTGTGCGCAGGCCTTCGTTGTCCTTCAAGGTGCGGATGACTTTGCCATTTCGGTCACGCAGGGTGTACACAGGAGGGGTGTTCGCCGTGCTGTGGTTGTGGATGCTGTAGTCGAAGCTCGCAGAGAATTCGTCGCCGTGGTGACCTGCCGATTTGTCCAACGTGGTCATCCGACCGCGCATGTCCACGTGGCTCACGTGGTGTTGCGTGGCGCCCTGGACAGACGAAGTGAAGTGCACGCGCTTCCGCTTGGCGTCGTAGCCCAAAACGTCAATCACGTCCCATTCACCACGGGTCAATTGCTTCTCCGAACCGTCAAAGCCAAACACGTACAAGTGGTTGTACCCGTCCCGCTCCGAGGTCATCACGAACGACTGGCCGTCCGCCAAGAAGGTCAGGTTGTCGTTGATGTCGATGTACGTGTCGCACGTCTCTTGGAACACCTCGCGTGTGGCCACGTTGTCGCTGCCCTGGTCGTCGGTCAACAAAAGTCGGAGGTCGTTTTGGTGGCGGTTCATGGTGAACACGCACAACACTTCTGCGTTCTGGGTCCACTTGATGCGGGGGATGTAGTACGCGGCCTCGGGCAGGCTCACTTCCTTGGACGCGCCCTCGACGAGGTTGAAGATGTGCACCGAGACCTCGCTGTTGTCTTCCCCGGCTTTGGGGTACTTGAACGTGTAAGGATCTGGGTAGAGAGAGCCGTAGACGGGCATGTGGAACTCTCGCACCGCGGATTCGTCAAATTTCAGGTAGGCCAGGCGTTGCCCGTCGCCAGACCAAAACAGCGCCTGGTCGTCCCCAAATTCTTCTTCGTACACCCAGTCGGTGGCCCCGTTGATGATGTGGTTGAATTGGCCGTCGGTCGTCACGGTGACTTCTTCGCCAGAGGCGAGGTCGGAGATGTAAATGTTGTTGTCCCGCACGAAAGCGACTTTGTCTCCCGTGGGGGAGAGCTGCGCGAGGCGCTGCTTGCCTCGGCTGAAGTCGGTGACCGGCCGTGCAGGGGCGGACGTGGTCATGTCGTAGACGTGGAAGTTGGCGAAGAACGAGTGGCGGTAAAGCCCTTCGCTTTCGGTGGTCAACACCACAAAACGCTCGTCGCTGCTGAATTCGTAGCTGCTGAACCCGAGGCTGGCGTCTTCAAACGCCGCCACAGATGTCAGCAAGGTGTCCACGGGTTGGCCCGTTTTGTACGACCACTTCACAATGCATGCGCCGAGGTCGGCGTCGCGTTCTTGGGTGGTGTAGTGTTTGCCGTCGGCCATGGAGCGGATGCCCCACACGTATTCGGTCCGGAACGTGCCGCTGGCCCAAATGGACTCGTTGCTGAATGTGGCGTCCTGTCCAAATGAAGGCAAGCACAGGGCGGCCGTCAAGGCCAAAGAAGTGGCGTGAATAACTCGCGAGAAGGAGTGCATGTCGTGCAAGGTTACTTTTGACGAGCGCCCAAGATAACGCAACGCGCATGGAACAGTTGAGACACGAGCACGGGTGGAATCCTGAAGAATTGAAGTCGCTCCTTGCCCCAGAGCGGGTGCACT
>CBFHQO010000065.1:0-18910 GCA_965658045.1 uncultured Flavobacteriales bacterium | reverse complement strand
TCAAACGACATGTGTGCCTGGATGGCATGCCACGTCGCGTCCAGCCAAGGTCCGAGGGCGTCAGGCCCCCACACGGGCAACGGTTCTCGGCGCCCCAACAACGACATGGTGCTCAACAAGCCGGGCAGTCCCAAGACGTGGTCTCCATGCATGTGGCTGATGAAGACGCCTTTCAGCTTTTGAAACTTGCGCTTGTTCTTCCGCAATGCCAACTGAACCCCTTCTCCGGCATCCAGCAAATACGTGTGCCCGTGGATGTCCACAAACTGCGAAGTGGTGCCCCTCGAGGGCACTGGAACCGCAGCCCCTGTCCCGAGAAACACCACTTCGAAATTCATGGCGTGAAAATCTTGCGGCTCAGTGCTGGACTTGCACCTGAAGCACTTGCCGCACGCCTTGCCGAGTCACGACCATGATGTAAATGCCCGCGTCGAGCGAAGACACGTCAAGGGTCAACCCATGGTTGCTCGAACGGCCCTCACGCACCGTGGATCCATTCAAGCTGAAAACAGTCCACATGTCACCTGGCAAGACGCCAGCGCAGAAGAGCAATGAAGATGCCGGGTTGGGAAGCGCAGCCAGGTTCAATTGGGCCACGTCGTCCAATCCAGTCAACACGTTGATGTCTTCCACTTCAACCGTGCATCCTGAGTCGTCAGAAACCACCACACTGTAAGCACCTTCACCCAACCCTGACAACACCTCGCCCGAGCCCAAAAGGATGCCTGCACCGCTGTACCAATTGGCCGTCCAAGCGCCAACAGCTCCAGACACCACAACGGTGGCCGAACCATTGAACATGCTGGGATCCGTGTTAGACACTTCCACCGTGGCCACCAGCTCACATTCCAACGCGTCGTCCCCCACAAGCAGTCCACCAAACAAGCTCTGGCAGTCTTCGGTGGTGATTTGCACCGAGAAAGCACCTGGGTTGTCTACACTCACCGACATCCCCGTGCCAATTTGGTCGCCAGAGGCATTGAACCAAGCCAGTTCGGTGGCCTCCACGCCGTCTGCCAAGGTGGCGGTCAGCGTGCCTTGGGTCCCCTCGTCGCTGTTCACGTTGGTGACGGCCACATCCTCCAAAAGCGGACAATTCACGCGCAACGTGAAATTGTCGAAGGTGTAGGGCGCGTTGAACGGCGTGAAAATGGTTGCCCACGCTTGGATGTCGATGCTGATGCGGTAGATGCCAGAACGGTTGGGCGCGCCCTGGATGGCTGCGCAGTACTGCTCGCCGCCCATGAACGCATTGGGGTTGCCCGAATCTCCGTTGTTGTTGAAAAGGACCTCCAAGCCAATCTCGTCCGCAAAAAACTGATCTTGGGTCACTGTATCCGTGAACACAATGCCTTGGTAGGTGCCCGCCCCATCCACGGAATTGGCCAACACTATGACACTGTCCACTGGCAACGTGGGCGGATAGGTGGAGTCGATTCCAGCGGCGTTGGCGGGAATCAAAATGTGCAAGACGTCGAAGTACGACTCGTCCAACATCCCGTCGAGGAAGGTTTCGCCCATCGCAGGGTCCGGAGACACCCCGAAGGTGGCCTCCCCAAAATCAAAATCTATGTCGCATTGTCCCCACGCAACTGATGAGGCACACAAGACGGAGGCCGCCAACGCGAGCCTTTGCAAATTCAGCATGGCATTCATGACATCGGTGGATTACGACTCCGAAGAGCTGCCCAACTCCTTTTCCGTCGCTTCCATGTACACGAAGTCCACAGCCTCGTTGACGGTGGGCGTGATGTTCAGGACGCGGTCGAGTTGGGAAATTTGGACCAACTTCTCGACAGTGGGTTGCAAACCACAAAGCACGAAGGTGCAGTTTTCATCCCGGCACAGGCGGTTGCCCACAAGCACGGCGCTGAGGCCGCTTGAATCGCAGTAGCGCGACTCGGTGAGGTCAAGGACAATGTTCAAGTGGCCGGACTTGCCCAACTGGACCAATTCAGCTTTCAAATCAGGCGCGTGGAGGGCGTCAAGCTTTTCGACGGTGCTCGTCACGATGACGACGCGGTCGCGGTGTTCTGTGGTAAACTTCATGTTGAATCGTTCAGGCCAAATATAGCACGACCAACGAAGCCGGCTCAGCCCTTTCTTTGGGCGAGAAGATACAGCACCGCCATCCGAACTGCGACGCCATTCTCGACCTGATCAAGGATGATGGCGTGCTCGCTGTCGGCCACCTCGCTTGAAATCTCCACCCCTCGGTTGATGGGGCCTGGATGCATGATGACCACTGGCGAATCAGATTGCGCCAGCCGCTCCAAAGTCAACCCGAAGCGCATCGTGTACTCCCTCAACGTTGGAAAAAACCTGACCGCGTCAGAAGGCCCTTGGCGCTCAAGCTGGATGCGGAGCATGTTCAAGGAATCTGCCCACCGAATGGTGTTGTCCAAATCGTGGCTGACTTCCACGCCCATGATGTGAAGGTGCTTGGGGATCAAGGTCTCTGGTCCACAAACGCGCACGTTGGCCCCAAGCAGTTTCAGCGCCTCGATGTTGGACAACGCCACGCGTGAGTGCTGAATGTCCCCCACAATGGCGATGTTCTTCCCGGTCAAGTCTTCCCCCAACGCCTCCCGCAGGCTGAAGGTGTCCAGCAGGGCCTGGGTCGGGTGCTCGTGGGTGCCATCGCCCGCATTGACAATGGGCACATCCACCTTCGATGCCAAAAATTGATGCGCGCCGGGGTGCGGGTGGCGCATCACCACCATGTCCACTTTCATGGCCAAGATGTTGTTCACGGTGTCCACCAAGGTCTCCCCCTTTTTCACACTCGAGCCTGCCGCAGAAAAGTTGACGACGTCTGCCGAGAGGCGCTTTTCCGCCAATTCGAAGGACAAGCGGGTGCGGGTGGAGTTCTCAAAAAAGAGGTTGGCCACGGTGAAGTCGCGCAGCGAAGGCACCTTCTTGATGGGGCGATTCAACACGTCCTTGAACTCCTTGGCCGTCGCGTGGATCAAATCCACGTCTGCCTTGGTTAGCCCTTTGATCCCCAAAAGGTTTGGGGTCGACAATCCTTGCGTTTCGCTCATGACGGCTTCTCGTTCAACAAAATGACTCGGTCCTCGCCTCCCTCCTCGCTCCAAAACACCTTGACGTGCTGCGCCCCAATGCTGTCAACATACTTCCCCACGTAATTGGGTTCGATAGGGAGCTCCCTGGAAAACCTTCGGTCAATCAACACCGCCAACGCCACGGCGTTGGGCCTGCCATGGGCGAGCAACGCGTCCAGCCCAGCCCGAATGGTCCGGCCGGTGAAAAGCACGTCGTCCACCAACACCACATCCTTCCCTTCCACAGTGAACCCCATGTCGTTGACGTTGGGGCTCAAAAGTTTGTCGTTGGAACGGATGTCGTCCCGGAAAAACGTCACATCCAATTTGCCACTCGGCACATGGGTGTCGGGTTGCAATTCGTGCAAGCGACGTTGCAAGCGCTCGGCGAGGCGGCTGCCCCTTGGTTGCAAACCCACCAACACTGTGTTCGAGAAATCGTGGTGTTCGATCAATTGGTGGGCCAACCGATCGAGGATGAGCGCAAACTGCGCTGGAGGAATCAAGGTTTGATCCGTCATGTCTGGTGGCAAAGATACAGGCAAAAAAAAGGAGACCCGAAGGCCTCCTTTTCATTTCCCAACTTGAAGATCAAGCTTTGTCGTCTGCCTCAGGAGCGTCTGCCGCGTCGTCGGCCTTGGGCTCTTCCTTCGCAGCTTCCTCCTTCTTGGCTGCGGCCTTCTTAGGGGCAGCCTTCTTGGGGGCAGCCTTCTTGGGGGCAGCTTTCTTCTTGGGAGCCGCTTTCTTGGGCTCTTCAGCAGCAGCCTCTTCCTGGTCGCCGCCGTCCATTTGCTCCTTCAACGCCGTCAAGACGCTCAAGTCCCCAAAGGTGCTCTTCTCGACGCTTGCGTTCACTTCGTGCATCATGCGCGAAGACCCGCCGCCGCCGCCAGAGTTGCTCCGAGGCTTCTTGGGCAGATCAGACTTCACAGGCCCTTCTTCGTAGGTGCGCAAGTGGCTCACCGTGATGCGCTTGGCATTGCGGTTGAACTCCAACACCACGAAATCGGCTTGGTCGTCGACCCCGAGGGCGCCGCCTTCCTGTTTGTTGAGGTGTTTGCTGTGGCAAGTTCCTTCCAAACCGTAGGGCAATGCGATGGTGGCGTGACCGCCTTCCACCTTGACCACAGTGGCCTGGTGCTTGCTGCCCACGGCGAACACGCTCTCGAAGACTTCCCATGGGTTCTCTTCGATTTGCTTGTGGCCGAGGCTCATGCGGCGGTTTTCCTTGTCCAATTCCAGCACGACGACTTCGATTTCGTCGCCCACGTTGCAGAACTCGGAGGGATGCTTGATCTTCTTAGACCAGCTGAGGTCAGAGATGTGCACCAATCCGTCGATGCCCTCTTCCAACTCGACGAACAGGCCGAAGTTGGTGAAGTTGCGCACCTTTCCTTTCTGCTTGGACTCCACGGGGTACCGTGCTTCGATGTCCTCCCATGGGTCCTTGGTCAATTGCTTCAGGCCGAGGGACATCTTGCGCTCTTCCCGGTCAATGCCCAACAACACGCATTCGATCTCGTCGTTGACTTTCAAGAAGTCTTGGGCGCTGCGCAAGTGCTGTGACCAAGAGATTTCGCTGACGTGGAGCAATCCCTCCACACCTGGGGCGATTTCCACGAACGCTCCGTAGTCCGCCATGACGACCACGCGACCCTTGACCTTGGCGCCTTCCACCAAGTCCTCGCCCAACGCATCCCATGGGTGCGGGGTGAGTTGCTTCATGCCTAGGGCAATCCGCTTCTTGTCGTCGTCGAAGTTCAAAATCACCACGTTGATCTTCTGGTCCACTTCCACCATTTCTTCGGGGTGACCCACACGGCCGTAGCTCATGTCGGTGATGTGCACCAAACCGTCGACGCCTCCGAGGTCGACGAACACGCCGTAAGAGGTGATGTTCTTGACTGTGCCTTCGAGGACCTGCCCCACTTCGAGGCCTTGGATGATGAGACGCTTCTGCTCTTCGAGCTCGGCCTCAATGAGGGCCTTGTGCGACACCACCACGTTCTTAAACTCTTGGTTGATCTTGACAACCTTGAATTCCATCTGCTTGCCGACGTACTCGTCGAAGTCACGGATGGGCTTGACGTCCACCTGAGATCCAGGGAGAAACGCTTCCAAACCGAAGACGTCCACAATCAAGCCGCCCTTGGTGCGGCACTTGACCGAACCTTGGATGATCATGTCTTCTTCCTTGGCCTTGTTCACCTTGTCCCAAGCGTCGTAGATGCGCGCCGTCTTGTGGCTGACCACGAGCTGGCCGTTCGCATCCTCTTGCTTTTCAATGAACACAGGCACTTTGTCGCCTGCCTTCAATTCGGGGTTGTAGCGGAACTCACTTGCGCCAATGACACCTTCAGACTTGTAGCCAATGTTGACCACAATCTCTTTCTTGCCAATGGAAATCACAGTGCCCTCCACCACTTCTTTTTCTTTGATGAGGGTGAGGCTCTCTTCATAGAGGTCCTCGAGACGCTTGCGCTCCTCTGCGCTGTAATCGTCTTGCTCGCTTTCGAAAGCGTCCCAATCGAAATCACCGGCGGGCTTGGCGAGCTCGCGGGGCTCTGAAGGCGCTGGTTCTTCGGCCGCGGGGGCTTCAGCTTTCACTTCAGGTTCAACTTCGGGGGCAGCTTCTGGAGCTGGTGCGGCTTCTGCCGCTTCGTGTGCCTTGGCTTCCTGGTTCTCCAGGTGGCCTTCTTCAGGCTGTTGGGTGGCGTCGTTCATGCGTCACCGGGGTTTTGATGCGTCGCCACAGGGAGCGTTGCGGAGTGAAACTCGCCTTGCCCTGTCAAGGATTTAGGGGTGCAAAAATAGTGCACTCCCTGCCAGCATCCAACTTGACAGTCTGCCATTTCGAATCAACGAACGACCAGCCAGGTCTGGCTTCCTTTTGACGACACAAACTTGCACCACCCCACCCACGATTCAGGCACAGCAAATCCGCCCGCAGGAATCCGGGCCACGTGTCTGCCTTGGGCGTCGAACACGTCGAGCGCTGTGGTGGCTTCCAAGCGGCCACCTGGTCGAATCGGGTTGGCGCCACGCACTGCGCCTTGAACGACAGGCTGTCCAGCGATGCCATCCGGGCAATCGTTGCACTCCCCAAACGTAACGAGGTCGGTTTGCACAAACTCCCCCACGCCGTTGGGCAACCGGGCAAACGACTGGTCTGCTTCGCTTGCACCAAAGTGCGAGCTGTCCGCGATGGAGAACCCGTCAGGCGACCGAAGCACCAGCACTTCACCCGAGTTGTTCAGACGAAAGTTCATGTGGTTCCAACCGTCTCCGCCGTCTTCGTCAGCCCAGAGCACCATGTAGCCGTCGCCCTCTATCACCGTCGAGTCTCCTGCATCAACAGGTATCCGCCACTTGGTGGGGTTGTTCAGCCTGTCGGTCACGTAGTACGCCGCCAAATCGATGGGGACCGTGCTTTTGTTGTGGATCTCCACCCAATCTTCGAGTTCACCCTGGGCGTCCGTCTCGCCATTGGTGTTGAATGTCATGTATTCGTTGATCACCACGTTGGCAGGAGGCACCACCAACAGCGCGTTGGTCACCCGCGGCGTGGGCGTGTCGAACCAAGTGGTCGAAGGCGCGCCATCTGTGGTTCGGCCAAAACTCACGTTCGAGAACGACGTTTGAACTTCCCAAGTGTCTGCCACCGCGCCGTCTGCACCTGTCAGGGTGAACGTTTGGTTTTCATTGGTCGCCGACCAGCCCAGGTGGTGGCCTCCCTGTTCAGGCTGGCCGTCCATCCACAACAACAAGAACCCCTCTGCGGGCACCATGGTTTCCACGGGGTTGTCTGTCGGCAAGGTGTAGGCGCTTCCAACCGAGGACGACAACGTGTACCCCCCGAGGTTCACCTGAAAGGCGTTGGGGTTGTACACCTCAATCCATGCATCGAGTTCTGCGTTTTCGTCAATCAAAACATTGGAATTGTCCAAGAGGACCTCGTTCAAGTAGAGCGCTGGCGTGGGGAGCACCTGGTCCACATTGGAGGCTTCCGGCGTGGGCACGTTGAAGAACACCCAGTCCTCACATCCGTCGCACGACCGTCCAAAACTGACGTCGGTTTGCTGCGGGGGATACACAATGGAGTCCAACACGGTGACCCCGTCGGGCGCCGTCAACCACACCCCCTCGTTTTCTGCACTCAATTTGAAGTTGGCGTGAAGCACGCCTTGGACACTGTCGTTGTCGCACCACACTAGGAGGTGGTCTCCAGGGGTCATGAACGTGCTGCCTGGGTCTGAATCGGGGAAGGTGTACTTCGTCAGGTTGGTGGGGTCGTCTGAAATGTGGTGCCCCGCCAAATCCAGCAACCCGCCGGGGTTGTAGATCTCCACCCAATCGTCGGATTCAAAGAAGTCGTCGAAGTGCGCCAGTTGGTTGGAGGACATCATCTCGTTCAACACCGGTGTCTGGGCCAAGGACAACGTGCCCCATCCCAACATGGCCATCGCGCCAAGCATGCAGTACTTCATGCCGTCAAAATTAAACCACAGCGCCCCCGTGTTAGTTTTGCGACCACAAATCAAACACCATGGCCCACGGAACTTTCAACGTCCCCTACCCAATCAACGAACCCGTGCTGAGCTACGCCCCGGGCTCTCCCGAGCGCGAAGCGTTGCAACAAGCCTACGCCGAGATGTACAACCAAGATCCCATCGAGGTCCCCATGTACATCGGCGCTGACCAGGTCAGCACAGGCGAGAAGCGCGCCATGACGCCCCCACATGAGCACGGGAAAGTCCTCGGTCACTTCAGCTACGGCGACGCCAGCCATGTGCAGGCAGCCATCGACGCGGCCTTGGCGGCCCGTCCAGCCTGGTCTTCTCTGCCATGGGAACATCGCGCGGCGGTGTTCTTGAAGGCCGCCGACTTGATCTCCGGGCCTTACCGCGCGAAGATCAACGCGGCGACCATGCTGTCCCAGGGCAAGAACTGTTTCCAAGCGGAGATTGACGCCGCGTGTGAGTTTGCAGACTTCCTGCGCTTCAACGCATACTACGCCCAGCAAATCCATGCCGAACAACCGGAAAGTGCGGACGGCATTTGGAACCGATTGGAATACCGTGCCTTGGAGGGGTTTGTCTTCGCCATCACGCCATTCAACTTCACCGCCATTTCCGGCAACTTGCCAGCCGTCGCCGCCCTCATGGGCAATGTGGTCGTGTGGAAGCCGAGCGACACCCAGGTTTACAGCGCCCAAGTCATCATGGAGATTTTCCAAGCGGCGGGACTGCCTGACGGCGTGATCAACATGGTGACATGCGACGGCCCTGTCGCTGGGGACGTGGTGTTTAAGCACCGCGACTTCGCCGGGTTGCACTTCACCGGGTCCACCGGTGTGTTCCGCCACTTGTGGAAGACCATCGGCGAAAACCTGGAGCTGTACCGCAGCTACCCACGCATCGTGGGCGAAACAGGAGGCAAGGACTTCGTGCTGGCCCACCCGAGCGCTGGGGTGAAAGAAGTGGCCACAGGCCTCATTCGAGGCGCGTTTGAATTCCAAGGCCAAAAGTGCAGCGCGGCATCTCGCGCCTACATCCCGGCCTCCATGTGGCCAGCCTTGGAGGAGGAATTGAAAACCGAGATGGCCACCCTCAAAATGGGATCGCCTGAAGACTTCGGCAACTTCATCAACGCGGTCATCGACCGCAAATCGTTCGACAAAATCAAGTCGTACATCGACTTCGCCAAGTCGGCCACCGACGCCCGAATTGTGGCTGGCGGCGGCACCGACGACAGCGTGGGCTATTTTGTGGAGCCCACGGTCATTGAAACGCCCAACCCGCATTTCAAATCCATGGTGGAAGAAATCTTCGGCCCGGTGCTGACCATCCACGTCTACGACGACTCAGCAGCCGACGCATTCGAGAAGGTGCTCGATTTGGTGGACAACACCTCAGAGTACGCTTTGACCGGGGCTGTGTTCTCCAACGACCGCTACGCGTTGGATTTGGCGTCCAAGAAACTGGAACATGCCGCAGGCAATTTCTACCTCAACGACAAGCCCACCGGGGCCGTGGTGGGGCAGCAGCCATTTGGTGGAGCGCGCGGTTCAGGAACCAACGACAAGGCGGGCTCCTACCTCAACCTTCTCCGTTGGGTGAGCCCACGGACCATCAAGGAAGCGCTGGTGTCTCCCACCGATTACCGCTACCCCTTCTTGGGCTGAGACCCAAGGAGATCTGAACACGAAAAAGGGACGCTGCGAGGCGTCCCTTTTTTCTTGGCAATGCGTCGAATGTCCATCAATCTTCGTCGTCTGGATAAGGGTTGGCTGGAATGGACGCCATGTCCACGCGCGCAGCCTTGCCGCCCATGATGGATTTGAAGGCTTTTGCGTGTTCCGGCTTGAGTGCGCCACTGTCTTCGACCCACTTGGTCAACACCACAAGTTTGTCCTTCTTGCCAGGTCGCCCCACGGTGACAATCTTTCCATGCACGGTGCGCAGGCGGAAGGCGCTGTTCAAAATGCTGGCTTTGGCCGACTTCAACCTCGCTTCTGGGATCTTGTGGATCGACATGGCGTCGGAGATGAGCTCGTCGTAACTCATGGGGCGGTTTCGGGCCCGAAGACGCTTCAGGATGAATGCGCCCCAAATGCTCTTGGGGCCGCGCTTTTTGGGCGCATGACCCGATTTGGTCGCCGTCTTTTTCAAAGGAGCGCCAAGTTTGGACAACATCAACTCGACGTGGGACAATTCCGCGGTCAGGCGTTCCTTTTCGCGGGCGAAGTGGGCTTGGAGACTGGCCGTCTCCTTGGCTGAGAACTCAATTTTTGTCATCAATGGCAAAAACAAAATGAAACTTGGAGAGAGGTGCAAAGGCTGGCCGTTGCACGACAAATGTATGGTGATTCCTTTTTCCAATACAAACAACACCATATTGCATGGAGAAGGGAGACGCGTTTCCGCATCTCCCTTCAAGTTCGGTGTAAGCCGGATTCTGTTCCCCGAAGGGCTTCGTCATTGATCTAACGCGACCTACCCTCTGACTCG
This sequence comes from uncultured Flavobacteriales bacterium, assembly GCA_965658045.1. Taxonomy (GTDB): domain Bacteria; phylum Bacteroidota; class Bacteroidia; order Flavobacteriales_D; family Sanyastnellaceae; genus UBA11663. The sequence continues at coordinate 8,835 of CBFHQO010000065.1, read as the reverse complement.
GACGGGACGCCCTCAATCGCCAGTTTACATGGTCTTGCAACCCACAAGGTTTACCCAAGCCGCAAGGTCACCCTTGCGCTGGTGGGCCCTTACCCCACCTTTTCAGCCTTGCCTGTGCCCAAAGGCCATCGGCGGTTTAAATCTCTGTGGCACTGTCTGTCACGTTCCGTTGAACGCGCCTTCCCTTTCAAGAAGTGTGGCTCCCTAAGTTGTCCGGACTTTCCTCCCCACAGAAGTGAGGCGACGAAGTCAACCGAATGACAAAACTACGACAACGCGGGGTCAAGTTGCGGCTACTTTCGCCGCATGAAAACCAACCACGCTGTGTTTGCCATGCTCGCTGGCGCCTTGTTGACCCAATGCACCGCACCAGACCAGGCCCCTGCTGAACCAGAGGCTGCCGACGCCACTCCTTTGGCGTACGTGCAAGAGACTCACCTCGCCAACGTACGTCAACTGACCTTTGGCGGCGACAACGCCGAGGCGTATTGGGCGTTCAACAACGACGCCCTCGTGTACCAAACCACCCAGCCACAGGCGGGCATTCCATGCGACCGCATCTTCGTGATGCCTCTGGACGCAGAGGCCACGGCGGACGGCGAACGGAAGCCGGTTCAGGTCAGCAACGGATTGGGCCGCACCACATGCCCGTACTTCCTGCCAGGCGACAGCGTGGTTGTCTTCGCCTCGACCCACGCCGCCGACAGCGCCTGCCCTGAAGTGCCGGAGCGCGGTCCAGAAGGCCGGTACGTCTGGCCCATCTACGACAGCTACGACATGTACCTGAAGAACTTGAACACAGGTGAAACGACGGCCATCGCGGTGAGCGACACGTACGACGCGGAAGCCACCGTCAGCCCCAAGGGCGACCGCATGGTGTTCACGAGCACCCGCGATGGAGACCTCGACCTCTACACCTGCGACTTGGATGGACAAAATGTGGTTCGCGTCACCTCCGAGTTGGGTTACGACGGTGGAGCCTTCTTTTCACCTGACGGGAAATGGTTGGTGTGGCGCGCTTCTCGCCCATCCACGCCAGAAGACATTGCCAAATACAAGGGCCTCCTTTCCAAGGGCATGGTGGAACCCACCAGCATGGAACTGTTCGTGGCGCGCACAGACGGCAGCGAGATGCGCCAAATCACAGAGCTCGGAGGCGCCAACTGGGCCCCGTTCTTCCACCCCGACGGCAAGCGGATCCTGTTTTCGTCCAACCACGCCACCGGCCGGTTCCCATTCAACATCTACATGATTGACGTCACCGGAGAGAACCTGACCCAAATCACCTACGACGAAGCGTTTGACAGCTTTCCCATGTTCTCCCCCGACGGCACCAAACTCGCCTTCAGCTCCAACCGGAACAACGGAAGAACGCGCAACACCAACCTTTTCGTCGCGGATTGGGTCGAGTGATGTCGACCTTCGCGGCATGGGTGACTTGAAGTTGTACATGCTGAACAAACCCTTCGGGCTGTTGAGTCAATTCTCGGACGAAGGCCACAAACTCGGTTTGGGGTCGCTCCAGTTGCCTTGGGGCAAAGACATCTACTCCGTGGGTCGGCTCGATGCGGACAGCGAAGGGCTTTTGCTCTTGACCAACAACAACCGCCTCAAGACCCAACTCTTGGACCCCAAACGTGGGCATGAACGCACGTACCATGTGCAAGTGGAGGGCGTGCCCACGGACGAACAATTGCAGCGGTTGCGTGCCCCCTTGCCCTTGAGGATCAAAGGCAAGGAGTTTCGCACGCGCGGAGCAAGGGTCAAGGTCATCTCCCCAGCGTGGCCCGACCGCGTGCCGCCAATACGCGTGCGCAAGACCGTGCCGGACACATGGTTGGAATTGACCTTGACTGAAGGCAAGAACAGGCAAGTGCGCCGCATGACGGCCGCGGTGGGGTTGCCCACACTCAGGCTCATTCGCGTGTCCATGGGGCCTTGGAAACTTGACAAATTGGCCCCAGGTCAGTGGCAAGAACTGAACATGAACCTTTGGAACGCATGATGGGACGGGCACTTCGAACCCTTGTGGCTGTGCTTCACACCGCCGCATGCAGCGCTTTCGGCATTGCGGCCATGGGCCTCAGGTTGGTGGACGGCGACTGGGTGATGTGGAACATTGGACGCCGTGGATGGAGTGTGCCCCTGCTGAGGCATGTTGTGGGTGTGACCACAGAAGTGCACATTCATCCTGACACGGCGGCCCTCGCCAAATCCAACCAAGGGCTTGTGCTTGTGGCCAACCACACAAGCCTGCTCGACATCAACGCGGCGTTCGCCGCCAGCCCCACCCCCATCGTGTTTTTGAGCAAGGCCAGCATCCGGAAGGTGCCCTTGCTCGGAAAGATCAACGAGTTGGCTGGGACCATTTTTGTCGAGCGTGGCAACCGAACCTCGTCCGACAAGGCGGTCAAAGCCTTGACCCAAACCCTGAAAAACGGCCGAAGCGTGTTGGTCTTTCCCGAGGGCACCAGAAGCGCAGACGGATCCTTGAAGACATTCAAAAAAGGGGCGTTTCACCTGGCCGCCGCTGCCGGCGCACCTGTGGTGCCCATGCACATTTCAGGCACCCACAGCCACCTGCCCCCATCTGCGTGGGGATTCCAAAAATCCGACGAGGCCGTGGTTGTTCGGCTTGGCGCACCACTGGCCTCCAACCCTCACGACGTGGCAGCCACCATGGAAGAAGCCCTATCTGCTGTTTCGGCATTGAGCACAGCAGAGTAACTCGACTCGAGTCCTTCACGGATGGCCCGTTGCGCGTCCAGACCACGGGCGTCTTGCGCACCACCGACCACCACCATGTTGGGATGCTCAAGCCCGTCGGGCCTGTGGCTGAGCTGGCCTGCACACACCACAATGTGATCCACCGCATGAATCTGGATGTCTCCGTCGGGCATTTTGACATGAAGCCCCTGGTCGTCCACCTTCACATAGTCCACGCCTGACACCTGTTGAACCCCGCGCTGCCTCAACGTGAGCCGATGAATCCAACCTGTGGTTTTGCCGAGCGTCGTCCCCATTTTTCCGGGCCGTCGTTGGAACATCGTCACTTCACGTTGCGAAACTTGACGCTGAGCCGCTCCAAGACCGCCGCGGTTTTGCAGTGACTCGTCCACCCCCCACGACTTCATGAATCCTGCTTCGTCGGCGTCGTGGGTCAAAAAGTCCGAGACATCGAACCCAATGCCTCCAGCCCCCACCACGGCAACCCGCTTTCCAGGGACCACCTTCCCTTGAAGCACATCGACGTAACTCACCACCTCAGGCCTGTCGGAACCAGGAATGTGGAGTGGTCGGGGGGTGACACCAGAAGCCAACACCACCTTGTCGAACTCCGCCAACCCGGCCGTGGTGGCGGGCGTGTTCAACAAGACCTCCACCCCTGCGTGGGCCAATTGCGTTTCGAAGTGGCGGATGGTTTCCTTGAATTCTTCTTTGCCGGGAATGCGCTGGGCAAGGAGGAACTGCCCGCCCAAGTTTGATTGGCGTTCAAACAGCGTGACCTCGGCCCCAATTCGGGCGTGTTCCAAAGCCGCACTGAGTCCTGCCGGGCCTCCTCCCACCACCGCAACACGAAGGCCGCGGCCGTGGTCCAACGACAACCCCGTGCGGGCCACTCCTGCGTCCTGTTCGCCGCTGGGGGTGGAGATGCGTGAATGCTCCGTTTCGTGGCACGCCCTGGGGTTGACCAAGCAGGACGACACCTTGTTTTGGAACACATGATCCAAACAAGCTTGGTTGCAACCAATGCACGTGTTGATGTCCCTGGGCCTCGACAGGCGGGCCTTCTTCACCAGATGCGGATCGGCCAAGAAAGGCCGGGCCATGCTCACCATGTCGGCCGCCCCCGCAGCCAACGCCGCCTCGCAGTCCTCCGCGGTGTTGAACCGGTTGGTGGTCACCAATGGGACTTGGACCTTGCCCTTCAATTTCTTGGTCACAAACTGAAAACCGCCCCGGGGCACCATCGTCGCAATGGTCGGGATGCGCGCTTCATGCCATCCAATCCCGGTGTTGATCATGGTCGCCCCGGCGCGCTCCACGTGTTGGGCCAGCGTTTCCACCTCCGACCAATCGCTTCCACCTGCGACGAGGTCAAGCATGCTCAGCCTGTACATCACGATGAAGTCTTCCCCGACCGCTTCACGCATTCGAGAAAGAATCTCGATGGGGAACCGACAACGGCGTTCGAAGTTGCCGCCCCAGGCGTCGTTTCTGTGGTTGGTCTCGGCCGCAATGAACTCGTTGATCAGATACCCTTCCGACCCCATCACCTCCACCCCATCGTAACCAGCCTCGCGGGCGAGCACCGCAGACTTCACGAATTGACGGATGGTCCGCTCCACACCCCGGGACGTCAACGCCCGAGGTTTGAAGCGGGCGATGGGTGCTTTCAGGGCGCTTGGCGCCACACAGAATGGCGTGTAGGCGTAACGACCGGCGTGCAAGATTTGCATGACAATCTTGCCTCTCTCTTGGTGCACCGCTTGGGTCACTTGCTTGTGCGCCCTTGCGTGCCCTGTCCGAGACATGCGGGAACCGCCCCACACCGTGACGCCAGCACGGTTGGGCGCCACACCTCCAGTCACAATCAACCCTGCCTCCCCCGCCGCGCGCTGCGCATAGAACTCCGCGAGCCGGTGCATCCCACCCCGCACCTCTTCCAACCCGGTGTGCATGCTTCCCATGAGCACGCGGTTGGGCAACGTGGTGAACCCCAAGTCCAGGGGCTCAAACAGCTTGGGGTAATCGGGATGGGGCATTTGCATGCTTCAAGGTAGCCCAGAATGCCCCCAAAGATTCAGTCGTCAAACTCCCGAAACATGTCCACAAAATCGCGTCGGTTTCGGCTGTTGGGGTTGAGCAATTGAAGCACGAACTGACCTCGGTCCTCTTTGACGCGTTTGTCCCCTTCCTTGAGTCCTTGGATTTTCTCTGCCAACGGAACGCCTTCATCCAGCAGGGGGTCTTTGGGGTGGATTCTGAAATACCCAAGCTTGGCGTTCCATTCCATGTAGTACCACTGTTGGCCGCTCAAGTGGAAGTAGATGTGGATGATTTGGTCGTCCCAATCCAACGCCACCTTGCCTCGGAATGTCCGCCACACCTCGTGCTTGCCCAAGGTGGCCACGCCAATGTCCCCCACGCTCACCCATTGGTCCTCGAACTTGTCGTATTCCAACTCCAAACCGTGCAGCACCATGGTGTGCTGGACCTCCTCTGGAACTTGCTTCTTGAAGGAACGGTTTCTGTTGAGCTCCACCAGCAGCGCATTGCCCTCTTCTTCCCCGAGCCATTCGTTGAGCATGTAGGGGTACTTCGTGCCAGACCAGGCCAAACCCGCAGCCTCCGAACCGCGGATGGCCTCGGCCAAATGGTCCACGACCTTCTCCGGCAAAGGCATGTCCATCGTCAAGCCGCCCTTCACCACCATGCGGTCCGACTGCACCAACCCCTCTCCGAAGAAGGCGTGCTTGAGCAGGTGCTTCTCTTCCATTGGGAAGTGCCCCACCCCATGCTGCCTCAAATCGCAACTGCCCGGAGACATGGACATCAAATTGCCTGGTTGGGTTTCGTCCACGAGCTTCTCGTTGCTGCACACGATGTACCGACTCCGCTTGGAATCAAAGCGCAGCATCCCACGAGGTGTCATGAACGACAGGTCGGATCGCACCGGCTTGGGGCTGAAAAAGGTCGGGTACAAGGAGGTGATTCCGCCGTCGCTGTACGCCCACCCCACGCCAAGGTGAGATTTGCCCATCTCCGTGACCGTGGAATCAATGGGGATGGCCACATCCATGGGGTCGATGACCCCCATGAATTCCACCCATTGGGCGGGATACCCCTCACAATCCAGGTCCATCCGAGCGCCCCCTTCAAACTCGAAATGCTCCCGCATGGCCTCCAGATGCACGCGGCCTTGAAAGCCAAACTTGGAACTCAGCTGGAATTCGTCGACAGAGCGAATGACGCCATGCCCCAACGTCCGCGACGCAGAATCCACCGCCAGCTCATTGAAACGCACAGGCCATTCCTCCCCGTCTTGGTCGACGTACGTTCCCGTGCCTGCGCCCTCGTAGTCCATGCGCCCATTCACTTGGACTTTGGCGTCGTAAAGTCTGTGGATGTGCGTGAGGTTGTCCACTTCGACTTCCGCTTGCTCCAACAAGTCCATCATCGCATCGCGACGGATGGAGACAAGGCCGTCATCAGGTTTGATCTGGGCATCGGCAATGGGCAAGGCCACCACCTCTTGGCAGGTCAAGTGGGCTTCATCCACGGCGTATTGCGCAGCTGGGCTCAAGAAGTGCAAGCTGTCTTGCTCCACGGCTTGGGAGAAAAAGTTGCTTTGGTCGTAACGACGCAATTCCTGGAACGTTTTGGACGCAGGGTCCACCGTGGTGTTCCGAAGCTCCAACCGGGCCTCGTCCATGAACCATGTGAAGGCGTCCATCAAACAGGTGTACCGGATGGCGGGCAGCTCGATGAGCGTGGCGCCCTCAAGCGAGGTGAAGTCGCCCCTTCTTGCGTCAAAATCCATGACCGAAGACACCCGGCTCGTTTCAAAGGCCAACTCGTTTTGGTCCACACCGTGGAGCTGAAATGCGCTTTCAGAAGCGCGAATGCCCCGGTGCTCCACTTCAAAGTGCCGCGAAGACAATTCGGCACGGTCAAAGTGGAATGTGCCACGGGCAGTCATCCGGTCGCCCTTCATGCTGAGTCCCCCCTCCAAATCCACTGGCTCTCCGAAGAACCTCAGGCTGTCTGCGGCCGTGGACCTGACGTCGAGTCGCTGGTCAAAGGGATGCAACCCGTAAGCCGCGTCTTCAGCCGACACCGCGGGCGTCAGGCCAGCCCTCGACGTATTGTCGTACCGCGCCGATTCCCCAAACGTTGAGTCCGGCAAAAGCACATGGTCCTCGCTGTCCATGGTGGACGTCATGAACGTGACCCGTCCAGGTCCGTGGAGCCCGCCCAGGTCCAAGCTCAAGTCGCCCGTCAGCTGGCCCACTCCGCCGTACAACCCCGTGCCACCAGAAGCCACGGTGGTCGTGAACCCCAAGCTGTAATCCTCCATCAAACGCAAGGGCTCCACAACGTCCGGCACGATGCCGCCGGCCAACAACTCGCCTGTGAAGAGCAGGTCCTCGTTGGCAAAGTTGTCCAGGCTGTCGATGACAAAGGGATCCACGGCGTAGTTGAACAGGTCGCGGTGGTAGGCGCCTCCACGAATGCGCGGGGCGTCGTAATAGACGTGCGACACCTCCCGGCTGGTCAAAATCGGATACTGCGGATGGCTGGCACTTCGCCACCCAGACTTGTTCCGCGGGTTGTCGATTTCCAAGGTGCCTGTGAGCTCCTCGATGGAACTGGCCACAGGACGAAGTGCAGGACGGCCATACTTGTCGTATTTCCCGGGCTGCTCCACCATGATGCGCAGCGACTCCGCCTGGCGAACTTCAATTTTGAAGGCTGCGTAATCGAATTCAAAATCGGACCCCGTGAGTTGAAACTTCCCAGCCTTGACCAACCCTGAGAACGCGAAATCACGGTCTTCACCCAACGCGATCTCGCCATCGTCGGGGACGATTTGCACGTCTTGGGCCTCGCTCACTGCGATTTGGCCGATGCCCTTGAGGGACATGCGAAGGTTGTTCAGACTCAGCGTGGCGTACACCGTGCCACGCGGCCGGGAATAGAACGCCAACACGTCGTGGTCCCGGGCGCCTTTCTGACACAACATGTGTTTGACGGCGCGGGGTTTGACTTGACAAAACCCGGTGGCAAGGTCCAAATCGACGTACCCCACGTTGGTCAACCCCACCAGAATCATCTCCGCTTGCTCGGTCTTGAGCCCCAGGAAATCTGCATACTCCGAAGCGTAGAACGAGTCGACCCCACGTCGGTTGGTGTAGCGCGACAGCTCGGCCAGTGGATGAATGGGGTCGATGCCCATCATTTGGTCGTACACGTCTTTCTCGAAACAATCCAAACTGCGGAACGCACCGGGCTCTGCGCCACCTCCTGCAAGCCGGCGAAATTCCACCACAGGTCCGTCGAGCCGCCATTCCACAGCCTCCGCTTCCACTTCAATCCCGTGGTAGCTGTCCACAAAGGGCTGCATGCCCACCCCTTCCACTTGGCGCGTGGCCCGAAACAGGCGCTTGTTGTCCAAGTACCGAATGGAGATGTCTTCGTGCGTCAAGCTGTCCTCGCCCAGCCGCATCACCATTTCCGCGTGCACGGCGTCCAACCCATCTTCAGAAAACAGCACTTCCTGCGAGCGGCACACGACCAGCACGCTGTCCGCTTGGTTGAATGTGATTTCTGCAGGCAAGCCGTCGGCGCCCATCCCACTCATCTTGGACCCTCGGACTGCCAAGCCTCCCTCGTACGACACACCATGAAACACGCTGTCCAACACGATCCGACCGGCGCTGGATTCAAAGCGCGGATAAGTGCGTTTATTGGCCTGTTTTTCTGCCTGAACCTTGAAGTGGAGCCTCCCATGCAACGGGGTGCCAAACATGTCGCTCTGAAACGTGGCGGAATCGGTCGTGAATGTGCTTCCCTTCAAGCGGATGTCAAACGCATGCACCTCCGCCTGAAAATCCCCCTCCCGCATGGTGCGCTCCCAATCCAGCCGGCCTGTTTCCACATGCAACTCGTTGTCCATCACGTCGTAGCGTCCACGCACCTGATGCAGTCTGGCACTGTCCCCCTTGGCCAAACACACCACTGTGCTTGAATCGCACGTGAGTTGAGGGCGTTCGCGGTCGTCCAACCCAAACGTCACACGTCCTCCACGAACCAACCAAGTCCCCGTGTTGG
>CBFHQO010000064.1:0-13194 GCA_965658045.1 uncultured Flavobacteriales bacterium | reverse complement strand
CTGATCCCCAAACACTTCAACAACGGCGTGGATCGCGCCATCATTCAACGGTGCTGCGCCAAGTTCGGATTCTCCCTGGGTCTGCCGCCCGACACGTTTGCACGCAAGGTGAAGGAGTACCGCAGCTTCATGAAGGAGATCAACCGGCCTAGCAAGAACACCCTGACCGCCATGACCAGGGCGGTGTGCTACAAGTACAACGTCATCGCCCACCAGGAGGCGTACTTCGCGGACATGAACGTCCCCAACCCCATTCTGCAGAAGAACCTGCGGGAAGTGATGGAGCACTTCTTGTGGGACTGGGAAGAATTTGTGGACCAGTACAGGGTCGTCATTGGCGCACCCCAAGAGGCCAACTCCTGAATCCCCCTCAATCGGCCATCCGGGCCAAGTCGCGCGCCTGATCCTTGTCCTTCAGACTTTGTCGTTTGTCGTGCAACTTCTTCCCCTTGGCCACCGAAAACTTGAGCTTGGCGTACCCGCTTTGCGAAATGAACAGCAACGTAGGAACCAACGTCACTCCAACATCTTTCACCTTCTTTTCCAGCTTTTTAAGCTCTGTTCTTTGAAGTAAGAGTTTACGCTTTCGCTTCGAGTCTTGGGGCATGTATCCGGCGTTGGCGTATTCCGCCACGTACATGTTGTGCACCCACAATTCACCTGCGTCAAACCTGCAATAGCCTTCTGTGATGCTCGCCTTGCCGGCCCGAATGGATTTGATTTCTGACCCAGAGAGCACCAGCCCCGCCGTGAACTCGTCGGTGAGGAAATAGGTGTAGGACGCCTTTTTGTTTTTGATGTTCACGGCCATGCCACGAAGTTACGCCGCCGCTTTTTGGAGGACGGTCGGCCTCGGTCGAACTTGCTGGCATGAGCTACGAGGACCTGAAACACATGCCCAAAGTGGAATTGCACTGCCACCTGGAGCTGGCCTTTCGCAAAGCCACCCTCCGCGGTTGGGCCTTGGACAAGGGCATGGCGGTGGCACGCGAAGAGGATTTTGACCGGGAATTCCTGATCAAAGAGCCCATGGACGACTTGCCCACCGTGCTCCACAAATTCTTGAACACCCGGGACGTCATCGACACCGAGGCCAAAGTCGAGCAACTCACCTTCGAGGCTTGTGAAGACATGTTCTTGCTGAGCAACGTGCGCATTTTGGAATTGAGGTACGCCCCTTCCTTCTTGCTCGACGCCCACCCCTCCATGGACGCCGACCGCATGCTCGATGCGATTTTACGCGGCATGGCCCGTGCCGAGGCCGCGTACCCCATGGTTGTGGGGCTCATCGGCCTGCTTCAACGCATCAAATCGGTGACAGACAACGCCCATTGGTGCGATTGGATTTTGGAACGCAAAGCGCACTTCGTGGGCATGGATTTGGCGGACGACGAGGTGTCCTACCCCGCCTCCCCCTTTGCTCCGTTGTTCCAAAAGGCCAAAGCCCAGGGACTTGGCATCACCGTCCACGCCGGCGAGCCCGCGGTGCCTGGTGCGGCGAAGAACATTTTGGTCGCCCTCGATGAATTGGGGGCAGACCGCATCGGGCATGGGGTCCAAGCCATTCACGACGCCGAGGTCGTTGCTCGGCTGGCCAAAGACGGCGTGCCCCTGGAACTGTGCCCCTGGAGCAACGTGCTCACGCGGGCTGTGCCCGATTTGAAATCCCATCCGTTCAAGCGGTTGATGGACGCCGGGGTGAAGACCACGGTGAACACCGACGATCACGGGGTGATGGACATCTCCCTGATTCAAGAGTGCCAAAACCTCACCACCCATTTGGGTGTTTCGATAGAAGACCTTCACCAATGCAATCAATGGGCCCGTGAGGCGTCCTTCATTGCAGAGGACCGCATCCAAGCGGTTTGGACCATCTGACAAAAGTTACCTTGCATCCATGACGGATTCCATCCTTTCTCACCTACAACATGGCGTGATGACCATCACACTCAACCGCCCTGAAGTCTTCAACAGCTTCAACCAAGGCATGGGACGCGCATTCCAGAAAGCCTTGGACGAGGCCGCCCAGGACGACAACGTCAGGTGCGTGGTCATCGCAGGTGCGGGTCGCGCCTTCTGCGCGGGTCAAGATTTGAAGGAAGTCACCGCCGAGTCTTCGCCCGGTTTCAAAGTGATTGTGGAAGAGACTTACAACCGAAGCATCCGCCGCATCTGCGACATGGACAAGCCCGTGGTGGCGGCTGTGAATGGCGTGGCTGCCGGCGCCGGCGCCAACATTGCGCTGGCCTGCGACTTTGTGGTCGCCAAAAGTTCGGTCAAATTCATCCAAGCCTTTGCCAACATTGGGTTGATTCCAGACAGCGGAGGAACGTATTGGCTGCCCCGCCTTGTGGGCATGGCGCGGGCGAAAGCGTTGACCATGCTCGGCGCCCCCTTGCCTGCCCAGGACGCCCAAGACCTCGGGCTCATCCACGCGTGCGTGGCCGACGACGCGTTTCAGGACGAGGTGGACCAAATTGCTTCCAAATTGGCCAGCATGCCGACCCAAGGGTTGGGCTTGACCAAGAAAGCACTGCATGCAGGCGCCCACAACACCTTGGACGAGCAGCTGGCGTTAGAGTTGCATTTGCAATTTGAGGCTGCAGAAACGGAGGACTACGCGGAGGGTGTGGCGGCGTTTTTGGAAAAGCGGGCGCCCAAATTCCAAGGGCGATGACCGACGGCTGGATCTCCGTCCAGGACGGGTTGCCCGAGGACGACCAGCGGGTGTTGGGGTTCATCCCTGGCCACAAGGCCTTCTTGCCGGGGAAGGACTTGCAATTCGAAATCCGAGAAGTGGTGGTTCTGCGGTTTTGCAAGGACTTCTACGCGCGAAACGAGGAAAAGAGGGCCAAACACGGGTTGCACTTTTGGGCTGGAGAAGGCAACAGCAACCACTTTTTCGCAGACGTGACCCACTGGCGCCCCATTCCAAGGGGACCCGAGGCTGAACGTCAAGGCTGACTGACCCTCTCAAAAGCTGAATTGGGCCACGGCGGCCATGCCCGCGGTTTCGGTCCTCAAGCGCAAATTGCCGAGGTGGACAGGCGTCGCGCCGGCTGCGTGCAACCATTCCACTTCTTCTGCCGAGAAATCCCCTTCCGGCCCCACAGCCAACCAAGCGTCCGAGAAGTGAGATTGCCAGTCTGGCCACGCCTTCCTGGCTGGAACACTGGTCAAGGCGTCGTCGCAATGCGCCACGGCGCCTTGAATTTCCTTCAGATGTGGATGCCGTTCGAACACTTCGCCCAACGGGCAGGCTTCGTGCAGCAAGGGCATCCACGGCCTTTGGCATTGCTTTGTCGCAGAAACCACCACCTTGGACCAGCGCACATGCTTGTCTGTCCGACGTTCGCTGCGGCGTGTCCACACAGGGACGATCTCCTTGACCCCCAACTCGGTGGCTTTTTCGATCAACCATTCAAAGCGGTCGGTGTGCTTGGTGGGGGCCACCACGAGGCTCAATCCTGAAAGGCGCTGTCCTGAGCGAGACACCTCTTCCACGTGCACCGAAGCTCGGCGCTTGCCCACCTGAACGAGCTCGCCCGTGGCCACGCCACCCGTGCCATCCATCAAACGCACAGATTCTCCTTCCTTCATCCGGAGCACGCGGACGACGTGGAGGGCTTCCTCCTCGGTCAGCTCAAGGACCCCAGAATGGAGATCTGGATGAAAACACGTGTGCATGGGGCAAAGGTAATCTCGCCTCGTGGCTCCTCAGGCGGAGGCCACGCCGACCCGCGGGGCCCCAGCCTTCATGTCGTCGGAAGCCGCCGCCTCGAACTCGGCGAAGTTGGCCTCGAAACGCTTGGCGAGGTCCTGTGCCGCCGCGTCGTACGCGTCCTGGTCCGCCCAGGTGCCTCGAACATCCCACAAGTGGTCAGGCACGCCCTCGCAGCTCGTGGGCACGTTCAAGCCAAACACGGGATGCTTCACCATGGGAACGTCGTCCAACGCCCCACCGAGGGCTGCCGAAATCATGGCCCGGGTATGCTTGAGCTTCATGCGGGTGCCCACGCCGTAGCCGCCCCCAGTCCAGCCCGTGTTGACCAGCCACAGGCGAACCCCATGGGCGTCCATTCGGTCCCCAAGCATGCCGGCATATTCCGTGGGATGGAGCGGCAGGAATGGCGCGCCGAACCCCGCAGAAAACGTGGTTTGGGGCTCCACAACGCCGGCCTCGGTGCCAGCCACTTTGGCGGTGTAACCGGACAAGAAATGGTACATCGCTTGGCCCTTGTTCAACTTGGCAAACGGCGGCAACACCCCGAACGCGTCGCACGTCAAGAAGAAAATGTCCGTGGGATGGCCGCCTTGTCCAGAGGCCACCGCGCCGTGGATGTGGTGAATCGGGTAGCTCACCCGGGTGTTGGGCGTGATGCTGTCGTCGTCGTAATTCGGGGTCACCCCGTCCTCTTCAAACCCGATGTTCTCCAGCATCGCCCCATACTTGATCGCGTTGTGAATTTGGGGTTCGCCAGCGGGATCCAAGTGGATGGTCTTGGCGTAACACCCTCCTTCCATGTTGAAGACGCCCTCTGAAGACCAGCCGTGCTCGTCGTCGCCAATGAGCGCACGGTTGGGGTCGCTGCTCAGCGTGGTTTTCCCTGTGCCAGACAGGCCAAAGAAGACCGCCACGTTCCCATCCTCACCCACGTTGGACGAACAGTGCATGGGAAACACATCATGCTCCACCGGCAGGATGTAGTTCATCACGGAGAACATGCCCTTTTTGATTTCGCCGGTGTAGCCAGAACCAACGACCACAACAGTTTTTCTGCCAAAGTCAATCGCACTCACATTCCCTTGGCGGCATCCGTGGCGCGCAGGGTCCGCTTGGAAACTTGGCGCGCAGATGACATGCCATTCTGGGTTCGCCACCCATTTCTCCTCCTCAGAGAGGCGGATGAACATGTTGTCCACAAACAACGAAGACCACGCCTTTTCCGCGACCACGCGAACCGGAATGCGGTACCGCTCGTCGGCCCCAACGGCTGCGTCCTTGACGAAGACACTCCGTCCGTTCAAATGCGCTTGAACGTCCTGCAACAAGGTTTGGAAATGGTCCGGAGACAGGGCCTGGTTGATGTCCCCCCAATCCACCCGGTCGGCGGTGGAGGCGTCTTTCACAAGGAAACGGTCCTTGGGCGAACGGCCCGTGAATTTGCCTGTGGCGATGGCCAGCGCCCCTGAGGAGGTCAGGACACCTTCTCCGCGGAGCAGGGTTTGCAAAATGAGCTTGGCAGGGGGAAGGTTCCAATGGGCTCGGCCCACGCCTTCGAGTCCGACGGCATCCAAACGTGCGTCGAAGGGGGTGTTTCCAACGTGTTTCATCAAGTTGAGGGTTTGATCATTGCATCCTCGTGTCAAAAGTACACAGGTTGTACCCAGTTCGGTGGCCATACCTTCGTGTCGGCATGCACCCATTCATCCACAACTTTTCAACCGAACGGAAAAACATCTGCCTCGCCCCTTCGCAATGCCATGCTGAATCACCCCAACAAGTGCGCTGACAACATGCCCACCTTCGACATCCAAAATCGTTGGTGTTTCCAAAAACGTCTGGGCAAGGATGTTGTGCGCGAACAACTTTGACGTCGCTCGGTCAGTTCTGAATAAAATCCTTGCTCATGCGTATTATCCATGCCTTCGCGGCCTTCCTCCTCGGCGTTGGTGTTGTCCACATCGGTGGGGCACAGTCCCTTCCTGGCGACTGGACCAGGGCGACGTGGACTGTGCTTCACGGAGGCGATTCTTTGGACCACGCCTGGACCGGGGGATTGACCGCCCCGCAATGGTCTCCCATCGACGCCGACCTCGATGGGGACGACGACCTGATGGCGTTCGACCGCGACGGAAGTCGTGTTCTCGTTTTTGAGCGGTTGACCAACGGGGACTTGACGGTCAATTGGGAATGGGCGTTGGGGTTTCCTGAGATGGTGGATTGGTGCCTGCTTCGCGATTACAACTGCGACGGAAAAGCGGACATCTTCACCAGCCACATGAACGGGATCCGAGTGTTTGAAAACACCACCGTGCCAGGAGGCGCGCCTTCGTTCAGCACATCGCCCACAGACTTGACCGCGAGCTTCGACTTTGGCAGCGGGGCAAGTGAACTCCCGGTCATCTGCATCGGCATGGATTTGCCTGCCATCTTGGACCACGACGACGACGGGGATCTGGACATCATCACGTTCACAGAAACGGCCACCACGCTCTACCGGTTTCAAGGCCAATCGCCCTGTGGCCTTGAACTGACCTGCACCAACCGGTGCTACGGCATGTTGGAAGAAGCCGCAGAGAACAACGCGCTGTTCATCGGGGACGATTTCGAATGTTCCTTCAATGTGGCAGATCCAGGCATCGTCGCCCCCGAGGTGAACCGGACGGGACTTCACGCCGGAGGCGCGCTGACTTCCCTTCAACTCGAAGCAGGCGGGCCCAAGGACTTGTTGGTCAGCGACGTCACCTACCCCTCCACCATTGGGGTGGTGATGGAATCTTCAAGCACTGGGTTGGACAGCGCCGTGTTTCTCGACACGCAGTTCCCTGCCAATTTGTGGGGCGACCAAGCGGTCAACCTGCCGCGGTTTCCTGCCGCATTCCACCTCGACGTGGACCTGGACGGGACCAAAGACTTGCTCTTCTCCCCCAACACCCCCCTGGAGACCAACGACGATGCAGGCGTTCACTGGTTCAAAAACACCGGGTCGGAAGACGCCCCCTTGTGGGCGTTTCAAGACAGCGCCTACCTCCAACGCGACATGATCGACATGGGAAGGGGTGCCTACCCGGTGCTGATGGATTTCGACGGCGACGGGCTGCTCGACTTGGCCATCGCCAACAAGGAGCGGCACGAGGGCATCGACCAAACCCCGGCCTTTGTGGCGTCTTACCGCAACGTCGGTTCCGCGAATCAGCCTCGCTTCGACAAGGTGAACGACGATTGGGTTCCGTTGTCCACGTTTCAAATTGAAAGCGCGTACCCCGCCTTTGGCGACCTCGATGGCGACGGAGACCTCGACGTCATTGTGGGCGACGAACTTGGGCTGCTTCACCGGTTTGACAACGTGGCTGGCGAAGGTGAATGGCCCAGTTTCGTGCTCGCGGCCTTG
The DNA here is from genome assembly GCA_965658045.1 of uncultured Flavobacteriales bacterium. Classification (GTDB taxonomy): domain Bacteria; phylum Bacteroidota; class Bacteroidia; order Flavobacteriales_D; family Sanyastnellaceae; genus UBA11663. The sequence continues at coordinate 6,079 of CBFHQO010000064.1, read as the reverse complement.
TCCATTCCCGACGTGAGCACTGGCGACGCCATCGACGTGGGACAGTTCGCCACCCCCCAACTTTTGGACATGGACGACGACGGCGACTTGGACATGGTGGTGGGAGAGAAAAACGGGACGCTCACGCTGGTGGAGCAAGACGCCCTGGGCGCTTGGTCGGTGTACACCTCCCCCATCCATGGGGAAACCTGGGGCGGTCTGCTCGTGGACAACCTCCTCGGAATCAACGGGTATTGCGTTCCCGCCTTGACGGAGACGGAGGAAGGCCTTCGGGTCTTCGTGGCCAACGAAGTGGGCCGCGTTCAGGACTTCGGACTCTTCACGGGCGATTGGGACGCCGATTTGGTCGAGGTCGACGACAACGTCTTCAACCTCCAGCCAGGCTTCCGTGCGGCCGCGGCCTTCGCAGACCTGAACGAAGATGGCCTCTTGGACGGATTGGTCGGCATCCAAAACGGCGGCCTGCTTGCCTTTGAAGGAACCGAGGGCTCCACAGAAACACTCGCCGAAACCACTCCGCCTGTCTTCACCCCCCGCCTCATGCCCAACCCCGGACAAGACGCGGTTCAGTGGACTGCAGAACGCGTCGCCACAGGACAACTCCAAGTCTGGAGCACCCATGGCCAACTGGTGCATCGACAATCTGTCGCTGGATGGGCCTCTGGACGGCTGGACACCCGAGGTTGGGAGGCTGGTGCATACGTCTTGGTTTGGACCAACGACAAAGGAGCCCCAGAGGGAGCTCCTTTGACATGGATCAAGTTGCCGAACTGACTCAGAGGCTGAGGCGGTCCAACACGCCTTTCACGTCGCGCACCGCGGCCTCGCTGGTGCGGAGCAATTCCTTTTCGTCGTCGTTCAAATCGAGCTCGATGATCTTCTCGATGCCGTTCTTGCCGAGGATCACGGGAACGCCGAGGTACAAGTCGTTGACACCATACTCGCCTTGCAACCATGCGCAGCAAGGGAAGACGCGGCGCTGGTCGCGCACGATGGCTTCCACCATTTGGGCCGCGGCCGCACCTGGTGCATACCAGGCTGACGTGCCCAAGAGGTTGACAATCTCACCTCCTCCCTTCTTGGTGCGTTCCACAATCGCGTCGAGCTTGTCGGCGTCGATCATCTCAGTCACAGGGATGCCGCCCACGGTGGTGTAGCGAGGGAGTGGCACCATGGTGTCGCCGTGGCCACCCATCAACACCGCCTGGATGTCTTTGGGGCTCACGTTCAACTCCTCCGCAAGGAAGGCGCGGTAACGTGCGGTGTCGAGGATGCCCGCCATGCCAAACACGCGCTTGCTGTCGATGTTGGCGTTCAAGTACGCGCAGTAGGTCATCACGTCCAACGGGTTGGACACAATCACCAAAATGGCGTCGGGGCTGTGCTTCATGACGTTTTCCGTCACAGTCTTCACAATGCCTGCGTTGGTCGCGATCAAGTCGTCGCGGCTCATCCCAGGCTTCCGGGGAAGTCCGCTGGTGATGACCACCACGTCGGAACCTGCCGTTTTGGAGTAATCGTTGGTCGACCCCACGGTGCGGGTGTCGTACAAGTTGATGGGCGCGGTCTCCCAAATGTCAAGCGCCTTGCCCTCGGCAAAGCCATCCTTGATGTCCAACAACACAACTTCGTTCGCCACTTCGCGGGTGGCCAACACATTTGCACAAGTGGCGCCTACGTTTCCGGCACCGACAACAGTCACTTTCATGGATTCAGGTTTTGGGATAGCAAAAGTACCCAAAGCCCCGCCCTCGGTCCACCGGGAGGTGCATCTTTGTTCCATGATTCCTTCACGATCCGACTTCGGTTTGACAGCGGCTTGGTGCTTGTTTTGGCTGACCGGGCTCGCGCTTGCCCAGCCCGACGTGCACGACCGGCCGCTCAACGCCGAAAACGCCTGGCCATCAGGCAGCTATGGCGTGGACCACAGCACCCTGGACGCCGAGGGGCTGAGGCATGGCTTGTGGATCCGCGTTTACGGCGGCGGGGAATTGTACTACCGAGGCGAGTTTGACCACGGACGGCCTTCAGGCGAATGGTGGTATTTCAGAGAAGACGGCACGGCCATCACCCACCTCCAGCACGGCGAAAATCCGTTGGAATCCACGGTGCAGATGTTCACCCGAGACGGCCGCGTGGCCGCCACAGGAGGCTACTTGCATCAAGACATCCGGGTTCGTGGTGACGTTCAAACGTCGCGGCCCACCCCACCCGTACGTCACGGGGCTTGGACGCTGTTCGACGGGGCGGGCAATGTGACCACCCAGTTGACGTACGACCGCGGAGTGAAAGCGGGGTTGGAAGAACGATTCCTTCCTTCAGGACAAGTCTTTGAGCGTGCCACTTACGTGGACGGCGAACTCGATGGGGCTTGGACCGCTTGGCACGACAACGGGCTTCCGCGCCAAGTGGTCACCTACCGCAAAGGGACCCTGGACGGACCTTTCAAAGCATTTTACGGCGGCGGGCAACGGTTGAGTGAAGGCGCCTACCTCGACGGCGTGGAAGATGGCATTTGGAAGTTCTACCTTGAGGATGGCCGGCTCCAACACATCCACAGGTACCGCGACGGCCAACTGCTCGAGACCATCCGCGTCAACGGCACGTTCACCGAATGGCACGGCGAGGAACGCCCTGCGTCCGAATACACCTACAAAGACAAGCAATTGGACGGGCCATTCCGTGAGTGGCACGACCAAGGTGGATTCGTGTTGGAAGATTTCAAAGACCCCCAACTCGGAGAAACGCTTCAACGGCGGGTCATGCGGGGTGTCCAAATCTCCAAAGAAGGCGAATACGTCCAGGGCGCCTTGGACGGCCCGGTGTACCACTACGACTCCTCTGGTCGACTCCTCAAAACGGAGCACTACAACATGGGCACCCTCCAGCGCACCGACGCCGGCTGGTGAACCCTTGGCTCCTGGTCAGTACCCGTATTTCGACTTCCACAACTGGCGCAGCCACTCGCGTGTCGCCTGCTCTCGAGGGTTGTTGCCTGGCTCGTAAAACACCGTTCCCTCCATGCCCTTCGGGAGGCATTCCTGGCCGCTGAATTGCCCTGACGCTTCATGGTCGTAGGCGTAGCCTTTCCCGTAGCCCAAGTCCTTCATGAGCTTGGTCGGGGCGTTGCGGAGCGCCAAGGGCACGGCCGCTTCCCCATGGGATTGAATCCACTGCTGTGCCTGCCCAATGGCCTTGTAGGAGGCGTTGCTCTTGGGGCTGGTGGCCAAATACACGGCGCATTGCGACAACACGATCCGGGCTTCAGGCCAACCGATCCTCTCCACCGCGGCGAACGTGTTGTTGGCCAACACCAACGCCGTCGGGTTGGCGTTGCCGATGTCTTCTGAAGCCGAAATCAAGAGGCGTCGCGCGATGAACTTGGGATCTTCGCCCCCTTCCACCATGCGGGCCAAGTAATACACCGCCGCATTCGGGTCGCTGGCCCGGATGCTCTTGATGAAGGCACTCACCACGTCGTAATGCTGCTCGCCCCCCTTGTCGTAGTTGGAAGGCGTGTTCTGGATGGTCTCCAGCACCTTGTCGTTGGTGACCACCCTCCGGCCATCGGCGTCGGGTGTGAGGCTGTCAACCACCAGTTCCAGGGTGTTCAACAACCTTCTGGCGTCGCCCCCGCTGGCCCGCAAGAGGGCCTCTGTTTCCTCCAACGCCACGGCCTTGGCCGCCATGCTTTCGTCCTCATTCAAGGCCCGTGCCATCAGGCCCTGGAGCACTTCTGCCGAGAGCGGCTCGAGCACGTACGTTTGGCAACGGCTCCTCAAAGCCGGAATGACCTCGAACGAAGGGTTCTCCGTGGTGGCGCCCAACAACGTGACCGTGCCTGCCTCCACCGCACCGAGCAAGCTGTCTTGCTGGGACTTCGAGAACCGGTGGATCTCGTCGATGAACAACAACGCCCGTCCCGCGAACATGCCGTCACGCTTCACAGAATCCAACACGTTGCGCACGTCCTTGACCCCGCTGTGGATGGCGCTCAAGCTGTGGAATGGCCTTCCCGACTCTTGGGCAATCAGCCGCGCCAACGTGGTTTTCCCCACGCCGGGTGGTCCCCACAAAATCATGCTGGGCAGCGTCCCTGCCCGCATGGCCTGACGCAACACGGCCCCTTCCCCCACCAGGTGGGCTTGTCCAACGTAACCGTCAAGGGTGGTGGGCCTCATCCGCTCAGCCAGCGGCGCGTTTCCTTGCATGGGGTTCATCTCCTTCAAGTTTGGGGTTCCGGGCGGTGACGTCGCGGATGCACGGGACTCTGCTCGGGTCGGTTGTGCTTCCACCGCTTGTGCGACCACAACCAACGCGGGGGGTCCAACGCAATCTCACGCTCGAGTTTGGCCAAGCATCGGTCCAGCACTTCACCCTCGTCCAACGTCTCCTCACCGTCGGAAATCAATTCGTACGTCAACGCATATTGCCATGGGCCTTGCCGGCGAATGCTGGCGTACACCACCGCCATGTTGTAGCGCTTGGACCATTGTTCCAGTCCGTAGAAGACGGCCGTTTCTGCTCCGAGGAACGTGGTCCACCAGGATTTGGAGGGGTCGGCCGGACTTTGGTCAAACCCCATGACCACCGCCACGGGATCCCCGTGCTGGGCCACGTTCATCCAGGCACGTCCTTCCTTGGTCGGCACCATTTCCAACCCAAACCGTTGGCGGGAAGACCGCATCAACTTGTCCGCCTTGGGGTCGCTGAGCTTCTTGTACAAAGCCATCGATCGGTGCGGCAACGCCTGATTCAACGTCACGGCGCTCCACTCCCAGTTGTTCATGTGGCCACCAGCCACCAAAACGTGTTTGCCTTGGTCGTGCAAAGCTTGGACCACCTCCACGTTGTGGTGAGGCATGCCTGACTCCACGTCCTTTTGGGACATGGTGAACAGCTTGGCCGACTCGACTAACAACTGCATGAAGTGCCGCTGAAACGTCACAAACCACACCGTACGGGTCCAGCCTGAGGCCTCCGGAAACGCCCGCTTGAGGTTGGCGCGCACGACCTTGCCCCGGTACCCGCCCAACAGGCAAGCCAGCACGGTCAATTTCCACGCCAAGACGGTCAACATCCACTTGGGCAACCGCCCGATCCGCTTCATCCAAATCATGGGGTCAAGGTCGGTTGGGGGTTGTCCAGGCCGACGTCGCCGTCGTCCACGCTCCACCTCTTTTGGTCAGCACCAAACCATCGTGGGCCAACCGCACCCCAGCAGGCAAGGACGCGTCGCGGGACGCGTGGGTGCCCATCAAATGGCTGAGGTGGGTGAACCACGTTTGTTTGGCCCCCACTTGCGCGACCACCTCCAGCGCTTGCTCCAGGTTGAAGTGACTGTAGTGGGGCTCTGGTCTCAGGGCATTCAAAATCAACACCTCCACGCCCTGGAGCCTTTCCATCGTGGACGCAGGCAACGCGCTGGCGTCGGTGATGTAGGCCAAATCCCCGGCCACGAATCCATGGATGGGAAGCTTGCCGTGGGTCACCGGCACCGCCTCCAACGACAGCTGTCCGACTTGAATCGTGCCGTGGTCTTCGATGGGCAAAATCTGCACGTTGGGCACCCCACCGTGTCTGCCTTCTTCGAACGCGTAGTGAAAGTCTCGACGCAACGCCTCTTCCACCCGGGCGGAAGCATGCAACGGCATGGTGGCCTTCTGCATGTAATTGAAAGGCCGCACGTCGTCCATGCCAGCCAGGTGGTCTTTGTGTTCGTGGGTGTACACCACCCCGTCCAACCTCGTCACCCCTTCCCGCAGCATCTGCATCCTGAAATCCGGCCCTGTGTCCACGACCAAACGGGTCGAGTCGCTTTCCATCATCACAGAAGTCCTGAGCCGCTGGTCGCGGGGGTCGTCGGAGTGGCACACCTCGCAGGAGCATCCGATGATCGGCACCCCCTGGGACGTCCCGGTTCCCAAGAACACAAGGCGATTCAATCTCTCCACTTCTCCAATGGTCATGGCGCGAAGGTATCCTTACCTTTGATACAAACCTCGATCTCTACGCCGTGGACTTGGAACGCGTCATCCTCTCGGCCAAACAAAAGGCCCTTCGCATCAACCTCAATCCC
>CBFHQO010000063.1:0-3418 GCA_965658045.1 uncultured Flavobacteriales bacterium | reverse complement strand
GACTTGGAACGCGTCATCCTCTCAGCCAAACAAAAGGCCCTTCGGATCAACCTCAATCCCGACCTCTATGGCACGTTTGCAGAGATCGGCGCCGGCCAAGAGGTGGTGCGTCACTTCTTCCGCGCGGGCGGGGCATCCGGCACCATCGCCAAGACCATCTCGGCCTACGACAAGGACTTCAGCGACGCCATCTACGGCAAAGAAGCGAAAGGACGCTACGTGTGCGAGGCGCGCATCGACAAGATGCTCGACCACGAATACAACCTGATTGAGGAACGCATCACGCGGGAGGACCACCCCACGAAGCAGTACTTCGCCTTCGCCGACACCGTGGCCACCATCAACTACCACAAGACCATTCAAGGTCACGGTTGGTTTGGCATCCGGTTCCAAACGTCCGCAGAGAGCGAGCCCAGCGAAATCATCCTGCACGCGCGCTTCCACGAGCAAGACGCCTTGCTTCAACAGCAGACGGCAGGCATGCTTGGGGTGAACCTCATCTACGGGGCCTTCTACTTTTACAAGCGCCCGAAGGAGGTGCTCCAGAGCTTGTACGACAACCTTGACCGAGACCAGCTGGAAATCGACATGGTGCAGATGAACGGCCCGGCCTTTGCCGACGTCGACAACCGCCTCCTGTCGCTTCAGCTTGTTAAGCAAGGCATGACCGACGCGGTGATTTTCTCGCCCGACGGACGCAACCGTCAGGCTGCAGACGTGCTCTACAAAAAGAACATCTTGGCCATCCGCGGAAGCTTCCGCCCTGTGACCAAAGTCAACATCGACATGATCGCCAAAGGCTTGGCGATGTTCAAGGAAGAAAACAAGGTCGACCCCGACAACATTCAGGTGCTGTTCGAGATCACCTTGAACAACCTCAGTGCGGAAGGCGACATCGACGAGCAAGATTTCCTCGACCGCGCGGACGTCCTCTGCAGCATTGGCCAAACCGTGCTTATCAGCAACTACAAGAAGTACTACAAGCTGGTGGAGTTCTTCTCTCGCCACACCAAAAAGCGCATGGGCGTCATCATGGGCGCAGCGACGATGGTGGAGATTTTCAACGAGAAGTACTACCGCAACCTGAATGGGGGCATCCTCGAGGCGTTTGGTATCTTGTTTTCCCGCGACTTGCGCATCTTGCTCTACCCATGGAAGGACCAAGAATCTGAGGCCCTCTGGACGTCAGAGACCACGCCCATCCATCCGAGGCTCAAACCGCTCTACGACTACCTCGTCTTCAACAAGCGCATTCTGGACATCGAGGATTACGACCCCGAGGTGTTGTCTATCTTCAGCAGGACGGCGCTTGAAAGCATCAAACGAGGAGACGACGCTTGGGTCGGCATGGTTCCCGACTTCGTGGACCGTGTCATCAAAGAGAACTGCCTGTTTGGTTTCTGTGGCACCGAAAAGCCCGATGCCTCAGGTGAGGATCCTGCCACGGCGGCGGCCCGGGCCATCGAACAGAAGTCCTGAACTCCGGCTGAGCTTCCGCCTGCATGCAGGGCAAGAAAAAAGGCACCTCGTTGAGGTGCCTTTTTCATGTTTGCAGTTGAAGGTCAGTCTTCCTGGGAAGACGCGTGCTCGACGAGGGCGTCGAACTCTTCGCGTGACCCCACCTTCAGGTCGGAGAACTTGCGTGTGCCTGTTCCCGCTGGAATCAAGTGGCCCACAATCACGTTTTCCTTCAAGCCCAACAGGTGGTCTTGCTTGCCGCTCACAGCCGCTTCATTCAACACCTTCGTGGTTTCCTGGAAGGAAGCCGCAGAGATGAAGGACTTGGTCTGCAAGCTGGCACGCGTGATGCCCTGCAAGAGCGGACGTGACGTCGCTGGGATGGCGTCGCGGCTTTCCACCTTGGCGAGATCGCGGCGGGTCAACGAGCTGTTCTCGTCGCGCAAACGACGGGCAGACACCATTTGTCCCACTTTGAGTTGGTCAGATCCTCCTGCGTCGGTCACCACCACCATGCCAAACATGCGGTCGTTCTCGTTCAAGAAGTCAGCCTTCTCCACGATTTGCTTCTCAAGGAATTGGGTGTCGCCGCCGTCTTCGATGACCACCTTCTTCATCATCTGACGGACGATGACCTCGAAGTGCTTGTCGTTGATCTTCACACCTTGCAAGCGGTAGACATCCTGAATCTCATTCACGATGTATTCCTGCACAGCCGTTGGGCCCATGATGTTCAAGATGTCGTTCGGCGTCACTGCACCGTCGGACAAAGGCATTCCTGCCTTCACGAAGTCGTTGTCTTGCACCAAGATGTGCTTCGACAACGGCACCATGTACTTGAACTTGTCGCCAGTGCGCGCCTCCACGATGACTTCGCGGTTGCCACGCTTGATCTTGCCGTAGCTCACGATGCCGTCCACCTCAGACACCACCGCTGGGTTGGATGGGTTCCGGGCTTCGAACAATTCGGTCACCCTCGGGAGACCCCCGGTGATGTCACCAGACTTGCCCGCCACACGTGGAATCTTGCACAAGATGAGGCCCTTGCCAACCTTGTCCCCTTCCTTCACCGCAAGGTGAGCGCCCACAGGCAAAGAGTATGTGCGGAGCACTTCCTTCTTCTTGCCCATGATGAGGACGGCTGGGTTCTTCTTCTTGTCACGTGTTTCGGTGATCACGATTTCGCGGAAACCGGTTTGCTCGTCGAGCTCCTCACGGTACGTCACGCCTTCTTCGATGCTCTCAAAGGCCACTGTGCCTTCTTCCTCCGAGATGATGACGTTGTTGTAGGGATCCCACTCGCACACCGCCGTGTCCTTCTTGATCTTCTTGCCGTCCTTGACGAACAGCACAGAACCGTATGGCAGCACTGTGGTGCTCAACGCCACGTTGGTCGCGGGGTCCATGACCTTGAATTCAGAAGAACGCGACACCACGACCACTTCCTTTTCGCCTTCGGCGTTGGTGCGGTCCACTGTGCGCAACTCGTCGATTTCCACGACGCCTTCGTGCTTGGTGCGGATTTGGTTCTCGTCCGAAATTTTGGATGCTGTACCACCCACGTGGAACGTACGAAGCGTCAGCTGCGTTCCAGGTTCACCAATGGACTGAGCCGCAATCACACCCACAGCCTCCCCTGTCTGGACAGGGCGGTTCGTGGCGAGGTTCTTGCCGTAGCACTTGGCGCAGACACCCTGGCGCGACTCGCACGTCAAGACCGACCGCACTTCCACTTCCTGCACGCCCGCTTCTTCGATGGCTTTGGCCATGGCGGGGGTGATTTGCTCACCGCCAGCGACCATCACCTCCTCCGTGGTGGGGTGCAACACGTCTTCCAACGCCGTGCGACCTTCGATGCGGTCGCCGATGCCTTCCACGATTTCGTCGTTCTGACGCAAGGGAGTCACAGTCAGACCGCGCAGGGTCTCGCAATCTTCTTCGGTGATGATCACGTCAGATC
>CBFHQO010000062.1:0-14674 GCA_965658045.1 uncultured Flavobacteriales bacterium | reverse complement strand
TCGAGTCGCCAGCCACTGAGGAAGGACCGCGGCCATGGTCCTCCCACCTCTGCACATCCCTGGGCATGTCGAACCTCCAGGAACGCGGCGACTCACCCTCGGGCAAGCCCGCCTTGCACGTGCCCGGATACAGGCCATTCAACGCCGTCGACGCCAGGTTTTTTCGGGTGCAAATGCATCCAAATGCGTGTCCGTCACGCTTCAGCGATTCCAAAGCCTCTGCATACAAGGCGTGCCTGCGGCTTTGGTAAACCACCTCCCCGTCCCACGTCAAACCAAACGCCTCGAGGGTGCGAAGGATGTCGTCGGCCGCCCCAGGCACTTCCCTGGGCGGGTCCAAGTCTTCCATGCGAAGCAACCAAGTCCCACCCTGGGACCTGGCGTCCAGCCAGCTGGCGAGCGCCGCCACCATGGACCCCATGTGCAACCGCCCCGTCGGTGATGGCGCAAAGCGCCCGACGTACGGTTGTCGGGTCATCATCCCCGCACGAGTTTGCGGTACTTGATGCGCTTGGGACCTTCGTCGCCCAGACGCTTTTTGCGGTTCGCTTCGTACTCGCTGTACGTGCCTTCAAACCAATAGGCTTGGCTGTCTCCTTCGAAGGCCAAAATGTGCGTGCAGATGCGGTCCAAGAAGTAGCGGTCGTGGCTGATGACCACGGCGCAGCCCGCAAAGCCTTCAATGCCTTCCTCCAACGCACGCAGCGTGTTGACATCGATGTCGTTCGTCGGCTCGTCAAGCAACAGGACGTTGGCCTCGGTTTTCAGGGTCATGGCCAAGTGCAAACGGTTGCGCTCCCCGCCGGAAAGCACCCCACACTTCTTTTGCTGGTCTGAACCGTTGAAGTTGAACTTGCTCACGTACGCCCGGCTGTTGAAGAGCTGGCCGCCGATTTCGATTTGCTCGTTGCCTCCGGACACGACTTCCCACACGGTTTTGTTGGGGTCGATGTCTTGGTGACGTTGGTCGACGTAGCCAATCTTCACGGTCTCTCCCATGTCGATGGCGCCCGCATCCGGCGTCTCCTCGCCCATCATCATGCGGAACAACGTGGTCTTTCCCGCCCCGTTGGGGCCGATGATGCCCACGATGCCCGCAGGGGGAAGCTGGAAACTTAGCCCTTCCACAAGAAGCTTGTCTCCAAACGCCTTCGTCAGGCCACTGGCTTCGATCACCTTGTTGCCAAGGCGCGGGCCGTTGGGAATCGGGATGTTCAGGCGGGCGTCTTTCTCCTTTGTCCCCTCGGCCAACATGATCTCGTAGTTGTTGATTCGGGCCTTGTTCTTCGCGCGCCTTCCTTTGGGGCTTTGGCGGATCCAATCCAACTCGCGGTCGAGCTCCTTTCTCCGTTTGCTCTCGTGCTTCTCCTCTTGGGCCAAACGCTTGCTCTTTTGCTCGAGCCAGGACGCGTAGTTTCCTTCGTAGGGAATGCCCTCTCCACGGTCCAATTCCAAAATCCATCCGGCCACGTTGTCCAAGAAGTAGCGGTCGTGCGTCACGCACAGCACCGTGCCTTTGTATTGCTCCAAGTGCTGCTCCAACCAATCGATCGATTCCGCGTCAAGGTGGTTGGTTGGCTCGTCCAAGAGCAGCACGTCAGGCTGCTGCAACAACAACCGACACAAGGCCACGCGACGTCGCTCACCTCCACTGAGTTCCGCAATTTTTTGGTCGTCCGGCGGACAGCGCAAGGCGTCCATGGCAATGCTCAACTTGGTGTCGAGCTCCCAGGCATCCAACGCGTCGATCTTGTCTTGAACCGCCGCCTGACGGTCCATCAGTTTCTGCATTTTGTCGGGGTCGTTCAGGATCTCTTCGTCCATGAACTTCATGTTGATCTCCTCGTACTCCTTCAGGACGTCCACAATCTCTTGGGTGCCCTCCTCGACCACCTCACGCACGGTTTTGGACTCGTCCAACTCCGGTTCCTGAGACAAGTAGCCGACCGAGTAACCGTCCGACCACACCACTTCCCCTTGGTAGGCGTCGTCCAACCCGGCTATGATCTTCATCACCGTGGACTTTCCCGCCCCGTTGTTTCCGATGATGCCAATCTTGGCGCCGTAGAAGAATGACAGGTAGATGTCCTTCAAGATGTGCTTGCCGGTGGGGGTCGTTTTGTTGACCCGCACCATGCTGAAAATGACTTTTTTGTCGTCAGACATGGGTAGGAATGGATTGCAAAATGAAAGGCCTGTTCAGCCTTGCACGAAGTTAGGCCTTGGCCTCGCCTCGAACCAAGGTGAGCAGCGTGATTTCAGGCGGCATGCCCACCCGACCAGGAAAGCCCAGCACCCCAAAGCCGCGGTTCACATGCAGGTATTGGCTCCCCTCCAAGTACAACCCTCCCCAACGTTTGTAGGAAATCGACGAGGGGGACCACTTGATGCCAAGCCACGGAATTTCAATGCCCATTTGCATCCCGTGCGTGTGGCCGCTGAGGGTCAATTCCACCGGGGCACGGTCTTCCATGATGCCCAACTCGTAATGGGTGGGGTCGTGGCTCATCAACACGGTGAACCGGGAGTCGGCACCGCTGTTTTCCAACGCCTTGGCCAAGTCGCCGCTCTTGCGGAAGCCTTTGCCCCAATTCTCCACGCCAGCCAACACCATGGACTCTCCGTCTTTGGTCCACACCACGTGATCGTTGTCCAACATGGTGAAGCCCATGTCTTGCTGATGCTGCTTCAACTGGGCGATGCTGGCCTCCCTCTGCTCGTCGGTGAACGGGCCGTAGTCCGCGTAGTCGTGGTTGCCCATGACGCTGAACTTCCCCAGCGGCGCCGTGATTTCCGCGAAGGCGTCGACCCATGGGGTGGCTTCGTCTGCCAATTCGTTGACGAGGTCTCCTGTGAACAACACGGCATCGGGCTGAAGGGATTGCACCTTCTTCAATGCGGCCAACACCGGTTCTGGCGTGCCGTCAAACGACCCCAGGTGCGCGTCGCTCAGCTGAACCAGCCTCAAGCCGTCAAACGCTTCAGGTACGTTGGGATGCGACACCTTGATGTCGCGGACTTTGTAAGCATATTTCCCTTTGGTGATGCCGTACCCCATGCCCATGAAGGCCGCGGCGCCCACGCCCTGGGCCAGGACGTTTAGAAACGACCCGCGGGCCATGGCGCCTTCGGTGGGCTTGCCGCTCACCTTCAACCACGTCCACACCCCTGCTGCGCGCAATTCGTCCACCAATTGGATGGCCACGACGAAAAATTTGGGAATGGTCAACGCAAACGTCGCCCCCATGATCGTCTTCAACAACACGGGATGGGTACCTCGCCATGTGGGCCACATGAAAAAGGCGGCCAAAAATGCCGCCCAAACGACCACATGGACTCCCCACCACCCTTTGCGGGCCACCTCCCACCATGATTGAGCTTGGTACGCCTTCCAAAGGGAGCGGTACGTGAAGAACTCGATCACGAAGAAAAAACCCGCCACGAAAGTGAGGCCGATGAGGAGGCGTTCAAGCATGTGCAAAAGTACCCGCGTTCAATCCGGTTTGTTCACCCCTCAGGCCAACATTTCAGAAAGGTCCTCTTTGGAGGAATGCAGTGGCCATTCGCCAAGAGCCCCGTCTCGAATCACGGCCAACGAACTCCTTGACAAGGTGGCCTCCGGCTGGCCTTGGGCCCAGCGTTCCACCCCCCACAAATCGTGGGTCGCCATCAGCACACCTCCCCCTCGCGCAACATGCCCTTCCAGCATGCGCCAAAGCCGGCGCTGGGCTTTCACATCCAAGAACGCGGTGGGTTCGTCCAACACCAGCCACCGGTCCGATTGGAGCATGGCGCGTGCGACCATCACCTGCTGGGCCTGCCCGTCACTCAATTCAGACAACCTGGACTTGGCCAAGCCCATGAGGTCGGGATACCAGGCCTCCACGTCCGAGGGGTTTCCGGACAACGCCCAAACCTCTTTCACCGTCAACCCGACTTGTTGAGGGGGGCGCGACGACACAAAGGCCATCGACTTGGTCCATCGGCTTCGGAACTCCGGACTGACTTCTTGGTGGCCGTCGGACATCGAGACATGGCCAGACAGGGCAGGCAGGGCTTGCACCAGCGTGCGAAGCAGCGAAGATTTTCCAGAGCCATTGCCGCCCAACAGCAAGTGCATTCCGCCCGCCTTCCAGACATGGTCGAGCGGCCCAAGCAGCGCTTGTTTCGGATCGTGCCCCACCACCAATTTCGCCGCCTTCAAATTCATGACCAATCGTGGGTTCGTTTCCAAAGCACAGCCACCACCACCGGCGCCCCAAACAAGGCCAACACGGCGTTGAGCGGCCAATGGGCTCCCCCCGCGTCGGTGGCACGCACCACCCCGTCTGACAACAAGGCAAGGACCGCACCCCACATGGCCACCCCTCCCATCATGGCGCGGTGGCTCCTGGCCGTGCTGAAAAACTTGTGCACGTGGGGGGTCGCCAAACCGAGGAACGCCAAAGGACCGCACAACGAGGTGACCCACCCCACCACAACCCCCGCCAACAGGAGCAGTTCCAACTGAAATTGGGCGGGTGGGACGCCCATGGTTTGGGCCATGTCTTTCCCAAGCGTCCACATGTCCAACCAGCCAGCTCGACGCAGCACCCACAAGGCGCAAGCGAAGGCGAGGGCTCCTAGCGAGGTCGCTTGCCACATGGTGGCCTTGCCAAACGTGCCCATCCCCCAAAAGACGAAGGATTGCAACGATTCGGCGGACGCAGACGCCTGCAACAACGTGACAGCTGACCCCACGGCGTAGCTCACCATCAACCCGAAAACCAACGTGGTCACCGGGGACACAAACCGCCTTGCTGCAGCCGCAATCAACGCCAGCACCGTCAAGCACCCTGCCGACGCTGCGATCCAGGTGGGCATGGTCAGGCCTGTCAGCACGGCGAGCGCCACCCCCAAAGACCCTCCTGATGTGATGCCCAACACCCCAGGTCCCGCCAGGGGATTCCTGAACCACGTTTGAAGCAACATGCCAAGCCATCCCAACAACACGCCCGCCGAGATGGCGGTGAGCGTGCGAGGCAGGCGCACCTCCCAAAGGATAGTGGTGTGAAGCGCCGACGGTTCACCTTTCCTGCAAAGCGCCTCCCACCACTCGGCCGTGCCCATCGGCACCTCTCCCCACCTGAGGTGAAGGAACGTCAGGCACGTCAGCAAGACGCCGGCGCACAGCGTGGCCACGGAGGGACGAAAATTCATGGCCGCGACAGAGGTTGGAAGGTTCGATGTGGCCCCACGCGGCCCAAATGCATCGCCGAACGAAGGTCCTCAAGGATCAAATCGGGTTGCACCACCAACGCCCCGAAGTAATCCTGTTGGGCGGTGTTGCACACCCACACTTCGTCGGTCGCGTCCAGAAGTGCCTGGTGTTTGGGGTCTTGGGCCAACAGGTCCGCCACCGTGAAGGAATCGGGGTCGTGGACCACCATCATCCACAGGTCGCATTGCGCAGCGTGGTCCAACACTTGTTCCAGCCCGAGCGCCACGTTGCTGTGTTGGTCCTCTTGCGTGAGGCCATATTGTCCCCCGGCGTCTTCCACCCAACGGGCGACGAATGTTTTTTGGCCTGGGGCATGCCACACCCCGTCAGCCACACTGCCCATGAGGACTGTCGGCTCACGCCCTCCCTCGACGGGTTCTGCAGCAAGGGACTGGTACCGTTCGCGGATCGCCGCAAACGCCCGAGCACCCGCCAATGAATCTCCCATCATCCAGGCAAGGGGGACCATCCATTCGGCCCGTCCCAACGGGTGGGCCTCCAAATACTCGGTGACAGGGACCATTGGCCAGCCGCGTGTGGACAAATCGTAAGCTGGACTGCCCAAGACCAACCCAGGAGCCAGCGCCTCCATCTGCTCCACGTTCCAACCGCCGTCGCCGGCCAAATCCACCACCCCCCGTTCCTTGGCATGACTCTGCACAGGCCCATCGGCGAGGTACTTCAAGGAATTGCAACCGACCCAGCGGTCCAGGCCCACCCCAGCATAGAGCAAATGGGCATGCGTGGTGCCCGACGTGACCACATCTGGCTCGGCGGGCAGCGCCACGCAGGGAATGTCCAAAGCCCCGCCCCTCCACGGCCCACGCACCACTGCGCACAGGACCTCTCCAGAGCGAGGGTTGAGCAAAACCAAAGTCACTTGACCTGCCTCGTTCAGGTGCCAAGCGTGGCCAAGGGCGTAATGCGGGGCGTCAAGTTCAGCCCACGCTGTTCGCGACGAGGTGGAGGCAGAAGAGTGGCACCCCAGGAGCCCCAGACTGAGCAGGGCGACGCCCCACATCACGGCCATCAAGGTTTGCCTTCTCACAAGACCAAAGGTAGGAGCCTTGAAGTACCTTCGAGTCATGGCATCCGAAAACGACTTGGCGCGGAACCTCAACGAAGACCGAATGCGCATGCGTGTCGCCGACTTGGAGCGACTTCTGGCACGCGTTCGTCAAGGCGGAGGGCAAGCCCGCATCGACAAAGAGCACGCCAAAGGAAAATGGACGGCCCGCGAACGCCTCGGCAAGCTGTTCGATCCCGGTTGCGAGCGGCTCGAGATCGGCGCATTGGCAGGTCACGGGATGTACGAGGAAGAAGGCGGATGCCCTTCCGGTGGCGTGGTGGTGGAGCTCGGCCGAATCCACGGCAAACTGTGTTTGGCCGTGGCCAACGACGCCACCGTGAAAGCCGGCGCGTGGTTCCCGATCACAGGCAAAAAGAACCTCCGCGCCCAAGAAATTGCCCTGGAGAACCGCTTGCCGATCATCTACTTGGTGGACAGCGCCGGGGTGTACTTGCCTATGCAAGACGAGATCTTCCCCGACAAGGAACACTTCGGGCGGATGTTCAGGAACAACGCCAAACTCTCTTCTGCAGGCATTCCACAAATTGCCGCAGTGATGGGAAGCTGCGTCGCAGGGGGAGCCTACCTCCCCATCATGAGCGACGAGAGCATCATTGTGGAGGGCACCGGGTCCATCTTCTTGGCGGGGAGCTACCTCGTGAAGGCCGCCATTGGCGAGGACATCGACAACGAAACCCTCGGTGGGGCCCAAACCCACGACGAAATCTCAGGTGTGACGGACTACCGATGCGCCAACGAAGAGGAGGCGCTGGCGCACATTCGCAAGCTTGCCTCTCATTGGGGCGACTTGGGTCCCAAGGCGGGATTCCAAAGGGACTCCGCCTTGCCGCCGGCAACCCCGTCCATTTGCGGGGTCGTGCCTGACGCCCCAACGGAACCCTACGACACACGCGACCTTCTCGACGCCCTTGTGGACCAGGACAGTTTCACCGAGTACAAATCTGGGTACGGTAAAACCTTGGTGTGTGGGTATGCGCGCATCGACGGGTGGAGTGTGGGCATTGTGGCCAACCAACGCACGGTGGTGAAGAGCAAGAAGGACGGCCTTCAGTTTGGCGGGGTGATTTACTCCGACAGCGCAGACAAAGCCGCCCGTTTCATCATGACCTGCAACCAGCGCAACGTGCCCCTGGTGTTCTTGCAAGACGTCACCGGCTTCATGGTTGGGTCCAAATCGGAACACGGCGGCATCATCAAGGACGGCGCAAAAATGGTCAACGCGGTCGCCAACAGCGTGGTCCCCAAGTTCACCGTCGTGGTGGGCAACAGCTACGGCGCCGGGAATTACGCCATGTGCGGCAAGGCCTACGACCCAAGACTGATCGTGGCTTGGCCCACGGCACGCTTGGCGGTGATGGGCGGCACCCAAGCGGCCAAGGTGCTCCTGCAGATTGAGAAGGCCTCTTTGAAGAAGCAGGGAAAGGCCCCCAACGAAGCCGAGGAGCAGGCCCTTCTTGACACCATCACTCAACGGTACGACGAGCAAACCGAGCCCGTGTACGCTGCAGCGCGACTGTGGGTGGACGCCATCATCGACCCCAACCACACCCGGTCATGGATTTCCATGGGCATTGAAGCCGCAAACGAGGCGCCCATCGATGCTGCTTTCCGGCCGGGGGTCATGCAAACTTGACAGAAACGACCATGAAACACCCAGCCCTCCTCCTCCTTCTTTGGACCTTGACGTCGTGTTTGGCGTGGTCCCAGACGAAGGCCCAAACCAAATCCATGCGTGGCAACCCCGCCGCCTACGCCCTGTACCAAGGTGATGGCACACCTGCCACTTGGTCCGATTTGGTGACTGAAGCCTTGGAAGCCGACGTGGTGTGCTTCGGAGAATTGCACGACGACGCCGTCATGCATTGGCTTCAGCAGGAGCTGGTGCGCAGCCTTTTGGACCAGGGGGCTCACCCCAACTTGGGGGCCGAAATGTTGGAAGCGGACGACCAGCTTGTGGTGAACGAATACCTCGGGGGCGTGGTCAACTTGGACAAACTGGAAGCGGCGGCCAACCTTTGGCCCAACCACGCCACAGACTACCAACCTTTGTTGGACTTGGCCAAGGAACACGGATTGACCATGACCGCCACCAACGTGCCTCGACGGTACGCGTCGTGGGTCTACAAGCACGGGCTCGACGGCTTGGAAGACTTGTCGCCGGGCGCCCAGGCCTACCTGCCCTCGCTGCCGGTGGCCTTCGACCCCACGCTGCCAGGGTACGACGCGATGTTGGCCATGGCCGGGGGGCACGGCGGAGAAACCCTGCCCATGGCGCAGGCCATCAAGGACGCCACCATGGCGCATTGGATCTTGCAAACCCGCACGGAAGGCCAACCCTTCGTCCACGTCAATGGTTCGTACCACAGCCAGGATTGGGAGGGCATTGTTTGGTACCTCCGGCAAGCCCAGCCTGACTTGAACGTCCTCACCATTCACGGCGACACCCAGTTCGACGTATGGACCCCGGACAGCACGGCTTTGAACCGGGCGGACTTTCTGCTGCTGACCCAAGCGCAAATGACGCGCACCCACTGATTTCACACCTCAACTGAACCACCGACCATGATTTCCCTTCGCTCCATTGCCTTCCTTGCCCTCGCTTCCTTTGCCGCGGGTTGCGCGCCCCCGCCTCCTGCAGGCCAAACCAACGTCGCCGGCGTCCCGCAAACGTTTTACGGGTCGGTCATTGAGACCGACGGTGCCCTCCAGGCCCAAGACGTCCGAGAGGCCCTCGCAGAAGACGGGCGCGCGTCCCTGACGTTCGAGGGGGAAGTGACCGCAACCTGCGCCAAAAAAGGATGCTGGATGGACGTGGCCTCGGGCAGCGACACGGTGTTCGTTCGGTTCCTGGACTACAGCTTTTTCGTGCCGACCGAAGGCGCTGAGGGCAAACGCACCGTGGTTCAAGGTGAGGCATTTTACGACACCTTGACGGTCCCCATGCTGAAGCACTATGCCGAGGATGCTGGCAAGAGCCAAGCGGAAATCGACGCCATCACGGAACCGGAACTGCGTTTGGCGTTCACGGCCACAGGGGTCATGATTGAAGGTTGAGATGAAGGGCGCGGTGACGTTTGGCCTTTGTGCAGGACTGGCGCTGGCCTTTGGGTGCGCTCCAGACTCTGATCCTTCGACAGTGCAACCTCGGTTGGCCCCAAGCCAGCCCAACGGCTTGTCTGAATTGGCAGGCACCATGGTCGCCATGGACGACCAACTCGCACGCATCCTGAAGGACATGGACACCGAAGGATTTTCCTGGGAAGGACAGTCCTTGGATGTGCACAGCTTGATGGACCGTCACCCCACCGACGAGACCATGGTCAACGGCCACTTTGAAGACCACGCGCCCCTGTACCGCCAAGCGATTGCCCAATTCAACGCGTCGCCAAGTGCGCAAGCCTTCAACCACGTGGTGGACGCCTGCAAGAACTGCCACTTGGGCACCTGCCCCGGCCCCCTCGAACGCATTGAAAAGCGTCGGGTTGCGAGCGACGAAGACCCGAGTCGCTGACAATCACATCAACGTGTCCTGGAGCATGGCCAAGTGGGCCTTCATGCTTTCAAGGAACGGGGCAATGCCTTTCTTGGAGTGGTCCCCCATGGCTTCTCCAACGATCACTTGGGCCTCGAGCAGGTCTTTCTCGTCTTGCACGGTTTCCACCTGCTCCAACAACGTGGCCCCTTCCATGGCTTGCTTGAAATCCCCTTGACAGGCCACTTCCACCACCAGCGCCAGTCGGCCGTCGCACATGAATCCGCAACTCCACAGGCATTGAAGGATGTCCCCGGCCACATGGGCCAGTTTGGGGTCGGTGAGGGCCTCCAGGAAAATGTCTTCTGCCGCCGACAGCTTCATGGAGGAGAGCATGCCGAGCATTTCTTCACGCAAGGCGTCGTCTTTTCGGGCGGCGAACGCCTCAAGCAAGGGTCGAATGGACGCTTGGGTCCCCTTGTCATGGATGGTTTTGAGGGCCTTGGACACCACCCCGTCTTCCTTGCTGGTCAACCCCAAAATGTGCTTGCTCATGGCTGAAAAATTCTGGGTGCAAAGGAAGGGGGAAAACCCGCTCCATGACAAAGGCTCAGCACCTCCGCCGTCATCATGGCCGTGGCACCCCACAACACAGCCTTCCCCACGTCGCAGCCTGGAGACACGACCGTGCCCCGCCGACTTGCAATGCGTTTTGTGGGCCAGGATTTCCCTGCAGCAGGCAATTTGGACAAAGGGGTGATCAAAATCTCAGCCACCTCCGTGGGCTCCTTGACGAACTGAGGCAACTCGTCCACCACCGCCAACACAGGCTGAACCCAAAACGAGCTCGGGGGGATGTACAGCGGCGTCATGGCACCGACCAAATGCGACCGATCCAAGGCCACCCCGACTTCCTCTTCAAACTCACGAAGCGCGGTTCGGACCAGGTCAGACCCGTCCGAGGCCTCTTCAGCCCCACCAGGGAAGGAGAGCTGACCGCTGTGCGGCGAGCCATCTTGGGTGCGACGCATGAACACCAAGGACCATTGGTCTCGGGCGTTGGGACACAACAAGGCCACCACGCCCGCACGGCGTGCCGCGCGGTCCTCCGTCATCCCCTCCTTGGGACGCCCCGGAGGGCATGCCAATTTCTGGGCCGACCAGCCCGGCAGCCCGTGGGACGCCACATGGCCACGCAAGAGCTTGATGGCCGCACCTTCCGTTCGTTCAAAATCCCAGGTCATGATGCAAAGGAACGCACGGATGAAGGCCGTTTCTTTGCCGCATGAAGATTCACCTGCTCGACGCAGACCTCCACTTCCCTCCCGTGTCCGCCGCAGGCGACCACGGGTTGCTTGCGGTTGGAGGGGATCTTTCCCCTGCGCGCTTGATGGCCGCCTACGAACACGGCACCTTTCCGTGGTTCATGGAGGACGAACCCATCATGTGGTGGGCCCCACCCGAACGCGCCGTGTTGCCTGCCCAAGGGTTGAAGGTGACCAAAAGCATGAGGAACATCCTCAACCGTCGACCGTTTCGCATCACCATGGACCGATGCTTTGAGGAGGTGGTGCGGCAATGTCAACAAGCCCCGCGTGACGGCGAAGGCACGTGGATCACCGACGACATCGTGGACGCATACGTGGCGCTGCACGACCTTGGCGTGGCCCACTCGGTCGAGGCTTGGCGCGACGACGAACTCGTGGGTGGCTTGTACGGGGTCTCCTTGGGACGGATGTTTTTTGGCGAAAGCATGTTTTCCACCCAATCCAACGCGAGCAAAGTGGCGTTCATTCAGTTGGTGCGCTGGCTGGCTTTGAATGGGTTTGGGCCTGTGGATTGCCAAATCATGAACCCGCACCTCGCCTCCCTGGGTGCTGTGCCGTGGCCGCGGGCTCAGTTTCAAACCCAATTGAGCCTCTTCCTTCACGCCGCGCCCACCATGAAAGGGCCGTGGACCCCGCACGAACATCACTTGAACGCATGACCGCCGACAAGCCCCGGGAAGCCATTCAACCGCGCCACCGCAACGCTTGGACCAAGTGGCTCGTGTTGCGCGCCTTGGGGATGCGAGGATGGCGCGTGCGCGGAAGGTTCCCCAAGCCGTTTTGGCGCACCCTTGTGGTCATGTACGCCCCTTTCGCCTGGCAAGTGACTTGGGCCAAGTGGCTGTACCCCGTGCAATCCATCCAAGTGAAGTCAGGTTGCGAAGGACAGGTGCTGAAGGAAGCTTGGTCCGCTGGGAAATGTGTCGTCCTCCACACCGACGGCAGCAACGCACAATTGGAACAGGCCCAAACTTGGGCCAAATCCTGTGGGGCGCGCCTCACCCTTTGTGCATGGGAGTCGAAACGCAGGTTCTTTCACGTCCATGCGCCCTTCAAACCGTCGAAGCACGCCGAGAGAGACGTGCAATACATGGCGCGGTACTTCAAGTATTTCCTACAGACTCACTCTGATTTCGAGTGAGTTGAGGAAGCTATCCACAGGTTGTTCACAATCTCAGAAAACCCGTGGAAAACCCGTGAACAACGGAGGAGCGCCTTTTTCCACAGCTCCAGAGGAAAAGTCCTTTCTTGCTGTTCAAATCTCTCACTTCCCAAACGCCTGAACCCATGAAATCCTTGGACAAATACGACCACATGATTCTCGACATCATTCACATGCACAAGGTTGAGAACCAATGTCACATCCGTTTGGCCGTGCTTGAGCGCAACTTCTGGAAGCGCATTGAAGAAGACACGGATCTCCATGTGGGCAAGGCCCGCATTGGCGAGCGCATCACCAACTTGTACCTCGACGGCCTGATCCAAAACAAGGATGGCTACGCTCTGACGAAGAAGGGCCGTGAGCAATTGGCGCTCGCTCCTTGGAAGCAGGAGGCTGTCCAGGGCTGAGCCTTGCCAACCTCCAACAAAAAAGGCGATCCGATTGGATCGCCTTTTTTGATGCCCTGTTGGGGGCAGGAATCAAGATTCTTCCAGAATCTCGAGGCCTGGGAATTTCTCCTTCCAGTAGGCCAACTTGCTCTCGTCCCGCACAGTGATCACGGTGCGGCGGTCCAAGCGAACCTTGATGTTGGGCTGCAATTCCTTGGCGGACTTTTTTCTTCTGGCCATGTTCTTAGGGTCTTTTCCCGTTAGGGTGCTGCTAGATAACTCCTTTTGAGTCAAAAAAGTTGCGTTCTGTTCAAAAACTCGACGACGACGTTAAGGAATCTTGACGTTCCGCCTCTGTTCAAATCAAACCGCACGGGGCACCAACCGGCCTGCATACCATGCGATGTACGCGTAGCACATCGCGGGCAACAGGAAGGCCACTTCAAAACTTGCGCCGTCCACCAAGGCTCCGACGGCAGGAGGAATGAACGCCCCGCCCACAATGGCCGTGCAGAGCAGACCGGAGCCTTGAGGTTTCCCTTCCCCAAGGTCCTCAATGGCCAAGGTGAAAATGGTCGGAAACATGATGCTGTTGAAGAAGCCCACCGCCAGCAAGTACAACAACGCAGGGACACCGGACAACGAGGTGGAAACGCAAATCAACACCACGGCACACGACCCCGCGACGGTCAACAGTTTGGATGGTGAGATCCACCCCATCAGTCCAGAACCTGCGAATCGCCCCAGCATGGCCCCGCCCCAATAGAACGTCAACAATGCACCCAACACACCTTTGGCATCGAGCCCAGACACGTGAATGCTTTTGATGAAGGCCGCCACCCCAGCCATGGTACCAAGCACCTCGCTGGACTTGATGTCTTTCAGAATGTCCAACGACAGGCCGTAGCTCACCATGTACGAGCCCAAGGCCACCTCGGCCCCGACGTACACGAAGATGGCCAAGGCGCCGAAGCGCAACTTGCGGTTTTGAAAGACCTGGGCATAGCTCGTCTTGTTGCCCTCGTCTCGATGGCCCAAAATTTTGGGGAGCCGGATGACACCCACAACGCCTGCCAACAGGAAAAAGGCCAACGCCAACAGCACAAAGGGAACCTGCACAGCCGAAGCCTCCGCCGCGAAATAGGCTTGGCGCTCGGCCTCAGCCAGCGCGTCGATGGCCTCGCCGGTCAGGATTTGGTCTCCCAAAAGGAAGCTCGCCGCCACCACAGGCGCGATGGTTGTGCCAAATGAATTGAACGCTTGAGACAAGTTGAGCCTCGCCGAAGCGGATTCCTCTGGTCCGAGCACGCTGATGTAGGGGTTGGCCGCCACCTGCAACACCGTGATGCCGCCGGCCACCACGAACAACGCCAACAAAAACAATGGATACAAGCGGGTGGCCGCCGCAGGATAAAACAGCAAGCATCCCAACCCTGCCGTGGCCAAACCCACCAGAATGCCTCTTTGGTACCCAATCTTTGAAATCAAGTTTCCGCCAGGAATGGACAGCAACCCGTAGGCTGCAAACCACGCAAACTGGACCAGGCCAGCTTGAAGGAATGTCAATTCGAACACGTCTTTCAAACGGGGAATCAAGGCATCCACGAGAACGGTGATGAATCCCCACATGAAAAACAAGGAAGTGACTGCCACAAAGGCGCCGCGCAGGTTGCGGCCAGCATTGGAATGGGTCATGAGAAAGGTGTAAGGTGTTAGCGCATCAAGTGCACGAAGCCGCGGAATTCCTGGGCGTCCGTGTCAAAGCCGGCGGCCTTGATCACCCAATGGTACACCCCATTGGGTGCAAAGTGGGTGCCTCCGTCCACGTCGCCCAACCACGCCGCATCCATGTCGGTGCTGTGGTAGACCTCCTCGCCCCAGCGGTTGTAAATCCAAATCTCAAACAACCGCACTTGACGCCCCGTGATTTCCAAAGCGTCGTTCAACCCGTCGTTGTCAGGCGTGAACGCTGT
>CBFHQO010000061.1:0-16941 GCA_965658045.1 uncultured Flavobacteriales bacterium | reverse complement strand
TGGATTCAGGCGAAGGCTCCGACACGGCCACTTCCCAATGGCTGAACTGCCACTCCTCTTCAGAAATGGCCTCGAAGACCACAGGCCCCATCGGCTCGAAGGACGTGAACCACGTCGCGTCCACCATGGCCATGTTCTCCACCCGAACCTGCCCAGCTTGCTGCGGGGAGACCACCACGGTGAGGTCGGTGTGCGGAATTTCCACAAAGTGCGCGGTCACCATGCCCGCTTCGTACACCTCGAAATCGGCGTTCAACGCTTCGGCATCGGGACCAAGCGTGTTGCCGTTCCAAGACCAATGCGAGAACGCCCACCATTCGTTGGGGTCAGCCATCAAGCTGTGCATGCCCACATTTATGGTTTCGACACTGGGGTTGTCCTGCAAGGTCAAGCCGTCCAACACCACAAATCCCGCACCCTCTGGAGACACGCTGAACATGACGTCCTCTGGCGGCACGGGAATCCCAAAGTGCGCCACCAAGTGCGCGTCGCCTGTGAGCGTCAGCGGCAACAAAGGATCGTTAACGTTGGCGATGGTCAAGTCTCCGGAAACCACCTGCCAGTACAAGAAACTCACGCCGTACGCCTCCTCAGCCTCAAGGACAATTGGCACTTCAGAGAAGTACCATCCGTTGAACGGCGTCATGGCCGGGGTGATGTCCACGGTGTTGATTTCCACCTCCCCTTGGCCCACGATGTCAATCGTCAGGTTGACTTGTTCGATGTCGTAGCAGTCTTCCATGCCGCCGACCACCTCGTCCTCGCATCGGCTGTCGATGAAGTCCCGCAGTTCCTGGAGCTCATTCTCCCATCCGGCCATGGAACCTCCCCATCGGTCAAGTTGACGGGGCATCTCTGGTTCAATGACC
Source organism: uncultured Flavobacteriales bacterium (assembly GCA_965658045.1). Taxonomy (GTDB): domain Bacteria; phylum Bacteroidota; class Bacteroidia; order Flavobacteriales_D; family Sanyastnellaceae; genus UBA11663. The sequence goes on along the minus strand of CBFHQO010000061.1, from coordinate 16,072 downwards.
GCGACCATGCTGTCGAGGACCGCGTGCATGTTGGTACAAGAAAAGGCGGTGTTGCCCAGGTCGGCCCAGCGGTTGATGTAAGTGTTCCAGAAGGTCTCGTTGCCCAGCAACGCGTTGAGCACAGGAATGTGGCCTTGACCGCCGAGGTTACCCATGCTCTCAGGGTTGCACGGGTCGGCCGTGGGTCCAGTGTCTGGAATCCCCGAGTAGTTCACATAGTGCCCAAAACTGGCGTCCATGTCCCACAACGCGTAGCGCCAACGCTTGGCGTCACCGTCAGGGTGGCGGCCACGCCACCACGCCGTGTTCCAGTTGAGCCAGTCGGCCGAGACGATGTAGCTGTTCAGGATGAAGTAGTCGATGAGCGACAGCGGGTTCAGCTGGGTGATGGCGTAGTCGTAGTTCGCCGCGTCGGTCATGTCCTGCGTGGTGCAGAAGTTGACGAAATCGTACCAATCGTTTCCGGTTCCGTACTCTTCCCAAGTGCCTCCCCACGTCTTGAGGAAATCCACAAAGTGCCGCGGCTGGTCGTAGTACTCCTCGGTGAAATCGACGTCGTCCACTTTTTCGCGGTACTCGTACACCCCCCAGTATTGGCCATTGAGGTACACGATGCAACTTTCGTTGGTGCGCTCGTCGAGCTTCAAATCCGCAAGGTGGCTCAAGGTGTGCACGTACGCGTCGCGGATGTGCGCCCCGGGCTCAAAAGGGTAATTGTCGTTGGCGGCCGCCTTGAAAATCAAGCGTTGGTATTGGTCCCGCGATTTGACGTGGAACATCTCGGCTTCTAGGGCGTAGTTGTACCCCATCTGGTCGCGGGTGATGTAGTCGAAACCTCGCTGTCCGTAGGCGTTGCTGTCGTTGCCGTGCTCGTTGCTGTCTCCAGTCGCCTCAACCCAAAACGTGCCGTCGGCGTGAAAGAACTCGATGTGGGCGCCTTCCCCGTTGCCCCAACCCCAAGTTCCATCTTCCTGGCCGTTGCCGCTGACCGACACCACGGGAATGGTGTGCGCGTCGGCCCCCAAAAAGTAGGTGTTGGTCGCGATGTAACTCGGCGCCTTGCTTGGAGGCACGTCGTCGTCTGGATCGAACGCCACCGCCCGAACCACCGTCGTCTCGGTGATGTTGATGGGCCCCGTGTACAACGTGCTTCCTTCCGTGGGCGTGTAGCCGTCGAGGGTGTAGTAGATGTCAAAGTTGCCCGGAACAGACAACGACACAGAAAGCGCACCCGCATGGTAGCCTGACTCCACATTGAATTCAGGCGTCGGGGCATACCCGGTGTACATGTCGAATGGATCCGCGCCGTTGGCCCCTCCGGGCGAAGGCGCCACACACACTTCCCAACTGGCGCCGCCGTCCACATTTCTGGCCCAGCTGTGGTCCGCTTGGGTGGTGCTGTATTCCGCACCGTAGGTGAAGGACTCCAGGACGTTCTCCGCTGGATCTGCGAACACCAACGATTCTCCCTGGCATTGGTTGATCTTGAAGTTGGTGTTGAGGAATCCGCCCACATACAAATTGGTCGGCAACTCCCCTTCCGCTGAGCACATCACCACCAGGTAACCGCCCGCGGGAACCACGGTGCCTGCTGGGATTTCGAATTTGTCCACGTTGGCAAGGTTGTCCGAGAGGAAATATCCTCCCAAGTCGACGTCCGCCCCCGTGGGGTTGTAGAATTCGACAAAATCTTCGTTGTCGCCACCCACCCCGAGGGTGTAGTTGCTGCACGAAAATTCGTTGACGACCACTTGGGCCGTGACCCCCAAGGCCACTCCCCACGCCGTCAAGAACGTCAAGCCTCTCGTCATCCAGTTTCGTTGGCCCATGGGCAATGATTTCATCCTGTTCACTTCACTTCAAACCTCACCACCGCCGATGCATGTTCATTCACGAGGCGAAGCACGTAGCTGCCTGCCCCGAGCTCTGAACGGGAGAGTTGGGCCGCTCGGCCCGTCACTTGGCGTTGAAGAACGAGTCGACCCTGCATGTCCATCACGTCCATCTCCCATGTTCCGAGCGGGAAGGTGACGGTGCTGAAGTCGCCCATCGGGTTGGGCGCGACTTGAATGGCGGCCGCGGCGTCGAGCGAAGTCACAGACATCACGCATCCATCGACCATGGTGTGCAACGTGTTTTCGTAGTTCTCGTTCACCACATCCACCACGTCGGCCAGGCACACTTCGTTGTCTGCATCCGCCCAATACACACGGAGGAACGGCACCCAGTCGAGGTTTTTGTGGAAGGAGTCACCCTCGTAGCTGAGACCCACCACCTTTTGGCCTCCGGGCACAAACGACGGCGTGATGTCGAACCCAATGGGGTCGGCAAGGCTGATGGCGTCGCTGATTTGGACGCCGGTGAAGTCGAGCTCGTATCCGACAATGCGGTTGTACTCGTTGAGCACGTGCACGTCGAAGTAATTCATGTCCCAGTTGACGTCCGCCACCATGAAGTGCACCGTGTCGAAGATGTTGGTGATCTCCTGCACCGGGAATTGGCATTTGTCGTGCACACCGCTGCTGTCCGGGTGCATGTGCGCCTCGTTGAACCACTGGCATTGGGACATCAAGGCCGCATCGCTCACGGTGATTTCGCCATCCTGATCGATGTCTGTGCACGTGGAAGGGGCCAAATCGTTGCCGAGGATGCCTTCCACGTACGCCACCGCGTCGGCAAATTCCTGGGCGTCGTTGTTGTCCAAGTCGCCCACCAGCGCGGTGCCCCCGCATTCGCCGTTGCAATCCGTCTCGGCGGTGCCAAACAACACCCCGTTGCAATCGTAGAACGGCTCGCAACCGTCCACGTGGTCCACCACCAAGGCGCCGCTGCTCCGGTCGAGCTGGATGCACACCGCGGCATGGTTGTTCTCGTAGGAGTTCTCCGCACGGCCCAGGGCGTCGGGGATGAATTCATAGTTGGCCCGAACCACCAAGTAGTAGGTGCCGTCTTCCACGTTGGTCACGTCAATCCACTGGCAGCTCAGCCCCGCCCCGTAGATGTCGCCACACCCTGCAGAAATCCCCATGTTGCCGCAGCCGTACTGGCCGGTGCCGCCTCCGCTGCATTCAAGGTCCATGACGCAGAAGCCGTTCTTGAACCCGATGGGGATCAACCCGCCGTCCAAGTCGAACAGATCGTACTTGGCGTAGCCGTTGTGGTGCCAGTGGCCGTGGCAGTCGCCCCATTCGAATTGGTTGTTGCCCTCTTGGTTGGGCACACCGATGTAGTAGTCGAGGTCGCCGATGTTCTTGATGTGGGTGGTGAAGCGAACCAACTCTCGGGCGCCGTAACCGTTCAAGCATCCTTCGTCGATGTAGCAATCCGACTCGTTCACCTGCATGACTTCGGTCGACAGGCTGTTGATGATGGCGTCTTCCACCACAATCAAATCTGGGCCGTTGCACTCGGGGTCGCCGGGGTACACGCACGAGCCGTTGTCGAGCTCGGCCATGGGGCTGTAGTTGCAAGCCTCGGGGTCGGTGCACCCGGTCGGGGGTCCAACAAAATCGAATTCCCAGCCCCAGTCTGTGGTGCAAGGGCCGTCGAACGAAGCCCAGCGCACCCAGTACGTCACACCCGCTTCGAGCAACACCGTCAACTGAGCTTCCTCGCCGCATCCCCCCTGGTTGTCGTCGAAGTAGATGGACCCTTCGTTCGTGTCGTCGAAGTTGCCCATTTGACAGTAGTCGTAGATGTACAGGCGGGTGTCGCAGCCGTTGCCGCACGAGCTGAAGGAGTACATGCCGTTGCCCTCGGGCGTGAAGGTGTACCAAAACGACGACGACGGCGACGTCACGGTGCCGTAATCTGCCGACGTCAACGGAATGGCGTCGTTGCATGTCTCGCCCGGAGCGCAGGCAAAAATGGCCCCTGCCGACTCTCCGAAATCGCCGCCGGAGGCCATGGTTTGGCCATCCAGTGTCACCACGTACTGGCCTTCCCCGTATCCACAGCACATCCCGTCCCCGAAGGAATCGAAAATTTCAAACTGAATGCATGGCTCCTCAGAAGCCGGGATGCACAGCGTGTCTCCGTACACGGCATCCCCCTCTTCGTAAGGGCCTCCCGACAACACCACCTCGCCATCCAGCGTGACTTCCCAGGAGGTTTCTCCGGGGTAGCTGTCGGTCAGGATGTCCACAATCAAGGTGCTTTCGTCTGAATCGCATTGGGCGAAGGTGTCCAGGGACAGCGTCGACAAGACAAGCGTCGCACACAAGGCGGACACAGCTTTGCAAGGGTGAAAAAGGTTCATGGCGTGCAGGTTTCAACAGGGATGGCTCGCGCGCGCGCGACGCCGCAAGATAGGCCATCCCCAAGGGAGACACTTTTCGCGATTCTCAGGTTGCACGGATGCGAGTCACTGGGCAACATGGCATATTTTTACGCCATGGCACACGATCACCACGACCACCTCGAGCCCGAACAAAACGAAATCGGCGGGCCAGTTGTTTTTGCCCTCTTTCTTTTCGCCATCGTTGTCGTGGCGATTGGCATGATGGCTTCCTGATTCGGGAGACCCCTTCCCCTCACCTGCCCTGCACCAAGGTCATCTCCTCGACGAGGTGACTAGCGCCTGCGTACACGTCCATGACCCAGAGGACGTATCGGATGTCCACCATGATGTTCCGGCAGCGCGACCCGTCAAACAAGATGTCGCTCATGGTGCTTTCCCAGCTTCGGTCGAAGTTGATGCCCACCAGGTGCCCCATGTCGTTCAACGCTGGGGAGCCTGAGTTGCCTCCTGTCGTGTGGTTGGACCCTGTGAAGCACACCACAAGGTCGCCTTCTTCGTTGGCGTAGTCCCCGTATTCCTCCGCTTCCAGCAACTCCACAAGCCGCGCAGGCATGTCGAAATCTGGATCGCCTGGCACGTACTTCTGCAAGATGCCACGCGCTGTGCTGAGTGGGTCGTACTGCATGCCGTCGTAGGGCGCGCTTCCCTCCACTTTGCCGTACGTCAACCGCAGCGTGCTGTTGGCGTCAACGGGGAACACGCGGTCTGGAAACGCTTCCCTCAAGGCCGCGGTGTACGCCGCGGAAGCCGAGGCAATCTCTCCACGAAGGCGACCATACTCAGGGGCCACCTCCGCGAAGTAGTTCGCACGAAGCTTTTCAATCCACACGTACGCGGGGTCCTTCGCGAGCTTCTTCCACGATTTGGGGTTGTCGTTCTCCAACAATTTGGCCATGTCGTGCGCGTTGTCGAACACGCTCTTGGCGAAGACTTTCTCGGCCCAAGCCAACCCGCCTCCCGCGCCAGCCACTTCTTCGGCCAACCCCTCTAGAGCCAAGTTGGTCGGAACCCATTTGAGGTATTCTTCCACCAAGCGACCGAGCAAACGCTCGTCGACCCCCGCGTCGTAATCTCGTCGGAAACCATCCTCCGCCCCACGGAGCCGAGCCAAAAGCGATTCCCTCGCCTCCCCCTCGGCCTTGCCCTCGATCAGCGCGGAGAATCCGTGGGCGTAGTTCAAGACCTCCGGGCCGTAATAGGCCAACTCAATGAACAGCGAACGCGCCTCCAAGAAGGGGAAGTATTGGGTGTTCAACGCGGCAATGTCTTCCACCACTTGACAGCCAGAGACCTTGTTCAATTCGGCTTCCAACGTCCGCTTCTTGTCGATGGCATGGAGTTCCGTGAGGCCGCGGTTTTGGCCTTTCCACTTTTTCCAGGCATTGGCCACGCTGCTCTGCTTGGCGGCGTAGGCGATGCGCAGGGCGTCGCTGGACGCCCGGGCCGCGTTGATGACCGCCAACCCCTCGTCGCGCATCGCGATGCGCATGGGGTTGAGCCGCTCGATCACATGTTCCACGGCATCCGAGGTGAGGTACTGCTCGGTCCGTCCAGGAAACCCAAACACCATGGTGAAATCGCCGTCCTGAACGCCTGACACATCCACGGGGAAGTGGTGCTCAGGGGCGTACGGCACGTTGTCCGAAGCGTACGCAGCAGGCTGGTTGTCGCGGTCCGCGTAAATGCGGAACACGCTGAAATCGCCGGTGTGACGTGGCCAAACCCAGTTGTCGGTGTCCCCCCCGAATTTGCCCACCGCAGAAGGAGGTGCGCCCACAAGGCGGACGTCACGGAAGACCTTGCTCGTGATGAGAAAGTGACTGTTCCCATAGTCGAACTCCACCACTTCACCTTCCAACCCTTGTCCCTCGGTGGCTTCCTTGACAATCGCCGCCACTTCTTCGTTCCACCGGGCTTTTCGGTCGTCGCCTTCCAAACCTTCGCACGCCGCCAACAAGCGCTCGGTAACGTCCTCAATGCGGTCGATGAACGTGCACGTGAGGTCGGGGTTGGGCAATTCCTCCGCCCGCGTCATGGCCCAAAATCCGTCCGTCAACAGGTCGTTGTCCACGGTGCTGTGCTGTTGGATTTGGCCATAGCCACAGTGATGGTTGGTCAGCAACAACCCTTCAGCACTCACCATCTCGGCCGTGCAACCGCCGTTGAAATGCACCACCGCATCCTTCAAGCTGCTGTGGTTGATGCTGTAAATGTCTTCCGCCGTCAACTTCAGTCCCATCGCCTGCATGTCCCCTTCCACCACCTTCAGCAAGGTGGGAATCCACATGCCTTCCTTCGCAGAGGTTTGGGCGGACGCCACCAAGGCCAAACACAGCGCCAATGCGCCTTTCCATGTCCAAATCTTCATGCGTCCAAGATACCCCAGGGGCATCGACGGGACCAACGGCTCAACTACATTCGTGCCATGGCACAATCCAGCTCCGACTCCCAGCTTCAGCCCCTCCCATCCGACTTGCTCGTGGACCTGAGGAGCGACACCGTCACGCGCCCGACCGACGCCATGAAAGCGGCCATGCACGCCGCGGAGGTGGGCGACGACGTCTTCGCGGAGGACCCGAGCATCCATGCGCTGGAGGCGCGATGTGCAGCATTGATGGGGCATGAGTCGGCCCTGTTTTGCCCATCCGGCACCATGACCAACCAAATCGCCATTCAAGTCCACACCAGACCAGGCGACGAAGTCGTGTGCGACCGACTCGCCCACATTTACAACTATGAAGGGGGCGGCATCGCCCGCAATGCCGGCGCCTCCGTACGGCTTCTTCACGGCGACCGCGGACGATTCAGCCTGACCGATTGCCTTGACAACGTCAACCCCCCGGACAGCCACTACGCCCGCACCACACTTGTGGCGGTGGAAGACACCTGCAACAAAGGCGGCGGTTCGGTGTGGGACCTCGAGGAGTTGGAGGCGCTATCCAAGGAAGTGCGCGCCCGGGGACTCGCTTTTCACCTCGACGGCGCCCGTGCGTGGAACGCGTTCGTGGCCCGCGGGCAGTGGGGCCACGCCGATGCGCTGAAAGCCTACGGCCAGCTGTTCGACAGCATTTCACTTTGCCTGAGCAAGGGCTTGGGATGCCCTGTGGGCTCCGTGCTGGTTGGGCCTCAATCCTTCATCCAAGAAGCCCACCGCGTTCGCAAAGTCATGGGCGGAGGCATGCGCCAGGCAGGGAGCCTGGCAGCCGCTGGCCTTCACGCCCTGGAGCACCACGTGGCGCGTCTGGCAGACGACCACGCCCACGCCAAGCAGCTCGAGGCCACCTTGTCGGCGCACGCAGACGTCGCGTCGGTCGACCCAGTGGAAACCAACATCGTCATCTTTTCATTGCACGTGAACCACGCCAACGAGGCCGTTCAGGCCTTGGCATCGGTTGGGGTGGGGTGCTTTGCGTTTGGGCCCGACAAAGTCAGGCTGGTCACCCACTTGGACATGACTTCAGACGACGTGCACGAGGCGTGCCAACGCATCGCTCAGATCCGACTTACTGGGCCACAAGCCTGAGGACGCCCCGTCGGGCAGGGCTGGTCAACGTGTACATCCCCGCCGACAATTCCGACGACAGCGCGACTTCACTTCCGAGTGGCGTCCACACGGCGTCCACGCGACGTCCCTGGGCGTCCCAAAGCTGCCACAAGGCGACGTCTTCGCCCGACACCCCCACCAAAGAAGTGTTCCCGATGAAGGGGTTCGGTACGGCGAGGGCACCCTCCCATGAGGTGATCGCCAAGGCTCCACTTGACAAGTCAGACAAGCCACTCGCGCAATCGTCCACCGTCAGGACCATCACGTCCGAATCGGAACATCCTGTGGCGTCCGTGACTTCGAGCCCCAGCACGGTCGTGCCAGGTTCGGCCGCGAATTGAAGCAACGGGGTCGACGCGCCGGTCGACCAGTTGTAATTCAGTCCATTGCCCAATGGCCCCAACAACGTGACCAGGTCACCTGCGCAGGCAAACACGTCTGGGCCCAGGTTGACCTCAGGCACCCCAACAGCATCGACCCACACGTATTCCGAGACCTCGCACCCTTCGAGCGAAACCACCGAGACCTCACACAAGCCCGAGGGCAAATCGGACACCGCTGTGCCTTCAAACTCATTGAGACCCACTTGCCACGTCACGGAATCAAACTCTTCCAGTTCGCCCACACTCACGGAAGCCCCCATGGCCCCCGCTTCGCAATCCGGCGCCAACGAAACAGTCAACGAAAGGGCATCCGGCTCATCCACCTCGAAAGTCTCGCTGTACGAGATGCCACACACGTCTGCATTCACCACATAGGTGCCAGGCATCAATCCCGACAGGTTGGTGCCTTGGTAGGCGCTGCCGAAGGCGCCGCTCCAATTCCATGACGCGCCCAGCGGACCCACGTTGGGGTTCAGGGTGATGGCGCCGTTGGGGTTGAAGCCTTCCTCCAAATTGCAAGAGAGTCCCGAGACGCTGGCACCAACCACAAGCGACTCGTTCAAGTCGGTCGACTGGATGGACAATTCCACGGTGCCAGTTTGGCCTCCCCATCCGTCGATTTGAATCAACAAGGACTCCCCGCCTTCAAAGCATGGGGTCAGCATGGTGCTTCGAAAGGCGGCGAATTCACAGCCTTGGTCGTCGCTGGCGTTGACGAGGGTGTACGACCCCCAATCCGCGCAGTCCTCCGCGGACCAAAGGGCGATTTGTGTGTCGAACGACGTAGAATCGTTGCACGTGGAAATGCGATAAGCCCCGCCTTGCGCAGGGACGTCCCAACTCAGCCACAACGTGTTGGTCGCGTTGGGGTCAGACGGACACCAGCTTCCATACGCGTTGCAAGCAAGGGCCGGCGGCGTCACTTCTTCAGGAAGCACAGACGCCCCCTCGTTGGACCCCACCCAGTTGGCCCCGTTGGCCTCCACAGGCAGGGGCAGGCAAGGCAACTGGCCTTGAAGTTCGTCGACGATGTCCAGCGAAATGGGCCAGTCGTTGCCTGTGCCCGTGCCCTGGAAGCCTAGGACTGGGGCACCGTTCAGCACCAACCCGAAGCCTGACCCGCCGTCGCCGTAGCTGTCACGATGGACCAACACCAATTCACTGCCTGAAGCCACGCACGCGGTCAGACTGGACACCACCAAGTTGTTGCCATACGGCTCTCCGCCCAAGCCAGGAATGTCGTCGCTGCACCCCACTACGGGGTTGCCTCCCCACAACACCGCAGTCCCATCGCCGCAGCTTCCACCTTGCGGGAACAACTCCCAATACATTTCATCACCCCAACCATCTGTCGAGATGTCCAACGACACCGACACGGAATCGCCACCACATTGCGCAAAGGCGTCTTGGCTGAAGAGGGCAACTGAAAACCAAAGGATCCCAAGGCAAGGGTGAGAAAGGGTGCGTTCCATGTGGTGGAAGTTAAGGGCGCCTCCCAGAATTTTGTGACATGCTCATCTTGTTGTCCCCAGCCAAAACGTTGGTCCCCTCCGCCCCGAACCCTGGCCAATTCGGCGGCGCGCTCACCCAGGCGGAAAGCTTGAATGTGGCGGTGTCCATTGTCGCCGCATTGAAAACGTGGTCCCAAGAGGAATTGGCCCAGCGCATGAAGCTCAGCCCCGCGTTGGCCGAAAAAGTCCACCGCTGGCACCAAGATTGGAAGCCTGACTCCAAATTCGCCGCGGGATGGACCTTCAAGGGCGACGCCTTCAAGGCCTTGGACTTGGCGTGTGTCTCTGCAGATGTCGTCCGCCGTGCGCAGGCGCGGTTGCGGATTTTGCATGCGGTGTATGGGCTGTTGCGTCCACTGGACCAATACGCCCCGGTGCGGCTCGAAATGGCCCAACCTTGGTCTCCGTCGGCAGACGAAACCAACATGCACCAACATTGGAAAACACGGCTGCCCGAGATGGTGGGGCGACACCTCGATGAAACAGGTCAGCCTTGGATTTTGAATTTGGCCAGCGCCGAATACAGCCAAACCGCCCTGCACGGACGGCCCTCCGACAAGGTGGTCACCTGCCAATTTTTGGAGGACAAGGGCGGCCAATTCCGAAGCGTGTCTGCCTTCGCCAAAGCCGCACGCGGCGCCATGGCCCGCCACGTCCTCGAGCACGACCTGCAGTTGCCCGAAGATTTGGCGGGATTTCACGACTTGGGGTACACTTACAATCCTGACAAGAGTGGGCCAGGGTTGCTTGTTTTCACCCGACCTTCGCGGCCATGAAAACCATGCAGCATCGCCTTTGGACTGTGGGCGCTTCCTTGATTTGCGTCCTGGTCCTTGCATTGGGGCCCGCTAAACCGGCCCACGCCCAACGTCACAAAAAACCCAAGAAAGACCAAACCCAAACCATGGATTCTATCTCCTATGCCCTCGGCGTCTTGTTCGCCACCAACCTCAGCAACGAAGGACTCAAACAAGTGGACGGGGACGCCCTCCGAACTGGCTTTGAAGCCACGTTGGCTGGTGAATCTGCGATGAGCGCCGACGAAGCCAACGCCGTCGTCCAATCGCAAATGGCCCAAATCAAGGAACAGATGGCCTTGGTGACCAAGCAAGAGGGCGAGGACTTTCTTGCGGAGAATTGCAAGAAAGACGGCATCCAGACCACCGATTCCGGATTGCAATACCGCCACGAGGTGGTCGGCACAGGTGCCGCCCCCGACGCCAACGACGAAGTGACTGTACACTATCGCGGCACCCTGTTGAACGGCGAAGAATTCGACAGCAGCTACAAGCGTGGGGAACCCATCTCGTTCCCCCTCAACGGCGTCATCCGTGGCTGGACGGAGGGACTTCAGTTGATGCAAGAAGGAGGCAAGACCACGTTCTACATCCCCCAAGAATTGGCCTACGGCGCCCGCCCCGCACCAGGCGGAGCCATCCCTCCTTACGCCGCATTGGTGTTTGAGGTGGAACTCATCAAAGTGAACGCCAAGCCCTGACCTCATTCAGGTGTGTGACGACTTGAACCCTGGACGCCATGTCCAGGGTTTTTTTTTGTCTTGTTGGACCGAGGTGAAACTTTTGTCCAAGCACGCCCGTAATGCACCCCAACTCCTCTTTCCTCTGGCGAGTCCCTGGACATGTGGACCGGGCCCGAACCTCCATCCGGCATGACCCCATTGATGGTCTGGTGAAAGGGTGGCTCTGCCAGGAGCCGAAGAAGAGAAGCGGCCTGCGCTCTGCGCGGGCCGTTTTATTTTAGCCACAAACACCTGCACCATGACCTTCTCACCCACCCTCTTGAATTTCTTCCCCATAGCCAACGACGCCATCGTGCTTGGCCTGCTTGTGGGTGCGCTTGGGCTCGTGTTTTACACACACAGTCTGCCCCGATTCAAAAAGTTCTACACCTTCGTGCCGGCGCTTCTAATGTGCTACTTCATTCCCGCTGCGCTGAATTCTCTTGGCGTTGTCAATGGGGAGGAGAGCAACCTCTACTTCGTTGCCTCACGGTACTTGTTGCCTGCCAGTTTGATTCTGCTCTGCCTGTCCATCGATCTCAAAGGCATCTACAACCTGGGCCCCAAGGCCATTGTCATGTTCTTCGCGGCCACGCTTGGCATTGTGGTCGGCGGGCCGCTGGCCTTGTGGCTGGTCAGCACAGGCAACCCGGATGTCTTGGGCGGCGATGCTCCAGATGCGTATTGGCGCGGCTTGTCGACCGTGGCGGGATCGTGGATCGGCGGCGGGGCCAACCAAGCGGCCCTCAAGGAGATTTCAGAGACCCTGGACAGCCAATTCTCCATCATGCTCATTGTGGACGTGTTCGTGGCCAACCTTTGGATGCCGTTCCTGCTGTTTGGGGCAGGCATCCGTGAACGCATCGACGGATGGCTGAATGCGGACGCCACCGCCGTGGACGAGCTGCAGGAACGCGTGGAGCAACTTCAAGCCAAATCTGCGCGCATCGCGTCGTTTCCCGACTGGATGGTGATGGTGGCGTTGGCCTTTGGCGGCGTGGCCGTGGCGCACCTGGTGGCAGACCTGGCCTCCGCGGAATTCTCCGCCTGGCTCGAGAACACCTTGGCCGCAAATCCAGACAGCATGGCCATTTATTTGTCCTCCATCACCAAAGGCTTCTTCTGGTTGGTGGTCGTGGCCACCGCCATCGGCATCGCCCTGAGCTTCACGCCCGCCAAAGAATACGAAGGTGCGGGTGCGAGCAAGATGGGGTCCGTCTTCCTCTACGTGCTGGTGGCCACCATCGGCATGAAAATGGACATCGGCAGCTTGATTGAGAATTGGTCGATGTACGGCTCGGCCGTCACCATTGGACTATTGTGGATGCTCGTTCACATCGTGGTGCTGTTGGTGGTGGCCAAGCTGATCCGCGCCCCCTTCTTCTTCGTCGCAGTGGGCTCACAAGCCAACGTTGGCGGCGCGGCCTCCGCCCCCATTGTGGCCAGCGCCTTTTCACCGGCATTGGCGCCCGTGGGCGTGTTGCTGGCCGTCCTAGGCTACGCCGTGGGCACCGTGGGCGCCATCCTGTGCATGGAATGGATGCACGCCATCTCCATGTGACGTGAAATCAAACTAGGGTCGGTCAAACCGCGCCACCCGCTTCCTTGACCTTGGCGGCCAAGTAGGCAGCGTTGTGCTCGTTGGGCTCAAACTGAATGGGCACCACCTCCGTCACCCGAATGCCCTCTGCACGCAAGGCGTTCACCTTGTCAGGGTTGTTCGTCATGAGCCTGACTTCTGCCCAGCCCAAGTCTTCCAACAACTTCGCCGCGACATCGAACTTTCTCGCGTCGCGTTGATGGCCCAATTGCTCGTTGGCCTCGAAGGTGTCCAGCCCTTGGTCTTGGAGGTTGTAGGCTTTGAGCTTCTCCACCAAGCCAATGCCCCTTCCCTCCTGCCTCAAGTACAACACGGCGCCGCCATCCTGCGCCACGCGCTTGAGTGAGGCGTCCAATTGAGGGCCGCAATCGCACTTCAACGAGCCCACCACGTCCCCTGTCCAGCACTCCGAGTGAATCCGAACCAACGGGGCTTGACTTGGGATCACTCGAGCTTTGGACAACATCACCAAATGAGGGAAGTCTTGAAACCCGCTGTCGTAGGCCCTCACTTCAAACGATCCTGACTCTGTCGGCAATTGCGCTTTGGCCAATGGCTTCATGCCGCAAAGATACTTGCCCTCCATCGTGTGCAGCGCTGCCCGAAGCACAAACAAAAAGGGGGAGCCTGCAGGCTCCCCCTTCCTCAATTCAGATTGGATTGAATCAAGAGCAGGACGCTCCGAATTCAGCCAAGAAGCTCAACAAGTCGCTGGTGGTCACCGCGCCGTCGCCGTCAAGGTCGGCAGGGCAGTCGTTGTTTCCACCTTCTTCGAATAGACACGAGTTGTCGTCGTCGTTGGCCAACGGGTTGTAGTTCTCCGCATTTTGGTACGTGCAGCCAGGCACAAGGGCGTTGCTGCAGGAACCGTCGTCGGCAGTCGCGTACGGATCGTACTCCACGAATGCAGGGTCGGTGCAGCCCAGCACTCCCGTTGGACACTCACCACATGTGCCGTAAACAGAGCTTTGGTCTTCACCTCCGACGAGCCATTGCCTGTTGGCGAAGGACGCTCCGTCGGTCACTGGTGTGCAGTCTCCAGCCCCAATGAGGTTTTCCTGAACGCCATCAACAATCCACAAGTATTCCATGTCTGCTTCTGGAGCAGGATCGAAAGTCACAGACCACGTGCCATCTCCGTTGTCGTCGGCAACAGGTCCTCCATTGACATCCCAGCCCCAGAATGGACCGGTCAAACGAACGGATGAAGGAGCCGCATCACAAACATCTACTGTCAACACCAATGGTGATGATTCCTCACCACATGCACCACAAGTGCCGTACACGGAGCTTTGGTCTGCGCCCCCGACAAGCCATTGCCTGTTGGCATAGTTCGCTCCGTCGGTAACTGGTGTGCAGTCTCCAGCCCCAATGAGGTTTTCCTGAACGCCATCAACAATCCACAAGTATTCCATGTCTGCTTCTGGAGCAGGATCGAAAGTCACAGACCACATGCCATCTCCGTTGTCGACGGCAACAGGTCCTCCATTGACATCCCAGCCCCAGAATGGACCGGTCAAACGAACAGATGAAGGAGCCGCATCACAAACATCTACGGTAACAACCAAGACGGGTGACACAACACAAGCTTCACAGCTGTTGAAACACACCACGTCGAGGGTTTCAGCAAGGCCCGTGCGAGTATGAGTCCGGTTGAACCCACCAATGCCATTTGCAATACCGCAACCACCGGCTGAGAAGTCAGCGTCTTCTTCCCCAGCTGTGTAAGGATTCCCATCCACAATGGTCAGGCCATTGTTGAATTTGTATTGGAAGGATGCCGCCCCCGAAATATTGACTGTTGCAGTCCAGACTCCATCGCCATCGTCATCCGCCATGGCCACTGCACCACCCTGCCATGTAGGCTGAGTGAATGAGCCCATCAAATAAATGCCATCATTGGAAACTTCGATCTGTGAGGCGTCCACTTGGAATGTGACATCTGCAGCATCTGGATCGACCAAACACGTCTCTGAGCACTGACCGAAACAACCTTGGAAATCAATCGGCGCACCGATCACTACATCAACCGAACGGTTGCCTCCGCAAGGAAGTTCTTCCCAACCATCAATGCCGTTCTGGAATTTGAATTCATAAGAAGCTTCTTCAAGCGCAATTGTAATGCTCCAAGAGTCGTCGCCGTTGTCCGTCATGGGCAACGCACCAGCTCCCCAGCTGGTCATAGCACCAGCAATGAACATTCCATCGGGAGACACATCAATGTTTTGTGTCAAAACTGTGAAAGTCACGTCTTCTGTAGGGAGGGAAGTCCCACAAGGAGTGCATGAACCGAAACACACTGCCGGCAGAAGAAGATCCTCGCTGCCAACGGTAAATCCTCTGTTGGTTTCGGAAGCGATACACGCTTGCGGAATGGTCTCCTGCGAGGCGTATGAAGGCCCATTGAGGAATTTGTACTCCACTGCAGTCCCCTCAGCAATCATTGATGTGAATTCGTAGACGCCATCTTCGTCCAAATCAGACATTTGGGAGGCACCGGGGGACCAGCCTTGGAAGCTACCCACGACGAAAACCCCAGCGGGATTCGCCCCTACCTCGTTCATGTCCACCTGGAATGTCACTGAGCGCATTGCAGGAGGGATTGATGGAATAAACTTAAATCTCCACCATGAACCACCAGCGTTGATGTCGAGGATGAGCTCGTTCTCTGTGGCAAGAGCAATCTCGTATGTGATGGAGTCTGGGACGGCAACAATTTCATTTGAAAGCTCTCCAGCATTCACAGCTTTCGCAAGTCCCATGAATGCCCCGACTCCATTGATGGTCAAGGATTCTCCATTGCTGCTCCATGTTGCCTGGTCATTCAATCCATCGTGTGGCGCAACTGGAACTCCACATGATTCCGCATCAACACCTTGCCATGTCTCCAACCAGGTTTCACCCCCCAAGTCCATTTCGAAAGAGCCGTCAGCATTCAAAGTGTAGACATCATCGAACAAACAAGCGCGCGTTTCCACATCAGCGGCACCATTGGACCACCATTCTGTCGAGCCTTGGCTTGGTCCCACAGCAAGGGCTCCAGCCACTGGCGAAAGCACCCAAGAGGTGCCAGTCAAATCAGCGGCAGGAGGAGGTGGAGCACAATTGGATTCGCAGCTGTTGTAACACACGACAGGGGCATTCGTTGGCCCATTGATTTCGATCAAGCGGTTGACAAACTGCCCAGGCTCCATGGTGCATGGCTCCGAACCGTT
>CBFHQO010000060.1:0-5566 GCA_965658045.1 uncultured Flavobacteriales bacterium | reverse complement strand
CCATTCCGAACAGAGAAGTTAAGCTCACCAGCGCAGATGGTACTGCTACGGCGGGAGAGTATGTCGACGCCATCCTTGGGGCCCTTCGGGGCCCCTTTTTTTTTGCCCTTATTTTCGAATCCTGGAGTCATGAACAACCTTGTAGCCATTGTCGGTCGCCCCAATGTGGGGAAGTCCACGCTCTTCAATCGATTGACAGAGACGCGTGAGGCCATCACGGATGACACCAGCGGTACAACGCGAGATCGGAAGTATGGGAAGGTGGTTTGGACGGAGCATCAGTTCAACATCATCGACACGGGCGGCTGGATCACCAAGAGTGACGACAGTTTCGAAGCCGCCATCCGCGGGCAGGTTGAGATTAGCCTGGAGGAAGCGGACCTCATCCTGTTCATGGTGGAGATTGAAGTCGGCATCACAGATTTGGACCAGGACATTGCGAACCTGTTGCGCCGCACTGGGAAACCAGTGATGCTGGTGTGCAACAAGGTCGACACGTCGGCCCACGACGTGGGTGCTGAGGAGTTTTACCGTTTGGGCCTGGCCGACGAGATTTACCGCATTTCAGCCAACAACGGCTATGGCACGGGAGAGTTGCTGGATGCAGTTGTGGCGGCGTTGCCCAGGATGCCGGAGGATGAGGAGTTGGGTTTGCCGAAGTTGGCTGTGGTTGGAAAGCCGAACGTGGGAAAAAGCACGTTCATCAACACCATTTTGGGCGAGGAGCGGAACATCGTGACAGACATCGCCGGGACCACGCGGGACAGCGTGCACACGCGCTACCAAATGTTTGGCTTCGACTTTGAGATTGTGGACACGGCTGGGCTGCGCAAGAAGAAGCAGATCACGGATCATCTTGAGTTTTACAGCACGGTGCGGACCATCAAGGCTATTGACGAAAGTGACGTGTGCATTTTGATGCTGGACGGCAGCGATCCCATGGGGCGGCAAGACTTGAACATCTTCTGGCAGGTGGTGGAGAGTTACCGAGGCGTGGTGGTCGTGGTGAACAAGTGGGATCTTGTCGAGAAAGACCAGAACACCATGAACAAGGTGGAGGAGATGATTCGCGAGCGAACGTCGCCGTTTACGGACATCCCGATTGTCTTCACAAGCAACGTGAAAAAGCAAAGGGTGTTGAAGGCGTTGGAGACGGCCTTGGAAGTTCGTGAGTCGCGTGCATCAAAGGTGCCCACGAGTGAGTTGAACGACGTGCTGTTGCCCATCATTGACCATTACCCGCCGCCAGCGTGGAAGGGCAAGTATGTGAAAATCAAGTACATCACGCAGATTCCTTCACAGACGCCGACCTTTGCGTTCTTCTGCAACCTGCCGCAGTACATCCGCGATCCCTACAAGCGATTCCTGGAGAATCAACTGAGGGAGCATTACAATTTTGAAGGGGTGCCCATTCGTTTGTTCTTCAGGAAGAAGTGAGGTCAGAGGGGCGCGCTGTTTCCTACATTTGATCAATCAATCCCTCTCTTTGATGAGCTACTTCTTTACGTCTGAATCGGTTTCAGAAGGTCACCCAGACAAGGTCGCCGATGCGGTGTCTGATGCGTTGATTGATCACTTCTTGGCGTTCGACCCCCAGTCGAAGGTGGCTTGCGAGACACTGGTGACCACAGGGCAAGTGGTGTTGGCCGGAGAGGTGAAGTCTGAGGCCTACCTCGACGTACAGAAAATTGCGCGGGACACCATCGCGCGCATTGGTTACACGAAGAGCGAGTACCAGTTTGACGCGTCGTCGTGTGGGGTGTTGAGTGCCATCCACGAGCAGAGTTCGGACATCAACCAAGGTGTGGAGCGTCAAGCCCCGGAAGACCAGGGGGCGGGCGACCAGGGCATGATGTTTGGGTACGCGTGCAGCGAAACGGACAACCTCATGCCTTTGGCGCTGGAGTTGAGCCACCGTTTGTTGCGCGAGCTTGCGGACATCCGCAAGAGGGGAGAAGAGATGACGTATTTGCGTCCCGATTCCAAGAGCCAAGTCACGATTGAATACAATGACGACGGCACCCCATTGCGCATCGAAGCCATTGTGCTGAGCACCCAGCACGACGAGTTTGGGGAAAGCGACTCAGCCATGTTGGCCCAAATTGAGAAAGACGTGGCCGAGGTGTTGATTCCACGTGTGAAGGCGTCGATGAGCGAGCGCGTTCAGGCGCTGTTCAAGGGAGATCACAAACTCCATGTGAACCCCACCGGAAAGTTTGTGATCGGTGGCCCCCACGGCGACACGGGCTTGACGGGACGGAAAATCATCGTGGACACGTACGGCGGCAAGGGCGCCCACGGTGGCGGTGCCTTCAGTGGGAAGGACCCTTCCAAAGTGGACCGCTCGGCGGCTTACGCCACGCGCCACATCGCCAAGAATTTGGTGGCGGCGGGCGTGACGGACGAGGCCTTGGTTCAAGTGGCATACGCGATCGGCGTGGCAGATCCAGTGGGGCTGTTCGTGAATACATACGGCAAGTCCAACGTGTCCATGACCGATGGGGAAATCGCCCAGAAGCTTGTGGAGATTTTCCCGATGCGTCCGTTCGACATTGAAACCCGATTCCAACTTCGCTCGCCGATCTACAGCGAGACGGCCGCCTATGGGCACATGGGACGCGAGCCTCAGAAAGTCATGAAGACCTTCGTCACCCACGAGCGGGGTGAGGAGAGGACCGTGGAGGTGGAGCTGTTCCCGTGGGAAAAGCTGGACAAGGTGGAGGAGGTCAAGGCTGCGTTTGGCCTTTGAGGCGCGTCGGCAGCCTGAGCAGAACTTCTTTTAGAACACGAAGTCGTACCCTTTCAGGGTCATGATGCTGTATGCTTCGTCGTTGAAGCTGAACAGTTGGCTGCCCTTGTGTTGGCCGTAGCCTGAGCCGTCGGATTTTTTCTCGAGGTCCACAAGGAGCTTCGACTTGAAGAGCTTCTTCCGGAAGTTCCGCTTGTCGAACGTTTTGCGCATGGCCTTCTCGTAGAGGTTTTGGAGCTGGCCCAAGGTGAATTCTTTGGGGAGCAGGTCAAACCCGACCGGACGGCGTCGCACACGACGCTTCAGGCGCTCACGGGCGTAGTCCACGATGTCGTTGTGGTCGAACGCCAAATCAGGCACTTCGTTCACAGGCACCCAGTGCATGCCGTGGTGCTCCCATTCCTCAGTCCGGAAATCGTCGGTGTTCACGAGCGCGTAGTGGGCGATGTTCACGACGCGGCCTCCTGGGTGGCGGAAGACTTGGCCGAAGGCTCTGAGTTGTTCCACCATGCTGGGGTTGTCGTACCCGAACAGGTCGTTGAACATCTTCTTGGCAGAGAGCAGGAGCTCTTCGTTGGCCTTTAGGTACCGGCTGGGCAGAAACAGGGCGCCTTCAAAGGGGGGACGCGTGCTTTTGGCCAGCAAAATTTTCAGGTCCACGCCGTCGAAGCCGAACACCACCATGCTGGTGGACAACGCCACGTTGAAGTCGGGTTCCTCCTGAGGGAAGTGTATCATGTCGCCCATGAAGTAAATTTAGGTTGGGGTGTTGAGGTGGCAATGCAGCGCGGTGTGGATGTGCAAAACAGGGATGAAAAGATGTGGATAACGGTCGTGAAGGGAAGTGTACCTTTCGGACCCATGTTTGACGCCCCCTCTCCCCAAAACACGTCTTCGTCCAACCGTCCTCGAGACCTGGTGCGCGCAGGTGTGCCGGCCATTCCCGGTGCCAAGATTCAGCCTCAGGCGAAGGAATTGGAGGAGGTGGTGTTGGGGGCCATGATGGTCGAAAAGTCCGCGGTCAATGCGGTCATCGACGTGCTTCAGCCAGAGAGCTTTTACGTGGAAGCGTACGGCGAGGTGTTCCGCGCCATCCAAACCCTGTTCAACAATTCCGAGCCCATCGACTTGCTCACGGTCACCGAGCAACTGCGCAAGGAAGGGAAATTGGACATGCTCGGTGGCAGCCACCGCGTGGCGTCGTTGACGTCCCGTGTGGCCAGCAGCGCCAACGTGGAATTCCACGCCCGCATCATCGCGCAGAAGCACATCCAGCGCGAATTGATCCGGGTGTCCAACGCCATCATTGAGAAGGCGTACGACGAGACGTCGGACGTGTTTGACCTGTTGGACGAGGCGGAGTCGAAGCTGTTTGAGGTGGCGGAAGGCAACATCCGGAAGAGTTACGAGAGCATGAGCACCGTCATGCGACAGGCGTTGGACGACATTGAGGCCGCGCGGAACAACGAGGACGGCGTCAGTGGGGTGCCTTCGGGGTTTCACGACTTGGACAAAATCACGGGCGGCTGGCAACGGTCGGACATGATTGTGCTTGCGGCACGTCCAGGCATGGGCAAGACGGCCTTCGTGCTGTCGATGGCCCGCAACATGGCCGTGGACCACGACATTCCCGTGGCCGTGTTCAGCTTGGAGATGTCGGCGGTGCAGCTTGTGCAGCGTTTGATCTCGTCGGAAACGGAAATCAACAGCGACAAATTCAGGAAGGGCAACCTGGAGGAGCACGAATACCAGCAGCTTCACTCTCGTTGTGGCAAGCTAAGCAAGGCGCCGCTCTTCATCGACGACACGCCAGGCTTGAACATCTTCGAGTTGCGTGCCAAATGCCGCCGCTTGAAGGCCCAGCACGGCATCGACATGGTGATCATCGACTACCTGCAGCTGATGAGCGCGGGCAGCGACAAGGGAAACCGAGAGCAGGAGATTTCAAGCATCTCCCGGTCGATCAAGGGCATTGCCAAGGAGCTGGACGTGCCCATCATCGCACTGTCTCAGTTGAGCCGGAACGTGGAAACCCGGGGAGGGGACAAGCGGCCGTTGCTGTCGGACTTGCGTGAATCTGGGGCCATTGAACAGGACGCGGACATTGTGGCCTTCATCTACCGCGCCGAGTACTACGGCATCACAGAGCACCCTGACGGCATCGACACAGCTGGCCTGGGTGAATTGATTTTGGCCAAGCACCGTCACGGTGCCCTCGACACGATCAAGATGAAGTTCGTGAAGAACCTTGCCAAATTTGCCAATTATGACACCTTCGGCGACTTGGGCATGGCGGGCGGCGCGATGCAGCCCAATGCAGCTTTTGGAGCGCCAGTGACCAAAACCTTGCCGTCAAAAATGAACGACGACCCCATCTCGGGCGACGAGGCGCCGTTCTGACCTGGGACGTCAATGGGCTGTACCTTCGGGGACATGGACTGGATGCGCAGAGGATTGTTGGGCCTGGTGGGGCTGGCCCTGGTGAGTGTGGCATGGGGTGCTCGGATTTTGGTGCCCATGGACGACAGCCAGACCAACCACTTGAAGGCGTATGGCGTGGCGTTTTGGGTCTTGGAAAATGGGGTGGACGTCGAGTGGTTGTTGAACTACAGAGGGGGCAGCTTTTTGATGCCCAACATCCCGGAAGTCCAAAACGAATGTGTCATTCGTGGGGTGTCTCACCAAGTCATCGCCGACGTGCAGGCGTCGCAGATTTTGCAGGAAGTGGCGGACCCGGAGGTGAACATGGAACGCGTGAAGTTGGAGGTGACGCCCAAGGTGGCCGTGTACAGCCCGGACGGCAAGCAGCCATGGGAC
>CBFHQO010000059.1:0-35278 GCA_965658045.1 uncultured Flavobacteriales bacterium | reverse complement strand
GCCGTCGCGGCGTTGGGCTGACATTGTCGCTGGGTGGAAGGCCTCACGTTGTACCACCCTGAGGACATCCCGATGTCCCTGGAGGCGTTGCCCGACATCTTCACCCAATTCCGGAAAAAGGTGGAGAAGGGCAGCGATGTCCGCATGCCTCATCCGGCCCCGGAATCCTTGACCTGTCTGGAGGCGGACGACTTGGGCGAGTTGCCGGAATTGAGGTCCTTTCTCAAACGTCACGGCATGGCGATTCCGGTGGACGACGCGCGCGCCGTATTGCCATTCCGCGGTGGCGCAAGTGAGGCCCGCGCCAGGCTCAAGCATTACTTCTGGGACACGAAGAAACTGGCCGTCTACAAAAAGACCCGCAACGGGTTGGTGGGGGCGGACTACAGCAGCAAGTTCAGCCCATGGCTGGCCAATGGATGCATCAGCCCCCGTCGAATCGCCAGCGAGGTGGCCCGGTTTGAGGACACCGTGGAAGCCAACGACAGCACGTATTGGTTGGTCTTCGAGTTGATTTGGCGCGATTACTTCCGATTCGTGGCCATGAAGTACGGGGTCAAAATCTTCCACAGGAAGGCCCTCAAGCCGGACAGCCCCAACCGCGGCACCCAACGTCACGCCTTTGAAGCGTGGAAGGAGGGACGCACCAAGGACCCCTTCGTGAACGCCAACATGCGGGAATTGGCCCGCACCGGGTTCATGAGCAACCGCGGACGCCAAAACGTGGCGTCGTACCTCGTCCACGATTTGGGCATCGACTGGCGCCTCGGGGCGTCGTGGTTCGAGCACCTTCTCTTGGACCACGACCCTGCGAGCAACACCGGCAATTGGATCTACGTGGCTGGCGTGGGCAACGACCCCCGTCCCAACCGGAAATTCAACACCCGGCGCCAGGCCGAGATGTACGACGGCGATGGCAAACACCAAACCCTTTGGAGCGGAGATGCTTTGGAACTTGACGTACGCTGATCCGGACCGTTGGGCCGAGGTCTACGCCATTTCCGGCAAACCGCTTCCCTGGTGGGAGAAGTCGGGCAGCCCTCGGTTTCGTCTGCGCGATGGCTCGGCCGAAGTGAAGGCCCTCGTCGACGAAACGGCCGACGTGAAGTGGGCCAACCTGCAGCGTACCCAATCGGGTGCCATCTTGTATTTCCGGGTCCGCCTTGAAGTTTACGGTGTGCCTTGGAACCGAGGGGACATCCACGTGGAGTTGTCGGCTTTTGACGACGATGGCACCTTGCATCTGCGCTCCAAGGACCAAAACGTGACGCTCGCATTCTCCCCAGGGCAACTCAAGGCCGTGCAAGTCTTTGTCCGCGATGCATTTGGGTCAATTTGACCTCAAACCGTGTCCAATGTACACATGCAATTTGTTGATTGCGTGTATATTGCCTACCCGAAAGATTCAAGAGATGAGCAAGACACGCACCCTGAACGAACTCCGTCAAACACGCGACGCCGTGTACACCCCGCCCATGTCTCACCAAGAAAAGATGGCCCAGCGGTTGGTGGGAGACATCTACGTGATCGTGGACGAGGACGGAAATCCTGCGGTGGCGTGCGACGACGTGGCCTGCCTGATCCAGGCCCGTCCTGAGTGGTCAGCCCAAGAGCTGTCCAGCCACTTTGACCAGCACGCTGAGCCCTTCGTGGCGGCGAACGGCGAGAAGGTGCACCACGTGCGGCGTAAGAAGCAGCGCGTCTGAGCACCGTGCCCAACCGACCACAAAAAAGCCCCGGCTCTCTCGAGCTGGGGCTTTCTGCATCCTGAGGAATCAGGATCAGTGGCTGGCGAGGTAGGCGGCCACGCCGTCGTTGGTGGCGTTCATGGCGTCCTTGCCTTTCTCCCAGTTGGCTGGGCAAACTTCGCCGTGGGTCTCGTTGTGGATCCACGCATCCAACACGCGGATGGCTTCGTCCACGTTCCGTCCGATGGGAAAGAAGTTCACGAGCTGGTGACGCACGATGCCTTCCTTGTCGATGAGGAACAAACCGCGGTACGCGATCATTTCGCCTTCGGCGGTCAAGTTGCCTTCCTCGTCGTAGTCGTATTCCCCAGCCAACACGTCGTAGTTGGTGGAGATGGTCTTGTTGGTGTCTGCGACGAGCGGGTACGTCACGCCTTCGATGCCGCCTTGGTCCTTGGCCACGCGGAGGTATGCTTGGTGGGTCTCGGCGGTGTCGGTGGACACACCCACTACAGCGCAGTTGCGCGCGTCAAATTCTTCGAGCTTCTCTTGGAAGGCGTGAATTTCAGTGGGGCACACGAAGGTGAAGTCCTTGGGGTAGAAGAACAAGATCACGTACTTGTTGCCGAGGTACTGGTCAAGCGAGAAGCCGTCGACGATGTCCTTTCCATTGACAACTGCGGTTTCGCTGAAGTGGGGGGCCTTGCGGCCGACGAGAACTGCCATGGTTCTTGAGAATTTTTGGTTTGAATGATGTGGGGTAAAGGTAACAACCGCTCCCGGTGGGAGTTCAGAGAAGGACCGCCAAGAATTGTCACGGAAGTCACATTTCAGTGCCTCATCTTTGTGCCATGAAGAAGGGGGGCGACACAGACCGTTACATCAACCGAGAACTCAGTTGGCTGTCCTTCAACCACCGGGTGCTTCAAGAGGCGCAATCTGCCGACAATCCGCTGGTGGAACGCATGCGCTTCCTGGGCATTTTCTCCAACAACCTCGACGAGTTCTATCGGGTGCGTGTGGCGTATTTGCAACGCATGGCGTCCGTGGATGCCAAGGCGAAAACCACGCTGGGTTTCCCGGTTGTGCGCACGTTGAAGGAAATTGAAGCCCAAATCACCCGGCTTCAAGGCGAGTTTGACGACACCTTTGTGGCCCTGCAGCATGAGCTGAGGCGCGAGGGCATCGCCATGGTGGACGAGGCTCATCTTGCGCCAGGAGATGCGGAATTTGTGGACGATTACTTCCGCCGAACAGTTCGCCCATCCTTGGTGCCCATCATGTTGGGACGGGGGGTGGAAATGCCAGAGTTGGTGGACGGGGAGGGGTACTTGGCCATCCGCCTCACCTCGGCCGAGGGCAAGAAGAAGTTGGCTTTGATCCAGCTGCCGAGCCACTTGCCCAGGTTCTTGACGCTGCCGGCCGACCAAGGTCTGAAGCGTGTGATGTTCTTGGACGACGTCATTCGAGAGGCCTTGCCCAGGATCTTCAAGTTGTTCGAGGCGGTGCACATCGAGGCGTTTGCGATCAAGGCGACGCGGGACGCGGCCATCGACATGGACGACGATTTGACCCGGTCGGTGATGGCCAAGATGGAGCGTGGCCTCAAGCGGCGGAGCTCAGGCGAGGTCGTCCGTTTCCTGTACGACCGTCAGATGCCCAAGGACATGCTCCAGGCCTTGCTTCGGAAGCTGGAATTGCAATCGGAAGCAAGCGTCATTCCCGGCGAGCGCTACCACAACCGCCGGGACTTGATGGGGTTCCCCGACTTCGGCCGGTCCGAGTTGGTGCATCCTGCCCAGAAGCCCTTGACCCATCCACGCTTGAAGGCCGCCACAAGCGTGATGAACGCCATCGACGAGGGCGACATCCTGTTGCACTATCCATACCACAAGTTTGTGCACGTGGTGGATTTGTTGCGTGAAGCGGCCATCGACCCGAGCGTCCGAACCATTCAGATCAACCTGTACCGTGTCGCCAAGAACAGCTTGGTGATCAACGCGCTGGTGAACGCCGCCCGCAACGGAAAGCACGTGGAGGTCGTGGTGGAATTGGCGGCGCGCTTCGACGAACAACAGAACATCCGCGTCAGCAACATGCTGAAGGAGGCAGGGGTGGTGGTCCGTTTTGGGATTCCCAAGTTGAAGGTGCACGCCAAGCTCATCCTCATCACCCGGAAACACCAAGGCCGCGTGCGACGTTACGCCCACATCGGCACAGGCAATTTCCACGAGAAGACGGCCGGGGTTTACGAAGACTTGAGTTTGCTGACCGCGCACTCGGACCTCACAAAAGAGGTGGCCAAGATTTTCGACTTTTTCGAAAGCAGCTTCGAGCGCAAGCAGTACAAGCTGCTGTTCGTGAGTCCCTTCACGAATCGCCGGCGGTTCATGAACCTCATCAACGAAGAGATGAAGCGTGCGAAGGCGGGGAAGGAGGCGTGGATCCGGCTCAAGTTGAACAACCTGGTGGACACCGGGATGATTGACAAATTGTACAGGGCGTCGGCGGCTGGTGTCCGCATTCAACTCGTGGTGCGGGGCATTTGCGCGCTCAAAGCAGGCGTGCCGGGCCTGAGCGACAACATCGAGGTGAGGTCGGTCGTGGGACGCTACCTGGAGCACAGCAGGTTTGCGGTGTTCGCGGGCGGCGGAGACACCCAGGTGTACCTCAGCAGCGCCGATTGGATGACCAGGAACCTGGACCGCCGTGTGGAAGTCACCACGCCTGTGTTGGACCCTGGGTTGAAGAACCAACTCGTGGATTTGTTCGACCACCTCTGGCGCGACAACCAAAAGGCCAGACGAGTGACGGAGGACGGCGACAACCTTCCGGCTGGGGAGGTGGGGGGAGCGCCCTTTATGGCCCAAGAGCGCCTGTACGCATACCACGCCGACCGAGGATGAAGTGCGCCGCGATTGACATCGGGTCCAATGCGGTGAGGCTGCTGGTCTCGCGCGTGGAGGAATTGGATGGCCGTCCGCACGCCCAAAAACTGGCCTACTACCGCGTCCCCATTCGACTCGGTGCCGACGTCTTCAGCACGGGAGCCGTGTCTGACAAGCGCTTGTCGGAGTTGACCAAGGCCATGAAGGCGTTTTGGCACTTGATGGATGTGCACGGCATCGACTGGTTCAGGGCATGCGCCACCAGCGCCATGCGTGAAGCCACCAACGCGATAGACGTGGTGAAGCACGTGAAAAAGCGCGCCAACGTGAACATCGAGATCATCTCCGGGGATGAGGAGGCCGATTTGATCTTCTCCAACTTCAATGCCGCGGATTTTGACCAGGACAAGGATTATCTGTACATCGACGTGGGGGGAGGCAGCACGGAATTGACCTTGATCCGTCACGGCAAACGCATCAAAGGGAAGAGCTTCAAACTGGGGACGGTGCGCGCCCTTCAGAACCAAATTCCTGACGGGGAATGGGACGCCGTCAACGCGTACATCGGTGAAATCTCAGAGCCCGGCCGGCCTCTCTACGCCATCGGGACGGGGGGCAACGCCAACCGATTGCAGCGCCTTGCCCTGTTGCCGAGGCACGACGCGGTGTCGCTGAAAAAGCTTCTCAAGCTGTCGGATGCGTTGGCTTCGGCAAGCCACAACGAGCGAATGTCTCGGTTCCACTTGAAGCCAGACCGCGCGGAAGTCATCGTTCCCGCTGCGGACATCTACACCCGGGTCATGCAATTGGCCCAAGCGACCCACATGCACGTGCCCAAAGTGGGGCTCAGCGACGGCATGGTGTTGGCCGTCTACAAAGCGTGGAAGGCCTCCGAAAAGGGGTGACCTTTCCAGAGACCTTCCAACAAATCGTTTGGGCGTGAGCCCCTGCCTCAGAGGTTCTTGGCCAAGAAGGCGTCGACCTCGTACACACGCTTGGGCTTCAGCACAATCTTGCCTTCGCTGTCCAACAAGAAGTACGTTGGCGTGGCCGTGATCTTGTAATCCTTGACGATGGGCGAGTCCCAGCCTTGCAGCTGGCTCACGTTGGGGTAGCTCATGCCACGCTGTTCAATGACGCCGACCCACGTGGAGCGCGCCTGGTCCAGGCTCACGCCAATGGCTTCGAAGCCCTGGCTCTTGTACTTCGCATGGACGGGAATCAACACAGGAATCTCCTGTTCACACTTGTGGCACCAAGAGGCCCAAAACATGACCAAGGTGTACTTGTTGGCTTTGGCCGTTTCCATGAGGTTCAACGAACCGCCGTCCCACTTGTCCATGGTGAAGTTGGGCGGGGTCTTGCCCACCTGAAGGTTGATGATGCCTTGTGCACGTTGGCGAATGACGTCGCTCAAATCCGCGCCGCAATCTTCGTCGTAGATGTAGTTGTCGAGGATGTACTGGCAAATGTGCTCCTTGCCGGTGTTGTAGAACCCTTCAAGCATGGAGTACAACGCGCTTTCCAGGGTGACTGGGTTGGGCTCGAAGTGCGCCTTCACCAAGTCGATGCAGGCCAAGAACCCTGGGTCGTTGCCCTTGCTGTACGCCACCATGAAGCCTTGGATGCGGTCGCTGATGGCCATGCTGCGCACCAAGCTGTTGTCCATGGGGTCCATGTCGTCGAAATAGTTGCCCTGCGACTTGGGGTACTTGGGGTTGCGCCAGCCCAAAAACTTGGCGAGGTACGTGTCGGGGTACTGGCCCATCAACTCGTGTTGCTTGGCCACCAACTCCATTTCCTTGTCTTCAATCTGCTTCTCGACCTGAGCGCGGAACGGGCTGTCCTTAAGCTGCTTCCGGAGCGAACGGATTTGGTTGTTGTTGACGCGTGAGAAGTTTTGGTACGTGAACCAAGCCGCGTTTTCCTGGCTGCCTTCCGCTGTCTTGCTGCTGGTCAATTGCTTGGAGCGGAACTTCAAGTTGACCTGCGGCTCGTCGGGGTTCATCACAAACTGGCAGTTGTTCTTGGCGTTGTCGGTGGCCAACTGGTAAAACCCGCGGTGCACCTCCACCTGGCCAAAATCAAAGGCCTGGTTCTGGACCTTGGCGCTGTCCATCAAGGTCAGGTTGCGTCCCTCGGTTTCGTAGAGGTAAAGGACCGTGCCGCTGGCGGCAGGCACTGTGCCCTGAAGGCGCACCTTGCCGGTTTTGTCCCCGCGGTTCGCGTCGGTCACGCCGTCTTTCCATTTGGCAGAAACGGTGACGTCAGGCTGTTGAGAAGCGGCAGGTGCACCGGCTTTCGGCGTGCTTGAAGCAGGCGTTGAAGTTGCAGAAGAAGAGGTTCCTTCAGAGGCGTTTCCGCATCCGACCGCAAGTGTCGCGGCCATGCAAAGAGTCCAAATCATGGGATGTTTCATTGGTTGAAAATCAGCTTTCACGAATGTAACGCCGTTTGACGCATGGATGGCCTCCGAGGTTTCAGGTTGTCACGTAACTTGTGTGAATGGAACGGTCGAAAGCCTTCACCTTGCTCGGACTGTCCGAGAACGCCACCTCAGACGACATCACGGACGCCCTGGACCAAGCGGTGTTCAAGGTCCGTGACCAATTCCTGCGGGGCGCGGTGATTCCCAAGTTGGCAGCCAGCCGCGTGGAGCGGTGTGTGTTGCTGAGTGACGTGGCCCAAACCCTCGGGGTCGCAGCCTTGGGGTCGCCTGTGGCCGTTCCCCAAACGTTGCCGATTGCCGAGACGCTGGAAGGCGTGGTGCGCGGCCACGTGGAAAATGTGCGCCGGTGCCGAACGGCCATGGCGTCCACCCTCGACCCGGACAGCGTGGCGCAACTCGGCCACATGATGGCCAACCTTCAGTCGGAGTACATGAAGGCGTTCCTGCAGCACACCGAGTCCATGGTGACTGAAGACCATCACGAGGCGGTGCCTGCGCGTGAGGAAGCCGACTGGATGGCTTTGCTGGCCGCAATTCGCGCGCATGAAGAAGGCCCCGGAGGTGGGGCCTTGCTTCAAGATCTGGTGCGCAAAGAGCGCGCACGCATGGGCGCCATGGTCAGCTCCACTGCGCCAGCGCCGCATTGAATGTGGCGGATGGCCGCATGACGGATTCGCATTTTGCCGCGTTGGGTCGGTAGTAGCCTCCCAACTCCACCGCCTGCCCTTGCACGGCGATGAGTTCCTCGACGATGTTGGACTCCTCGGTGCGGAGGGTTTCCGCCAACGGCGTGAATTCTTCAGCCAAGGTGGCGTCTTCCGTTTGGGCGGCCAACGCTTCAGCCCAGAACAAGCACAGGTAGAAGTGCGAACCGCGGTTGTCGATGCCACCCAAGCGACGGGTCGGGCTCTTGTCTTCGTCCAAGAAACGCGTCGTCGCGTCGTCCAGGCACTTCGCCATCAAGGCCGCACGTGCGTTGCCGCTTGACGTGGCAATGTGCTCCAGGCTCGGCGCCAAGGCCATGAATTCACCCAAGCTGTCCCAGCGCAGGTAGTTGTCTTCCACCAGCTGTTGGACGTGCTTGGGGGCGGAACCCCCGGCTCCGGTTTCAAACAACCCTCCGCCGTTCATCAAGGGCACGATGCTCAACATTTTGGCCGACGTGCCGACCTCGAGGATGGGGAACAAGTCGGTGAGGTAGTCCCGCAACACATTGCCTGTGACGGAAATGGTGTTCTCGCCACGCGCGATGCGCTCCAGAGAGAATTGGGTGGCGTCGGCAGGCGACAGCACCTGCAGGTCGAGTCCGTCGGTGTCGTGGTGAGGCAAATACGCCTCCACCTTGGCGATGAGTTGGGCGTCGTGGGCGCGGCTGGCGTCAAGCCAGAACACCGCCGGGTCGCCGGTGGCGCGAGCACGGGACACCGCAAGTTTCACCCAATCTTGAATGGGCGCGTCCTTGACCTGGCACATGCGGAACACGTCGCCCGCTTGCACGCTTTGGGACATGAGCACCTGGCCAGTGGCGTCGGTCACTTCCACCGTGCCGGCTTGGGCGATCTGGAACGTCTTGTCGTGAGAACCGTATTCCTCCGCCTTTTGGGCCATCAACCCCACGTTGGGCACCGTGCCCATGACCGCAGGGTCGAGGGCGCCGTGGCGCTTGCAGAAGTCGATGGTGGCCTGGTACACCCCGGCGTACGAGCGGTCGGGGATGATGGCCACCGCGTCTTGGGTTTCGCCTTGCGCGTTCCACATCTTGCCGCCTTCGCGGATCATGGCCGGCATGGAGGCGTCGATGATGACGTCAGACGGCACGTGCAAGTTGGTGATGCCTTTGTCGGAATTGACCATGGCCAAAGGCGGACGTGAAGCAAGCGTCTCGGCCAGGGTGGCTTCGATCGCGGTCCGGTCTGCCTCAGGCATGCCGGGCAACTTGGCCATCAAATCGCCAAGGCCGTTGTTGAAGTTGACCCCAGCGGCCTCCAAGGTGGCGCCATGTTGGTCGAGCACAGGCTTGAAAAAAGTGCGCACGGCGGCCCCAAACAAAATGGGGTCGGACACCTTCATCATGGTGGCCTTCATGTGCAATGAGTACAGCGCGCCGTCGGCCTGAATGCGGTCGATCTCGTCGGTCAAGAACGCTTCAAGCTTGGCCATGGACATGGCGGCGCAGTCGACGATTTCGCCTTCCTGCAGCGCCAGACCTCCTTTCAAGACGGTCCGGGTGCCGTCTTCAGCGACGTGCACGATTTCGGCTGTCGTGGCGGCAGGCAGGGTGACGCTCTGTTCTGAGCCAAAGAAATCGCCTTCCGACATGCTGGCCACGCGGGCCTTGCTGTCCGACGCCCAGGCGCCCATGCGGTGCGGGTGCTTCTTGGCGTACGCCTTGACGGCTTTGGGGGCGCGGCGGTCGCTGTTGCCTTCGCGCAACACAGGGTTCACGGCAGAGCCTTTCACCTTGTCGTAGCGCGCCTTGACGTCCTTCTCTTCGGCAGTGCTCGCGTTGTCGGGGTAGTCCGGCAAGGCGTACCCCAAGGCTTGGAGCTCGGCGATGGCGGCTTTCAGCTGCGGAATGGAGGCGCTGATGTTGGGAAGCTTCACGATGTTCGCCTCGGGCGTCTTGGCCAATTGGCCGAGCTCGGCGAGGGCGTTGTGGGTCTTTTGGTCTTCTGGGAGGACATCCGAGAACACGGCCAAAATCCGGCCGCTCAACGAGATGTCACGGGTCTCCACTTCCACGCCCGCCTTGCCGGCGAAGGCTTGGACGATGGGGAGAAAGCTGTAGGTCGCCAACGCGGGCGCCTCGTCCGTAAGGGTGTACAGAATTTTTGACATGCGGCGGCAAATGTCGGAAATCCGAGCCGTCCATGCCAGTTCAGCCTTGAACTCCCTCCAAGACCCTTTCCATCCAAGCGCATGGCAAGTCTTTGTCCGGTCCGGCAAGGCGGTGTTCCAGCACGTGGTGTCCGTGGCGTTGAAGCAGAGGAAGGAGGTGCAAGCTGGCTTGGGTTTGGAGCTGGACCATGCCTTGCTTTCGCGCGTCGCGTTCCACAGCCTGAAGGAGCCTGAGGCCCACCCCCTGACGTTGGCACTTGGGCGCCACGTACAGGTGATCGAGCCACGCCGTCGACCCTGGTTGCGCAACCCAGCTCGCCACACCCACCAAGGTTCCTTGGGCGTCGCGCGCCGCGACGGTGTGTTGGTCCACCAGCCTTCGCGTCCAATCGGCGCGGCCGATGTCGGCCCACTTGGCGCGTTGGGTGGGCGTGTATTGGCTGTCAGGGCCTTGCAAGATGCTGTCTCGACAGAGGTCGACAGCGCGCTCCACTTCCTCGCGCTTCAGGGCCCCCAGCTTCAATTCATTCACGGCCCAAGGCGACGATGGGGTCCAAGCGCGCCGCCAAACGGGCCGGGTAGTAGCCTGAGACGAGGCTTGTCAGCAAGCACAGTACGACGCCCACGGTGACCCAGCCCCAAGGCACAACAAACGGCGTTTCGAAGTACCCCGCAATGAGGTTGCCGGTCAACAGTCCCAGGGCGATGCCCAAGACCCCGCCCAATTGCCCAATGACCATGACCTCCACCAAAAACTGGGTGCGGATGGCCGCGCTCGAAGCGCCCAGGCTTTTTCGTGTGCCGATTTCTCGGGTGCGTTCGCTGACAGACACGAGCATGATGTTCATCAAGCCGATGCCCGCGCCAAACAGGGTGATGAGCCCGATGAACACCGCGGCCAACGTGATGCCGTCTGTGGCTTCCAGCAGGGTGTCCACGAGTTGGTTGCTTTGCCGCACCCTGAACGAGTTGGGTTCTCCCGGTGCGTCCCCGCGTACCACCCGCATGAGGCCGGTGGCCACGTCCACAGCAGCAGGCATGTCCTCGGCCTTCTCCACGGTGCAGGTGAGGTTGTAACTCCGCCCTTCGTCCGAGTATTGGCGGCGCACACAAGGGATGGGCATCAGGATTTGGTTGTCTTGGGACATGCCAAACGACGTCCCCCGAGCTTCCAACACCCCAATGACGTTGTAGCGTTGCGCACCCACCAACACGTGTTGGCCCACAGGGTCTTCCCACGCTTCGAAGAGACGGGACACGATGGACTGGCCGACCATGACCATCGAGGCGCCCGTGGTGATTTCGTGATCTGTGAAGTTTCGGCCCTTCGCGACGCCCAAGCCACTGACGCCCAAGTAGAGGTCGTCCACGCCTTGGACGCTCACGTTGGGGTCGGTGCGTTCGCTGCCTCGGGTGACGGTGGCCATGCCGGTGCCGTAGACCGAGGTGGCGACTTCAAAAGATCCGCTGGCCTCCTCCTTGAATTGCACAGCTTCCCTGAAGTCGATGGGGCTGCTGGGCAAGACGCGTTTGCCGCCAAACATGCCTCCACTGCGCATTTGGTCGATGGAGAAACTCTGGGTGCCCAGCGCGGAAAATTCTTGACGCACGTTCGCCTTGAGCGACTCTGTGGCGGTGACCATCGCGATGAGGGCCATGATGCCGATGCCAATGATGCCCACCGTCAGGGAGGTGCGCAGCACTTGCCCCCGAATGGAGCGCAACGCCACGTGCACCATGTCCCGCCACAACGTCGAATTCGAAGCCATCGCGGTCAAGTTACTTCACGAAGGAAGCCCTGGCAGGTCAGTACGACAACAGGTGGCCAGGTCCAGCGCTCATCTTTTTCAGAGGCGGCGCAAACTTGGTCAGCGTGATGCCGTCCACAGCCGATTCGTATTCCTCCATGGTCGGCGTCCGGCCCAAGATGGCCGAGAGGACCACCACAGGCGTGGAGGCCAAGAGGGACTCGCCCTTCTTGCGCTCGGAGTCTTTCACCACACGGCCTTGGAACAAACGCGTGGAGGTGGCCAAGACGGTGTCGCCCTTGGCGGCTTTCTCCTGGTTGCCCATGCAGAGGTTGCAGCCGGGGCGTTCCAAGTACATCATGTTGTCGTACTCGGTGCGCGCTGAGGTTTTGGGGGCGTCGTCGTCGAATTCGAATCCGGAATACTTCTGGAGCACGTCCCAGTCGCCTTCTTCTTTCAACTCGTCGATGATGTTGTAGGTCGGCGCGGTCACCACGAGGGGGGCCTTGAAGGTGACGTCGCCTTGCTGCTTTTCGAGGTTCTTCAACATGTGCGCGACGATCTTCAAATCGCCTTTGTGCACCATGCAAGAGCCCACAAACCCGAGGTCGACCTCCTTTTCGCCGCCGTAGAACGAGAGCGGGCGGATGGTGTCGTGGGTGTAGCGCTTGGAGACGTCTTCGTTGTGGACGTCGGGGTCCGCAATCATGGGCTGGCTGATGATGTCCAAGTCCACCTCAAATTCCGCGTGGTACTTCGCGTTGTCGTCGGGCATGAGGGGTGGCTTCTGACCAGAACGAATTTCCTCAATGCGCTTGTTGGCGCGGTCGATCAGGCCTTGAAGGACTTGTGGCTCGTTGTCCATGCCCTTGTCGATCATGATTTGGATGCGACCTTTTGCAATCTCCAACGACTCGATCAACGTCTCAGGCTCGGAGATGCAAATCGACGCCTTGGCCTTCATTTCTGCTGTCCAGTCTGTGAACGTGAAGGCCTGGTCTGACGGCAGAGTGCCGATGTGGACCTCGATGACTCGGCCTTGAAACACGTTCTCGCCGCCAAAGTGCTGGAGCATTTGGGCTTGGGTGGCGTGAACGACGTCGCGGAAGTCCATGTGGTCCTTCATCTCGCCTTTGAACGTCACCTTGACCGATTCGGGAATCGGCATCGACGCCTCGCCGGTGGCCAACGCCAACGCCACCGTGCCGGAGTCTGCGCCAAACGCCACGCCCTTGGACATGCGCGTGTGCGAGTCGCCGCCGATGATGATGGCCCAGTCGTCCACCGTCAAGTCGTTCAAGACCTTGTGAATGACGTCGGTCATGGCGTGGTACTCTCCCTTGGGGTCGCGTCCGGTGATGAGCCCAAAGTCGTTCATGAAACGCATCAGCCGCGGGATGTTCTCCTGGGCCTTCACATCCCAAACCGACGCCGTGTGGCATCCGGATTGGTAGGCCCCGTCCACGATGGGGGAGATGGTCGTGGCGGCCATCATTTCCAACTCTTGAGAAGTCATCAACCCCGTGGTGTCCTGGGAACCGACAATGTTGACTTCCGCCCGCACGTACGAGCCAGCGTGGAGCGGTTGACCAGAAGTGCCCACCGCGTTCTTGTTGAAGATCTTCTCCACGGCGGTGAACCCTTGGCCCTCGTGGCTGATCTCCTTGGACGTGGCGAACACCGGCGGTACGTCGATGCCGAGGACTTTCGCGGCGAAGGTTTGGAGCTTCTTGCCAAACACAATCGCGTACGACCCGCCTGCACGCATGAATTCCATTTTCTGCGGCGTGAGCGAGGACGAAATGTCAATCAGCTCTTCGCCGTCCTTGTAGAGCTTTTTGGTCTTGGTGTTGATGGTCAACACCGTGCCGGTCTCCACAGAGTAAGCCTGCTCCAAGACGGGTTCCCCCTCGGCGTCCATGACGACGTTTCCGTCGGCGTCGGTCTTTTTGATCCAGTTCTTCAAGTCCACCCCAATGCCGCCAGTCACGCCCACAGTGGTCAAGAAAATGGGGGAGATGCCGTTGGTGCCGGCCACCACAGGGGCAATGTTGATGAAGGGCACGTACGGGCTGGCCTGCTTGCCGATCCACAGGGCGACGTTGTTCACCCCAGACATCCGAGACGATCCCACACCCATGGTGCCTTTCTCGGCCACAAGCATGACGCGCTTGCCTGGGTGTTGCTTCTGAAGTTCCAGCAATTCTTGCTGACGCTCGCTGTCGTGTTCGAACATGGACTTGCCGTGCAACTCGCGGTCGGAGCGAGAGTGCGCGTCGGACCCGGGAGACAACAAGTCGGTGGAAATGTCGCCGACCCCGGCGATGTAGGTCACCACTTCGATTGTTTCCTCCACGTCGGGCAGCTTGGTGAAGAACTCCGCCTGGGCGTAGCTCTCGATGATGCTGGTGGCCACGGCGTTGCCCGCCTTGTGCGCGGCTTCCAGTCGCTCGGTATCCGCTTCGTAGAGGAACACCTGCGTTTTCAGGACGTCTCCAGCTTCAGCCGCGATGTCGGCATCTTCTCCCAAGGCCAAATCCAACAGCACCTCCACGGATGGCCCCCCTTTCATGTGCGAGAGCTGCTCAAACGCTGCGGTGCGGGTGATTTCCGCCACCTCCACATCCCCGAGCACGATGGACTTCAAGAACTGCGCCTTGACGCCGGCCGCACTGGTGGTGCCGGGCAGAACGTTGTACACAAAGAATTGAAGCGACCCCTCCCGGTCCGGGTGGTTGGGGTCCTTGATTTGGTCAATGACCTCGGACAACAACGCCGCGTCGTCGATGGGTTTGGCATGGAGGCCTTCGCCCTTTCGGTCTTCAATCTCTTGGAGATATGCTGAATACAAGCTCATCGTAAAGTCGGTTTTCGGAGAGCGAAAGTACGAAAAGCCAAACACACCTCGAAGGACCCCAAGCGCCGTCCAGGCCTTAGATTTCGCCACCTTTGCAGGGTGAAAATCCCTGGGGTGATTCGATGGGACGTGCCCGGCGTCGAGATGTGGTTGCTGCCTGCCAAAGCGGTGTGGTGGCCTGCCGAGTCGATGCTCGTGGTCAGCGACCTGCATTTGGCCAAGGCGGAGCACTTTCGTTCCCAGGGACTTGCGGTGCCTCCGACCGTCGATTTTCAAACGCTTTCCGTGTTGACTTCGGCCATGAAAGCGTGCCGACCCAAGACGTTGGTGCTGCTGGGGGATTTGTTTCACTCGTCGCCCAACCGGGCGTGGGAAGACTTTGAGGCATGGCTCCAAGACGAGAAGGCCGCTGGTCTGGAAACAGGCATCTTGGTTCGTGGCAACCACGACCGGGCCCACGACATCGTCTACGAGGCAATGGGTCTGGACGTGGTGGACATGTGGGGAAAGCAGGGCGTGGTGCTCACACACGAGCCCGACGACGACATCCCCAAGGGCACCCGGATTCACCTGTGTGGCCACGTTCATCCCGCCGCCGTGATGCGCGGTGTCGGGCGGCAGTCCGAGCGGGTGCCGTGTTATGCCCAGTCGTCTACGGGGTGCGAAGCGGGGTACAGGTTGACGCTGCCGGCGTTTGGCGCCTTCACCGGCATGCACGCCGTGGAGCCCAAGCGCGGGGAGGAGGTGTACTTGGTCACCGAACGCGAGGTCATCGGCCCTGTGAGGTCGATGCCTTCACGAAAAGGCTTCAGTCGACGAGGTCGAAGGTGAGGGTGCCCGTGACAGGCAGGACGGTGTTGCCCTGACGCGCACTCAATTCGTTGATGGTCATGGTGTGTATGTCGGCACCAACCATCACGTTCACGCTCGCCCCATCCATGGTCCAAGGGGTCGTGGAATTCGGGGAATTGACCTGTTGAATCGTGAAATTCTCGTCGTTGGCGAGGAAGGACAGGAATGCGCTGGTGCCGCCCAATTCGGTGGTCAGCGTCAGCACGACATCCCTGGGCTCCTCACGGGCCACGATGGCCTCTTCTTCACGGAGGTCCGCCACGATGTGGTAACGGAATTGGGCCGAGTCCAAGGCTTCCACTTCCGCCATGCGAAGGTTCAACTCACGTCCGCCCCAGTTGAGGTTTCCGCATTCGCAATCGAACGTCTCCCCCTCGTAGGGGTCGTAACGCGTGCAGCCCATTGCAAGCGCAGACATGGTGGCTGCCAAGAAGGACATGTGGGTGAAGGACAAACGCATGTGCAAGTATACCATCAAATCCCGCTCAACGTCCAGGTTTTGGTGCATTCCAAGGGTAGAGAAGGTGGGGTTCTGCCCGCTTGAAGAACGCCGCATGGTCCTCGGCCCACGCCTCGGTCAGGGGGGCCAAAGGACGCTGGTTTTCCAGGGCCAACCTCACCTCGTCCGTGCCCGCCAACTTGTCGAAGAACGAGGGCGACACGATGAATCCGTCCAGCGACCGTTGGTGCATGGTGCGCCACATGTCGGCCCACGTCCACAGGGGGGCAAGCGTGAATCCGGGCAAGCCGTTCTCAGACCGGGAGCGCCACGACTGGGACATTCCGGTCAGACGTTGTCCCGAGCAGGGGGTGTTCTCGTGTTTCGGATGGGGGGCGGCGCCTGGGGTCGGGACCGGCGTGAACCGGTACGAGCCCCATGGACAATTGGGGTGCCCAAGCAATTCGAAGGGCGTAGACGTTCCCCGTCCCACGCTGACGTCGGTGGGTTCAAACAGGCACAAGCTGGG
This sequence comes from uncultured Flavobacteriales bacterium, assembly GCA_965658045.1. Taxonomy (GTDB): domain Bacteria; phylum Bacteroidota; class Bacteroidia; order Flavobacteriales_D; family Sanyastnellaceae; genus UBA11663. The sequence continues at coordinate 18,990 of CBFHQO010000059.1, read as the reverse complement.
GTAGAGGTCGATGGACGCCGCCGTGGGCAGGTTGGGGCTTGGCGGAATGGGGAGTGTGTAGTCCGCGCCGTGGTCCCACCCTTGACAAGCCACCACCGTCGGCTTCCAGCCTTCCGGTGCCGGGAACCAAGATTCGGCCACCGCCATGTTGGCCAGTTCCCCCAAGGTCAAGCCATGGACCATGGGCGTGGGGATCCACCCCACAAACGACTTGAAGTCAGGGTCCAGCATGGGGCCTGCCATGTGGTGGCCGTGCGGGTTGGGACGGTCCAACACCATCAAGTCGACCCCGGCTTCTGCGCAGGCTTCCATGACGAGCATGAGCGTGCTCACGTACGTGTAGAACCGCGCCCCCACGTCTTGGATGTCGAAGACGACCACGTCGATGCCGTTCAGCTGGGACGGTTGCGGCTTGCGATTGGACCCGTGGAGGCTGAAAATGGCGAGGCCTGTGGCGGCGTCGGTCCCGTCTTCGATGTGTGCGCCGTTGGCTGCGTCGCCCCGAAAGCCGTGCTCAGGCGCAAAGACATGCTTCACCTCCACCCCGAGCGACAGCAAGGTGTCGACCAGGTGGGTGCCGTCAGGCCCGTCGACCATGCTCGTGTGGTTGGCCACCACAGCGACGGCGAGGTCCTCCAGCAGGGGGATGTAGTCGGCGGTCCGGGCGTGGCCCAAGGTTTGGGCTTGGGCAGAGAGGCACCAACCCAAAAGCGCCCACACCAGCCCCAATTCTTGCATGAGTTTGAGGATGCGCTTGGCGACGGTGGCGTCGGTCTTGGCGCTGGCGATGTGGTGAATCATTCCGCGTCGTTTTCCTGGAAGCATGGCGTCAAATCGTTTCAAAAATTCAGGGTCGTCGTCGAGCATGTCTTGCAAATCGTCTGGGATTGGCATGCCGTATTTGCTTGTGTCCACGGCCAAATCCACGTGCACCCAGCCGCCGAATGTGGTCTGGGCGGCCTTGATCTTGGCCTTGGACACCGCCACGAACCACCGTCCATCGCCCGTCGGCAAAAGGCCGCAATGCCAGGTCACGGCGTCGTTCACGGTGATGACGTATCGTCCGTCGCCGGCCTCGCGCACGGCGTCCACGTGCTCGGCAGGGATGGCGAGGAAATGCCACGCAGCATCGACGTCAAAGCGTTCAATCTGGGCGGAGAAACTCCAAGTGGGGGGCTGGCTCATGACATGCGCAAAGTTCGTGAGGGACGGATGCGAGCGCTCCAGAGCGCGGGCAGGAGCATGGCCACCACGCACAGGCCAAAAGCCACTAATTCCATGCCCACAATGCGTGGTGCATCGAGCAAGACGGGGACGGCGTCCACGTAATAGGCTTCTGGGTCGAGGGGCACGCATTGCCATGTCGATTGAACGGCCACGAGGGTCAGGGCGAGGACGTTGCCCACTGCAAAACCCTGCCCGAGGATGCGTGTGGCGTGCCACATGAACGTCCTGACCACGGCTTGGTCTGTCATGCCCAGCGCTTTCCAAACGCCCACCTGCGATCGCCGCTCCAGCATGATGATGAGCAAGGCGCTCGTCATGTTGACGATGGAAATGAGGACCATGAGACCCACGATGACCTCCACGTTGAGGTCCAACATGCGCAGCCAACTGAACATCTCGGGGTGCTGTTGGTCCACGCGGGTGGCCGACCAGTCGTAGGGGATGGTCCGAAACAAGGACTCCTGCACTTCAGGAACGTCGGCGAGCGACGTCGTCCACACGTCGTACCCGTCGGCCACCTTTCGGTGAGATCCTGACGACACGGACGTATGCCATTGGCCCTCGGCCCACCAAAGCTGGGCCGTGTCGGCCAACGCTCCCGTTCCTGCAATCCAAAAGTGGGTGTCCTGGCGAGACGCGTCTTGAAGCGGAAGGGAGCGACGTCTATGGCCGGATTGGGCCCAACGCCCTCGCCACCCCAGCCCCCGCGGGTCCCGGCCAAAGACTTGTCCCATGGCACGGGTCGGCTGTCCAGCGTCGTTGTCAGACAGCACGATTTGGGCTTCGGCGCCGCGCGCCGCGGCATCCTGCATCTGGGCGGCGGGAATCCAAACCTGCCGCTGGTCGAATTCCTGAAGGCCGGTTTGGTAGACGCCAGCCACCGTCATGGGGCGGGGGCGAATGTCTTCCTGGCCCAAGATCAGGTACAACGTGACCTTGTCGCCCGTGTCCACGTCGAAGGCGCGTGCCAAAGGCTCCCCAATCAACACGTCCCGCGGACCCTGGGTGGTCGTCTTGGGCATGCGTCCTCGAAGCAATCCGCCTTCGATGCGGTCCAGCACCGAGGTACTGTCGACCCCCCGGACGACCACGCCTTGCAAGGCGTGTGGAGATTCAAGGATGCCCGCCCGCTCGTGGCGCAAGGCGACTTGGGCCACCCCAGGAAGTTGGCGAAGGCTGTCGAGCATGCCCGTGGTCCATACCAAGCCGTCGGCCGAAGGGTCGCTCGGCGCCACTTGGATGTGGCTGTCGAACCCCACCACCAGTTGCTTGACCTCATGCTGGAAGCCTTGCACAATGGCCAAGGCCAAAATCATGAGCGCCACCCCCAACGCGACCCCGGCTGTGGCAATGCGGACCACCGGCCTGGCGCCCAGGTGGCGGTTGTTGCGGGCCATGCGTTTGGCCAAGATTCTTTCCACGCTCACAACCTGAAAGGTAAGGGCCTGGAGGGGCGGTCTGCGTGGGGGTGCACGCTACTTTTGGACGCATGAACGTGCATGACAACATCCTGGGCACCATTGGCAACACGCCGATGATTCGACTGAACAAGGTGACGGCGAATTTTCCCTGCCCCGTGTGGGCCAAGGTGGAGTACTTCAACCCCGGACACAGCGTCAAAGACCGGATGGCGCTGTCCATGATTGAGGCCGCCGAGGAGAGCGGCAAGTTGAAGCCGGGCGGCACCATCATCGAGTGCACGTCAGGCAACACCGGCATGGGGCTGGCCTTGGCCTGCATTGTGAAAGGGTACAAGTTGATTTGCACCACCAACGACAAGCAGAGCAAGGAGAAGGTCGATGTGTTGAGGGCGATGGGGGCAGAGGTGCACGTGTGCCCCACGGCGGTGGCGCCTGACCACCCGGACAGCTATTACAGCGTGGCGGAGCGTTTGCACGCGGAAATCCCCAACAGCGTGTGGTGCAACCAATATGACAACTTGGCGAACCGCGCGGCCCATTACCGCACCACAGGGCCGGAGATTTGGAAGCAGACCGACGGCAAAGTGACCCACTTCATCGTCGGTGTGGGGACGGGTGGCACCATCAGCGGCACCGCCAAGTACCTCAAGGAGCAAAACCCGGATGTCCAGATTTGGGGCATCGACTCGTACGGCTCCGTGTTCAAGAAATACCACGAAACCGGCGAGTTCGACGAAGCTGAAATCTACCCGTACATCACCGAGGGCATTGGGGAAGACATCTTGCCCAAGAACGTGGACTTCTCCTTGATCGACCACTTCGAAAAGGTCACCGACGAGGATGGTGCCCACGCCGCAAGGGAATTGGCCAAGCAGGAAGGCCTCTTGCTCGGGTACAGCTGCGGCAGCGCATTCCAAGGGCTGCGCCAATTGAAAGACCGATTGAAGCCCACGGACGTGCCTGTCGTGTTGTTCCACGACCACGGCTCACGCTACACCGGCAAGGTGTACAACGACGATTGGATGCGCGCCCAAGGGTGGCTCAAGTGAGCCTCGCCGGTTCCTTCAGTCTGCCGCGGTCCTGAAATCCAAGTTGTGCCGGACGCCGACCAGCAAGGTGCGGTTGCGCTCCGCACGGCCGTCTCCTTTCCAGAGCGCTTGTTGCAGGTAGCCCAATTGCAGGGCCGTGCCGTTGGCGAGTTTGTGGTTCAACGCCACAGACAGGCGGTTTTGCTGGAGCAGGTTCTGCACAGGGTTGGTCAACGCGCGAAGCCCCACAAACGCCTCTTCGTAGGCGGACAGCGACCACTCGGGATGGTTGGGCACGGGCCAGGTGATTTGCACGAAGTACCGTGCCCGATGTTGCCACGATGCCCCTGAAGGACGGTCCATGTAGCGCTGTTCCAGACGGTACCGGTGCATCCATTTGAAGGAACCGGTGACCGACTTGGTGATGAGCTGTTGCCAAATGCGGTGCTCGTCGAAGGCTTCCCCAATAGGTTGTTCCCCGTACGGGTAGCTCCGGATCCAACCGTATCCGGCGGTGGCGGTGTGCTGGTCGTCCCGGATCCAGTCGAGGCCCACCCGCAAGAGGGACTGTTGCCAATCTTGACCCAGCCCGGTGCGGCGGAATTGATACTCGGTGTGGAGCGCGAGCGATTCGTTCAATCGGTGGTTCCCGAAGGCCATGTACCACGTGTGTTGGTGGTCGGCCACCTCGCGGCTGGTGGAGTCTTGCTGGCTCCATGCCGTGAGGGTGAAGAGCGCCGTCATTCCGACCCCAAGGATGTGTTTTGCTGAAATGCTCATGCTTTCTTGAACGTGCGAACGGTGTTGGCGATGATGTCGATGCAGGCCTCGAGTTGGTCTGCGGTCATGACCAGGGGAGGGGCAAATCGGATGATGTTCCCGTGGGTGGGTTTGGCCAACAACCCGTTGTTCTTCAACGCCACGCACAAGTCCCAGGCGGTGCTGCTTTCCGGGGTGTCGTTGATCAACACGGCGTTCAGCAATCCGCGTCCACGCACCCCTTTGAGCAAGGGGCTCTCGTCGACCAAATCTTGCATGGCTTCGCGGAAGCGGGCTCCCAAGGTCCGGGCGTTCTGGGCGAGGCGTTCGTCTGCCACCACCGCGAGGGCTTCGGTCGCCACCACGCCCGCCACGGGGTTGCCGCCGAAGGTGGAGCCGTGCTGGCCAGGGTGAATCACCCCCATCACGTCGTCGTCCGCGAGCACCGCAGAGACAGGATAAGCGCCTCCGCTGATCGCCTTGCCCAAGATCAGGAGGTCCGCCTTGACGTAGGTGTCTTGACGTTCGCACTTGGCCTCGCAAGAGCAGTTGCCGCAGGTCGCGAGCAGCGCGCCGGTGCGGGCGATGCCGGTTTGGACTTCGTCGGCCATGAACAACACGTTGGCCGCCTTGCACAAGGCATGGGCGCGACGCATGTAGTCGTCGGCAGGGACGTTCACCCCAGCTTCCCCTTGGATGGGCTCCACCAGGAATCCAGCGACGTTGGGGTCTTGGAGGGCGGTTTCGAGGGCGTCCACATCGTTGTAAGGAATCACCTCAAAACCAGGAGTGTATGGGCCAAACCCGCCCGTGCTGTCCGGGTCGGTCGAGAACGAGACGATGGTCGTGGTTCTGCCGTGGAAGTTCTCTGAACACGTGACAATCTTGGCGGCGCCTGCGGGCACACCCTTGACGTCGTAGGCCCACTTCCTTGCAATCTTGATGGCCGTTTCCACCGCCTCTGCGCCGGTGTTCATCGGGAGGACTTTGTCGTAGCCGAAGTACTCCGTGACGTACTTCTCGTACGGGCCGAGGATGCTGTTGTAGAAGGCGCGCGAGGTCAAGGTCAACTTGGCGGTTTGGTCTTGCATCGCCTTGACGATGCGCGGATGGCAATGCCCTTGGTTCACCGCGCTGTACGCGCTCAGGAAATCGAAGTACTGCTTGCCTTCCACGTCCCACACATGCACGCCTTCTCCACGGTCCAGCACCACGGGAAGTGGGTGGTAGTTGTGCGCGCCGTGCGCGTCTTCCAAGGCCATCAAATCTACGGAGCTGAGCGGGGTGTTCGTGTTCATGCCACGAAAATAGGGTGCGCTTTGGGCTCGATGCATTGTGGGAGGAGACGGACACCGTACTTTTGCACCCCAAAAGCAAGACAACCAATCTTTTTACCCATGGCGACCAACCGCACATTCACCATGATCAAGCCCGACGCCACAGGCGCAGGCAACACTGGCAAAATCATCGACCGCATCATTGAGGCCGGCTTCACCATCAAAGCGATGAAGTGGACCCAACTCAGCATGGACGACGCTGCTGCCTTCTACGCCGTTCACAAGGAGCGTCCTTTCTTCGGTGAATTGACCGAGTACATGACGTCCGGTCCCATCGTGGCGGCCATCCTTGAAAAGGACAACGCCGTGGCCGACTTCCGCACCTTGATCGGGGCCACCAACCCAGCTGAAGCTGCCCCAGGCACCATCCGTGCCGACTTCGCGCAGAGCATTGCGGCCAACGCGGTGCACGGTTCTGACAGCGACGAAAACGCCGCCATTGAAGGCGCGTTCTACTTCAGCGAGCGCGAGCTCGCTTGAGCAGAATTCAAGTCACACCTGACATGAAAAAAGCGGCCCACGGGTCGCTTTTTTTGTGCCCTTGCCGAGAGCAGGGCGCGTGCGCTCAGTCGAAAAAGGTGTCGGCGAAGTTGAGCAAGTAGAGCTCAGATTCCGCCCGGGTCAGCGCGGTGTACAACCAGCGCAGCCACTCCAAGTCGACGCGCTCCTCGGTCATGTAGCCTTGGTCCACCACCACGGCTTGCCATTGCCCGCCCTGGCTTTTGTGGCAGGTCAGGGCGTAGGCGAATTTCACCTGCAGCGCTTGGTAGCAAGGGTCGGAGTTCGTGGCTTCATGGATTTTGGCCTTGCTGCCCAAATGGCTGTGGTCGGCCGCCACGGCGTCGTACAAGGCTCGGCGCTCGGCACGACCTTGGCTCGCTTGGTCGGACGTCAGCACGCTCAGGTTGATATGGACTGAAAAAGCCGGGTATTCCGGTTGGTCGGCCAGCCGAACTTCAGCCTCCACAAACGGGGTGTCGTGGCGTTCAAAGCGTTTCTGGATGCGGTCGACAATCAAGGTGTCGCCGTTGGCGATGAGGTTGGTGGGAAGCTCTTCATGGTCTGCAAGCCAATGGTAGTTGTTCGCCACGACCATGAGCCGGTCGCCGGCGTTGAGCCCGTCCTCCTGCCAAAGCACCCTCGCCCGAATGTGTTGGTTGAATTGAACCGCCCGCTTGTTGGACCGTGTGATCACCACGATGTTGTCCTCCCCGTGCTTGGCGTGCAGGTCGACAAGCAGCTCTTCCAAATCTTGGCCGCCCACGCGCTGCAGTCCGGTGCCCAGCTCGAAGTGAGGCAGCGGCGCCGGACCCTTGGGCTCCGCCATGCCCATGAGCATGCGTAGGTCGTGGGCGTTGCTGAGGATGGCGCTGTCGAGTTCTTGGCGAACGACGTCTTCCAGGGTGACCTCAGCCAGCGTCAGCCCAAAGTCCACCTTCAATGCATCTCCCTGCAGGGCAGGACTCAGCGAAGCCCCCACAGGAGGCAGCTGGGCGTCGTCCCCGATCAACATCAACCTGCAGCCCTGGCCAGAGTACACAAACTCCACGAGGTCGTCGAGCAGGCTGCGGTATTGAAAGCCACCGGCAGGGAGCCCCGACGATTCGCCGATCATGGACGCTTCGTCCACCACAAAGAGGGTGTCCGTTCGCTTGTTGGTCATCAGCCCATAGCCTGTGCCGCCGTCTGGCGTGCGCATGGGGCGGTAGATGTGCCGGTGGATGGTTGACGCGGGTTGGCCGGCATGCTTGGCCAAGACCTTCGCCGCCCGTCCCGTGGGGGCCAGGAGCACACAACGCTGACGCACCTCTCGCAACGTGCGGACCACAGCGCCCACCGAGGTGGTCTTTCCGGTGCCTGCGTAGCCCCGCAAAATGAGGGCGCACCGGGGTTTTTCAGACACGATGAACCGCGACCACACGAAGGCAAACCGCGCTTGAGATGCCGTGGGTTCGAACGGCATTTGGCCCAGCAGACGGGCCTCCAATTCGGAGGCTCTTCTGGAGTCCAAGGGGCGTGTCGAATCGTGGGGCATGGCTCGGCAGACGAAGGTAGGTGTGGAAGGGTTGCAGGGTGCGGTGCGTGTTGTAGTTTTGGCGACGCCAACCGCGATTCGCCTTAATTGGAACACATGGACAAGTTCTTCAACGAAATCAACAAGTACGTCATCAGCATCCTCTTGTTCTTGGGAGGGTTTGGATTCCTCGCCAAGTACCTGAGTGGAGATGAATTGGAGAGCCAGCCCACGGCCATGTTGCTGGCCTCGTTGGCCATGATTTTGGTCGGGGTGTTGGCGATGCCTGTGGTGCTCGAGCGCTTGAACCAAACCATGTACCGCGTCCTGCTCTTGGTGGCTGGATTGTCCGCCGTGGGGTTGGCCTACTCCGTGTTCTACTCTGTGGACGAGGAGATCAGTTTCCAAGCCACGAAGAAGCGCGTGAATGCGACGACCATCCAGCGTTTGAAGGACATCCGTGCCGCGCAAGAGTCTCACCTCTCGGTTTACGGAACGTTCGCAGAAACCTTCGACAGCCTCATCCAATTTGTCCAAGAGCCTGTGGTTCCCGTGGAGTTCAACATGGGGTCGTTCCACGACACCTTGCCCGAGGCCAAAAGCCGCGAGGAAGGGTACGTGTTGACCCGCGACCAAATCGCCGAGGTGGCGGAAGGTGAAGGGCTCACCGAGCAAGGCTTGCTCGACCTCATCATGGAGGACGCCAGCCCCTACAAAGTCCGGGACACCCTGTTCACCTCCTTCTACGCGGAGAACCTCGCGCCTGAGGTGCGAAAGGCCCAACGTTTGGCCCAGGTGAGCCTCGATTCGTTGCCGTTCAACCCCTACACAGGGGAGCGATTTGTGATGAAGACCGGCGCGGTGGAGGTCGGCCGTGTGTGGCAGCCCACCATCCTGGTCCAGGACCCCACACCCTTTGGCCGGGACAAGGTCAAGAAAGACACCCTGCGGTTCGGGTCGCTTTCTGAAGCGCACCGGGACGGCAACTGGCGCAACTGATCCGCGGATGGGGAAGTTGGCTTTGCTTTGGGATGGCGCGTGGCTCAGGTGGGCCATGCCTCACGAGTCCCAAGCGAGGCAACGAGAAATTTCACGGGCGGACATGGTGCCCGAAGTGCTGACCGCCCTGCGCAACCAGGTGGGGGCTGGCAGCGACGTGGTGTGCGCCGAGTGGGGCGCTTCCACGACCATGGTCCCCACTGAATTGCACGACGGTCAGGACCGAGATGTGCTGGTCGATGCACATGCCAGGCAGCATGGCCCCACCTCCAAAGAGGGCGTCAGGGTGGAGGCGTTCAACCGGGGAGGCACCCGGTGCCACATGGTGACGTCCGGAGACCCCATGTGGTCCAACCACATTTCGAAGGTGTTTCCGCAAGCCCAAGTCACGTCCATGGCCTCGGTCATGGCCCGCGAGGCCATCCGCCTGTCCCAGACTCAGCCCGAGGATGCTTGGGTGTTTCGGGTTCACATGGGCGACCAAGGAATGCACGCCGCGGCCGCGGCCGGTCAGGTGTTGCAATGGGAGCAACATGTGCAGGCCGGATGCACGTCAGAAGATGCGTTGTACGCGATGGTGAATGCGTGCCACCGGAGCGGTGCCGAGGTGAAGGACGCCTTGGTGGTTTGGTCTGGCGACGCCCAACATACCCAAGGGTGGAGCCGGTTTTTGACGTTGAACGAAGCCCAACCTCAGGCTGCTGATGGCGGTTGGGGCGTGGTGTTGAACTTGATGCGCGGATGAGGATCACTGGAGGCGCCTGGCGCGGACGACGTGTCCCTGAATTGAAGGGATTCAAGGGACGGCCCACGACCGACTTTGGCCGCGAGGGGCTGTTCAACTTGATGTCGTCACGGGTTGATTTCGACGGGGCCCACGTCCTGGATTTGTTCGCCGGGACCGGCATGGTGTCCTTGGAATTCCTGAGCCGTGGCGCGGCCTCCGTGACCGCGGTTGAACAAACACCCAAGGGGTGCCGTTTCGCCACAACCCAAGCTTCGAAGTTGGGCAGCGACGACTTGCACACGGTGTGTGCGGACGTGTGGGGATTCCTTTCCAAGCCGCTGACCCAGTTTGATTTCGTGTTCGCGGACCCGCCCTACGACTTGCCCAAATTGACGGAGCTGCCTTCTGCAATTCGGTCTGCAGGCATCTTGGCTTCAGGCGGGTGGTTTGTCCTGGAGCACGGCGAGCGCGTGGACCTGTCCCAAGACGAGGGCCACGTTCTGACGCGGAAGTATGGCCACGTCCATTTCAGTTTGTTTACCTTCGATTGAATGCGACGCGCAGTTTTTCCTGGATCCTTTGACCCCGTCACACGGGGTCACGAAAACGTGGTGCTTCGCGGGCTCAACTTGTTCGACGAGGTCATCGTGGCGGTGGGCCAGCACAGCACCAAAAAGGGCGCCTTCCCTGTGGGAGAACGGCTTGCGATGTTGCGGGAAACGTTTGCAGACCAGCCCAGGGTTAAGGTCATGTCCTACACAGGGTTGACCTCCGAGTTTTGCCACAAGGTGGGGGCCGCGGTCCAACTGCGTGGAGTTCGAAACAGCACCGACTTCGATTACGAGAAGACCATTGCGCAGATGACCCGCCAAATGCACCCCGATTTGGACACCGTGGTGCTCCTGACCGACCCTGCCTTCACGGCGATCCACTCCACCGTGGTCAGGGAGGTGTTGAGCCACGGAGGAGACATTCGGCCATTTGTGCCTGAAGCTTTGGCAGCACGTTTCCCATGGAGTTCGGCCGGTTGATGCGTCGTTTCATGGGGGTTGCGTGGTTGCTCTTCCAAGCGCACGTGATGGGCGCCTGGGGCCAAACCGACGTTGTCATCCGTTGGGTGGACGAGGCTGGAGAACCTGCGTGCCAACTGGACGACGCGGGACACACCCTTCACATCAGCACGTGGATGGACGGCGTGGCCCAACATGCGGTTCAAGGGGCCGATTTGGTGGTCGACGATTCCGGCCTCAGCGCCTGGAGCCGGGCAGACCGTGGGGTTTACACGTTGGAGGCGTTGCCCTGGGCCTGGACCCTCGTCGTGGACGACGCGGAACCAAGAGGAACGGACACGTTGACCTTGGTTTGGCCTTCCAGAAGGCCTTTGAAGTTGCGGGGCAACCCAGCTCCAGTGGTGTATCCAGAAGGGCATCCTGGCGCCAGACTGGCGTCGTTCACCCGCGAATTGGAAGCGGCCCAAGACTCCTTGGACCTGGACCAACTTGTGGGATTGGGGCTGGTCGGTGGGGGGGTGGAGCGTGCCCAATCGGCCCTGCGCGGTGCGTTGGACAGTGCTGCCTCTTGGCAGGTGGATCGACTCGGGTCCTTCCCACCACATTCGCTGTGGGGCGACCTTGCGCGTGCGCAGGTCTTGGAGTGGCGCATGGGGCTCGGTGCTTCGGCGTCGGACACCGGGTTTTTGGCAGGAAATGCGACCTCCGACCCCAGGTCCTGGGCCCAAAAATTGGCTTCCCCAGGCTGGTGTTCCGCGTGGGAGTTGGAGCACGAAGCATGGTGGACACCGTTGGAGGACCGGAGGGCTCCATGGCGCAGTTGGGCGGCCACAGGCCAGGTGGACAGCCTCTGTCAGGCCTTGTCTTGGTCCTTGGATGAGGTGCATTTGGCCATGTGGTTGGGGCAATCTCAATCGTGGTCCCGATGGGCCGAGGCGTGGTGGGACATCAGGTGGCGCGACCAATGTGAGGTCGCGGACATTCGGCGGTTGTCGGACCAAACCCAATCTCACTTGGCTTCAGCCCAATCGTGGGGCGACATGCGGTGGATGTTGCCCAATGGAGATTTGGAGCCTGCGTGGGCCGGAGACGGCAGTTGGAGCGTGTGGCTTGTCACCCGTGACGGTTCCAGTGCTGGAGACCGGGAGCTCGTCCTGCTCCGAAACTGGGCGACGAACGAGGCAGGGCCTGACGTCACATGGGGGGTCTTGTCTGTGGACGGCGACGAAGAAGGGTTGTACGCCACGTTGAAGAAGCGCGCCAACGTGCGTGAACAAGTGCGATGGGTGGGCCGCGACCCGGGGTGGTGGGACCGTTTGGACATCTTGGGCGTGCCGCAAGTTGTGGTTGTGCGCCCGGATGGTCAAATCCAAACCCACCAAGCGCCCCTTCCTTCCGAGGGCCTTTTCACCGCAATGCGCCCCTGGCAAAAGCTGTCTGGGTCGCGCCGCCCGTGATTGACGTCACAGCAACGTGTCCAGCACCTGTTGGATGCTCGAGAACGTGTTGTCCAGGGTGGTCTTGGGGAACGGTGGCTTCAACCACGTCACGTCGGTGATGCCCTCAATGGCTTGGGGTTCACCTGGGGTGGCGTCGCCGTTGTGGTTCATGGGGTACCAGAAGGTGGTTTTCAAATGCACCACGCCACCTGCCTCGTACGTGTGGAACGTGCAAAACGCCTCCCCCACGATGGTGAGGTCGGTGATGCCCGTTTCCTCTTCCACTTCCCGCACCGCGGCTTCTTCAAGACGCTCTCCAGGCTCCAGCTTGCCTTTGGGCAAGTCCCATTTTCCATTGCGCTGAATCCACAGCACACGGCCTCCGTGGTCTTTCACCACGCCGCCGGCCGCCGCCAATTCCGTGTACCCCGCGCAGAACGTCATCCAGGTGGATTCCACGTTGCTGCAAAACAGGGCGATGTCCTCCAATTCAGGGCCTTGCTTCAAGAGGGTGGGGAGGTCGCGAAGCATCTTCGCCGTGGGATCCACCAGGTGCAATCCAGGGTTGGTTTCAGACGGCGGGTTGGCCGTCTTTTGGGCTGGCATCGGGCGAAATTTCACCCGCCTGTTCAGCATGAATACATCGTAGATTTGTCCCATGGATACTGCGTCCGACCAGCGCCGAAAGGTAGCGGAATTCCTCCTCCGCATCAAAGCGATTCAGCTGCGACCCAACGACCCCTTCACGTGGGCGAGCGGTCGTCTTTCACCGATTTACTGCGACAACCGCAAAATCTTGTCTCACCCGCCCGTGCGCACCTTCGTGCGCCAGCTTGCGAGCGAGCTGATCGAGGACCGCTACGGCAAGCCAGACGGCATCGCGGGGGTGGCCACCGGAGGCATCGCCCTTGGCGCGTTGGTGGCCCAAGAAATGGGGCTTCCTTTTTGCTACGTCCGAAGCTCGGCCAAGGCCCACGGCACCGGCCAACAGGTGGAAGGCGACTTAAGCGTGATGCGGAACGTGGTGGTCATTGAGGATTTGATTTCCACGGGAAAGAGCAGCCTCAACGCCGTCCAAGCGTTGCGTGAAGTGGACCTGGAGGTGAAGGGCCTGGTGGCCATTTTTTCCTACGGATTTGGCGACGCTGTGGCGCGGTTTGAAGATGCCAAGTGTCCCTTTGAGGTGCTGACGGACTACCCAACCATGTTGGCCCAGGCACAAGCCGAGGGGTACATCACACAAGACCAAAACACGCTCCTTCAAGGGTGGTCCTCGGACCCTGTGGCTTGGAGCGACTCCAACCAACCGTCATGACCCGCATTGAATCACCTTTGGTGGCGCTGAACGCCGATTGCGCGACTGTCGCCCGCGACATCCAGCAGTGGGAGGGCTTCGGAGCCTTGCTTTCCGAAGGCCCTGTCACCGACTTCCAATGGGAAGGAGAATCCTGTTCGTTCAAAGTCACCGGCGGGGTGGGCATCCACTTGGACCGCACCTTGGACGGCTCTGCCACTGAAGGAACCGTTCTCACCTTGGCGACCAAGGCGCCCACGCCCGTGAAATTCACGTTGGACGTGGTGTTGACCCCCCACGGCGACGGGTGCACCTTCAAGGTCGGCTGCGATGCGGAGCTCAACCCCTTCACCAAAATGATGGTGGAGCCTGCCTTGAACGGGTTGTTTGGCAAGATGGCCGAGGCGCTTCAGTCTCGGTTCTGACCGGCGTCCTCGAAGCGCCATTTCACGTCGCCGGATTGAAGCCAGTCGTCCCGGCGTCCCTGGGCCCAGGTGAACTTCGCGCGCCCCTGCTCGTCCACGTCGGACAGCACCCCCTTTTTCGTTTGGTCGCCCACATCGAAGTGGCGCTCCACACCCAGCCCAAACAGGTGGGCCTTGAACCCGCGCAACACGGAGGTCGGGTCCATGGGGTGGGCCAACTGTTCCATGAGGTCTCGAGTCAAGCGTTGACCCACATCTGCGGGGTGCAGGGTGATGCCCCAGGCGTCGTGCAAGCTCGTGGCATGAAATGGGGACGCCAACCGCTCGGAGTTGACGTTCACCCCCAGGCCCACAACGGTGGCGGACCACGAGGTGCCGCGCCAGACGTTCTCGACCAACATGCCTGCGCACTTGCGTCTTGATCCTTCTTGCGTGAGGAGGATGTCGTTGGGCCACTTGATCTGCACCTTGGTCTTGGCGGCATGAGGTGGGCGCAAGCGCTCCAACGAAGCCCTGAAGGACAGGGCCACGGCCATGTTGAAGATCGGGGGCGTCCAGCCGGATTGCACCGGCAAGGCCAGGCTCATGCTGAGGTCTTCGCCGTGGTGGGTGCTCCACGTTTTGTGGCGTTGTCCTTGACCGGCGGTTTGGCCGTCTGCGGTGAACAGCGTGGGACCGCTCAGTCCGTGTTCCTTCAACCAAGACAGGGCCCACACGTTGGTGCTGGGCACGGAGGGTTGGTGAAGGTGGGTGAAGGTCACGGCGGGTCTGGGCTTTTGGCTTTCGTTGGCCAAGGGAAGCTCCTCAAAAGTAGTACCTTTGACAGGCTTGCTTGCGCATGAAATCAACTGCACCTCCTCCCACCGAAGCCTTGACCCAATGTGTGGTTCAAGGCCTCGACTCGCTCAAGGCCCAAGACATTGTTTCCTTGGATTTGCGTCCCCTGACCCACGCCATTGCCTCCACGTTTGTGGTGGCGTCGGCCACAAGCAGAACGCAGGTCGAGGCGCTGGCCAGGGAGGTGGAGCGCACAACAAGTGAGGTGTTGAATGAACGTCCGTGGGGGGTTCATGGTTTGAGAGGGGGAGAGTGGGTGATTTTGGACTACAGCGATGTGGTCGTTCACATCTTCCACAGCGAAGCCAGGTCGCACTACGCGCTGGAGGAACTGTGGGGCGATGCGCCTGCCGAGCACCACAACACAACGGATTGACAATGGACAACAAGAACACAACCCCTTCTGGCAAGGGAAAGAAGCAAGGCAACAAGCCTGGCCGCCAGATGAATTTCTACTGGGTGTATGCCATTGTTGCCATGTTCTTGCTCACGATGGTGATGGTGGGGGATTCCTCCACGCAGCGCCAGGTGCAATGGCCCGATTTCAAGGAAATGGCGGAGAAAGGCCAAATCACCCGGGTCAGCCACGACGGCGCACGCGCCAACCTCTACTTCACAGAAGCGGTCCGAGACAGCTTGACCGGCGGCAAGTCCGACCCTCAGCTGCTGCAGGCGCTGTACGCTGGCGCGGACGCGAGCATGAACATTCCGAAGGGCGAAGCGTACCAAACTGAATTGAAGGAACTGCAGGAAAGCCAGGGCTTCGACCTGCGTTACGAGCCCCCCAACGAATGGGGCGGCCAAATCCTCTCTTGGGTCATTTTCCTTGGCTTGATGGTCGTGGTCTGGATGTTCCTGATTCGGAGGCTGGGCGGCGGCCCCGCGGGTGGCGGACAAATCTTCAACATCGGCAAGTCCAAGGCCCAGGTCTTTGAAAACGGCGAGGGCACCAACGTGACGTTCAAGGACGTGGCGGGTGTGGACGGCGCCAAGGAGGAATTGCACGAAATCGTGGACTTCTTGAAAAAGCCCGGCAAGTACACCGAGCTCGGGGCCAAGATTCCGAAAGGCGCCTTGCTCGTGGGCCCTCCTGGCACGGGCAAGACCTTGTTGGCGAAGGCCGTGGCGGGCGAGGCCCAGGTGCCGTTCTTCAGCTTGAGCGGCTCCGACTTCGTGGAGATGTTCGTCGGGGTGGGGGCGTCCCGTGTCCGCGACTTGTTCAAGCAAGCCAAGGAGAAGTCCCCGGCCATCATCTTCATCGACGAGATTGACGCCATTGGGCGCGCCCGTGGGAAGAACGCGAGCCTTGGGTCCAACGACGAGCGCGAAAACACCCTGAACCAGCTCTTGACAGAGATGGACGGATTTGGCACCAACAGTGGGGTCATCATCCTTGCGGCGACCAACCGTGCGGACATCCTGGACAGCGCGTTGATGCGTGCTGGGCGTTTCGACCGCCAGATCTACGTCGACATGCCCGACGTGGTGGAGCGCAAATCCATCTTCGAGGTGCACCTTCGCCCGATCAAGACAGACACTTCGGTGGACATCGAGTTCTTGTCCAAGCAAACGCCAGGCTTCAGCGGGGCGGACATCGCCAACGTGTGCAACGAGGCGGCCTTGTTCGCCGCCCGCAAAGACCGGAAGTTGGTGACCCACCAAGATTTCTTGGATGCGGTCGACCGCATTGTGGGAGGTCTGGAGAAGAAGTCCAAGATCATCAGCGAAGACGAGAAGAACACCATAGCCTTCCACGAGGCCGGGCACGCCGTGGTCAGCTGGTTGGTCGAGTTTGCCTCGCCGCTGGTGAAGGTTAGCATCGTGCCACGGGGCCAAAGCCTGGGTGCCGCGTGGTACCTCCCCGAGGAGCGCGCCATCACCACCACCGAGCAAATGCTCGACGAGATGTGTGCCACCCTGGGCGGACGTGCCGCCGAGGAGATCATGTTTGGCAAAATCTCCACAGGGGCGCTGAGCGACCTGGAAAAGGTGACCAAGCAGGCGTACGCCATGGTGAGCGTCTACGGGTTGAACGAGCGTGTGGGCAACCGCAGCTATTACGACAGCCGCGGCGAGAACAGCTTCACCAAGCCGTACAGCGAGGAAACCGCCCGCATCATCGACGAAGAAGTGAGCGCTGTGATTGAACGGGCCTACGACCGGGCCAAGGAAATTCTGTCAAGCCACCGCGACAAGTTGGAGGCGCTCGCGGATTCCTTGCTCCAAAACGAGGTCATCTTCCGGGAAGACGTGGAGCGCATCTTGGGTGCGCGTCCCTTCGGAACAGACAAGCAGCTCGCGTCCCCCGTCGCGAAGGCTGCCGGGGAGGCTGTGCCTGACGTTGCGCCAGAGGCCGACACTCCGGAAGACGGGCCTGCGGAAGACCCTGCTGCATGAAGGGATGGGTGCTTGCCATGCACTGCCACGACGCCAACATGGCGCCGGTGATTCAAGGCGGTCTTGAAGCGGAAGGCATCCCGTCCGTGTTGATGAACAAGCAAGATTCCAGCTACGTCGGCATGTGCTTCGCCACACGCCCCGTGGAGATTTGGGTGCCTGAATCCCACAGCGAGCAGGCCAAGGTTTGGCTTCAAAACCTCCAATCGTGAGTGGCAAGTCGTCCAACGAATGGGTCACCCGTGGGTTGACTGGCGTGGTGTTCGTGGCCGTGGTGATGGGGGCTGTATCCTGGTCGCCTTGGACCAACGCGGGACTTTGGGCGTTGGTCGCGGCCCTGGCGTGGGTGGAGTGGGCCAAGGCCCCTGCATGCCCGGAGGCCAAATTCCCCAAAGCGCTGGTCATCCTCTTTCCCGTGCCGGCGTTGGCTGCTTTGGTGTGGCTGGGCGAAGCCAAGCCCTACAACCCTTGGCCGGTGTTGTCCTTCTTGTGGATGATTTGGGCCAACGACACGGGCGCGTTCGTGGTGGGCAAGCCCTTTGGCAAGCACAAGCTTGCACCCACCGTATCGCCTGGCAAATCGTGGGAAGGCACCTTGGGCGGCGCGTTGGCTTCCGCTTGTGTGGCGTGGGCGTCGTTGGGATTGGAGTGGATGTGGCTCGGCGCGCTCATGGGGGCGTTGTCCACGACTGGCGATTTGATTCAAAGCGCGTGGAAACGTCGGCGAGGCTTGAAAGACTCGGGCAATCTGTTGCCTGGCCACGGAGGCGTGATGGACCGTTTCGATGGATTTTTGATCGCGGCGCCGACCTATGTGATTCTTTGGTGCATTTTCGCACCTGAAATCTGAGAGCATGACGTTTCACCGAGAAGGATTTGGAATCATGGCCCTTGTGGCGGCCGTGGGAGGAGGGGCTGTGGTCCTGGCGTGGCAGTTGAACGCGGCGACATGGGTGGTCCAGTTGGTCGCTGTGTTGGCCTTGGTCGATTTCACTTTGGTGGCCCAGTTTTTCCGGGTTCCCAAGCGCACCCCTGTGGCGGCTGAAGGCCAAATCCTGTGCCCTTCCGACGGAAAGGTGGTGGTCATTGAGGAGGTGAACGAGCCGGAGGTGTTTGGGGACAAGCGCATTCAGGTGAGCATTTTCATGAGCCCGCTGAACGTGCACGTGCAATGGGCCCCCATGGCGGGCAGAGTGACCCACGCCATCTACCACGCCGGGAAATACCTCGTGGCGTGGCACCCCAAGAGCAGCACGGAAAACGAACGCACCACCTTGGTGATCGAAGGCGACCGTGGCCCGGTGCTTTTCCGTCAAATCGCCGGGGCGGTGGCGCGACGCATCAAGCACTACATCGAGCCCGGCCAGAACGTGGTCCTGGGCGAGGAGGTTGGCTTCATCAAGTTTGGGTCCCGGATTGATGTGTTTCTGCCGTTGGGGACCGACATCCACGTGGGCCTGGACCAAAAAGTGAAGGGGCGCGAAACCGTCCTGGCCACGCTGCCCAAGTCCTGAAGGGACAGGTGGTTTGCTTCTCCCAAGTGCGGGAGGTATTTTGTCGACAAATCACCTGATTCATGAAACAATTTGCCTTTCTCGCGCTCGGTCTGCTGGCCGCGGCGCCCTCGCTCGCCCAGAAGCACGACCTGGGACAAGCCCCTCAACTCCCCGCCCATGCGCGGGTGAAAGCACCCATGCCGACGCATGCCGTGCTCGACATCGACCACCGTCCTGAGACGCCCGTTTCTTCGGAGCAGATCCCATCTGCCGACCACGTGCAAGTGCGTGACTTGGTGGTGGAACGTCAGGTCATCGGGATCACCCAATACGACTTGCAATCGAACGGTGCCATCGACGACCGCATGGCCGGCAATGGAGACGCCGTCAGCGCAGCTTGGACCATGTCTTTGGACGTGACGCCGTTCGAAGACCGCGGCACAGGCTACAATTTCTACGACGGTGAGGTGTGGGGCGAGCAGCCGTACGAGCGCATTGAAAACGTGCGCATCGGTTGGCCTTCCATCAACCACCTTGGCGACGGCCGAGAGGTGGTCATCAGCCACGCTGGCATCGACAC
>CBFHQO010000058.1:0-5604 GCA_965658045.1 uncultured Flavobacteriales bacterium | reverse complement strand
CCAACGCTCTCGCGTTGCCTATCGCTGATAAGCTTGCGTATCGAAGCGCCGAAGAGAAGCAGCACTGGATGGGTGCGGGCCGCACCTTCAAGATTCGAGACAGACGCACGAAGGAGGTGGTGAACCTAGAGCTGGGACACGGCGACTTGCTGGTCATGGAGCACTTGCAAGACGTGCACGAACACAGCGTGCCCAAGCGCGCGAGGGTGCATGAACCCCGGCTGAATTTCACGTTTCGACGTTTGGTCTGAGCGTTACCTTCGCACCATGTCTGTGCACAAAGAAGCCAAGCGCATCACCACCCAGGTGGTCCACGAAATGAAGCAAAGCGGCGAGAAAATCGCCATGCTCACCGCGTACGACTACACCATGGCCACCGTGGTGGACCAAGCGGGGGTGGACATCATCCTGGTGGGCGACAGCGCCTCCAATGTGATGGCGGGTCACGAGACCACCTTGCCCATCACCTTGGACCAAATGATCTACCACGCCCAAGCCGTGGTGCGCGCCGCCAAGCGTGCGTTGGTGGTGGTGGACCTCCCCTTCGGCACCTACCAAGGGAACTCCAAAGAAGCGCTCAACAGCGCCATCCGCATCATGAAGGAAAGCGGCGCCCACGCGGTGAAACTCGAGGGCGGACGCGAAGTAAAGGAAAGCATCGAACGCATCCTGTCTGCCGGCATTCCGGTGATGGGCCACTTGGGGCTGACCCCGCAGTCCATCTACAAGTTTGGCACCTACACCGTACGCGCCAAGGAAGAGGAGGAAGCGCAACGCCTGAAAGAGGACGCCCAAATGTTGAACGACATCGGCTGCTTCAGCATCGTGTTTGAAAAGATCCCCGCCAAGCTCGCCGCCGAGGTGACCGCCGCGGTGGACTGTCCCACCATCGGGATTGGCGCCGGCGCGGAGTGCGACGGCCAGGTCCTCGTCCTGCACGACATGTTGGGCATCACCCAGGCGTTCTCCCCGCGCTTCTTGCGTCGGTACGGAGACCTCGGAGACCAAATGTTCAGCGCCATCCGCCAATACGTGAGCGACGTGCGTGCGGTGGACTTCCCGAACGAATCGGAGCAGTACTGATGGCCCACGGCGACGCCCCTCAAGGCCGCCGAAACGACGGGGCCTTCCACCGGTTTGTCAAGAAACCCAAGTCCCCCATTGTCCACAGCACCAAGGACAACCTCCAAGTGCTGTACGAGGACAACCACATTGTGGCCGTGAACAAGCGAAGTGGCGACGTGGTCCAAGGCAGCGGGACAGGCGAAGCCAGTCTCTGCGAGGTGGTCGCCCAGTACGTCGCCCAGAAGTACAACAAGCCAGGCAAGGCCTACATCGGGACCGTCCACCGGTTGGACCGGCCCGTCTCCGGGGTGATTTTGTACGCCCGGACCAGCAAGGCCCACAAGCGCCTCAGCACGATGTTCCGCCACCGTGAAATGCAGAAAACCTATTGGGCGGTGGTGAAGCCGGCCCCTCCTGAAACAGAGGGCCACGTGATCAACTTTTTGGCCAAAAACGACAAGCTCAACAAGAGTTTCGCGCACGACAAACCGGCGGACAACCGCAAGGAATGTGAGCTGATGTACGAGCTCAAGGGCAAGTCGGACCACTACGCGTTTGTGGAGGTGCTCCCAAAAACGGGACGCCACCACCAAATCCGGGCCACCATGGCCCAGCTTGGCTGCCCCATCAAAGGGGACGTGAAATACGGGGCTCGACGCACCAACGACAACGCGTCGATCCACCTGCATGCCAGACGCATCGACTTCATCCATCCTGTGAAGCGGGAAACGATCTCCATCTTGGCGCCGCCCCCGGACGACGTGCTCTGGGACGCCTTCGTGTCGCTGGAGCGCGGCATGCGTTGACAAGTTTTGGATTCGGACGTGACCCTGGGTGCACGGGGGGCAGGGGGCGTCGGTTATTTTTGGCCTCCATTGTTCCTTGAGGAACGACTTGACGAACCCCTGAACGACTCCCTACCATGAGTGCTCCTGAACATCACCGTTGCTTGATCGTGGGCTCAGGCCCCGCAGGCTACACTGCCGCCATCTACGCCGCCCGCGCAGACATGAAACCCGTCTTGTACCAAGGCCAACAACCCGGTGGTCAGTTGACCGAAACCACCGAGGTGGACAACTTCCCAGGTTACCCCGCCGGCATCAACGGCCCTCAGATGATGAAGGACCTGGAGGACCAGGCCAAGCGATTCGACACCGACGTGCGCTACGGTTGGGTGACCAAGGTGGACTTCAGCGGCCCCGTGCACAAGGTGTGGGTGGGCGACAACCAAGAAACCGAAATCCACGCCGACAGCGTGATCATCAGCACCGGCGCCTCGGCCAAATGGCTGGGCCTCGAAAGCGAGCTGCGTTTGCGTGACGCAGGCGGCGGCGTGAGCGCGTGCGCCGTGTGCGACGGATTCTTCTACCGCAACCAAGAGGTGGTGATCGTCGGAGCTGGCGACAGCGCCTGCGAAGAAGCCAGCTACCTCGCCAAGCTCTGCACCAAGGTGACCATGCTCGTGCGCCGCGACGAAATGCGCGCGTCCAAGGCCATGCAGCACCGCGTGAAGAACATGAAGAACATCGAGATTCTCTTCAACACCGAAACCGTGGAGGTTCTCGGCGCCGAGGCGGTGGAAGGCGTGAAGGTTCGCAACAACATGAGCGGCGAAGAGCATACCGTTCCTGCAACCGGATTCTTCGTGGCCATTGGACACAAGCCCAACACAGACGTCTTCGCCGACTTCATCACCCTCGACGACCAAGGCTACATCGTGAACGCCGAGCCGGGCACGAGCAAGACGAACGTGGAAGGCGTCTTCGTCAGCGGCGACGCCGCCGACAAGGTGTACCGCCAGGCCATCACCGCGGCGGGCACAGGATGCATGGCCGCCCTCGACGCCGAGCGCTACCTCGCCGAGAAAGGCATCCACTGATGCGAGGCTGGCGCGCCCTTCCGATGTTGGGGTGGTGCGCCTTGATGGCCTGCAGTCAAGGTGGCGTCACGGAGGACGGCACGCCGTCATCGGGCGGGGACACCGTCGAGGTGGTGATTGATCCCTTCCCCGATGTGCACATCCCCCCTCTGCGGGAACTCATGGGCAGGGTCTCTCCCACCCAGGACTCAGCCTTTGCCCCCATTCCTTCAGAACTCTGCAGCCACGACGGCATGCACCTGCGCCGCGAGGCGCGGGACGCGTTTGTGCGGATGCACGGCGCCGCGGCCGCCGAAGGGATTTCGTTGACGGCCTTGAGCGCGACCCGGACGTTTGGTCATCAGGCGTCGATTTGGAACCGAAAGTGGAACGGGGCGCAGCGCATGGGCATGGCGCCCGTGGACCGTGCGCTGGACATCCTTCGGTTCAGCTCCATGCCCGGAAGCAGCAGGCACCACTGGGGCACTGACGTGGACATGCACAGCCTGGAACCTGCGGACTTTGAACAGGGTGAAGGGGCCCGAACCTTGGCATGGCTTCGCACCCATGCGGAGGACTTCGGGTTCGTGGAGGTGTACACTCCGGAATCCGACCGTCCCGGGTACCAGCCTGAGGCATGGCATTGGAGCTACGCGCCGCTGTCTGTGCCGTTTTTGCAGGCCCTGAACGAGGCCTCGCCGGAAGAGAAACGCGCGGTCTTTGAAGGCTTCGACGGCGCGTTCCTCGCCGACAGCGTGGACATCCTGGGGCGCTACGTCAACGGGGTGTCGGACGAGGCCGCTGGACGCTGAGCCGCCCGGTCCGTTTGATGTACCTTCTTGGCGAAACCTTTCGACATGGCATCTTCTCGGTTTGGCGCCCACACGGGGCATTGGATTCGACTCGGCATTCTGGCGTACTGGACGCTGTTTTGGCTGTTCAACGTGGTCGACAAAATCGTCGGCGGCGCCCACTTTCTGTGGGTGGGGCGTGACCGCTTTGCGCAATTCCAGAAGTATTTCGCGTCGGCCGGATTGCCCGCGCCCTGGATTGCCGACTTGGGCTTGGTGGTGGCGGCGGCGTTGGAGGTGTTCGCCCTGGTGTTCTTCGCTGGCGGCACCCTTCTCTTCCTCAAGCGTCGGGACGCCGCGTCGCACACGTGGTTCTTGGCGGGCACCGTCACCACGCTGGCAACCTTCACCTTTTTCTCCGTTGGGGACCATCTTTTTGGCGACCGATTTGAACTGCTGGAGCACACCCTGTTTTGGTTCATCAGCCTGATGTCATGGGCGGCCTTTCACTGGCTGAACTCGGAGGCGCTCGCCCCTGCCCCACTCACCCAAGCCCAAACCTGGGGCACCTTGCTGCTTGCCGCTGTCCTGGTGTCCGCCACCACAGGGTCCATCTTCAAATACAACGCCGACCACTTCAACCGACGCACCGCGCCGCTCAATGCGGTGGAGGTCGGAGATCATCTGTACAAGGTGTCGTTCCCCTTCCTCGGTGGAAGCACCGTGTTTGAAGAAACGCTCCGCATGTTCAAGGACGCCCACCCCGATGAACGCATCGACCACATCTACACCGTCCCCAACCCGCTCCGTTTGAAAAAGGCGGACGCGTTGATTTTCTACATCGCCACCGAAGACGTAGCCTCATGAATGCCCCACGCCTCCTCCGCTCGTGCATTGTCGGGTTTTGGACCTTGTTCTGGGGCCTCAGCTTCGTCGACAAAGTCGTTCCTGACGTTCATCCGTTTTGGGTGGGCAAAGATTTCTTCGCCCTTTTTGTCAAATTCTTCGCCTCGCTTGGACTGAAGGACCCGCTCTTCGCTACCGTAGCCTTGGCTGGGGTCTCCGGGCTCGAGGCGCTGAGCTTCGTGCTCTACCTGATTGCCGCCTTACACGAGGTACGACAAGACCAAGACCGCGCCAACACGTGGTTCTTCCGCGCCGTGTCGGCGTCCCTGACGCTGTTTGCGCTGTTCTCCATCGCAGACCAAATCTTCGGGGACCGCTTCCAACTGCTGGAACACGGACTCTTCTGGTTGGTCCTGCTCGCGTCCTGGGGAATGTTCCGCATGCTGCCTGAACAAGCCGCTGGCGAAGCGCCACGCTTCATGGCCACGCCCAGGGCGCGCTGGGCACTGGGCGCGGGAGCCACCCTCACCTTGCTGGCAACGTGGTCCATTCGGTTGTTCAGCCACGATACCATGCACTTGGCTGCGACCCCCGTCGAAGCTGTCGAGGTGGTGGAACACGTTTGGAAATTTGACTTTCCGTTCCTCGCGGACAAAGACACTTGGGAATCCACAATTGACGCGTTTCGGACGCGCCATCCGGAACTGGACATCACCTACATCTACACCGGTCCTTCCGAGTTGAACACGAAAAAGAAAACCCACCTAATTCTTTATGTTTTTTCCCGAGAGAAGGTGGCTATGGAGTGAGGGTAGCAATTTTACAGGGCGATGTTTTTTTCACGTTTGTCGAAAAAAAGTACGCTTTGGTCGAGGAACTTCAGGTTGTTGAGAGTTATATTGCGTCCACGAGAACGAAAATCTGTCTGAATGAATCTCTTCAATACCTCTCTGAAAGCCGTAGCCCTTGGGTGTTGCGCATTCCTGCTTGGCCTTCAACCATGGGCCCAGTATGGCTTAACCATCGAGCAATCCCCTGCGGTGG
>CBFHQO010000057.1:0-1371 GCA_965658045.1 uncultured Flavobacteriales bacterium | reverse complement strand
CACGCGCACGTCGATTCCGTACGCAGTGCGGTAGGCTTCCGCGATGCTGTCGTTGACGGTGATCATGCAAGGCAGCTTCCGGAAGGCCCAACGCTCCAGAAGGCGCCACACGGCCTTTTTGAACGGGCGCCCCGTCAACCCGGCCGCCTCGGTGAAGTACTCGTGGCTATCGTACATGACGGGCAACTTGCCCCACGCCACCGCGGGGGCCAAGGTGTCCAAGTCGTTGCACCAAATGGCGTCAAATCCCCCTCCATGGGCCTGGATCCATCGCC
Organism: uncultured Flavobacteriales bacterium; assembly: GCA_965658045.1. Classification (GTDB taxonomy): domain Bacteria; phylum Bacteroidota; class Bacteroidia; order Flavobacteriales_D; family Sanyastnellaceae; genus UBA11663. The sequence continues at coordinate 1,096 of CBFHQO010000057.1, read as the reverse complement.
ACAAGGCGACTTGCAATTGAGCATAGAAACGGACGCCACCTTGGGCGCCCAACGTCAGCCTTTCTGCGGAGAATGGGCCTGCATAAGGCACTGAGTTGGGCATGTTGCGTCCCACGAGGTGCGGGTCCCAGCCTGCGTCCTTCAACGTTTGGCACGTCTTGGCCACCCGCTGGTCAAAATTCAAGTCGTTGGAGACCCAAACGGCCACCCGTTTGCGGGCCGTCACAGCTCGCCGTCTTTCACCTTTTGGAGAACACGCTTGGTGTAACGAGGGAAATCCCCTTGCATCATCCAACCGAAATAACCGGGGTCCTTGGCGAGCACGTCTTTGACGCGCTTGCCGGAGTGCTTGCCAAACTGGAACACCACCTCTCCATCGTCGTCGTACACCAGGCGCCCCATGAGGTCGGCGTTGTTGCGCATTCGGCAAAATTCCGCCAAGGCTTCCACCTCCGAAGGCACAGGCCCCACCGTCTCGCCGCGGCTGTTGAGGACCGTGTGGTCTTTGTACCGTTCCAATTGCGCCAAGAACACGTCCACCGTCGCGAGCGTATCAGGAAGCGCTTCGTGCGCGCCTTCCAACGCTTTGCCGCAGTAGAAATCGTAGGCCGCACGCAGGGTGCGCTGCTCCATCTTGTGGAAGATGTTTTGGACGTCAACCAAGTGCCGCCCCTCCAATCCAAAGTCGATGCCCACACGCAAGAACTCCTCGGCCAACATGGGCACGTCGAATCGGTTGCTGTTGAAGCCGCCCAAATCGCAACCATGGAGCCACTTGAGCAGCCCCGGGGCGATGCGGCCAAACGTCGGAGCGTCCGCGACATCCTCGTCGTACACGCCATGCACCAAGCTGCTCTCAAGCGGAATGGGCATTTCCGGATTGACCAAAATGCGGTGTTCCTTGCCAGGGGCCTCAGGCTTCTTGATCACTGTGCCATCGGGCATGAGTTTGACCATGGCCATCTCCACGATCCGATCCACCCCCACCTTGGTCCCAGTCGTCTCAAGGTCAAAAAACACCAATGGCCGCTTCAAGTGCAGCTTCTTCACCAATTCCATCATGACGCTCTAAGCTAGGGATATCAGCCCTCGATCG
>CBFHQO010000056.1:0-29152 GCA_965658045.1 uncultured Flavobacteriales bacterium | reverse complement strand
CCGTGTCGCGCGCAGATTCGCCCACGACTTGACCGGCGTAGATGTCTTGTCCTGGATCGATGAAGAAGATGCCGCGGTCTTGCAGTCGGTCGATTTCGTAGGCCCTGGCTTGGCCTGTTTCCATGCTTACCAAGGATCCTGTGCTCCGGGTGGCCAAATCGCCGGCATAAGGCTCGTACCCATCGAACCGGTGGGTCATGACGGCTTCCCCGGCGGTGGCGGTGAGGATTTGGTTCCGCAGGCCAATCAGACCGCGGGAGGGGATGCGGAATTCCATGTGCTGCAAGTCGCCCTTGGCTTCCATGACTTGAAGCATGCCTTTGCGCATCATGACCAATTCGGTGGCCTTGCCTGCGGTGGCCTCCGGCACGTCGATGACGAGATGCTCAAAAGGCTCGTGCTGCACGCCGTCGATGTCCTTGAACAGCACCTGAGGCTTGCCGATTTGCAATTCGTAGCCCTCACGGCGCATGGTTTCAATCAACACGCTCAAGTGAAGGATGCCGCGGCCGTACACGTTCCATCGGTCTTCGCTGTCGGTGGCTTCCACCCGGAGGGCCAAGTTCTTCTGAAGCTCGGCGTCGAGGCGCTCGCGGATGTGACGGCTCGTGAGGAACTCTCCGTCTTTGCCCAAGAATGGGGACGTGTTGATCGTGAAGAGCAAGCTCATGGTGGGCTCGTCCACGGCGATGCGCTCCATGGGCTCCGGCTGCTCGAGGTCGGCCACGGTGTCGCCAATCTCAAACCCGTCCATGCCGGTGATGGCGCACAGGTCGCCGCTGCGGACATGCTCGACTTTCTCTTTGCCCAGGCCCGAGAACACATACAGTTCTTTGGCGCGCACCTTTTTGTTGCCCTCGGCCGTGCACAAGGTGTAGTCCTTGTTGGCGTGGAGGTCGCCGCGGTACAGACGTCCAATGGCGATCCGCCCCGTGTACTTGCTGTAATCGAGGGAAGTGATTTGGAGCTGGGGGGTGCCTTCTTCGTAGGGCGCCTCGGGCACATGTTCCAAGATGACGTCCAACAAGTGGGTGACGTCTTCGGTGGGGTTGTTCCAGTCCTCAGCCATCCAGCCGTTTTTCGCGGACCCGTACACCGTCGGGAAATCAAGCTGTTCCTCTGTGGCATCCAGGTTGAACATCAGGTCAAACACCTGCTCCTGCACCAGATCAGGGGTGCAGTTTTCTTTGTCCACCTTGTTCACCACCACAATCGGCTTGAGCCCAAGCTCAATCGCTTTGCCAAGCACGAAGCGCGTCTGCGGCATGGGGCCCTCGAAGGCGTCGACAAGCAACAACACCGCGTCGGCCATCTTCAACACACGCTCCACTTCTCCGCCAAAATCCGCGTGGCCAGGGGTGTCAATCAAGTTGATTTTGACGCCTTTCCATGTCGCGCTGACGTTCTTGGCCAAGATGGTGATCCCGCGCTCCCGCTCGAGGTCGTTGTTGTCCAAGATGAGTTCTCCAGAGTCTTTGCGGTCGTCGACGACGTTGCACTGGTGAATGATTTTGTCGACGAGGGTGGTTTTCCCGTGGTCGACGTGGGCGATGATGGCCACGTTGCGAATGCCGCTCATGAGGGGTGGTTTTGCGGGCGCAAAGGTCGAACATCCCTTCAGACCGCCGACCGAAGGCTTGGCATTAATTTTGCGTGGCCCAAGCCGTTGCCATGAACATCTTGAAGTCTTCCTCCTCGTTGGCCCTCGCGGCCTTGGTCTTGTTCTCGTCCTGCGCGAGTTCTGTGAAAATCACCTCGTCGCCTTCTGGGGCGGACGTGTACGCCGACGGGTTCTATGTGGGCCAAACCCCCATGCGACACAAAGACGCCAAGCCCACCGGGACCACCCTCGAGTTGAAGTTGGAGAAGGAGGGGTACGACACGTTTGAAACGGAGATCACCAAAGACGCCCGCCTCAACGTGAAGGCGTTGCTCGGCTCGATGTTCATTGTGCCTCTGGGTTGGATTTTGGCCTACCCCAAGGCAAGGCACTTCGTCATGAAGTCCAACATCAACGAGCCGTTCAGCATGGACGCAGGTCGCGACGGCACGATGGTGGAGGTGAAATCGACCAGCGCAGTGGGGACCGCCATTTTCGTGGTGGCCACGGAGAATTCGCCTTGCACAGGCAGGGGAGACGTGTCCACCCTGGAAGCCTCCATGGGCATTCGGTTGATGAAGGATTACGACGTGTTGGAGCGCCGCAATTTGGGTGTGCTCACCTTGGAGCAAACCCGCCAGTTGACAGGCTTGCACGACGAGTCCACCATCGTGGAAGCGGGCAAGTTGTCTGGGGCGAAAGGCGTTGTGCTCGTCAGCCGATTTTGCGACGAACAGAACAACACTGTGACCAATGCGCGGTTTGTGGATTGCGAGACCGGCGCGCTTCACTGGGCCGCCGTGTCCAAGAACCAAAGCATCGACCAGGTGGCTGCCGAGATTCGGGCCGCCTTGAAGCGCTGAGCTCGGGTCAGTCCTCGGCCAGCCAACGTTCGAATTCGTCGAGCATGGTTCGCATGTCTTCGAGTTCTGTCAAGGGGTTCATGAACGTGCAGCGCAGCCAAGCTTCACCGTTCAATCGGGTGGCCACAACGTAACTGGCCCCGTCCCTCAAGTGACGCGCCCTCAACCTGTTCACGAGGTGGTTGTCTTGGGAGGCGAGGGAAGGCCTGAAGCACACGATGTTCGCTTGAGGTGCCATGGCCAATTCCCACCCGGGCCACGATTCCACTTCGTCCGCGAAGACCTCGGCCAGCGACCACAACCGGTCCACGAGGTGCCCCCACTTGTCCAAACCACCGTCTAACATGGCTGTGGCCAATCGGGTGCTGAGCATGCGTTTGGTGCACTCAAAGGTCCGTTTCCCCGTGTCCCACCAATCTTGTCCCTCGGCACGATCCCACAGGTATTCCGCTTCTTGGACGAAGGGCAGGAAACTCTCCTTGCTGTCGCGGTAAAGCACGCCGGTGAGCAGGGCCGGAAGCCCGCACACTTTGTGAAAATCCAGGACCACGCTGTCGGCCAAGGACATGCCGCGGACCAAGTGCTTGTGGGTGTTGCTGAAGCCTGCGGGCGCGCCGTGGGCGCCGTCCACATGGAACCACACCTCTTCGGTGTGGGCCCATTCCGCGATGAGGTCGAGGGGGTCGTACGCCCCTGCGCTCGTGGTGCATGCGCTTCCGACCACGGCCAACAGTTGTTTGCCTTGCTCGCGCAATTCACGTGCTTGGTGCGTCAGGTCGTCGACGTCCATGCGGTGGTGGGCATCCGTCTTCACCAACACCACCGCTTCCGGACCCCACCCCATGATGCGGACGGCGCGGTCGACGCAGTAGTGGGCTTGTTCTGAGACGAGCACCACGAAAGGGTCTGCCTGACGAATGCCGTGGCGCCAAGGGTCTTGGTCCAGACGCAGCCCCAGCTTGCGCTGGGCGGCCAGCAGGGCCACCAAGTTGCCCAAGGTTCCGCCGTGACAGAGGACGCCACCGCACCCCTCCGGCAACCCCAGCGCTTGCCCCACCTCATTCAGGAGCAGATGCTCCAAGGTTGCGTTGGTCGGTCCCATCTCGTAGATGGCCTGCCCGTTGTTGAGCAAGTCGGTCAGGGCGCCCAGCATGGCTTCTTGCGGGAAGGGGACCGCCACTTGGTGGCCCATGTACCTGGGGTCGTGCAATTGGTTGGAGCGTTCCAACACGGCTTGAATGGCCTCCTCTCGGGACCCTGATCGCGCCATGAACGCCTTCCAAAACGCAAGTTCCTCTTGCGGTGTGCCCACAGGGTAGCTGGTAGGGCGCCGACGTCCCAAGCTGTCCTCAAGGTGGTCCGCCAGCCGGTCCACCAAGTCATGGCCAAAGGCGCGAAAGGCCGACGAGTCGTAGGCTTCGCGCAACGTGGGGTGTAGGGGGAGCAGGGGGCGACGGGGCTTCATGGCGGTGCTTTCCACGAAGGTACTCGTCGCCCCGGCTGCAATCAGTCGGCCAGCACCATCAGTTCCCTCGGGGACTGAATGACGTATTTGAGTTTGCGTTCGACTTGCTCTCCGGCCTTCACCTCCAGGTCCCAAACAACTTTGCCGCTGGTTTCGTGCACGTGCGCCCCGTCCAACTTGAGCCGGTCGATGGAGATTTCCTCGGTGCGCACCAACGGCAATTGGTCTTCCACCTGCAACGTCACCGGGGCTTGCTTTCGGTTGATCACCGTGAAGGTGTACTCACGGCTGAATTCCTGCTTGCCGGTGAATGCCCCGACTTTGTCCTCACGCAGGGTCCGCTTTCGACGCACGAGGACGTTGGGGTCTGGGCCCAGCGAAATGGCCAACGTGTCTCGGACGAAGTCCAAGTGCAATTGACTTTCTCCGACGTAGTCGTCCCCGAGGTAGATGTGCATCCGGCCGTTGATCAAGTCCAAATCCTCCCATCCTGTGAACATCGCGATCAGGTAGACCTGCGGGTCGAGCTTGGGCGCGCACTGATGCAGGTAGTCGGCCTCGACCTCGTGGTCTTGGATGCGCACGGCGTGCGGACGCCCGTCCGACGGGATGTGGTAGCTCGCCGAGACGTTGAACCGGGTCTGGGTCGGGGAGTGTCCGATGTCCACGGCCACAAAGCTGAGGTCGTCTTCAAAGTCGCGGCGTCGGCTGGACGCCCTTCCAAACAGGCTTTCCTCGGCCTCGTCTGCGACCACCTCCACGGCGTCCATCACGTCGAGGGTCGGTGCCAGGGCCACGTTCATGACGTGGCTAGAGATGGCCATGGTCTGGGTGGAGTAGCCGATGTTTTGGTACGACAGCGAGGTGGCCCCTTGGGTCACAGCCAGGTTGTAAAAGCCGTTGATGTCGGTCACCGCCTGCGCGCGCCCGTCGCTCGACACCACACGGGCGCCGACCAGCGGGTTGCCTTGGGGGTCGAACAACTGCCCGCGCACCTCCCGAACAGAAGGGTTGTAGGGCTGAGCTTTGAGCCAGGCGTTGGCCGAGGACACGCCCGTGTGTTGGACGGTCCCCCCGGCGGAGCCGTCGATGTACCAAGGCTGGAGCTCGGGCTTGGTGCGGTTTTGCGAAGGCGAGCCTGTGGCCATGGTGAGGCTGACGTCCTCCCAGGCTTCGCCGGTATTTTGGGTGACCATGGCTTGGCATTCCAAGCGCATTGGATCGTCGACGTCGTGCACGCGAACGTTGTAGCTGGGCGTCCAGCCCGCCTGTTGCATCCAGTAGCTGAATGCGAGGACGCCTTCAGTTTGGCGGGGCACCTCCACCCGAACCAACACTTCCAACGAGGTGGCCGTGCGCAGCATGGGCAATTGTTGCATGGCGGCATCGACGGCGGCGATTTCTTCCTGATGGTTGGCGATGCTGCGGTCGATGTCGGCCCGGCCTTCGTGGATGGATTGAAAGCGGGCGCTGTAGAACGCGGTGGCCTCCATCAAGCGCTGCAAATCCACGCCTGTGTCCTTCACCGTGAAGTCCTGGTTTTGGAGCAACAGTTGTTCTTCTCGGTCAAACAAAGCCCGCCGTGTCTGGGCTTCTTGAATGTCCCGTTGCAGGCGGTTGCGCAGGGTTTGGAGCCGCTTGCGTTCCTGCGGCGCTTCCGCCCCGCCCAGGGTGTCGGTATGGTACCGGTGCGAAATGTCCAACACGGTGAATCCGCCTTGGCCGGTCAGCCTGATCCGGGAAGGGTCGATCCCGGTGTGCAGTCCGCCAAACACGAGCATGTGGATGCCCTCGTTCAGCGCCACTTGGGCCTCCCGTTCAACTTGGGCGCCTTGCTCGTAGACCACCACGTGGTCGATGCGGCTCTTCACAGGGATTTCACGGGAGGTGCAGGTGGGGGTCGCTCGGGCGGCGAACGCCAGTCCAAGGGTCAAGGCCACCGTGGCGGCGGCCAGCAACATGCATTCGAAGTTGGAGGGTTTCATGGCATTGGGGTTTGGGATGTGAAACAATCGTGAAAAGCCCAGAACCAAGGAACATGCCAAAAACATTCAGGGCCCATCTCGCTGTATCTTCGAGGGCCCATGATTGACCTGCTTGGAATCACGAAGACGTACACCACCGGAGCCCAGTCTCTGCAGGTGTTGAAAGGCGTGGACCTGGCTGTGGAAACGGGGGAGTTGGTCGCCATCATGGGGTCCTCAGGGTCCGGCAAGTCCACGTTGCTCAACATCTTGGGTTTGCTCGACGGCTACGACGAGGGCATGTACCGGCTGGACGGCAAGAACATGGCCAAGCTGACCGAGCGCCGGGCCGCAGAATTGCGCAGGGAAATGCTCGGGTTTGTCTTCCAAAGCTTCAACCTCATTGGGTTCAAGTCCGCCGCGGAAAATGTCGCTTTGCCGCTTTACTACCAAAAGGTGCCGCGGAAGGAGCGGCTCCGTCGGTCCCATGAATTGCTTGAACGGGTGGGGCTGTTGGAATGGGCGGATCACCTTCCTTCTCAGATGAGTGGGGGGCAAAAGCAACGTGTCGCCATCGCGCGCGCCCTGGCCGCCCAACCCAGGGTCATCCTGGCCGACGAGCCGACGGGCGCCCTGGACAGCACCACCTCCGAAGAAGTCATGTCGCTGTTGAAGGAACTGAACGGCGACGGGATGACCATGGTTGTGGTGACCCACGAAGCGGAAATCGCCGCGGAATGTCAGCGCACCATCCGGCTTCGGGACGGGTTGGTGGAATCGGGGGCGCATGTTTGACCGGGACGCCTGGTTGGAAGTGGCCCACAACGTGCTGGCCCACCCACTTCGCACCACGTTGACTGGCATCAGCGTGGCCCTGGGTATTTTCATTTTGGTGGTGATGCAGGGGCTGGGATACGGCCTGCAGAACGGGGTGGAAGGCCAATTCGCGGACGACGCGGTCAACAGCATCTGGGTGGAAGGAGGTCGCACCCAAATGGCTTACCGCGGTCACCAACCCAACCGGCCCATCAAATTGACCAATGCTGACGTCACTGGATTGTCGTCGCAAGCCGACACGGTGCCGGCATCGTCCAGGCGAATTCGACTTTGGGGCGCTGAAATTGTCTGGGAAAACCCCACTGGAGAAAACCGGGGTGGGGGATTTGGGGTGCGTGGCGTGGATCCGGCCCACATCGATCTGGAGCGTTCTGTCCTGCTCTCGGGCAGGTACATCAACGACCGAGACGTCATCGAGTCCCGGAAGGTCGCCGTGGTGGGCCCCAACATCGTCAGGGACTTGTTCCGCGACGTGGATCCGCTTGGGGCGTTCATTCGAATCAACGCCGTGGTGTTCCAAGTGGTGGGCACGTTTGAAGATCCTGGTTCCCGGTGGGAGAACCGCGTGGCGTACATCCCATTCTCCACGGCCCAGCAGCTGTACCGGACCGACGGCGGGGTGGACCAAGTGCTGTACAGCACGGGGGACATGGCCACGGAGGCCACCGTGGCGCAGAGCGACCGCATGCGGTCCTGGCTCAAGGACGTGAAGGCGGTGCACCCGGAGGACTCCCGAGGGGTGGAGGTGGACAACAACAATGAGGAGTACGCGATGTACGCGTCGATTTTCGACGGCATCCGGCTGTTCATCTGGGGCATTGGCCTCATGACCTTGCTCGCAGGGGCCGTTGGGGTGGCCAACATTTTGGCCATCGGCGTGAAAGAGCGCATCAAGGAAATCGGGGTGCGCAAAGCGTTGGGGGCCACCAACGGGAGCATTGTCAGCTTGGTGGTCATGGAATCCACGGTGTTGATGCTGGTCAGCGGCAGCTTGGGGTTGATGTTGGCCGTGGGGCTGTTGACCACCGTGGCGCCGATGGCGGACCACGAGTATTTCCAGAATCCTCAAGTGGACCACCGCATCGCGTTGTTCGCGTTGGTGGTCTTGGTGTTGGTTGGATTGGCGAGTGGGTTGGGACCGGCTTTTCGGGCGGTGGCCATCCGACCCGTCGAAGCGCTTCGGGACGAATGAGGTGGTGGGAACGAGATCCGTGGTTGGAGTTGGCGCAAGTGCTGTTGTGCAACCCGTTCCGCACGCTGCTGAGTTCGCTGGGCGTGGGCTGGGGGCTCTTCATGATTCTCATCACGGTGGGTGCGTCCAACGGCCTGGAGGAAGGCGTCAAGGCCGACATGGGCAACCGCGTCAAGAACAGCGCGTTCCTGTGGGGCGAGTCGACCAGCCTGCCCTACAAGGGATACGCCCGGGGACGTGGCATTGAATTGACCACCATGGACGTGGCGTTCTTGGAAGAAAACTCGACCACGTTGGAGGCCGTGGCGCCGAGGAACCAGCTCGGGGGCTGGCGGGGCGGCAACAACGTCACCCATGGGCTGAAGACCGCAGCATGCGGGGTCTACGGCGACATGCCGGTGTACAAGGACATCGACCCCATTGTCATCATGGAGGGGCGTTACATCAACGAGCGCGACTTGGAAGACCGCCGCAAGGTGGCTGTGATTGGCAAGCGCGTGCGGCAGCTCTTGTTTGACCGAAAGGAGCAAGTCTTGGGGAGCCACATCCAGATTCAAGGCGTGACATTCACCGTGGTGGGCGTCTACCGGAGCCAGCAAACGGGCGAAGACGCGGAGGAGAGCGAGAACAGCATTTTCACGCCGTACACCACGTTCAACCACGCGTTCCACATGGGCGATAGGGTGGGGTGGTTGAGCCTGCTCATCCGAGAGGACGTCCCGGGCGACACCGCGGTGGCGGAAGTGCTGCGTCTTTTGAAAGCCCAAAAAAGCGTGCATCCCGACGACCCGAGGGGCTTTGGGCACTGGAGCATGGCGGAGATGCACGAGGAGATGACCACCGTGTTCAGCGCGTTCCGGTGGGTGTCGTTTGTGTTTGGGGGGCTTGCGCTGTTTGCCGGCGTCATCGGCATCATGAACATCATGCTCATCACCATCAAGGAGCGCACCCGCGAGCTTGGCGTGCGCCGTGCGCTTGGCGCCACCCCGGCCAACATCGTGCTCCAAATCATGGTCGAGACGTTGACCCTCACCGTGCTTGCGGGGCTGGTTGGCGGCATCCTCGGTGTGGCCACCTTGGAGGCGCTGGACGCGTTCTTGACCGCCTCTGAAGACAACGGCATTTTCAGGCACCCCCACGTGACGTTGGATGTGCTGATGACCGCCCTGGGAACGATGACTGTGTTGGGCGCGTTCGCCGGGGTGCTCCCCGCCTTGCGAGCGTTGCGTGTGGAACCAGTGGAAGCGTTGCGAACCTAACTTGCCAATTCTTGAACATGAAGAACGGAAAACCCCTTGCCTTGCTTGTCGGCGTGTTGGTCATTTTGGCCGGCACGTTTTACACGGTCAAACACCTCCGAGACCAGGAATCCCAGGCCGTGGCTTCGTACAACACGGAATCCCCCAGGGTGACGGACATCGTCCTCAAGACACTGGCGTCGGGAAGCGTGCAGCCGCGCCAAGAGATTTTGATCAAGCCCCAAGTGTCGGGCATTGTGCGTCGGGTGCTCATGGAGGCGGGAGACAAGGTGGAGGCCGGTGATGTTCTGGCCGAGGTGATGATCGTGCCCGACGTGGCCGCCTTGAGCAACGCAGAATCTCGTTTGGCCCGCGCCCAACTCAGTTTGGACGACGCCCAAACCAACCACGACCGGAATGCCGGGTTGCTCGAACGCGGTGCCTTGGCGCCTGCAGAAGCCCAGCGCACGGAGTTGGCGTTGAAGCAAGCGCGGGAAGAGGTTTTCGCGGCGGAAGACAACCTGCGCATTGTGCAGGAAGGGGTGACGGCCCGAGGGGGAGGCAATGCGTCCAACACCTTGGTCAAAGCCACCGTCTCAGGCATGGTGCTCGAAGTGCCCATCAAAAAAGGCAACAGCGTCATCGAGGCCAACAACTTCAACGAAGGCACGACCATCGCTTCGGTGGCCGACATGGCCGACCTCCAGTTCGTGGGCAAAATCGACGAGAGCGAGGTCGAAAAGCTGCACGAAGGCATGCCCATTCGGTTGACCATCGGCGCCATTGAGGGAAGCCAAATCCCCGCGACCCTGGAGCACATCGCCCCCAAGGGCGTGGCGGAAGGCGGGGCCATCCAATTTGAAATCAAGGCGGCTGTCCTTTTGGAGGACGGACAGTTCTTGAGGGCCGGGTACTCCGCCACGGCCGACGTGGTATTGGACGAGCGGAAAGAGGTTTTGGCCTTGAGCGAGCGCTTGATCCAATACGACGGCCGCCAGCCCTACGTGGAGGTCCAATTGGAAGAGAACGTGTACGAGCGCCGTGACGTGGAAGTCGGGCTCAGCGACGGGCTGGTGACCGAGGTGTTGTCCGGCGTTTCCGAGTCGGACCTCATCAAGGTGTGGAACCAGCCCCGCTACGAATGACCTTTCCGGAAGACCTGCTGCGTACAGGGTTGCCGGCCACCGAGGCCAAGGCGTTTGCCAGGGACACAGTCCGCAACCCGGCTTGGGTGGACGAGTTGATCCGCATTGCTTCCAATCCCGCGGGCGGCACCGTGCCCCGCAAGGCGTCGTGGGTGCTCCGGCATGTGGCGCTGGGCGACCCTGCTGTCGTGAAGGGCAAGGCCGTGGACATTCTGGACGCGGTCGACGAATCCCAGGACCCGAGCGTGCACCGTGAATTGCTCAAAGCCCTGTTGGAGGTCGATCCCGCGGAACTCGCCAGGCTCGGTGAGGACCTTTACGACCTGGGCTTGGGGCTGTGCGCCGACGAAGGCATGCCGGTCGCCATGGTCCACGTTGGGGTGTTGTTGCTCCACGCGTCCCAAAAGCCACTCGGCCAGGAAGTCGCAGAGGTTTGGGCCACGCGAGGGGCGCATGCCGAGACCGCACCCCTGGCCCGATTCCTCGGCAAGCAGCTCGCGGCACTGAAAAAGCCAGGGCGAGGCTGAGCTTCCTCAGCTGGCGCCGCCCTGGGGCTTGGGTCCTTTGAACTTGGCCTTCTTTTTCCTGCGCGCCCCTCCTCCATGCGAAGGACGGTCAGGCCCGCCGTTGCCTTGCGGTGGGCGGTTTCGGTTGCGGTTCTTGTTGCGGTTCCTGTTGCGATTGCGGTTGCCCGAGCGAGAGCCTTCGCGATTCTGCTGAGGTTGGCTGCCACCCGACTTCGCGGGGCGTTGTCCACCTGCGTCGGCCAAGGTGATGGCAGGCAGGTCCAAGTGCCATTGGTGTCCCTCTTCCAAGGGGATGTCGCGCTGAATCAGCTTGACGATGTTGAGCATGTGCTTCCGTTCGTCGCCTTCGTTGACCATCGAGTACGCAACGCCGTCGTGGCCCGCACGTCCGGTGCGGCCAATGCGGTGCACGTACGTTTCGCTGATGTTGGGGATCTCGAAGTTGATGACGTGGCTCACGCCCTTGACGTCGATGCCTCGGGCGGCGATGTCGGTGGCCACAAGGACCTTGATTTTGCCGCTGCGGAACGCGTTCATCGCGCGGTCGCGCTGCGGCTGGCTCTTGTTTCCATGGATGGCTTCGCCACGGATGCCGTTCTTCTTCAAGTATCGCACGACCTTGTCCGCCCCGTATTTCGTTCTTGTGAACACGAGCGACGTTTCCACCTCAGGCCTGTTGAGCATGTCGACCAGCAAGTCGCGCTTGGCGCCCTGGCTCACGAACAACATGCGTTGGTCCACCGTCTCCGCGGCGCTGCTGACCCGAGCCACCTCGACCCGGATGGGGTTGGTGAGGATGGTCTTGGACAACTTGACAATGCTTTCTGGCATGGTGGCGCTGAAGAACAGGCTCTGACGTTGGTCCGGAAGCATGGCGATGACGCGTCGGATGTCGTGGATGAAGCCCATGTCCAGCATGGTGTCTGCCTCGTCCAAGACCAAAAACTCAATCCATTCCAACGACAAAAGTCCTTGGTTGCACAGGTCGAGGAGTCGGCCGGGGGTGGCCACCAGGATGTCCACGCCTTTGCGGAGTTGGGCCACTTGCTTGTGCTGGCTGACGCCCCCGAAGATCAGGGCTGTCCGCGCCTTGATGTGCTTGGAATAGGCCTTGACGTTGTCGTCGATTTGGGCGGCCAATTCACGGGTTGGGGTCAGGACCAACACCCGCGGCACGGCCTTGCCGTGCATCATGTTGTCCGCCAAATGGTGGACGATGGGCAGCGAAAACGCCGCGGTCTTCCCTGTGCCCGTTTGGGCGATGCCCATCACATCACGGCCTTGCAGCACGTGGGGGATGGCTTGTTCTTGAATGGGGGTGGGCGTCTCGTAACCGAGAGGCACCAGGGCTTCCAGCACCCGCGGGTGCAAGCCCATGTCTGAAAATTTCATGGATGTTTGGGGTGCCGCTTGGTCAACGTCAGCGGCTTACGCACCGGGTCTGTACAGCCTTCGTTCTGCCTCGTGCAAACTTCAAAGGGGGCGTGCCGACCTCGGTGAAACACGCACGCAACCAGCGTGGTCGCGTGTCGCAAAGGTAGGCATGGACGGCGAAAGGGGCGTTTGACGGAAAAAAGCGTACCTTCAAAGAGACGAGCACATGGACAACAACAAGACGAAATACAGCGACTTTTTGACGCAGCTCCAAGAAGAGTTGATGACGGCGGCCACCCAACACGCAGTGGCATGGCGGTTTGGGAATTGGAGTGCGCGAGAACGCCTGTTGACGGTGCATGAACGGTTGCTGCGCGATGTGCGCAAGAACCTCCAACGGCTCAACACCATGGTGCTCAAAGAAAGCCCGGAATTCAGGCGCGCGTTCGGGGCCGAATTCCAACGGTGGGCACACCAGCTCCCGCGTCCTGCGAAAGAACAACTCGAACTGTTGAAGGCTTACACTGAAGTGTTTGCCCCTCCCAAACCCAAGCCATGATGCCCATCTTCCAATTCCTGCGCACAAGCGCGACACTTGCCTTTGTTGTTGCCGTCAGCCTGTCTGCGTCGGCCCAACTGTCGTTTTGGTTGCCTGCCTCGCAGGAAGACCGAGTCACAGCCCCAGCAGTGGATGTGTTGACATTTGACGCGTATGACCTGGACGTGTCTCGTTTAGAGGCTTGGTTGTCTGAAGTGCCCCATGCGGAGGCGTTCGACGCTCGAACTTCGGAGGCTTTGCTCGCGTTGCCCATGCCCAACGGCAGGGTGGAGCGTTTTCGCGTGGTCAACAGCCCCATCATGGCCCCCGAGCTTGCGGCCCGGTTCCCGGACATTCAGGTGTATGCCGGCCAGGGCTTGGACACGCCCGAGGCCACGGTCCGGTTTGACCTGACGCCACAGGGTTTTCATGCCATGGTCATGGGCGTCGGGGAAACCGTGTTCATCGACCCCCACACGCCCGGAGATCGGGAGCATGTCATTGTGTACACCCGTGCCAACTTCTACGCAAGCACCTCGAAGCGGGCCGAAGGCTGCATGGCGTTGGAACTTCCCCAAGCGGGCAAGGAGGTCAAGCCCACCGTGAGCCAAGCCCATCCTGCTGGCAAGGAAGTTCAGACCATGGGCCTCAAGCCTGTCTCGGCGGCAAGCCGCGTGGACAACGGCGCGCAATTGAGAACGTACCGCTTGGCGTTGGCATGCACTGGAGAATACGCCTCCTACCACGGCGGGAACGTGGGCAGCGTGCTCGCCGCGATGAACACCTCCATGGTTCGCGTGAACGGCATCTTTGAGCGGGACGCGTGTTTGACCATGGAAATTGTGGCCAACAACGACCAGCTGATCTTCTTGGACGGCGCCACGGACCCCTACGACAACGGAAGTGGGGGCGCCATGCTCGGACAGAACATCAACACCTGCAACAACGTGATCGGGTCTGCCAACTACGACATCGGCCATGTGTTCTCCACAGGTGGTGGCGGCGTTGCGTACTTGCAATCGCCATGCGGCGGCGACAAGGCTGGCGGCGTGACGGGCCAAGGTGCGCCCATCGGGGACCCGTTCGACGTGGACTACGTGGCGCATGAAATGGGGCACCAATACGGCGGCAAGCACACCCAAAACAACAGCTGCAACCGCGCAAGTTCGGCCGCCTTCGAGCCAGGTTCCGCCTCCACCATCATGGGGTACGCCGGCATCTGTTCCCCCAACCTGCAGAGCAATTCCGACGACCATTTTCACAACCACAGCATCAACGAGATGATCGCGTTCACCGTGAATGGCAACGGCAACACGTGCGCGTCCATCTCCAACACTGGCAACGGGGTGCCCACGGTCGATGCGGGGGCGGATGGGCTGATGGTACCTGTGTCCACGCCGTTGGAATTGACCGCGACCGGGTCGGATCCAGACGGAGATGCGGTGACCTACAATTGGGAAGAATACGATTTGGGTCCTGCCACCGCGTCTGGGGACAACAACCTCACCAACCCCTCAGGCAGCCAGCCGATCTTCAGGTCGTTCTCCTCCACGACGTCGCCCACCCGAACCTTGCCTCGGGCGCAGGACCTCGTGAACAATTCGACCACCATTGGCGAACACCTGCCGACCTACAGCCGTCAGTTGAATTTCAAATGCTCCATTCGTGACAACCGAGCCGGGGGAGGTGGATTCAGCGACGACTTGAAAACGATGAGCGTCACCGCCAATGCGGGTCCATTTTTGGTCCAGTCGCCCAACGGGGGAGGCACCTTGGTGGGGAACACCAACCTGGACGTGACTTGGGACGTGGCGGGCACCGATGGCAATGGGGTCGACTGCAGTTCAGTGGACATTTACTTGAGCACAGACGGGGGGTACACGTTCCCCACGCTTCTCGTGGCCGGCACACCCAACGACGGCATCGCGACGGTGCTGCTGCCCAACGTGTCCACGGGTCAAGCTCGAATCAAAGTGAAGGGGAGCAACCACGTGTTCTTCGACATCAGCAACAACAATTTTGGCATTGTGGCATGCACGGACGACAACGACGGTGACGGCATTTGCGATCAGCTCGAAGTGTCAGGTTGTCAAGATGTGACCGCATGCAACTTCAACGCATTGGCCACGGACCCGGGGCCGTGTTTTTACCCAGATGAAGGGTACAACTGCGATGGATCGCTGCTTTGCCTTGAGGACCTCAACTCGAACGGGGCCATCGAAGTGGGTGACGTGTTGTTGGTGCTTTCCGAGTTCGGGTGTCAATCGGACTGTGCCGCGGATGTGACAGGGGATGGCGTCGTCGCTGTGGACGACGTCTTGTTGTTGTTGTCCGTTTTCGGGGTGATTTGTCAATAAGCTTCCCATCAAGGTTTGTCGTCCACTCCTGTTTGAAGCCTAGATTTCCGGCATGTTGATGAGTGTTGTTGGCATGGCGGTCCTGTTGGGCTTGGCGTATGCCTTTTCAAGGAACCGAAGCGCCATCGCTTGGCGCACCGTTGCAGGGGCGTTTGCCTTGCAATTTGGCCTTGGGGCCTTTGTGCTGCGCCTGCCGTGGGGACAGAGCTTGTTGTCCAGCCTGACCGAGGGTGTGAACGGCTTGTTGAACTACGCCAACGAAGGGATTTCCTTCTTGTTCGGAGAAATTGTGGGCGACAGCATCGGCTTCACTTTTGCTTTCAAAGTGCTGCCCATCATTGTCTTCTTCGCCTCGCTCATCGCTGTCTTGTACCACGTGGGCATCATGAAGTGGGTGATTCGCATCATCGGCGGCGCTTTGCAGCGTGTCCTGGGCACGTCCAAGGCCGAGTCCATGAGCGCCACGGCCAACATCTTCGTGGGCCAGACTGAGGCGCCGCTGGTGGTAAAACCTTACATCGCTTCCATGACGCAGTCCGAATTGTTTGCCGTGATGGTGGGCGGCTTGGCTTCCGTGGCGGGTTCCGCCTTGGGCGGGTACGCGATGATTGGGGTGCCTGTGGATTATTTGATTGCGGCGTGCTTCATGTCGGCTCCTGGCGGCTTGTTGTTCGCCAAAATGCTCATGCCTGAGACGGAGGAGCCCCAGGCCGAGTTGCCGGACCAAGCCGACGACGAGGCGCCTGTGAACGTCATCGATGCCGCGGCAGGTGGAGCTTCCTCGGGCCTTCAGCTGGCCTTGAATGTGGGGGCGATGTTGTTGGCTTTTGTGGCGCTCATCGCCTTGCTCAACGGCGTGCTTGGCGGCATCGGGACGTGGGTGGGTCGGCCTGACCTCACCTTGGAGTTGATGTTGGGCTGGGCGTTCAGTCCCTTGGCCTTTTTGTTGGGGGTGCCTTGGTCAGAAGCGGTCACCGCAGGGTCGTTCATCGGCCAAAAATTGGTGGTGAACGAATTCGTCGCCTACTTGAATTTGGCCCCATACTTGGTGGAGGGTGCTGTGGGGGCGTTGTCGCCCAAGACCGTGGCCATTGTGTCGTTTGCGTTGTGCGGATTCGCCAACCTGAGCTCCATCGCCATTTTGTTGGGCGGCCTGGGGGGCATGGCGCCTTCTCGACGCAAGGACATCGCCAAGTTTGGCCTGCTCGCCGTGATGGCCGGCACCATGTCCAACCTGATGTCGGGCACCATCGCCGGCCTGTTCGTGGCGCTCGGATGAGCGGCCGAAGCAACGGGGCGGTGGGCTTGCCGCAAGAGTGGATTCGAAGGAAGCGCGATGGACATGAGCTCACCCCTAGGGAGCTTCATGCGTTTGTGGGAGGCGTGACCTCGGGCGCGGTCAGCGAAGCCCAAATTGCCGCCTTCGCCATGGCAGTGTACTTCCAAGACCTGTCTGTCCAGGAGCGGGTGGAGCTCACCCTCGCGGTCCGTGATTCAGGGCGGGTGTTGGCCTGGGACGCGCAATCGCTGGGTGGGCCGGTGTTGGACAAGCACAGCACAGGCGGTGTGGGGGACACGGTGTCTCTGATGCTCGCCCCCATGCTGGCGGCGTGCGGGGCGCATGTGCCCATGATTGCAGGCCGCGGTTTGGCTCACACGGGGGGGACCATCGACAAGTTGGAGGCCATCCCAGGCTATCAAACAGGCGTCGACGTGGCACAATTCCAAAAAGTCGTCCGCGACTGTGGGTTTGCGATTGTGCGCCAGACAGACGATTTGGCCCCGGCGGACCGGAGGATGTACGCCACCCGCGATGTCACGGCGACCGTGGAGAATTTGGGCTTGATCACCGCGTCCATCGTGTCCAAAAAGTTGGCTGCAGGGTTGCAGCACCTCGTGCTCGACGTCAAATGTGGCAACGGCGCCGTCATGCAGGATTCAGCTGAGGCCAGGGCGCTGGCGGAGAGCATGGTGGCTGTGGGCAACGGGGCGGGGATGAACACGTCGGCTGTTCTGACAGACATGTCTGTTCCATTGGCTTGGTCCGCAGGCAACGCTGTCGAGGTGCACGAGGCTGTGTCCTACCTCCGCAACGACGGTCCGCGGCACCCGCGCCTGGACGAAGTGGTGATGTCCCTTGGGGCCAGGTTGTTGGTGCAAGCGGGCATGCACGCCACCCCGGACGCCGCTCGGCGGCAGTTGAGGCGAGTTTTGGACAACGGAAGGGCCTTGGAGTTGTTCGCCCAAAGCGTCGCGCAAATGGGGGGAGATGCCGCCGTGGCAGAAAAGCCTGAGGAGGTTTTACCCCAAGCGCCGGTGGTGCGTCCAGTACCCGCGCCTCAGTCGGGTGTGCTGACTTCGTACGACGTCCGTCAGGTGGGCATGGCCGTGGTGGAGTTGGGCGGGGGAAGGACGCGTCCAGACGCTTCCATTGACCCTTCGGTGGGGTTGTCAAATCTGCCATTGGTGGGGAAGGCGTTTGTGCATGGCGATCCCTTGGTGACTGTGCATGCTGCCAGCGAGGAAGCTTGGCGTGCCGCCCAGAAACGCCTGCTCAGCGCCATGGTGTTCGATGGGGAAAAGCGGTTGCCCGATGTTGTGGTGGGGCATGTGGGTTGAAGTGTGAGGTGTGGCGACCTTTGTCGCCATGGTCAAAGTAAAGATGTTCGATTCGGTGTCCCGTGAGGCGATGCCTGCCATGGCGATGCCGCCGCTCGATGCCCACGCCTTTCATGAGGTGGTGGACAGCCGTCGAAGTGTCAGGATTTATGCAGCCGACGGTGTCCCTGAGGAGGTGGTGGATCGCTGTGTGGACGCGGCACACAAGGCCCCCAACAGTTCCAACCTTCAATGTTGGGAATTGCATCGGGTCTCAAGCGCGGACAAGAAGAAGGCCTTGGTGGAGGCTTGTTTGGGCCAGCCAGCGGCGTCCACCGCCCCCGAATTGTTCGTATTCGTGGCGCGTCCTGACCTGTGGAAACGCAACAACCGTTGGATGATTGAAGAATTCGACCGACGCGGAGACACCCCCGATCGGGCGTACCAGTACTTCCGGAAGATCACCAGGATCGCGTACACCCAAGGCGTGTTTGCTTGGGTCAAGCGGGTGTGGTTTCCGCTGAGGGCGTTGACCAAGCCCACACCCAGGGAGCCCATTGGTTGGGCGGACATGCGCGTGTGGGCCCATAAGAGTACAGCGCTCTCCGCGGCCCATTTCATGTTGGCGATGCGCGCGGAAGGGTACGACACGTGTCCGATGGAGGGCATGGACAGCGTCCGGGTCAAGAAGATCTTGGGGTTGCCGCGTCGCAGCGAGATCTGCATGGTTGTGTCGGCGGGAAAGCGCACAGAGAAGGGAGTCTACGGGCCGCGTTTCCGGTTCGACCGTGGCACCTATTTCCGCACACATTGATCCAATTTGGTTCAAAACAGTTCATTTTGGTTTTTATGGTTGTGAGGGATGCGGTTGATGTCAACTTCCACTTGCCCTTGGAGAGGGGCATTTAACCAAATATTCGTTTGTAGAAGAAGGTCGACCCTGGTCGGCCTTTTTTTATGCCTTCGCGGCGTAGATCGGCCCCATCAAGTCCAAACTGATGCGCTTCACAAAGCCCTTGTAGCCTGTGAGCATCCCGGCGTGGTAAAACTCAGCCACCGCCAATTCCGACTCTTCCGGCACGAAGTACGCCCTCGCCGCTTGGTACCAAATGTTCAAGGCGCGGGTCTCCATGGTGTGGAAGGTCGTCCACTCCAAGGCGTGGAAATACCGTTTGGCCGAAGCGAAATCCCCGAGCAACATGCTGTTCCAGATCATGCGGAGGTCGATGACGGCGTCGATGCTTTCGTCTCGGGAGTACAGGTCCTGGGTGGACCTGAAGCGCTCGATGTTCTCTGAGCATGCCCGGACGAGCTCCAGGTCTTTGGCCAGGGCTGCCCAGTCGGCGAGGTTGAACGCGAAGTAGCAGCTTTGGTGGCTCCACTGGGGCCAAATCTGGATGTCTTCGCGCAACCCCCGCAAGCAAAGTTGCCGGACCCGCTCTTTTTCCTCCTGGGGCGTGTCCATGTCAGAGTGCATGAGCAGCGTGATGCCCAACTGACGGGCTTGGACCAGGGGGTGGAGGGTTGGCGACAATTCCTCGATGGATGAGAGGTAAGGCACGATTTGTGCCCAAGGTTTTCCCCTCGCCACCATGCCCGACGCGATGACGCCCCTCCCGAACAGTTTTTGTTCCTGGGTTTCTGCAATGGCCAAATACTCTTCCATCATGAAGTGACCAAACGAACTCATGAAGTCCAGAGGCGTGAATTGCTCCACCACAAACCGATGGATGTGTGTCAGCTTCTTGAATTCCCCCCAGAGCTCCATGTTGAAGGTCCCCCTTCGGTACAGCTCAAACCAGGAATCCTTGAACGCTTCGAATTGCTTGGCGTTCAGGCGAAAGTGCTCGGGGTCGGCATGTTCTTTCAAGAACTGACGCATTTCGTCTTTCATGGCCTCGTCCGACTTGGCTTGTGCGGGGTCATGCACGGTTGCACGTGGAGTCGGTGCGGTCCTCACAGGTGACACGGAGGCCTTTTCTTGGCGAGCCCAACCTTCGAACGACATGTGCCCGCAGAACCTCGCCAAGGTGTTGAGCGTCGTTTTGGAGAATTTGCCTTGGTTCTTCACCAAGCCATAGAACCGCCGCAAGGTGGACACCGACACGGGGTACCTGTTGTCGAACGTCCGGAGCTGGTCGCTGAGCACCTGACAGTCCTTGGTGCACGTGATGTCCATCCCGCAGGTGTGTCCCACGTCTTGGGCAAGTTGATGAATTTGGTCTGCGCTGGGGCCCATGTCACTGCAATGGCCAATCCATGCGTGTCAACCGCTTGGCACCGGCCAACCACAAGGTACGGCCGTCCGGTGAAAAGCGCGCCACGTAATGGCTGCTGTCTGAATGATGGGCCCAAGAACGACCTCCGTCCAGGCTCACGTCCAAGCCCTTGAATCCGGTGGCCACCAAGGCTCCTGCTTGGGTAGGGTGATGCACGATGCTTGATCGGTAACCTGGGCCTTGGCCGTCGGAAAGCAATTCCCAAGTCGTGCCGCCGTCCACGGTGACGGCGAGGTTGCCTGTGTTGTCCTCGGGAACTTCCCAGTTGCCGCCCATTGCCCAGCCTTGGCGGGCGTTTTGAAAGGTCGCAGAGAACACGCCGGTCATGCTTGACCCCTCCGTGACGGGCAAATCGATGGAGGTCCAAGATGCGCCAGCATCCAACGATCGCAGGCAGCGAGAGGTGAGCCCCCCGGTGAAGATCCACACGGTGTCGCCGTGGCACGCCAGGTTGCCGTTGGACGCGGCAAACGCCGCTTCACCTTCCAGCGCGTTGGGGAGCGCGTCGCATGGCAGGCGATTCCACTGCGCGCCTGCGTCTTGGGTGGTCAACAGCGTGAAGCAGCCCTCGGTCGCGTCGCCAAACACCAACGCGCGTTGGCTGTCCAGCCAGACCATGGCGTCCAAAAACATCGCACTGTCGACGTTGTGGTAGGTCCATTCTGGCACCATGGAGGTCGTCGGACACCTCGCGATCCATGCGGGTGAGGCAATTCCAACGGCATGCCAATGGTGTGCGGACTGCCCCGAAGCCCTGAATGAGGGGTGGGTACTGTCAGGTGCCATCCATTGCACCAAGTCCCAAGTGGCTCCGCCGTCCAGGGTTTGTCCAACCCAGCCGTTGGAGCCTGCAAAACGGACGTGCTCGGGCCCCAACACGTCCAGGGTTCGAACGGAACACGGCAGGTCCTTGTGCATCACATCAGGGAGCGGGGATTGGCAGCTGGCCCAGGCCAGGGCCACCGGGAGTGAAAGCAGAAAACTTCGCATCGCGTGGGTGTGAAAGACTTCCCGCAAGGTCGTGGAGAAGTTCCAAGTGGATTTGGCCTGTGAGGGCTGAAGATGAAACACCTTGAGCAACATGAATTTGACGCGCATCCTGGCTGCGATGTTGACTTCCTTGTTCGCGGTTGTCGCATTAGGGCAGTCCAGCACTGAGGCGGTGTGGACGGTGGTGACTTCCGAAGAGGGCCAACCGTTGCCCCTTCCAGGCGCCACGGTCAGTTGGTCTTGCGACGGGCAGTTGACGCACACACTGACAGACCTGCAGGGCCGCTTCTCGCGCCCGGTGGAGGCGGTGGATTGTGGGGAGACGTGTTCGGTGACAGTCCGCTTCGTCGGGTACGCGTCCCAGACCTTGGACTGCACCGCATTGCCTGCGTCAGGCCGGATGAATGTGGTGATGGCGCCCAACACGGAGGCCTTGTCCGAGGCGGTGGTCACCGCCAGCATTCGGGGATCCTCCGTGGCGGAGGAAACCGTCCCCGTGGCGGTGTTGAAGCCTTATCTGGCCCAAAGCGCGAACGCCCTCGACCTCAAGGGGCTCGTGGCCAAAACGCCGGGCGTGTCCATCTTGGACGGCCAAGTCAGCATTCGGGGAGGCAGCGGGTACAGCTACGGTGTGGGAAGTCGTGTGCAGATGTTGCTCGACGGCCTGCCCTTGCTGAGCGGCGACTTGGGGGAAATTTGGTGGTCCTACCTGCCCATGGAACACGTGGATCAGGTGGAGGTGGTGAAATCCTCGGCCTCGGCGATGTACGGTTCAGGGGCGTCCAACGGGGTCATTCACATGAGGACGGCGTGGCCTGGAGACACCTCCGAAACCCGCGTGTCGGTTTTCAACGGCGTCTACCAAGCGCCGGATTCGGCCAATTGGCGTTGGTGGCGCGACAGCTACACGCCTGTGTCCAATGGGATGGACGTGTCGCATCGCCAAGGGTTTGGGAAGGTGGATGTGGTGGCAGGAGGGAGTGTCTTTTCCGACAAGACCTACCTGTCCGTGGGCCACGAGCAGCGGCTTCGCGGGCACCTCAAGGCGAGGTGGAAGCCGTCCTCGACATGGCAATTCGGCGGTGCAGTCCAAGCCCAGTACCAGCAAATGGGGCGGTTCATTTTGTGGGACGATTTTGCCACAAGCGCGTACCTCCCCATGGAAGGCACGTCGAGCGAGGACCGGTGGATCAATTGGCATGCCGACGCGTGGGCGTCGTGCACCCCAGAAAAGGGAGGGAGCCACCACCTGCAAACCAGGGTGTACCAAACCTCGCGGTACGGCTCCGGCCCCGAGCCCTCCATGACCAGCACGTTGTCGATGCTGCAGTACCGCCATGTGCGGGAGGTGGGTGAACATGGCCTGGCCCAGGTCGGGACGTTCGCTTCGGCCCAGAGTTCTTTTTCTTCGTTGTACCCAGACATCGAGTTGCTGACGTTCAATCCCGCTGTGTTCGCCCAAATTGATTGGGAGCGAGACCTCTGGAAATGGACGGCCGGGGTGAGGGCCGAGGCCAACGAGAATCCAGGATTCTATTCCGAGTCGTCAGGGCCGACGTTCCGCTTCGGGGTGAATCGTGGGTTGGGGGCGCGGACCCGTGTCAGGTTGTCGTACGGCGAGTCCCTGCGCTTCGCTTCGATTGCGGAGCGCTACGTCGAAGGCACCCTCACCGACGGCATCAACATCCGGGGCAACCTCGACCTGCAAAATGAATCGGGCAACAATTGGGAGGTGGGGCTGGTCCACGAGATCAAATCAGGTGACCAGTCTTGGGTGTTGGACGCTTCGGCGTTTGTGCTCAATTACGACGACATGATCGAGTACACACTCCAAGCCGAGACGGATTCCATGGGCAGCATTGTCATCGTCGATGGGGTGCCCCAGTTTTTCTTCCAGCCCCTCAACTTGGGCAAAACGAGGATCGCCGGTGTGGAGGGGAGCGTGGCTGGCCAGGGGCGCGTGGGGCGCGTGCCAGTGCGGGTGGTCGCAGGTGGAACCTTCAATTACGCCGGAGACCTTGTCAACGACCCTGCCCAGGACAGCCTGCACATTTTTGTGCAAAACATGGTCCAAAGCATGGGCAGCTCCCGCGACAGCCTTGTGGCGGCGGGGTCTTTGTTGAAGTACCGTAACAAGGGCTCCTTGAAGGTGGACGTGGAGTGGGACATGGGGCCTTGGACGGCCGGCGTGGCCCTCAACCACGAGAGCTTCATCGACGCGGTGGATTGGTACTTTGAAGAACTGGTCAGTGGGTTGGTCAATTACCGGGAGCAATTCACCAATGGGGCCCGGCGCTGGGACGCCCGGTTGACCTACACGGCGCCGAAAGGGCAACGGTTCAGCTTGGTCGTGAACAACCTGAACAATGCGGTGCTCAGCAACCGGCCAGGCATCATGGCGCCGCCTCGGCACGTCATGCTCCGTTTTGACACGCGGTTCTAAGGACGCCAAGGTGCAACCTTTGAGATGGAGGGTGGGTTGTGCCTGCGGTGACGTGTATTTTCACGCCACGAACCTTGAACCTTGACACCATGTTTTTGAAGTTGAACCGCGCCTGTTGGGCGCTTGCCCTGGCGCTGTTGGGCGCAACCAATGTGAATGCCCAAGGGCACATCCCCGGGGAATTCATTGTGATGTTCCACGCGGAGCAGGACGCGCAGAAATTCGCCTCTGCCCACGGGTTGGAATGGGCCCAAGCCCTCTCGCCACGCGCCCACATTCACTTGTTGCGGGTTCAAGGCGAGACGACGTCGGCGCAGGACTGGTCGGTGCTTCGGGCGTTGCAGAACGACCCCCTCCTGGAGGCGGCACAGTTCAACCACGAAGTCCAAAACCGGGAAACCGAGCCCAACGACCCTCAGCTCCCTCAGCAGTGGCACCACGTCCAAAGTGGCGACCACGACATCGATTCTGAGTTGGCTTGGGACATCACCACAGGCGGTGCGGCCGCGGACGGTTCGCGCATCGTGGTGGCGGTCCTGGAGGGCGGCGGTTCCAATTACAACCACGTCGACTTGATCGACAACCACTGGGTGAACACCGCAGAGATTCCGGACAACGGCATCGACGACGACGACAACGGCTTTGTCGACGACTACGACGGATGGAACTCCGGTGCCAACAACGACAACATCGCCGCTGGCGGCCACGGCACGTCGGTGTCGGGCATGATCGGCGCCACGGGTGACAACGGCCTCGGCGGGGTCGGCGTCAACTGGGACGTGGACATCATGCAGGTGGACATGGGCAACGGCTTGTCTGAGGCCAACGTCATTGCGGCCTACAACTACCCCTACGAGATGCGTGCCATCTTCAACGAGAGCGACGGCGCCCGCGGTGCCTTTGTGGTGGCCACCAACGCCTCGTGGGGCATCGACCTGGCCAACCCGGCCAACTACCCCGTGTGGTGCGCGTACTACGACGACTTGGGCGCGCAGGGCATCTTGAACTGCGGTGCCACGGCCAACGCGCAGTACAACATCGACACGCAGGGCGACATGCCCACCGGCTGCAGCTCTCCCTACATGGTCTCAGTCACGGCGACCAACGACAACGACGTGCGGACCTTTTCGGGCTACGGGGCGACCACCATCGACCTGGGTGCGCCTGGCGATCAAGTGTACTTGCCCAGCGGGTCTTCAGGCTACAGCAGCACAAGCGGCACCTCGTTCGCAAGCCCTTGTGTGGCTGGGGCCATCGCCTTGGTGTACAGCGCGCCTTGTCCGGATCTGATGGGCTTGGCGTTGTCCAACCCTCAAGCGGCCGCGGATTTGGTCCGGGGTTACATCTTGGACGGCACCGATGAAGTGTCCAACCTGATTGGCGAGACGGTGACAGGAGGACGTTTGAACGCGTTCAACTCCTTGAACCTGGCGATGGCCAACTGCGGCCCGCTCGAGTGCGCGCCCGATTCCATCTACGCCTCGACCTCATGCGTCTACGACGCAGAAACGGCCCAAGTCATGACCCAGATCGAGTTGGGGGTGGAGTTGAGCTCGTTCCTGTGTTCAACGGCGACCGTATGCATGACCAACACCTCCGACTCGTCGGCGGTGATGTGCGACTCGCTGGCGATCAACTCTGGAGACACCTACTTGTTTGACGCGGTCGAGCCCAACGCGGTGTACGAGTTCTACTACACGGTGGATTCGTTGGCGAGCAACGTGGCGATCGTGGAGACCCCGGCGTGCGACGCCCTGATTCCAGGCTGCACCGGTCCAACCGCCTACAACTACAACCCAGACGCCACGATCGACGACGGGTCATGCGATTTCCCTTGCGTCGACGTGGAGTTGACCATCCTGACCGACTGCTGGCCGGATGAGGTGGGGTGGGAGATTGTCTCTGCCGACTCCGTGGTGGCGTCGTTGGCGCCAGGCACCTACACCGACGAAGAGTCGGAGTATGTGTTTGAGCAATGCCTGACCGAGGGGTGCTACACCTTTGTGTTGACCGACGAATACGGCGATGGACTGTATGGGTCTTCTTGGAACCAATGCGATGTCGACGGAGATTACATGGCGACCGATTCGTCAGGAACGGTGCTGTTCCAAATGGTCGAGCCCAACTTTGGCGACCAAATTGAGCACAATTTCTGCCTTCCTGCCATCTTCGGGTGCACCGACGACGAGGCCTGCAACTACGATCCGGAAGCCGACACAGACAACGGCATGTGCGAGGTGCCTGGTGAGCCGTGCGACGATGGTGACGCGTCGACCATTGACGATGTGGTGGGCGAGGATTGCATGTGCGCAGGTGTCCTTGCCGTTTCTGGCTGCATGGACGACGAGGCCTGCAACTACAACATGGAGGCCAACGTCGACGACGAGTCTTGCGTCTACATGGGCGAGGGTGCCATCTCGGGTCCATTGTTTCCTGACGCGGGCGACGTGTCCACGTACACCTACAACGGGGCTGCAGGCACCACGTTCACTTGGAGTGTGGTGGGTGGCGAAGTCACGGCAGGCCAAGGCACCACGTCCATCGAAGTGACATGGGGTGCGGATGCCGGTTCCGGTAGCGTAACCGTATTGGAAGGCGACGGCGCCGGTTGCGAAGGCGAAGTGGTCCGCACCGTGACCATTCTGGCCACGTCCAACTTGGACGAAGCCGCATTCGGGGCAATTTCACTTTCTCCCAACCCCGCCCGGGAGGCCTTCGTGTTGACGTTCGACCAAGCCCCTGCCGGACTTATGGAGGTCGTCTTGTACGATGTGCTCGGTGCCCAGGTGAAGGTGGTCCAAACCCAAGGTGAGGTGTCCGTCCAGGACTTGGCACCAGGCCGTTACACCGCCAAGGTGCGGACTGCACAAGGCGTCCAGAACTTGCCGGTGGTGGTCCTGTGATCGGTCTGACTTCAACGATACCCCATGAAAAAGGGCCTGCATGTGCAGGCCCTTTTTTTGGGTCGCTCAAATTGGGTTTCAGAGGTCAGGCGTCCAATCGGGCCCGCAGTTCGAGGCAGGCTTGGGCGGTCCAATTGCTCACCTCTTCGCGAAGCTTCTCGGCGTCGTCCCCATTCATCAGGGGCCCAAACCGAACCGCGACGTCCACGTGCTTGGGGCCAAAGTGCTGGAACGCGTGAGGCACGAACATCGTCTTGTCCACCCATGCGATGCCCTGGTCCTTGTATTCGAGCGCCACGGGCATGATGCTGAAGCCTTCTTGGGCGCAGGTGTAGAACATCCCTGGGCGGTATTCGAGCAGGTCGGGGCCGTAATGGCACGTGCCCTCTGGAAAAATCACCAGCCCCATGCCGTCGGCGAGCCGCTCGCGCACGGTGGCCCGGGTGAGGCGGCGGCTGTCCTTGCTCTGGCGGTCGACCCAAATCGTGCCCAGCAAGCTTGCACCCCAGCCGATGATGGGCCAGCTTTTGGTTTCCATGCGGGCCACGTAGACCACAGGGAACTTGACAGGAAAGAGGATGGCGTCGAGGTAGGAGCGGTGGTTGCCCATCATGACCGCGGGTTCTTGCGGCGGTTCACCTTCCCAGTGGATGCGCAGCCCCATCAGTCGTTGCACCCGTTGGATGAAGCGCAAAAACCGCCTGTGAACCAGCGCCCGCGATCGGGTCAAGTCGGCGCGCGTCGCCTTGAGCCACAAGGCGTCGAGCAACAACACGAGGATGGTCGCAATGCAGAGCGACAAAAAGCCAATCATCCTGGCCAGGGAGCGAAGGTGACGCATGGCGCAAAGGTCGAACAAACCGCAGGCTTCAGCCCTCAAACAGCTTTGTGAATTTGCCCGCAACGACGGTGTGAAAATCGCCGGGGATGGCGCGCCTCATTTTTTTGGCCGGACGGACCTGAATCGCCATGGCTTTGCCGGTGACGGGGTGGCGGTAGTCCAGCTGGGTGCAGGTCAGGTGCAGTCCTGCGCCGGTGTACAGGGGAGGGGTGCCGTAAACGAGGTCGCCCACCACAGGGTGTCCCATGGCTGCGGCGTGTCGTCGGATTTGGTGGGTGCGTCCCGTCTCGATGGTCCACTCCACCAACGTGGCGCTGCCGTGCACGGCCCAGCTTCGGGTGCCCAGCACGCTGAACGTCGATCGACTTGATTTGCCGTCGATGGGGAATCCACATCGGCCGGCGATGGGGAGGTCATGTCCGGAGCACCAGCTGTGGTAGGTTTTGAACATGGACGGCCATTGGGCTTGAAAAGCCGACATCACTTCCGAGCTCCAAGCCACCAACACAGGCCCCCGCGTGCCGTGATCCAGCCGGTGCACCGGCTTGGCGCCTTCTGGAAGCGCTGGGCTGCGCGCCAAGAGCGCGCTGAGGTGCTGGCGCCCGCGCCCGTGTGTCGACATGCCAGCCTCTTTCAACACGACCGCGTGGTGTGCATCGACATGCAAGATGTGAAGAGGAGCTGGCATTGGTCAACAAAAGAATCGAAGTTTAGGACGAATGCGTCCTCAAGAGGGATAAGTGTGTAACTTTTCACGTTCAAACCAAAACCAACACCATCCCAATGAAGCAATTTCTTCATCTGGCCTTGTCTTTGTTGATGATCACATTCATGTCGTCATCCCAGGCCCAGGCCCCGAATTCGACAAAAGCCAAGTCAGTCAAGAAAGAGCGCGTGTGTCACACCATGGGCAACCTCGATCGTTTGATGCATCAGCATCCCGAGATGGGGCGCAACATGGCTGTGATCGAGCGACAAACCCAGGAATTTGTGCGGGCTCGCCAGGCTTCCAGCGCCAATCGGGCGCAAGTCGTCGTGACCATTCCTGTGGTGTTTCATGTGATCTACGCGAACGAAAGTCAAAACATCAGCGACGCGCAGATTCAATCCCAACTCGACATCCTCAACGAGGATTTCAGACGTTTGAACGCGGATCAGGACGACGTGTGGTCGCAAGCGGCGGACACGCAGATTGAGTTCTGCCTTGCGGCCCAAGATCCAGACGGCAACGAGACAAATGGCATTCTTCGTGTCCCAACAAGCGTCAGCTCATTTGGCACCAACGACGCGATGAAATTCAGTGCCCAGGGCGGCTCGGATGCATGGCCAACGGGTGAATACATGAATTTCTGGGTGTGCAATCTGGGGCCCAGTTTGTTGGGTTATGCCCAGTTCCCTGGGGGGCCAGCACCGACCGACGGGATTGTTTGCAATTACACCGCGACTGGAAACACCGGTACTGCACAGGCTCCATTTGACTTGGGCCGAACCGCCACGCACGAAGTGGGGCACTGGTTGAATTTGCGCCACATCTGGGGCGATGGAGGATGTGGGGTTGACGATTTCGTGGCTGACACGCCAGAAGATGATGGCGCCAATTACGGATGCGCCATCGGTTCGTCAAGTTGTGTGGCGGGGACCTCTGCAATGGTTCAGAACTACATGGACTACTCCAACGACGCCTGCATGAATCTGTTCACCCAAGGCCAGTCCGATCGGATGAATGCATTGTTTGCCCCTGGAGGTGCGCGTGCATCGCTGGTGAGCTCGGAAGGCTGCGTGCCTTCCGGCTTTGGTTGCACAGACGAATCGGCGTGCAATTACAGCCCCACGGCCATTGAGGACAATGGAACGTGTGAATACGTCATCGACCAGTGTGGTGAGTGCGGTGGGAACAATGAGTCCTGCAGTGGATGCACCAACCCGGCAGCGTGCAACTTCGACAGTGAAGCTATTGTCGACGACAGTTCATGCATTCTTGATTCAGAGGATTTGACC
>CBFHQO010000055.1:0-9827 GCA_965658045.1 uncultured Flavobacteriales bacterium | reverse complement strand
CACCTGGAGGTGTGTGGCTCAGAGGCCATTCAGGCGCTGATTGAAGGGGTGGAAGCGGGTGCGCTTGAGGAATCTCACCCTACGTATCCGGTGGCGTTGCCTGGGTGCAGTCATTTTTTGGGCATTCCCTTCACGCCCGCCAGGTCTTTGATTGATGCTGGGTTGCCCCTCGTCTTGGCGACCGACCACAATCCTGGATCTGCCCCGAGCGGGGACATGGGCATGGCGGTCCGCTTGGGCAGTTTGAAGATGGGCATGACCCCGTTGGAAGCCATTGCAGCCGCCACGCTGAACGGCGCGGCGGCGATGGAATTGTCCCACGAAGTGGGGGCGCTCGGACGAGGGCACCGCGCCAATTTCATCTTGACCAAGCCGCTGGAAGGGCTGCAGGAATTGGCTTACCGGTTCACGGACCCATATGTGGATAAGGTGTTCGTGAACGGTGAAATCTGGGAGGCGTGAGACCCAACCACTCGGCCAGGGTCCACGCTACTTTGGCTTCATGCAAAGATTGATTGAATGCGTCCCCAACATCAGCGAGGGACGGCGCCCTGAAGTGATTCAGGCTGTGGCCTCCGTGGTGGAAACGGTGGAAGGTTGCAAGCTGTTGGACGTCGACCCAGGCAAGAGCACCAACCGCACGGTCATCACGTTTGTGGGCCCGCCCGAGACGGTGGGAGAAGCGGCGTTCCGCTTGATCAAGAAGGCCTCAGAGTTGATTGACATGTCGCAGCACACCGGGGAGCACCCACGCATGGGCGCCACGGATGTGTGTCCGTTTGTGCCGGTGGCTGGCGTGACCATGGACGAGTGCATCGAAGTGGCCCGCTCCGTCGGGGAACGCGTGGGGAAGGAGCTCGGCATCCCCGGGTACTTCTACGAGTCTGCCGCCAAGCGCCCAGAGCGCAAGAACCTGGCGGTGTGCCGTCAGGGACAGTACGAGGGACTCGCGAAGTTGGCGACCGAGGACGGGGCGCCGGACTTTGGCCCCGCCGAATTCAACGACCATGCCAAGAAAACCGGAGCCACAGCCGTTGGCGCCCGGGATTTTCTCATCGCCTACAACATCAACTTGAACACGACCTCCAGCCGGAGGGCCAACGCCATCGCGTTCGACATTCGCGAGGCTGGGCGCATCAAAAAGCGCGACGGCATCACCGGACCGGCCGTCCTCGACGACGCAGGGAACCCCGTGCGCATCCCCGGGTCGCTGAAGGCCGTGA
Organism: uncultured Flavobacteriales bacterium; assembly: GCA_965658045.1. Classification (GTDB taxonomy): domain Bacteria; phylum Bacteroidota; class Bacteroidia; order Flavobacteriales_D; family Sanyastnellaceae; genus UBA11663. Next base: position 8,604 of record CBFHQO010000055.1, on the reverse strand, counting down.
AGGGTATTGGCTGGTACATCGAGGAGTACGGCATTGCCCAGCTTTCGCTGAACCTCACCGACATCCATGTCACACCGGTCCACGTGGCCTTTGACGAGGCGTGTGCCAAGGCGCAGGCCCGCGGCATTCGTGTGACAGGGTCTGAACTTGTCGGGTTGTTGCCGTTGCGCGTGTTGTTGGACGCGGCCGACCACTACTTGCGGAAGCAACAGCGTTCGCTGGGTATCAGCGAGGCGGAGAAGGTCAAGATTGCTGTGAAGTCTCTGGGCTTGGACGATTTGGCGCCCTTCGACGCCCAAAAGCGCGTCATCGAGTACATCATCGCCGACCAGGGCAGCGCGCCGCTTGTCGGCATGCCCCTGACCCAATTCGCCAACACCACGTCATCTGAGGCGCCTGCCCCTGGGGGCGGTTCCATCTCGGCGTACGCAGGTGCATTGGGTGCCGCGCTGACCACCATGGTGGCGAACCTCAGCGCCCACAAACGGGGCTGGGACGACCGTTGGGAGACCTTCAGCCAACATGCCGAGCAAGGATTGGCGTTTCAAAATGACCTGTTGGCGCTTGTCGATGCAGACACCTCGGCCTTCGACGCCATCATGGCGGCGTACGGCATGCCCAAAGGCACCGATGCCCAGCAGGCAAAGCGCCATCAGGCCATCCAGGACGCGACGTTGAATGCCATCGACATTCCATTGAAAGTGGCCCAGTTGGCCCACGACGCCCTGCCTTTGGCCGCGGCCATGGCCAAGGACGGCAACCCCAACAGCGTCACCGACGCTGGGGTGGGCGCCATGTGCTTGCGCACGGCGGTCATGGGGGCGGTGCTCAACGCGCGCATCAACTGCGGCGATTTGGAAGACGAGGCCAAAGTGGCTGAGGTGCAAGCAACGTGCGCCCAACTGGTGGCGAGTGCCCAATCTCAAGAGGCCGACATCCTTCGCACGGTGGACGACGTGATGGCGAAGTGAATGGGGAGAACGAAAGTTCCAAGCACAAAAAAGCCAACCCAGAGGGTTGGCTTTTTTGATGAGGTGAGCCGTGGGTTCAATGCGCGACGCGACGCTCCTTGATGCGGGCCGCCTTGCCGGTGCGCTCACGCAAGTAGTAGATGCGTGCGCGGCGGACCTTGCCTCGCTTGTTCACCACGATGCTGTCCAAAGAAGGAGAGGAGATGGGGAAGATGCGCTCGACCCCCACGCCGCTGGCCATTTTGCGGACGGTGAACGTTTCTGTCGTTCCAGATCCACGGCGTTGCAGGACCACGCCTTGGAAAGCCTGAAGGCGTTCCTTGTTGCCTTCTTTAATCTTCAACGTCACGGTGACGGTGTCGCCGGCGCCGAACTCAGGCCAATCCTTGGTTTCGACCAACTTGGCGGTGATGTCTTTGATGCGGTCCATGGTATGCTGGTTGCTTTGTGAAAGAGGGCTCCTCCAGTGAGGTTTGTCCATTTCGGGGTGCAATATTACGGAAATTCCTGGAGTCAGCGACACCATCTTCCAAGAATAATGGCCAGTAGTCCACCTGTCGCTGTGAACGATTCTGGCCTTGGGGCTGGCAGATCAGCCTTCTCGTCCTTCCAACAAGTCGGGGCGGCGTGCCTTGGTTCTGGCCAGCGCTTGCTCTTCTTGCCATGCATCGATGGCCGCATGGTTCCCACTGAGCAGCACCTCGGGCACCTTCCACCCGTTGTACTCTGCGGGCCTGGTGTAGACTGGCGGGGCCAACAGACCGTCTTGAAAGCTGTCGCTCAACGCGCTGGTTTCGTCTCCGATCACACCTGGCACCAACCTCACCAAGGCGTCGGTCAGCACGGCGGCGGCCAACTCGCCACCGCTCAACACGTAATCGCCGATGCTCAGCTCGAGGGTGATCACGTGGTCGCGCAGACGCTGGTCGATGCCTTTGTAGTGCCCGCAGATGAGCATCAAGTTGCCCGAAAGCGAAAGTTGGTTGATTCGTGGTTGGGCCAACGTCTCGCCATCTGGGGTCAAAAAAATCACTTCGTCGTACGCCCGTTGCGACTGCAAGTCGGTGATGGCGTCGTGCAAGGGTTGCATGGCCAACACCATCCCTGCGGCGGTGCCGAAGGGCGCGTCGTCCACTTTGTTGTGCTTGTTGGTGCTCCAGTCTCGGAGGTTGTGCACGTGCACTTCCACAAGGCCCTTGTCGATGCCTCGCTTCACAATGCTCTCGTCGAAGGGGCCTTTCAAGAGCCCGGGCAACACAGTCACGATGTCAATGCGCATGGTTTCAAAAGTACGGGGTAATTTTGCCGAATCATGCGTGAAAAGAGGGATTATCGGTCGGTGGTGAGTCACCCGTATCAGGTGTTCAACGGCATCTTTTTGACCTTGCCGTTGGACGGGATTCGTCAAACTGGCTTGCGTGTACCGCTGCTGCAGGAGGCTTGTGAAATTGGATTGGAACGCGGCGCCGCGCCGCACGACATCCTGGAGGGCTTTTTGTCCAGCCAGGGTAGCCCTTCGACAGAGGAGTCGGCGGCGTTGTTGTTTCGCATCATCCAATACATCGAGCGTCAGGTGGTCCTTGTGGACGCGCTCGAAGACGCCCGATACGCCCAGCTGAACGACATGGGCGGGGCAGAGTCGTTGCAGAGTTTGATGCAACGTGTGCGTCGTCATGGCTTGGAAAAACAGATGCGGGACATGTTGGCGGAGTACGCCGTCCGCGTGGTGCTCACATCTCATCCAACCCAATTCTACCCGGGGAACGTTTTGGCCATCATCACCGACTTGGCCTTGGCCATGGAAGACAACGACCTGGTCAACATCCGCAAGCGGTTGCACCAACTCGGGCTGACGCCGTTCTTCCAAAGCGAGCCACCCACACCTTATGAGGAGGCCATTCGACAGATTTGGTACCTCGAGAACGTGTTTTTCGAAGCCTGTTCGGCGCTGGGAGCACGTGTCGCCAACGCGTTGGGACGCCCAAACGGCGAGGGCTTGAACATGGGCATGTTGCGCATCGGGTTTTGGCCAGGAGGCGACCGCGACGGCAACCCGTACGTCGGCGCGGACACCACGTTGCGCGTGGCCCGCAAGTTGAAATTGACGTTGTTGCGCTGCTACCGGAAGGAGCTGCGGGAAATGCGGCGCCTCGTGACCTTCAAAGGGCTGGAGGGTGAATTGGACATGTTGCAAAGCATGATTGAGGAGGCCATCTTCAACTCGAGCGATTTGTCGTTGAAGCAGGAGGTGTTGTTGGAAGGCTTGGGCAGGTTGGAGCGCCGTGTGGAGGAGGAGTTCAACGGATTGTATTTGGAACAAATCCGCCAGCTCATGTTCAAGGTGCGCATGTTCGGGATGCACTTCGCGTCGCTGGACATCCGCCAAGACGCCCGGGTGGTGAAAAAAGCCTTCTTGGCGTTGCTCGAAGCGCACTCTGGGGCCGCAGCAGTGAAGGACTTTGAGTCGATGTCTGAGGCGGAGGCCTTGGACTTTTTGTTTGCCTACGACCAACCTCATAAAGGCAATCTTGAGGAAGACCGTCACCAAGACGTGTTGGACAGCCTCCGGGCCATGCAGGAGATTCAACGGCACAACGGAGAGGCGGGGTGTCACCGGTTCATCCTCAGCAACTGCGCCGGGGCGTTGGACATCGCCATCCTTCATGCCATGGTCAAAGCCAGCGGATGGGAAGGGCCGATGACGTTGGACCTCGTGCCGCTCTTCGAGTCCATCCAAGACCTCGACGGCGCCAAGGCCGAGATGGCCAAGCTCTACACGCACCCGGTGTACGCAGCACACCTGGACACACGCGCCGGCGACCAAACCGTCATGCTCGGTTTTTCGGACGGCACCAAGGACGGAGGCTACCTCCGAGCCAACTGGGCCATTTACCGGGCCAAGCAAAGTCTGACCGACATCAGCCGCGAACACGGCCGCACGGTGATGTTCTTTGACGGTCGTGGTGGACCTCCCGCCCGAGGTGGCGGAAACACCCACCGTTTCTACGCGTCGTTGGGACGCGACATCGAAAACCGAGAAATCCAAACGACCATTCAAGGACAGACCATCTCGTCCAACTTTGGCATTCCGAAGTCGGCCGGGTTCAACCTGGAATTGCTGTTCACGGCCGGGGTGAAGAACCGTCTGTTTGACGAGGAGGAGACCCAGATTTCGGCGGCTGACGCGGCCCTTCTTGACGAGCTCGGGGAGACGTCCCATGCCCATTACTTGGCCTTGAGGAACCGACCTGAGTTCACGGAGTACTTGGCCACCTTCGGCACCCTGAAGTATTACGGCGCCACCAACATCGGCAGCCGCCCCACGTCGCGGGCGAAGGACGGGGCCATCAACTTTGGCGACCTGCGGGCCATCCCGTTTGTGGGGTCGTGGTCGCAGTTGAAGCAAAACGTGCCAGGCTACTTTGGGTTGGGCACGGCCTTGGAGGCGCTCGACCGCGAAGGCCGTCTGGATGAGGCTGCAGGGTTGTACCGGCGCAACGCCTTCTTCCGGACGCTCGTGGAGAACTCCATGCAATCCATGACCAAGTGCGATTTCCGTCTCACGGCGCACCTCTCAGACCACCCGAAGTTTGGAGGATTGTGGAACACGGTGCACGAGGAATTCGAGCGCACCCGTGTGCTTGTGCTGGCCATCACCGGTCAGGCCGACCTCATGGAAACGGTGCCCGCCATCAAGGAGAGCATCCGTCTCCGCGACAGCATCATTCAGCCGCTGTTGGTCATCCAGCAGTTCGCCTTGACAGAAATGGACCGGCAGGTGAGGGGAGAGTCGTCGTCATGGAGTCCTGACATGTTGCGCAAGCTGATCATCCGAACGATGTACGGCATTGTGAACGCCAGCCGCAACGCGGTTTAACCCGAACGCCAGCCACAAAAAAGCCCGAACCAATTGGTCCGGGCTTTTTCATGGGTGAAATCGAGGTCACTTGCCGTTGGCAGGATCGCTGATTTGGGCTTCTTGAGAAGCAGGGTCTTCCACTTCCTCAGAGGCGTAGACGAAGTCCATTTCCTCGATGAGGTTGGTGCATCCTGCGTACTTGTCGAGGATCCACATCACGTAGCGGATGTCCACAGAAATGGTGCGCTGGAGACGTGGCTCGAAGGCGATGTCGCCGCTCATCGCTTCCCAGTTGCCGTCGAAAGCCAAACCGATCAAGTCGCCGTTGGCGTTCATCACCGGACTTCCTGAGTTTCCACCGGTGATGTCGGTGCCGTGGATGAAGCACACCACCAAGTCCCCGCGGTCGTTGGCGTACGGGCCGAAGTCACGTGCCTTGATGAGCTCTTCCAAGCGCTCTGGCACGACAAACTCAGGGTTGCTGTTGTCCTTCTTCTCCAAGATGCCATTGGCGGTGGTCACAAAGTCGTAGTACACGGCGTCGGCGGGCTTGTATTCTCCCACAGGTCCGTAGGTCAAACGCATGGTGGAGTTGGCGTCAGGGTAGTACGCCTTGTTGGGCATCAACTCACGCAAGCCGCGCACGAACAAGCGGTAACCGCGGTCAAACTTCTCCTGAATCTCTGGAGAGGTGCCTTGGCTGTAGCGCTCGTAGATGCTCATCGCCATGCTGATGGCCAAGTCGTTGTCGAACGTCTTCTCCTTGGGGTTGTCCAAGAAGGCCGCAAAGGCTTCCGCGCTGCGCAGGGGAGACTTGCTGTAGATCTTGGCGGCATACGCGCCGAAGTCGCCTTTGTACTTGTCTTCCACCACTTGGAATTCGCGGGGCCACAATTCTGGGGCGATGTCGTCGCGGTACTTGGTCAACATCTTCACGAAGAGCTCGCGGTCGGTGTCTTGGTCATAGTCTTTGAAGTGGGCGTCGGCCAAGCCTTGGAGCATCTCCTTGGTGGCTGCAGCTGCGCCTTCGTCTTCTCCGAACAACCCCGCACCGCGGAAGCCCACGCGCAGGCCAAACAGCACGATGTCGCTGCCCAACAGGCCAGCTTCACGCGCGTAAACCTCGCCACGCACGGTGGCGTCGGTGGCTGCGTAGTACTCTTCGATCAATCCGAGCGCCTCGCCGTACGTGTCTTGGCGGTCGGGGGTGCTCACGGCCCAGCGGTTGAAGAGGTCCTCCAACTTTTCTTTTTGGGCTTGGACTTCAAGGCGCTTGAGGCCTTTGGTTTGGCCGATGTAGTACTTCCAGTAGTTCGCAGTCTGCGCGTACTTGGCGGCGTACTTGATGCGCACGGCCTTGTCGGCGTCCATGTGGCTCTTCATCGTCTTGAGCTTCAAGTCGCGGCAATCCACCACAGAAGGGTTGTACAGGTTGATGGCCTGCTCGACACCCCAGCTGCTGAGGAAACGGTCGGTGCTGCCTGGGTAGCCCATCACCATGGTGAAGTCGCCCTGCTTGACGCCTTCCATGCTGATTTTGAGGTGACGCTTGGGGGTGTACGGCACGTTGTCTTCGCTGTACGCTGCGGGGTTGTTGTCCGCGTCTGCGTAAATGCGCACCATGCTGAAGTCGCCGGTGTGGCGTGGCCACATCCAGTTGTCGGTGTCGCCGCCGTATTTGCCCACGCTCTCGGGTGGGGCCGCCACCAAGCGAACGTCGTTGTAGTCGCGGTAGGTGAAGACGTAGTACTCGTTGCCGTAGTACATGGACTTGACGTCGTAGCTCAACGAAGCGTCGGCCTCCTTGTATTCAGCTTGAATCGCCTTGATTTCCTCCGCCACGGCGGCGGCGCGCTCGGCCTCAGGCATGTCGTCGTTGACCTTGGCCAAGATGCGTTCTGTCACGTCGTCGATGCGCTCCAGGAAGCTCACGTAGAAGTCGTCGATGTGCATTTCTTGGTCCTTGCTCTTGGCCCAGAATCCGTCCGTCAAGTAGTCGTTCTCTGGGGTGCTGAAGCTCTGGATGGCACCGTACGCACAGTGGTGGTTGGTCAACACCAAACCCTGGTTGGAGATGACCTCTGCAGTGCAGCTTCCGCCGTTCAACCGAACGATGGCATCCTTAAGCGAGGCGTTGTTGATGTCGTAGATGTCCTGGGCGGAGAGGCGCAAGCCAGACTTTTGCATGTCGGCTTCGTTGATGCGTTGCAGCATGTGCAGCAACCACATCCCCTCGTCGGCGCGGGCGGTGTTCAGCAGGAGCAAGAAGAGCGCCCCCAAAGTGGTGAATCGTGTCATGTGTTTGAAGATTGGATGTTCAGGTTTCAACGCGCGTCTTCGGCTGTGGCTCGCCAGTCCATTCGGCCCACCAACCGTTCGATGCGCGTGTAAAGTTCATTCAAGTTGGGTCCACCGTAGCGGTTCATCACCGACCGGTTCTGGATGGTCAGCGTGGTCGAAGGCAAGTCCATCACCCTGGGGTCGTCGTAGCGCGCGGCCAACGTGTCGAAGCCCATGGCCCGGGCCTCATCTGCCACCAAGCCCCAGACGCCCACATCGACCTGCGCGGTGTGTCGCCCTTGCGACAGCGAACGGCCGAATGCTTCGTCGCAGAACCGTCCGACGTCCAAGGTCGCTCGGCCGTCGCTCAGCACACGCAGAGAATACACAGGGCAACGGCCGTGACAGGGGGTGCGCTCCAAGCCCACCAACACCGCGTCAGAAGCTCCGCGGGAGGCCGTGTCTTGGGTGGTGCCACAAGACCATGTCAAGCATCCCAACGCAACAAACACCGCCGACAAAGCCCTTCGGATCATTTCTTCTTGCGCTTGGCCCGGGCGTCGTTCTTCTTGCGCTCGGTTTCCTTTTGCTTTTTCTCCGCTTCTTTCGCCGCCTCCTGAAGGCGTTCCATGAAGCTGGGTTTGGTGCGGGCACCGGCCTTGGATCGGTTGTCGTCAATCTTCGCGCGGATTTTGTCCTCGTTGATGAAGAACCGCTTGATGGTCAACATTTGGCCGATGCTCACCATGTTGGCGGTGAAGTAGTACATGCTCAACCCAGAGGCAAACCCATTGAAGAAGAACAGCATGGTGAAAGGCATGATGGTCTGAATGGTCTTCATGTCGGGCATGCCCGGTTGGGTGGGCATGCTTTGGTTGGCCATGGACATGCGCATGTAGACGAACATCGACGCCGCCATCAACAAGGTGAATCCGCTGACGTGGGCCCCGTAGAAGGGAATGCTGAAGGGCAAGGTCAACAGGCTGTCGAAGGCCCCCAGGTCGTCGGCCCACAAGAACGATTGACCGCGGAGGTCAATGTTCGAAGGGAAGAACCTGAACATCGCGTAGAGGATGGGCATCTGCAGCAAACCTGGCAGACATCCCGCCATCGGGTTGACCCCGGTCTTGCGGTAGAGCTCCATGGTTTCCTTTTGGCGCTCCATGGCGTCTTCCTTGTGCCGTTCGTTGATTTCGTTGAGCTCGGGCCGGAGCACCCGCATCTTCGCTGAGCTCATGTAGTTTTTCCATGTGATGGGGAAGAGCGCACTCTTGATGACCAGTGTCAAGACCAGGATGATCAGCCCCATGTTGCCGATGTAGTTGGCCACAAAGCCGTACACCGGGAGGATGACGTTTCGGTTGACCCAACCAAAGATCCACCAACCGTAGTCGATGATGCGCACGCCGTCTTCCACCTCAAGGGCATCCAACGCACCGTACTCATTGGGACCGAGGTAAAAGCGCAGGGGCACTGCAGCCGCAGCGCCTTGGG
>CBFHQO010000054.1:0-12602 GCA_965658045.1 uncultured Flavobacteriales bacterium | reverse complement strand
CGAGGGAGTTGTTGACGCTCATGCACACGCTGGCAGACGCGTCGATTTTGCTGATCTCTTCCATGGCAAGGACGTAGCTCACCGTGTCCATGCCGGATCCTCCGTATTTGGGGTCCACCATCATGCCCATGAAACCCAATTCGCCGAGTTGGCGGATTTCGTCGGCTGGGAATCGTTGTTCGTTGTCGCGTTCAATGACGCCGGGCTTGAGGACGTTTTGTGCGAAGTCCCTTGCGGCGTCGCGCACTGCAAGCTGTTCTTCGGTGAGGTTGAGGTTCATTGCCTTTGGTCGTGGAAGAGGTGTTCTGTCAGTAAGGGCAGGGTCGTACTTTTCGGCCCATGCCTCGCGAAGATACATGGAGGTGCCCTCCCGATGGTTGGCTCTGCCTTGGGTTGATGAGTGGGACGTCCGTGGATGGCTTGGACGTGGCCGTGGTCCGCGTTCACGCCAAGCACAGGACAGGTTTTGCTTTAAGCCCCAGCGCCTACGCTTGGCAGGCGAAGTTGGAGCACACCACCACCCTGGCCTACCCCGAGTCCCTTCGTCGTGACCTGTGGAGGGCCATGGAGTTGTCGGCCGTGGATCTTCTTCGGCTGGACAAACGTTGGGCCACCTGGGCCGCCGAGGCTGTGGCAGCCTGGCTCGATGAAGTGAAGGTTCCCTTGACGGAGTTGAGTGTCGTAGGATCCCATGGGCACACCGTGCACCATCGACCAGAAGAAGGTTGGACCCACCAACTGGGATGTGGGGCCACGCTTCACCGATCGTGGGGCATTCCCGTGGTCTCGGACCTGCGCCGGTTGGACGTGGCGTGGGGTGGCCAAGGGGCGCCGCTTGTGCCGCTGGCCGACCAAGTGTTGTTTCCCGAGTGGAATGCGGTGCTGAACCTCGGTGGATTCGCGAACGTGAGCCTGGATGCGTCCGACGGGCGACGTTTGGCATGGGACATTGGCCCGGCGAATTTGTTGTTGAACACCCTCGTGCATCCTTTGCCGATGGACAAGGATGGCGCCTTGGCTGCCCAAGGCGAGGTGTTTCAGGACTTGCTCTGTGCTTGGCAGGCGTTGGATCACCATCATCAGCCGCCCCCCAAGAGCCTGGGGCGCGAGTGGCTTGAAGCCGAAGTCCTGCCTGTGCTCGACGCCCATCCGGGTGCATCCCAAGCGGACGCGTTGGCCACGGCCGTGACTTACATCGCGTGGTCTGTGGTGAAGGACATCCCGAAAGGTGCCCGTGTGTTGGTCACAGGTGGTGGGGCGTGGAACCCCACGCTCATGGCGGCGTTGGCGCGTCAGGGCGAGGAGAAGAACCTCGTCTGGGACGTGCCGAAAAAGGAGCTCGTGGAAGGCAAAGAAGCCATGGTCTTTGCCTGGTTGGGCTTGCTGCGCTGGTTGGGCATCGACAACACGTTGTCAAGCGTGACTGGGGCAGAGCGCGACTCAAGTGGCGGGGCGTTGTGGGGCCAGGGGGCGCTTTGACGCTACCTTTGCCGCGCAAGGAAACGACCCCATGAAAGACCTCCTGAAAGCCTACGAAAACCGCGCACCCGAGATCGTGTTTGCGTGGCAAGACAGCGAGACCGAAGCCCGTGGATGGGTGGTGATCAACAGTTTGCGCGGCGGTGCAGCTGGTGGTGGCACCCGCATGAGGAAAGGCCTCGATCAGCGTGAGGTGGAGAGTTTGGCCAAGACCATGGAGGTCAAATTCACGGTGTCCGGCCCCCACATTGGCGGCGCCAAGAGCGGCATCGACTTTGACCCCAGCGACCCTCGTAAGAAGGGCGTGTTGGAACGGTGGTACAAGGCGGTGACCCCGCTTCTGAAGCATTACTACGGCACGGGCGGAGACTTGAACGTGGACGAGATTCACGAAGTCATTCCCATGACCGAGGCGAACGGGGTTTGGCATCCGCAAGAGGGTGTGTTCACAGGGCACTTTCAGCCCAACGAAGCTCAAAAAGTGCGCCGCATCGGCAACCTTCGCCAGGGCGTGTCCCAACCGGTGGAGGACGCCACCATCAGCCCGGATGTGGACCGCAAGATTCGCGTGGCCGACCTGATCACGGGGTACGGCGTCAGTGAGTCTGTGCGTCACCTCTACGACTTGCGCGGCGACAACGTCGAGGGCAAGCGTGTGGTGGTGCAAGGCTGGGGCAATGTGGGTGCGGCGGCCGCGCTGTACTTGGCCCAGGCAGGCGCGTCCATCGTGGGCATCATTGACCGGGTGGGCGGCGTGTTGCGTCCAGAAGGGTTGACCTACGAGGAAGTGAAGGAGCTCTTCCTTGCCAAAGAAGGAAACGCGCTTCACACCAACGAACTCGTGCCTTTCGACGACGTGAACGCACGCATCTGGGACTTGGAACACGAGGTGTTCTTACCCTGTGCAGCGAGTCGTTTGGTCACCCAAGGCCAGGTCGAGCGCATGGTGAATGCCGGGGTGGAAGTGATTTCCTCTGGGGCCAATGTGCCGTTTGCGGACAAGGAGATTTTCTACGGCCCGATCGCCGAGTGGGCGGATGCCCACACCACCGTGATTCCAGATTTCATCGCCAACTGCGGCATGGCGCGGGTCTTTGCCTACCTCATGAGCGACGAAGACGTCGACATGTCAGACGCGGCGATTTTTGAGGACACCAGCGGCATCATCCGCGAGGCGCTCGCCAAAATCCACGAAAACCACAAGGAGCCCACCCACTTCACGGCCAAGGCGTTCGAGCGCGCTTTGAATTTCCTGATGTGAGGAACTTCGAGGTGCGTCGGTCTCCCGACGAACATTGAGGCTCATCTTGCGTTTAGACATTCACGACCATGGACATTCTGATTCTTTCCGTCTTTGTGCTGGGCTACCTGTTCATCGCACTTGAGCACAACATTCACATCGACAAAGCGGGCTCTGCCCTGGTGACCGGCACGTTGTGCTGGGCCATTTTCGTGCTCGGTGCACATGACGTTCCAGTGCATTTGGCGGGCCAATTCGAGGCCTTCATGGCGGAAGGACATGGGGCAGGTCATGCGGGGCTCTCGGCGTTTTTTGAGCACCGTTTGCTGCACCACATGGAGGAAATCAGCTCCATCCTGTTCTTCTTGATGGGCGCGATGACCATTGTGGAGCTCGTCGACGCCCACGAAGGGTTCCGCGTCATCACAGACCGAATCCAAACCCGCAACAAGGTGAAGATGCTCTGGATCGTGTGCGTCCTGACGTTTTTCTTCTCGGCCCTGTTGGACAACTTGACGACTTCGATTGTGATGGTGTCCCTGTTGCGCAAGCTCATCGACGACCGACAAACGCGCTGGCTGTTTGCGGGGATGGTCGTGGTGGCCGCCAACGCCGGAGGTGCCTGGTCGCCCATCGGGGATGTGACCACCACCATGCTTTGGATTGGCGGACAACTGACCACAAGCACAATCATCACCAACCTCATCTTGCCCAGCATCGTGTGCCTTCTGGTGCCGCTTGGTTTGCTGAGCTTCAGGCTCAAGGGGGAGGTGGCCCGTCCCGAGGCTGAGGCTGAGGAGGAATGGGACCCCACCACGCCGTTTGAGCGCAACTTCGTGTTCGCGGCGGGCGTGGCAGGACTGTTGTTCGTGCCGGTCTTCAAGACGGTGACCCACCTGCCGCCGTTCATGGGCATGATGCTCAGCTTGGGCCTGTTGTGGATCCTCACCGAGCGCCTTCACAAGTCCAAAAACCAAGAGGCCAAGGCCCACCTCACCGTGGTGGGGGTGTTGCGGCACATCGACTCCGCGTCGGTGCTGTTCTTCCTCGGGATTTTGCTGGCCGTGGGTGCGCTGCAGGAGGCAGGCCACCTCATTTTGGCGGCGGAAGGCCTGCGGGCCAGCTTGAACGACGTGTACCTGATTGACATGGCCATCGGCTTGTTGAGCGCCATTGTCGACAACGTGCCCCTGGTGGCCGCCAGCATGGGCATGTACGACGTGGTGCCTGCGGCCGCGGGGTTGGGCGATTGGGACAGCATGTTTGTCCAGGATGGGATTTTTTGGCAGTTCCTCGCGTACTGCGCCGGGACGGGCGGGTCGGCCCTGATCATCGGTTCTGCTGCCGGGGTGGCCGTCATGGGCTTGGAGCGCATTGATTTCGTGTGGTACCTCAAGAAAATCAGCCTGTTGGCCATCCTCGGGTACTTCGCCGGCGCCGGCGTCTACATCTTGATGTACGCCTGATTTCAAGGGCGTTGAAAGGCGCGGTTGTGAACCCGCGCGGTTGAACAACTTGGGAGTTGTCCCTCCAGGGAACGCCAATATTCGAATGAACTTGGACGTTCGAACCCTGGAATTGAACCCCAAGCATGTTGACCCACCTGGCCACCTTTCTTCTTCAAGCCGCCCCTGGCGCGGCCGACGTTTCCACCCCCGACATTGCAGAGGTGGATGTGAATGTCCTGCAACTCTTGATGGAGGGCGGATGGTACATCATGCTGCCCCTCGCGCTGATGAGCTTGATCGGGATGTACGTGTTCTTTGAGCGCTTTTTGGCCATCCAAAAGGCGGACAAAGTCAGCCCCGATTTCATGAACCGCCTGAAGGATTACATCTCCCAAGGCAACTTGTCCAGCGCACGGAATCTGTGTGCGGACAGCAACACCCCATTGGGTCGCATGTTGGACAAGGGCATCAGCCGCATCGGCAAACCGCTCAAGGACATCAGCGTCGCCATTGAAAACGTGGGCAAGCTGGAAATTTACCGGTTGGAAAAGAACTTGAGCACCTTGGCCACGGTGGCGGGCGCCGCACCCATGGTGGGCTTCCTCGGCACGGTGATTGGGATGGTGAACGTGTTCCTCGACATGGAGGCAGCTGGGACCGTGCAGGTCAGCGACATTTCGTCGGGAACCAAGCAAGCGATGGTCACCACCATCGTGGGGTTGATTGTGGGGATTTTGGGCTACATGGCCTACAACCACCTCGTCAGCAAGGTGAGCAAGGTGGTGCACCGCATGGAGGCCAACAGCCTCGAATTCATTGACATCCTTGAAGAACCTGCACGCGGATGAACCTCGGGCAACGCAACAAAGTCAGCCTGACGGGCAACATGTCGTCCATGACGGACCTCGTGTTCTTGCTGCTCATTTTCTTCGTCATCCTGTCGACGCTGGTGAGCAACGGGGTGAATGTGGATTTGCCCACGTCCAAAGGCACCACCTCGGTGACCTCCCGGCTCACGGTCAGCATCCAAGCCGACGGCACATACCACCTCAACGGCGAGGTGCGCCCGATTTCCCGCGAAGACCTTGAGCCCAAGCTCACGTTGGAAATGGAGAAGCAGGCGGAGAAGGTCCTGTACCTCCAAGTGGACCGCAACGTCCCCACAGGCCAAACGGTCGAGCTCATTGGGTTGGCCAAGTCCAAGCAGTGGAAGGTGATGTTGGGATCGAACCCGGCGTCGAACTGAAGCAAGCGTCATGGAGGGCACCCTTGAAAACGCACGACTCCAACAGGAGAAACGCACCCGTCGGCAGGCGGCGGCGCTGAGTGCGTTGTTGTTTGTGACGGTGCTCGTGGCGTGCTTTTTCTTGACGGCTTTCACCACCCAGGAACCTCCCCCGGGCGAGCAATTTGTGGCCGTCGGTTTTGCCGACCTCGGCAGCGCAGAAGAAGCCGGTGGCGACGTCGAAACGGAAGCCCCCAGCGAGGTGGTGCAGGAAGCGGTGGAAGAGGAGGCCCTTTCGAACGAGCCGGAACCGGAACAGCCCGTGGTTGAGGAGGAAGTGGTGACCCAAGCGGCCAGCGAAGTGGCCGTCCAAAGCGATCCCGACCCCAAGCCGGAGCCTGAACCGGAGCCCGAGCCCGAGCGGCAGGACCGCACGGCCCACTTGTTCCGCAACCCCGGCGCACAGAGCGGGGGTGGTGGAGGGTCCCAAGGCGAGTCGCAAGGTGTGGGCAACGAGGGCGACGAGGCGGGCAAGATTGAAGGCCGCGGCCTGGTGTCTGGCGACTTTGGCGACGCCATGTTGCGCGGGGGGACCATGATTGGCGAGCCCAAGCTGGATGAAAAGCCCAGGCAAGAGGGAAGCGTGAGGATCAACATTGTGGTGGACGCCTCAGGCTCCGTCATTCATACGGTGCCGGATTACCAATCGGCGCTGACCACCATCCGTGATTCGCACCACGTCCAGTTGGCCATGCGTGCAGCCAAGACGGCGAAGTTCGATTCGGACGCCACCAAGCCACGTCGTTCGGGCTACATCACCATCCGGTTCGACCTTGAGTGAGATGACCTACCCTGAGGCGGTCGACGTCCTGTTTTCCCAACTCCCCATGTTCCAGCGCCAAGGTGCGGCCGCGTACAAGGCCGACTTGTCCGCCACCAAAAGGGTGTGTGCTGCCTTGGGTCATCCCGAGCGCAAGCTCAAGTTTGTGCATGTGGCAGGCACCAACGGCAAGGGCACGGTGTGTCACATGGTGGCAGCGGCGTTGCAATGCGCTGGCCACCGCGTTGGACTCTTCACGTCGCCGCACTTGGTGGACTTTCGGGAACGGATTCGCGTCGACGGCGCGATGATTCCTGAGGCTGACGTGGTGGCGTTTGTGCACCGTTGGCAAGAGGAGGACTGGGGCACGCCGTCGTTTTTTGAGTTGACGTTTGGCATGGCCCTCGACCACTTTGTGCGGTCCGGGTGCGACATCGTGGTGCTGGAAACGGGAATGGGCGGTCGCTTGGATTCCACCAACGTTGTCCCCACGGCCGAAGCGTGCGCCATCACCAACATCGGCCTGGACCATCAGCAATTCCTCGGCCCCGACATTCGAAGCATCGCCAAGGAAAAGGCCGGTATTTTGAAGGACGGCGTGCCGGTGGTGCTCGGGTCCATGCGTCCAGAAGCCCAAAGCGAAATCTTGGCCGCCGCCCTGCGCTCGTCCAGCGAAATGCACTTTGCCCTGGAGCGCGTTCCGGATATGCCCTCCCACGTAGACGGGGCAGAAAGCCCCGTGGATGCGGTCAACCGGGCCACGGCGTTTGCCTTGCTGGAAGTGCTTGAAGCCGCCGGGTGGTCATGTCCTCGCTCGGCCATGGAAGAGGGCCTTTGGAACCACGCCGTCCATTCAGGTCAACAAGGACGCTGGCAAGTCTTGTCCCATCCGGAGCACCCCAGGGTGGTGTTGGACGGAGGGCACAACGTGGACGGGGTGAAACTGGTGGTGGGCAAGTTGAATTCGATGCGCCAGGAGCGGGGCGGTCAACTCCACGTGGTGTGGGGCACCGTCGCCGACAAAGACCTCAGCGCCGTGCTTTCGTTGTTGCCTTCAGATGCGGTGTTTCATTGGTGCCAGGCGGACATCCCCCGGGCGCTTCCTGCCGATGAGTTGCAAGAGAAAGCCGCCCAATTGGGATTGTCGGGCGATTGTTTTGACCGTGTGGAGGACGCGTACCGCCATGCGCTCCATGTGGCCCAGCCCGAGGACGTTGTGTGGGTGGGAGGGAGCTTGTTCGTGGTGGGCAACCTGTTGCGTGATTTGGACCAAAAAAGCCCCCGCAACGCGGAGGCTTGATGTAAGGGTGGGCGGTGAGGGACTCGAACCCCCGACCCCCTCGGTGTAAACGAGGTGCTCTGAACCAGCTGAGCTAACCGCCCGGAGGGGCGAAGATAGCGAAGTACATTTGAGGTATGCAGCGGACTGAGGCCAATTCTCAAGGCGCAACTTCGCCCTGGTGGGGGTGCTTGCGCGACAACCGATGGGCCTCCCCGTGGATGGGCATGTCGTGGCGGAAATTGCATTCTCCGCTGCTCTTTCAGTGGGGCAAAGCGCTGCAGCGTCAGCCCCGGCATTGGCCTGATGGCTGCATGCCCCTGGACCCCGACATGACCCTTCGAATCGAGCAATGGCGTGCCGGCTTGTTGTCGTCTCAAGAGAGGGTGTCCCGGACCGATTTGGGTGCCGGATCCCGGGCGCACAAGCGCATTGCCTCGGACGGCAGGGACTTGCGGCGCGTGGCAGAACTGGCCCAAAATTCGTTGACGCCATTGGCCGACGTGCAGTCGTTGGTTCGGTGGCTTCGCACGGTGCGCCCAGATGGTCGGTTTCTAGAACTCGGCACCTCGCTCGGGGTGACCACAGCCCACTTGGCCACATCCGGGTGGCACATCGACACGTGGGAGGGATGCCCGGACACATTGCGGTTGGCCCAGGAGGGCTGGAAAGAATTGGGGTGCGACGCCAACATCACGGCCAAGCTAGGTGCCTTCAACGACCACATTGAGGCGCTTAAAGACGACGCTTGGGACGTGGTGTACCTCGACGGCCACCACCAAGGCGAGGCCACCTTGAACTTGGCGAAGGCGTTGGCGCCTCGGACGGCTGTGGCGATGGTGGTGGACGACATCGCGTGGAGCCGAGACATGTACCGCGCTTGGGAGGTGTTGCGGATGCAGGACGAGTGGCGGGTGACCTTCACCTGGCGGGGGCGCGGGTTTTTGCTAAAAGCTCCAAATATGGCACGCCAGCACTTCAACCTGTCCTAAATTGCTTGAAAAAAATGAAACGCTTCTTCATTCTACTTTTCTTCATTGCCTTGGTTTTTCCAGCCTACTCCCAGGCCCAGAAGTTTCAAATGCCAAGTGGTAACGTAGAAACGCTTGGGAAGAACCCCGGAATGGTCGAAAAGAAAATCTTTGGTGAAATAACCTCGGAATGGGTCCGCTCAACTGAGAAAGTAGTTGTAGCCTTTCCAGAAATTTGCTCGGCATCATGTGTTGATAATGACATTCTAACCTCAATTGCAGGTGCCACCAAGCACAGGTGGAATTCGGCAATGGAAACTCTGAATGTGATGGCCTCCAATGGTTGGCTCCTTGAGCATGTCTACACAACCCCTGGAATGGCCGGCGTAAGAACTCATTACATTATTTCAATCGCCACCAACAAGATGAAATCAACCCAACCTTGGAGTTCTGGTAACGCACAATCTGTACGACGGAGGTGACATCTCAGAACCTGCCACTTTGGTTGTTAAGGGCCATAGGGCTCTATTCTATTCTGCAGCTTTCCTGGTGGGCGTATTTACTGATCCAATCGGGTGGTGAAAAGGCGTGGCACATGGTCCTCGGCGAGGGCAGTGTCTTCGCCTTTTTCCTTGTGTTTGGATTGGTTCGTCTCGAGCGGGGCATCAAAAAGGAGCGCGCGCGCCTGGAGAGGGAGCGGCACATGTTCATGGGAGTCACACACGAGTTGAAGACGCCCTTGGCTGCGGTGCAGTTGGGCGTGGATACGCTGCGCCGGGTAAAGTTGTCCGAAGAGGACGAGGCGTCTGTCCTCGGCAACATCCAAACCGGCGTGAAGGACCTGGAGCGTCGGGTGAACGACATGTTGGTCGCCACCCGGTTGCAAGGGCTGTCCGAAGTGAAGGCCGCCCCGTTTTCATGGGACGAGGCCATGCGGTCCGTGGTGGACCGACTCGGGGCCCATGCCCAAGGACGGTTGACGTGCTCAGAGGCCTCTCGGGAAGACCTTCAGGTGGAAGGAGATCGCGAGCTGTGGGGGTTGGCCGTGGCCAATTTGATCGAGAATGCCCTGAAGCATTCTGCAGGGCAGGTGCACGTGGAATGGCAATGCGACGGGTATTTGGCTTCAGTGGAAGTCGTGGACGAGGGCGAGGGCATCGCCCCAGCGGACCGGGAGCAAGCCTTGAAACCGTTCTCCCGGCTCACCGAGGAAGGTGAGGGCACGGGGTTGGGCTTGTACCTCGTGGCGGAAACGGTGCGTGCGCATGGGGCCCAGCTAGAAATGGAACAGAAGGCCAAGGGAGGCTTTTCCGTGCGTGCGGTTTGGCCACAGCGGCATTGAGTCGTCCCCTACATTCGCGGCATGAAAACCGCACTCATCATTTTGGACGGCTGGGGGCACGGCAACCCGGATGAACACAACGCCATCCACGTGGCCAAGACGCCTTGCGTGGACGACATGAACGCACGGGTGCCTCACGCCTTCTTGCGGACCGACGGTGAGCATGTGGGGCTTCCCCAAGGCCAAATGGGCAACAGCGAGGTCGGGCACATGAACATCGGCGCCGGCCGGGTGGTTTACCAGGACCTTCTGCGCATCGACCGCGCTGTGGCGTCTGGCGAGCTGGGCCAGGAGCAGGTGTTGGTCGACGCCCTGGATGCGGCGAAGAAGGCAGGCGTGCGACTTCACTTGATGGGCTTGGTGTCCCGAGGCGGGGTGCACAGCCAACAAGCGCACCTGCACGCGTTGGTCGACGAAGTGACCCGCGCGGGCGTAGAGGATTGCGTGATCCACGCCTTCACCGACGGCCGAGACACGGCCCCCAACATGGGCACGACCTACCTCAGAGATTTGGAAGCCCACCTTGAGGGCGGTAAGGCGCGCATTGCCTCGGTGCACGGGCGCTATTTTGCCATGGACCGTGACAAGCGCTGGGAGCGCATTGCCCGCAGCTACGCGGCGCTGACAGGCGCCATCGACGCCAAACACCCGAGCGCCGTCGCCGGCGTCCAGGCGCACTACGACCGGGGGATCACCGACGAGTTTGTAGAACCCTTCCAAATCGAAGGTGTGGAAGGTGTGGTGCGTCCCGGAGATGTGGTGCTGTGTTTCAACTTCCGCACGGACCGGTGCCGCGAAATCACCCAGGCCCTGACGCAGGAAGCCTTCGAGGAACAGGGCATGACGCCGCTTGACTTGCACTATGTCACCATGACCAACTACGACGACAGTTTCAAAGGGGTGCACGTCTTGTACGACAAGCCCAACTTGGTGAACACCGTCGGTGAGGTCGTCAGCCGCGCTGGCAAGACCCAGTTGCGGATGGCCGAGACCGAGAAGTACCCGCACGTCACGTTCTTTCTAAGCGGGGGGCGGGAGGAACCCTTTGAAGGGGAACGGCGCGCCATGGCGGCCAGTCCCAAAGTGGCCACTTACGACTTGCAGCCTGAAATGTCCGCCCCTGAGTTGACCGACAAGGCCGTCGAGGCCCTGACAACTTGGAAGCCCGATTTCCTGTGCTTGAACTTCGCCAACCCTGACATGGTGGGGCACACGGGGGTGTTCGACGCAGTGGTGAAGGCGGTGGAGACCACGGACGCGTGCTTGAAAAGGGTCAAGGATGCGGCGCTGTCACAGGGGTATGCTGTGGTGGTCATCGCGGACCACGGCAATGCGGATTTGGCGCGGAACGCCGACGGGACACCGCACACGGCCCACACCACCAACCCCGTGCCCGTTTGGGTCGAAGGATCTGGTCACGAGGAGGTGCAAGACGGCATCCTCGCCGACGTTGCGCCCACGGTGTTGGCCCTGATGGGCGTGAGCCAGCCTGAAGAAATGACGGGTCGCTCGCTCGTCTGAGCGGTTAGCGCATCAAGCTCAACTCGCCGCTGTCCTTGAGGCCGTCGGCCCGGAGCAGCACCCACTGGTACACGCCTGCGGGGGCAAGGTTGCCGTCGGCGAAGTTGCCGTTCCACACCAATTCAAACTCCGCGTCGCTCGCGGTTTCTTTGGTGTAGACCACCGTGCCGTAGCGGTTGTAGACGATGAGCTTCGATCCGGCGAAGCCGTCGAGGCCTCGGATTCGGAAGTTGTCGTTTTTGCCGCTGTTGTCTGGCGTGAAGACGTTGGGGACGATGCAGTCGCGCACACGCACGAATGCCTTCGTCACATACCCACACGTGTCCACCAAGGTGAGGGTGTCCGACCATTGCAACTCCACCACGTCGGCAGAGATGCTTTCAAGAAGCCAGTTGTCGCCCACCGCGATCGCGTCCACCGTCAAGGGGGTGCTGCCCAAGGTGGTGTTGATCAAGCTTTGGCCGTTGTACAGGACGTCGGACACAGCAATGCCCGCGTTGTACGCCGGGAATTCTTGGACGTCACCGCCACAGATTTCAGTCTCGAAGATGACGGGGTACAGCACCTCTTGCTCGTGGACGATGGAGTTGCCACATTGGTCGGTCACCACGAGCTGAATGACATGGGTGTCGATGAGTTGTCCGTTGTCGTCGGTCATGACAAACACCGAGTCAAACGACGTGGTCCATGCGCTGGGGTCCATTGTGGCGTTGCCCCAAAAATCTCCTGCCCACTCGTAATTGAACGGCCCGTACCCCACCATGTCGGTGTAGCCGAGCTCCTGCTCCCCGTCCAAAGTTTGGCACCCGACCGTCGCAGGAATCGCTTCAATGGGGATGGGGTCCACAATGACCACAAGGCTGGTCGTGCTGATGAGCTCGCCACACCCGTTGATGTATTCGTAAGTGATTTCGGCGGTCTCGATGCCTTCGTTGAATCCGTCGTCCACGACCCCAAGGGTGATGGTGCTTTCCACTTGCCCTGGGCCCATGATGACCTGGTTGAAGTTTTCGGCGTAGTCCAACCCAAGCTGCGCCGACCCCGCCAAATTCAAGTACAAGGTGTCCGTCTCGGCGGCCTCTGCCTCAGAGCGAATCACGGTGAACTGGGCGTCGTTGCACCCCTCTATGATGACGGCGTCGACCGAGGTGGACTGGCCGTCCACGGTCACAGCGATGTCGTTGTTGGCGAACCAATCTGAGAACGGGAAGCTCTCGCCGTTGGGGTATTGGAAGTTGTCGGGCAACCCGATGGCGTCCGCGTAGGAGACGATGTTC
>CBFHQO010000053.1:0-21177 GCA_965658045.1 uncultured Flavobacteriales bacterium | reverse complement strand
GAACCGGGCGAACGATTCGAATTCCCAAGGTTCGAGTTCCACGATGTCGTAGTCCACGTATTTGGTGAAGAGCTCCTGGAGCAACGCCCGACGGCGGTCGTCGTTTTCCAATCGCTCCACGAGGCGCTTGCTGATGGCTTGGCGAGAGAACGTCTCGTACAAAAAGGTGATGGGACTCTGCATCGCGTCCACACCTGACAATCGAAAGTCTTCCTCGTTGTACCCCAGGGCCTGGATGTCCCGCACAATTTCTTGAAGCGTCCTCGGGGCGAGGACCTCGGCCGTGCCGACTTCCACCTGCAGCACCCTCAGCTTCACGTCAAGCCTGTTGGCCGAGTTGACCACCTTTTCCACGCTGTGGTACCCCACTGCGCCAAACACCAACGTGTCGCCGCGTTGCACGCGCACCAAAAACTCCATGTCTTGGCCGATGAACTCGCCTGCGCTGCTGCGGCGGTTGACCACCATGGACGAAGGAATCCATCGGCCGCCCTCGCCGGACACAGATCCAGACACGACCCAGGTGGTGTCCGACGACGCTTGCGCCCAACCGACACTCGCCCACGCAAGTCCCCCCACCACCACGGCCATGAATTTGAGACGCATGTCCACAAAGTACGCGCCTGCAGGCCTTTCCTCCCCTCTCCTTTCACGTATCTTCCGAACGTGACCGACAAGGCATCTTCTGACGCACGTGCACGCGCCCGCAGTTTGGCGAAATCCTCCATCCATGGGGTGCACTCCTGGACGGCCGAATCCCTCGCCAAGGCGGTGCTGGCCGGACAACGCGACGCACTCGCCCAAGCCATCACGTGGGTGGAAAGCACGCTGCCAGAACACCAGGCCCGCAACGAAGAACTTCTTCGTCTGACCCACCACCCGGACCGCAGCACCCAACGGCTGGGCATCACGGGCATTCCCGGCGCCGGCAAGAGCACCTTGATTGAACGGCTCGGCATGGACGCCATTCGCAACGGCCACCGCGTGGCGGTGCTGGCGGTGGACCCCTCTTCGACCCGGACAAAAGGCTCGTTGCTCGGCGACAAAACCCGCATGCAGAGCCTCTCCATGCACCCCGACGCGTTCGTCAGACCCTCTTCCGCGTCAGGCACCTTGGGGGGTGTCACCCGGGCCACTTCGGAAGCCATCCAACTCTGCGAGGCCGCCGGGTTCGATTTGATTTTGGTGGAAACCGTGGGCGTCGGGCAAAGCGAAGTCACCGTCAGGGACATGGTGGACGTCTTCGTGCTCACCCTCATTGGCGGGGCCGGAGACGACGTCCAAGGCATCAAGCGCGGCGTGGTGGAAATGTGCGACATCCTGCTCGTGCACAAGTGCGATGGCGACCGTGTCAAATCGAGTCAACTCACGGCCGCAGCCTATTCTCAGGCGCTGCATTTGTTGCCGATGCCCCCCTCAGGCACCCCCGCCCACGTTTTGCTGGCGTCAAGCTTGACTGGGGAAGGCATCGACACCCTGTGGGAGAAACTTCGTGAGCTTCAAGAGACGTGGACCGCCAATGGATGGTGGTCCCTTCAGCGGGCCACGCAACAACTCACGGCCATGCACAGGCATGCGAAACAACTTTTGGTCGAGCAGCACATGCAGAGCCATAAGGGCCTGTGGGAACAACAGGAAGAGCGTGTGGCCAAAGGGACCGATGGGCCGTTTTCTGCCGCAAGGCAATGGGTGTCCCACGTGCTTCGCCCCCCCGCCGACAAGAACCAAACGTCATGACGACATGACGACAATTGCAAGTTTGACGGCCTTGTTGCTGGGAGGCCTGTGCGCCTGGTGGGCAGCACCCAAGGCTTCGAGCGCCAGCAACACCCCAGCACATCCATCCAATCAACTTGCGAGGTTGGAACAAAGGTTCCTTCATGTGCGTGACGCCACCATGCGGCTCAACGAAACCGCACTTCAGCGCGAAAAACTTGATGAACAGAACCAATCCTTGGCGCAGTTGACCCGGATCAAGGAAGGTGTTCAACTTCTTCTGGACTCGTTGGAACGCAACATGGTCCGCCACCATGAATGCACCCCAGAGCAAGTGCAGGCGTTGGAGCGTCAATTGTCCGACACAAGCAAGGCCTTGCGTGACGTCTTGGACTTGGAAAGGCATCCTGAACAGCCGTCAGAAGACTGGGTTCCCAAGCTGAATCGCATCGAAGAAACCCTGTCAAAATATGCGGACATCAATTCAACTGAACAGTTTGACATTGAGCCTGATGCGCTGGACAACCTAGACCGATTGTTTCAGCCAACAACTTCCGCTCAGGAAGCTTGAATCTTGGCGATGGCTTCCGCCAACGGAAGCTGGTCTTGGTGGCCTTTCGCCATGTCCTTCAGCGAGACCTTGCCAGAAGCACGCTCGTCCTCGCCGAGGACCAACACCCACCGCACACCTCGGTCGTTGGCGTACTTGAATTGCTTCTTGAATTTGGCGGCGTCTGGGTACAGCTCACTCGACAACCCGGCCTCTCGACAAGCTTGGGCTGCGGCCAATTCGGCATCGACGTCCCCCGATTCCATTTGGGCGACCATCACGTCGAGGCCGGCGTTGGACAAGGCAGGCCATCCGTCCACGTGGTTGAGCACGTCCTCAATTCGGTCTGCCCCGAAGCTCACCCCGACCCCGCTGACGCCCTTCCAACCGAAGATGCCTGTCAAGTCGGCGTACCTGCCTCCCCCACAAATGCTGCCCACCGGGGCGTCTTCCACCGCTACCTCAAAGATGGCCCCGGTGTAGTAGTCGAGCCCCCGCGCAAGCAAGGGGTCCACATGAAGGTTCGATTCTGGGATGCCTGAGAGCGTGGCCCGACGCACCAAATCCTCCAATTCTCGCAGGGCTTCCGTGGCGCTCGACCCTTCGCCGAGCAGCCCAGCCATCTGGCCCAACGCAGATTGGGCGTCGGACGCCTGACGGATGTACAACAACCTCTCGATCATGGCCAGGGCAGAACCCGGAATGCCGCGAGATTCGAACTCTTTGGCCACCCCGTCCAACCCCACCTTGTCGAGCTTGTCCACGGCCACCGTCCAGTCTGTGAACGAGGAGGCGGGCACGCCACTTGACTCCGCCAAGGCTTGCAGGATGCGGCGGTCGTTGATGGCGATTCGGAATCCGGGGACGCCGAGCGCCGACAGGCCTTCGTGGAAGATTTGCACCAGTTCAAGCTCTGCCAAGGTGCTCTCTGTGCCGATGATGTCGCAATCGCACTGGGTGAATTCCTGGTACCGGCCTTTGCCAGGACGGTCCCCGCGCCACACGTTCTGGATTTGATAGCGCTTGAACGGGAAGGTCAACTCGTTGCGCTGCATGACCACAAACCGGGCGAAGGGCACCGTGAGGTCGTAGCGCAAGGCCTTTTTGGAGATGGACGCGGTCAGGGCCTTGCTGTTTTTGGAGGCCAAAAGCCCCTCGTCCGCTTTGGCCAGGTAGTCTCCGTTGTTGAGGATCTTGAAAATGAGCTGGTCCCCTTCCTCACCGTATTTCCCCGTGAGCGTCGACAAGTTTTCGAAGGACGGGGTTTGGATGGGCACGAAGCCATGCTTCTCAAACACACCTCTTAGGGTGTCAAACATCCACTGCCGGCGCGCCATGGCGGTCGGTCCAAAATCACGTGTCCCCTTGGGGATGGAAGGCTTGCTCATCGGGGACAAAAATAACGGAGGCAGCTCAGCGCTTCAGCCGGCGGCGGTACTGAATGAACAAGGTGACAATCAAGACCGCGGTGAGAATCCAAATGACTTGCATGGCCGCAACATACAAACCAATTTCGCGGCATGGGGCGAACGGAGGCTATTCAAGTTTGGCGCGGACACCAAGGGGCTGTATACGACCTCATTTGGGACGGTGAACGACACGTGTGGCTCTCTGCCGGAGGCGACGGCGTGGTGGCCGTTTGGACCCCTGGCGAAGAGCACGGCTCAGCCGTCTTTCAGCACGCCTCGCCGTTCTACGTCGTCTCGAAGTGGGGCGGCGCGACGGTGGGCGGAAGCTCCGACGGCAGCTTGTTCACGGCAGAAGGGTCGGACGTCAGGCAGTTCGACGTGCACCAAGGACCGGTCTTGGCCCTTGGAACCACATGCGGCGGCCTTCACGCTTCCGGCGACGCCAAGGGTCTGGTGTGTCTTTGGGCGGCGGAAGGCGGCCGGTTGGACATGCAACACGCCTGTCCCACGCCGTTCGGGAAAATCAGGCACATCGCCCCCCACCCTGACGGCCTCCTGCTGGCCACAGGGTCGGGCCAAATCGTGGTGATGTCGGAAGACGGCAAGGTCGTTTCCACCGTCCAGGCCCATGCGCGAAGCGCCTATTGGGCCAGCGTCCATCCGACCAAACCGGTCACGTTGAGCACCGGACAGGACGGCGAATTGGTCGCCCACGACGGCCAACAAGAAGTGTTGCACATGCCTGTGCACAAATCGGCCGTGTACCGTGGGGCAATCGACGGACAACTCCTTTGGACGGCAAGTCGGGACCACGACGTGAAAGCCTGGGACTTGAACACCTTCAACGCCGTGCGCAAACTGCACATGCCGCACACCCGGTCGGTCAACGCACTGGCGCTCGGCGGGGTCGACGGAACGCACTTGGCCACCGCGGGGGACGACCGGGCCCTCAAAGTTTGGCACGCCCACGTCGACGACGCTCACCACTGAATGGGCGCGTCTCCCCAGGCCTGAAGCGCGTCGTTGGCTTGGCTGAACGGGCGGCTCCCGAAAAAGCCGCGGTACGCCGAGAGCGGACTCGGGTGCGGGGACCGCAGACACACGTCTTCCTTCCTCTCGCTTTCAAGGCGGTCCAGCACCTCGCCGTGCACCCGCTCGGCAGACTTGCCCCACAGCACCCACACCAGGCGCGGCTGCACGGCACACAGCGAAGCCAACGCATGGACCACCGCGCGCTCCCACCCCAGGTTTTGGTGTTGTCCCGCCGTCCCTGCTTCGGTGGTCAACGCGGAATTCAAGAGCAACACCCCCTGCTGCGCCCAATCTGAAAGGTCCGCCGAACGGTCCATGGGCAGGCCCAGGTCCGCATGACGCTCCTTGAACATGTTCCTGAGCGACGGCGGCCATGGCAACAGCGGGTCCTGCACGCTGAACGCCAACCCGTGGGCCTGACGTGCGCCGTGGTACGGATCTTGGCCCAGCACCACCACGCGAACCTTGTGGGGAGGCGTCAACTGCAAGGCACGCCAGAGGTCGGGGAGTTCGGGACAAAGCCGGTGATTTTTGGATGCCTCTTGCACGGCATCGATCAACTCCCGCTCTTTCCCCTTCGAACGCTCCGGGAAAACGCACCATGCGGGCCAATGCGCGCGCCACCCTTCAGGCATGGCCGGCCACGAATGGACGTTGGATTTTGTCGAATCAGGCATGGGTGTGGAAAAAGTTCCTGGACTTTCTAGAACGGGCACTTTCAATGGGACAATCTAGGGGGTATTTTTGCGCTTTCCCACTTGAGAATGACCACACAAGAAGCCCTTCCGATCGACCCCAAGATTGCGAACCGCATGCGGGACAAAAAAGGCAAGGAGCTCTATGGTTATCAGGTGCAGGCGATCGACACCATCCTGTCGCGCATCCAAAAATTCCCAGAAGGCTACAACCTCCTCTACCAGCTTCCGACCGGAGGCGGCAAGACGGTGATCTTCTCGGAACTCGCCAAGAGGTACATCTTGGAGACGGGCAAGCGTGTGCTCATTTTGACCCACCGCATTGAATTGCTGGGCCAAACCTCCGCAATGCTCTCGGAAATCGGGGTCCCCAACAAGATCATCAACAGCAAGGTCAAGGAACTCGACGACAGCGGCGACCACTGGTGCTTTGTGGCCATGGTGGAAACGTTGAATAACCGACTCAACGACGAGCGGATTGGGTTCGAGGACTTGGGGCTGGTGGTGGTGGACGAAGCCCACTACAACAGCTTCCGCAAGCTCTTCAAGCACTTCAGCAAGCAAGTGTTGTTGGGCGTCACGGCCACGCCATTGTCGAGCAACATCAAGCTTCCTTTGCACGACAACTACGCCGAGTTGATCGTGGGAGAATCCATCGGCAACCTGGTGGAAGACGGCTTCCTGGCGCGGGCCAAGACTTACAGCTACGACGTCAACCTTCGCGCACTGAAAGTGGGCATCAACGGAGATTACACCGTCAGCTCCTCCGAACGCCTGTACGGCAACTTCCTGATGCAAGAGAAGCTGCTTTACGCGTACGAGGAGAAGGCCAAAGGCACCAAAACGCTCATCTTCAACAACGGCATCAACACCTCCAAGCAGGTGCAGGCGATGTTCGAGGAAGAGGGGTACCCGTGCATGCACTTGGACAACACGCACAGCGAGAAAGAGCGCCAGGACATCTTGGAATGGTTCCACAAGACCCCTGACGCGGTTTTGTCCTCGGTGTCGATTTTGACCACAGGGTTTGACGAACCCACGGTGGAGACCATCATCTTGAACCGGGCGACCAAATCCCTCACCCTCTACCACCAAATGATCGGGCGTGGTTCGCGGGTGCTGAAGAACAAGAAGGAATTCACGGTGATTGATTTGGGGAACAACGCACGCCGGTTTGGCTTGTGGGACGCCCACATCAACTGGCACGACATCTTCAAGTCCCCCCAGTCCTACATCGATGGGCTGTATTCGGACGAAGAAATCGAGGAGGAGTTCGTGTACCAAATGCCCGAAGAACTCGCGGAAAAATTCAAGGGTGGCCCCATCACGACGTTCGACATGGCCGAAGCCTACGTCGAAGTCACGCGGCAAGCCCTTCGTCCCAAAGAGGCGATCAAGCGCAGCATGGACCAACACATGGCCATGATTCAACACGCTTCGGAGGACTACTGGGACGCCGCAGAGCTTGTCGATTTGCTCGCCGACGACATCAAGTTCCGCGTGAAGCAATACGCCAAATGCATTGCCAAGGCCACAACCAACTACAAGAACTGGTTGGAAGAAGAGTACACGCGCAACCTGAAAACGGCGTTGCGCCACGCCTTCAACGACGACTGACGTCTGTCCATCCCCGGGCGACGTTCACAAACTGAGTCGGCTCCGCGTTCCCGATTTCTGCCCTTCCCCCTACCTTCCAAGGCATGCTGGATGGCATGGTCGTGGTGTGTTCCTTTTGCACTGGCTGGGCGCTGGTGCGTGGGTGGCTTCAATGGCGACCTCCCTCCTCGGTGTCCTCCACCTCGGCATCGGCATCTGTGCCAGAATGGCTGGAACGACACCAGTTCTTGCACACGCAGTCGCACCTGGGCACGCAACACCAACACGTCCAAGCGCGCCGTGAGGATGCGGAACGGAGAAGGCTTCACCTTCACCTCAGCCCACATTTCATGTTCAACGCCTTGACCTCCGTGCATTGGCTTGCGGCAGAGGGGCGTTGGAAGGAGGCGCTCCACACCTTTATGGCGTTCAAAGGCCTCTGGCACAAGCACTGGAACGTCCAGGAGTCTCCGGTCCATTCCCTCCAAGACGAGCTCGAGACCTTGGAGGCTTGCGTCGTGTTGGAATCCACCCGACTGGGCAAGCCCGTCACCTTCTCCCACCACAAGCCTCCCGAAGTCCCTTCATGCGCTCAAATCCCAGCCTTGCTTCTTCAACCGGCCCTGGAAAACGCCTTGTGGCATGGGTTTGACGACAGCGTGGACACGCCCCAGGTGCACCTCACGGTGACCCCCAAGGATGGGCACGAAGGGTGGTTGGTCTTGACGCTTCTGGACAACGGCATTGGCCTCTGCGCAGATGCCGACACCGGCTCTTCAGAAGGCCTTCAACTCGTGCGCGAGAAGGTCCTCACCATGGCCCAAGAGGCCAACGTGTTTGTCGGTGCGGCCACTGGGCCTTGGTCGACGATGACGCGGATCACCCTTCCGCTGGTGCTGCCAGCGAACGCAGATGCGGCAAGCGAGGAGAGGGCGCTGCGCCCAAGTCGCCACGAAGTCCGTCCTTGAAATCCAGCCACCCCACGGCCGCAACCATGGCTGCGTTGTCGGTGCAATGGGCGAATGGCGGGACGTGCACGTTCCACCCATGGGCCTCCGCGAGCTCTCCCAGCCGCGCACGCAAGCCAGAGTTGGCGCTGACCCCACCGGCGATGGCCACCTCTTGAATGCCCAACTGCGTGACCGCGTCCATCAACGGGGCGCACAACATGTCCAGGATGGTGGCCTGAACAGAAGCGCAAATGTCCGCCTTGCGGCGCTCCACGAACGTGGGGTCGGCCGCTTGCTCGCGCTTCAGAAAATGGAGCACCTGGGTTTTCAATCCGCTGAAACTCCAATTGAATCCCTCCATGCGTGGGCGTGAAAACGCAAAGGCGTCGGGATCGCCTTGTTGGGCGAGGCGGTCCACCACAGGGCCGCCGGGATAGGGCAAGCCCATCAGCTTCGCCACCTTGTCGAAGGCTTCGCCTGCCGCGTCGTCGAGGGTTTGACCCAAGACCTCCATGTCGCCAGGGGCGCTGACCTTCACTAATTGGGTGTGTCCACCGCTCACGGTCAAGCACAGAAACGGATATTCGGGCGACGGTTCAGGCTCCAGCACATGGGCCAACACGTGGGCGCGCATGTGGTGCACCGGAATCGACGGCACGCCCAACGACCAGGCGTAGGCCTTGGCGAACGACGTCCCGACGTGAAGCGACCCTTGCAGTCCCGGCCCCAAGGTGTACGCCACCGCATCCAGATCTTGGGCGGTCACCCCGGCCTTGTCCAGCGCCGCTTGCACCACGGGGTGGATCTTCTCGAGGTGCGCCCTCGACGCCCATTCGGGCACCACGCCACCCGCCTCGGCATGGAGGGCTTGGTTGGCCACGACATTGCTGAGCACCTGCGGCCCGCGAACCACGGCGGCCGACGTGTCGTCGCACGAAGACTCGATGCCCAAAATCAAAGGTTCGTTCGCGTGTGTCATGGCAGGTTTAAAATTACGGCGCGGTTCCTGCAGAAGCTATCTTCGACAAGCCCATCCTTCCCATGCAACAGCCCACCTCTCCTTCCACCTCCGACAAGTCGCACCTGCGTCGTGCCAAAAGGGTGGCCGGCATGATCGCAGGGATCCTGCTTGGCCTGGTGGCAGGACGGGACGTGTGGCTTCCTAGGGCCATTTCTTGGTCCTTTCCCCACCACCTGAACGCGACGTTCGGCGAGGTGGAAACCTCCCTCTTCCCTCCAGCCCTTCTCGTTCGCGACTTTCACTTGGCCGACACGACGTCGGGATGGGATGTCGAGGTCTCATATGTGGAGGCTGTCGGCATCGCATGGCAAGCAGGCAAGTTGCACGTGGCGTCACTCCAACTGGACAGCGTCGCATGTGCAGCAGATGTGGCAAGGGGCGCAGGAACCTCTGGCGCAAGCGCAATCGACCTGGGTGTGGACGCGCTTCGGTGGAACCACCTCCACGTCGCCACCGCCAACGACACGGTGGCTTGGGACCACGGGATGGCCTTGGGGCTGAAGCTCAGCCCTCACCAACGCTCCGTGGACCGCCTGAGCTGGGACACCTGCAGGTGGAACGCGCCAGCCCTACCGCAAGAGCTTGTGTTGGGCCCTTCGTCGCTGTCCATCCAGGACGACGTCGAAGGTTGGCAAGTGTCCAGCGACGAGGTGCGACTGCCTGGGATCCAATTCAGCGGCGCCTTGAGATGGCCCCTTCGCACAACCCACGGCCAAGCCCAGGTCGACTGGAATCAAGTCCCTGGTTGGATGTTGGAGCACGCCGGCTTGGCAAGCTTTGAGCCTTGTTGGGAAGCACCAGATTCGGCACCGTCCTCGTTGACGTGGTCCGTGACCCCTGATGCTTGGGAATTGTCCGGACAAGGGCCATGTGGGCTGACGTTGACCGCGGGCGGCATCGCCAAAGAGTGGTCTGCGCAAGCCCGTGTGGACCAACTCCCTTCGGCATGGGACGACGCGGTCGGGGCGGACGTGTGCACCGTGCAGATTGAAGGTCGTGATTCCGCATTCACATGGTCCGCAGATGCGCTCCCAGCGCTGGCAGCCCACGGCGAGGGCCAATTGACGATGCCAACGATGAACCTCCAACTGCAAGCATCCATTTCCACGTTGGGGGGGTGGCTCGACGGGGCCCGCGGAGCCCTGACGGCGAAACTCGCCCTGCACAAGGCGTTGGATTGGGAACTCGCCCAGCACGGGGTCGCGCATCCCTGGCGGCTGTCGGGGCAGGCCGACAGCCAGGGAACCAGCTTTCGGTTCAACGACACGGTGCAAGGCCAGGCCACGTGGGCTCCTGACGCCCCTGCCACCTTGCAAGTGGAGGCCCAACTTGGCGAGGGGCCCCAGCGGGTGAACGTGGAGGCCAGCTACGCGCACGACGAAGGTGAAGTGACGCTCGACCTCCGTGCAGCCCACGCCGAGGGACACTTGACTGCGGACATCGCTGGCGTGAATTGGCAGACCTGGTGGTCCAGCGTCACCTCGAGAACGCAGACCGTCTGGCCCATCCTCCGGGGGTCTGGCAGCGTGACACATGACAGCCCGTGCTGGGCCTGGATGGGCGAACACGCCTCGGCACAAGTCACCTGGGATTTGGCAAGCACTCCTGAGCACTTGCGCCTCGACATCCAGGGCGATTCGGTGCGTTGGAAGGACGCGCCCTTGGGCGGCTGGTCTGTTGTGGTGCAAGGTCCTCCGGCCGCGTGGCAAGTGGACGTGCAAGGCCTCGCCTCTTCCACCTCACTTCAAGCCGAGTTGACCGCCGGACGCGACTGGCAAGCCAACTTCGAGGGCACCCACCCCGATGCGGGGCAATGCAACCTGTCATTGCAAGCGGCCCAAGACTCCAGCGGATGGGACATGCGGGTGAACGAAGGTGTGTGGATTTGGCCCGAAATGTCCGCCACGGAACCCTCCCTAGCTTTGCAAGGCCCGTTGTCTTGGAGTCCTTCCGCCGAAGACATGTGGCCAGCCCAGGTGGACTTGTTGGGCACACTGGGGCATGTGGCCGTGGTTCCGAGTTCCGAGGGGTTGGGCATTCATGGCTCTGCGGGAACCGACGGCTTGCGCTGGCTTGACACCTCGCTCGGACTCATGGCCAAGGCTTTGTCTTGCGAGGCCCAATGGTCGGAAGGGACGCTTGCGCTGGACTTGAGCCTGGACCGGGCGCGTTGGAAGAGCATCGACCTGGCCACGGCCAAATTGGCCGCGATGTGGAACAACCAACAAGTTCGGTGGTCAGTGCAAGGCTTGGACAGCGCAAAAACGCCCCTGATGGAGGCGCGGGGCAACACGTCGCTTCGTGATCCAGAGAAACTGCGCGGTCGCGTAACCCTGAACCAGGCGCCTGCCGCTTGGGGGCAAGGGTGGGTTCTCGAGGACTGGCTGACTTTCGACGGTCAGGTGTCTGGCCAAGTGGGCGTGGGTGGCTCGATTTCCGCGCCCTCGCTCCAAGGCGCGTTGGCGTTGGACGCCGTGCGGCTGACCGTGCCCAACATGGGCACGTGGTTCGAGGTCGACGGGGCATTGCGCGTGAAACCAGATGCTTGGCTTGTGGACCACGCCCAGGTGCGCGACGCCGCGGGGCAACAAGCCACATGGACCGCCGCATTGTACCACGACGGATTCCAGGAGGTCAACGTCGACGTGCACGCCTTCGACATGTCTGGTCCGATGCGGATTTTGGACTTGCCGAAGGAAGTCGACTTGCCGTTCTCCGGGGTGCTGGACGCCGAAGGCGAGGCGTCCATGTTCTTTTGGAACGACCAATTCACAGTGTCTGGCGACGCCCGCATCGTGGGGCCGTCCGACTGCCAAATCTCCCTTGTGTCTGAGGGCGAGGCGCGCTGGGAAGACCTCGTGACCTTCGTCCACCCCCACGCGGCGGATTCTGTCCGAGCGGTCGAGTTGAACAGGGGCGCGCAAGGCGTCACGTTGTCTTTGGACCTGGACATCGATCCCTCGGCGGTGGCGACGTTGGTCACAGACCGGGACAACAGCGTGAAAATGGGCGGGCGAACCCAGGGAGCCCTGTCCATGGTGCTGGAGGACTGGGAGCGGTTGACGTTGACGGGTGGGTTGGATATTGTGGAAGGCGAGTGTGAATTTGTGCTGGGGCCTTTCTTGTCCAAGGATTTCGACCTTCAACCAGGCGGGATGTTGACCTGGGACGGGGATCCCTACGCCGGACAAATCGACGTGGAAGCCCTGCACACCCTCCGCGCCAACGTCGCCCCGCTCGTCGGCGAAATCAACGGGCAAGGACGTCGCATGGAAAACGTTCATGTGTCGCTGCTTCTGAACGGAGATATGCTCCAACCCGACATCGACTTTGCGCTCGGCGCCCCGGACGCAGAAAACGTGGTGCAGTCTGCCATGGCCAGCGTGCTTGTCGACGACGCAGAGCGCACCGCCCAAGCCATCGCCTTGCTCAGCCTTCAGGAGTTCTTGCCCAACCAATTCAACAGCTTGAGCTTGGGCACCGAAGGGCTTCAATCCAACAGCGTGGACATGTTGACGTCCCAGGTGTCGCGGTGGCTGAGCAACCTGAACGACGACGTGGAAATTGGACTTTCGTACGACGCCGCTGGCGCGCTCTTGACCGAAGAAGAAAGCCAACAGGACGCCTTGCAATTGGCGATGAAGGCGGCCTTCCTGGACAACCGGTTGCACGTCGAGGGCGAGGTGGGTTCCAATCCGACGTTGGAAAGCCTCGGCGGCGCCAACCTCCAGGAGGTTCGGGTCATGTACGAACTCAATGCGGAGAAGGGCCTGCACCTTGTGGGGTTCTCAGAAAACAGCCCCACGCAAGGCCAAATCGGCAGCCAGTCCACCCAAGGCGTGGGCTTTCGTTGGCACAGGTCGTTCAACTGGATTTGGCCATGGCAACGGCCCAAGACGGAGGACAATCAGCCCAAGGAGGAGGGCTCCACGTCTTCGTAAGCGTCCACCAGACCAAGATCCTCCTGGTGCTGGAGCCAGCAGTCGATGAGCCAACCCTTGGCTACCTGGGGGTTGCGGAACACCCGGAACGGGATGTCGCTTGAGAAGAAGACCCAACGGATGTGATGCCGCAACGCCGTCAACCCTGAGGGCACCACCACCGCGCGGGCCACCGCATTGGCGCTGGCTTCCGAAGTCATCCAAAACGACAGAACCTCTTGGTCGAACATGTCGATGTCCTTGGGCACGAGGTGCAGCACCGTCCCTTGGTGGGCCGGGCATTCTCGCTGGCGTTCCTCCTCGATCCGGCGGGCCGTGGATTCATCCAAGATGTGACGTGGCGCATGATGCACGGTGCACATGCCGCCAGCCCACGCGTAGTCGGCCCGTTCGCTGCTGTACGTCAATGCATGTTCCACAGCAGCAAGATGTACCCCTCACACCCCTCTTTCAAGCCGCGTGGCACCAACATGTCCACACCCGGTTGGGCATTGCGTCAGTCGCAGGTGTACTCGCTCAGGGGGCTCGGAGAACAGAAGTTCAACGCCGCCGTGACGTCACCCTCTTGGAGGTGCTGGATGGTTTGCTTGGTGTAGCCCAAGCCGTAGACGCCCAGTTTGGTGCGCGACGCCCACAAGCCAATGCCACCTTGGATGTTGGTCCACAAGGGGCGGTCTTGGACAATGCTGTTGGTCGACTCGTTCACGTCGAGGTAAATCGCCAAGTCCTGGTTGGCCACCTGCAATTCAAAGTCGAAGGCACGCTCCATTTGGCTGTTCGCGTCGTAGCGTCCAAGCACCCGGCGGATGCGTGGGTTGGCCTCGAGGCGCGACGCCAGCTCGGTGAACAGACGCTCGCACTCGAACGGCTCGTCGATGGTCTGGAGGTTGGCGGGGTTGCTGATTTTGCGGGTCCCCAAGGTCAGGTACAACGTACGTTCCCGGGTGCTGTCCAAGAACGTCAGGGCGTCGTCGGCGTAATAACGCTCTTCAAAATGCACCGCCAAGGAACCGTCGTAGCGGCTCGCCCCCGGAGAAGTGGACCACTGAAATGGAAAGTCAGGGTAAGTGGCCGTGCCGTCGGGGTTGACGGACGCAAATCCCATCTTGTACGACGACAGGTTGGGGGGTGGGCGGTTGATGCTTCCCACAGAACTCTCCACCATCGATGTGGTCGCCTGGAGGTTGCTGCCGTCGGGCAACGCCGCTTCCAACCGGTAGAGCATGTCGTCCCGCAGCCCTTCGCTCACCGTGGGGGCGAAGTACACCCGTTGGCTCGGCCCGAAGAACACGCCCTCGGTGCTCTTGTTCTCGAGGACGGTGTCGTGGAGTGGCCATTCGCGGCCCGTGGCCAATTCGTTGCCCACGATCTCGCCCGTGCCTGAGGGGATGAGTTCGACAATGCGGGCGGCCACGCTCCCGGCGGGGTATTCAGAGCTGTCGGCGATTTGGGCCGACACAAGCTGGTTGCCCTCGCCGAGCCACGTGCGGTTGATTTTCACCCACTGCGTGTCCGACTCCAATTCCAACAACCCGTACACCACGGGAATGCTGTCGTAGGGGGCGGTCAAATCCACCTCCGTGCTGCACGCATTCCACAACGCGGCGGACAACACCACGGTCGCCAGGACGCCCCAGCCGGTTTGGATTGGTCGAATCATGGGGCAAAATTACGCCTTCCCCCCTCCCCCTTTGAGCGACAACAAAAATTGGACAGTGTCGACGCCGTCTGCGTAGTCGTCGAGCTTGGGGTGCTGGTTGGCGCCGCACGGCACCACCCTCAGGACCTCGCTGGACGCAAGCGCGTCCCACGCCTGGCCCTCCGGCCGAACCGTGACCACCTGAAGCTCGTCGCAACGGGCATCGAGTTGGGCCCGAACCGCTTGCAAGTCCTCGTAACGTTCCACGTACAGGGTGCCGATGGGCGACACGAGGCCGTCTCGGTCTTCTTTGACCAACACGAACCCATTTTCAAGGAGGTCCTCGCGGTTCAGCAACCAGACAGCTTTGTGGTAGTCGTAGTTGTTGGCGTATTTCCCGTGCTGGGCCAAATGCCCCCAATCCATCCAGGCCCCGAAACAACGGTCGAGGTTGAAATCGGAGGGGATCCAAAGTTTGGTCACGCTGCGACACCCCATCCCGAAGTGGGCAAACACATCACGGCCCAGCGCCTTCAGCTCCGTCTCGCCCTCGCCCCCGTCGAGCACCGCGACAGAGGTGCGCTGGCCCCGGAACAGGTGGGGCAAATGGCCGAAGTAAGATTTGAAATAACGGCCCGCGTTTTGGCCGCCGGTGGCGACCACCGCATCCATGCCCTTCATCATGCCTTCGTGGAAGGTGACCCTGGACGCCAAGCCTGGGCAGAAGGTGCACCATTGCTGGAAGGCCCAGCGCGGCAACACCGCGTCGTCCTTGGACAACTTGACGTGCACCTCATGGCCGGCCAACACCGCGCACATCAGGTCGTGCCACCCCACCATGGGCAAGTTGCCAGCCATGATCAACCCCACGGACAGGCCCGTTGGGCCGTCGTGCCACACGTACTTGTCGCGCCAGCGGTCGAGTTCTTCAGCACGCAGGGCCTCGCCGTGGGCCTGACAGGCTTGGGCGACGCTCTCAGGGGTAAACCACCCGTTTTGGGCCTCGGCGGTGCGCAGGGTTTGGCCTTCGCTGGCGGCCTCCTCACGAAGCCATTCGCCGAGTTGAACAAGACCTGAGAAGAGTTTGTTGACGTCGTACATTTGCCACCCAAAGGTACCTGCCATGGCCATCATGATTACAGACGAATGCATCAACTGTGGTGCATGTGAGCCCGAATGTCCCAACAACGCCATCTATGAAGGTGGCGCCACCTGGAAATACAGCGAGGGCACGGGCTTTTCTGGATCAGGAGACCACCCCACCGCAGGCAACGTGAACGCCGACGAGGAGCACGAGGCAGGCAACCCCGACCTCTACTACATCGTAACCGAGAAGTGCACCGAGTGCGTGGGCTTCCACGACGAGCCGCAGTGCGCCGCCGTTTGCCCCGTCGACTGTTGCGTCGACGACCCCGACCACGAGGAGAGCGAAGACCTCCTGTTGGCCAAGAAGGCCTTCATGCACTTGTAAGAAAGCGTGAGATGTTGCGTTCTTGCAGCATGACCTTGCGTGCCCTGTTGGCCACCACATGTGTGCTGGCCAGTCCCTTCCTCTCCCGATCCCAAACCATGGAATTGGCCCGCGTGCAAGCGGCCCATTCGTCGTTGCGTCAAGCCCAAAACCAAGACGACCGCCTGGCCTTGCACAGCCAGCTTCAGTCGTTGTGGGCGGAGGCGGCTGAAGCCGGGCAGCTGTTGGACGTGGACTGGACGTTGTGGAACGAGGCTGTGGTGGACTTGGGCGAAGGTCCCGACCGCGTGGTCGTCTACACCTGGAACGTCGAATTGGACGACCGCACCCAGCGCTACGGAGGGTGGGTGGCCCAAGCCGCCGCGGACTCAGAGCTTGGGTACACCTGGACGGCCTTGAGCCACGACCCCGAGGTCGACTTGGCAGACAACAACCGCATGCACCGGCACGACCGCTGGCAAGGCGGCTTGTACTACGACGGGGTGCTGACCACGGACAAGAACACGCCTGTGTACACCTTGCTCGCATGGGACGGCGCCGACGGGCTGACCAACCGCAAATGGGTGGAGACGGTCGAGCTCCGGAACGGACGGGTCCGCTTTGGTTCCCCGCGCTTTGAATTGGCGGAAGGGTTGAGAAAGCGCCACGTGATGGCCTACGCCGACGCGGTGCAAGCGGTGCTCCGAATTGAGCGTGAGCCGTTGCGCATCATCATGGACGATTTGGCGCCTCAAGACCCTGCCTTCCAAGGTCAACATGCCTTCTACGGCCCCACGCTCAGCTACAACGCGATGACCTGGAAAAACGGACGTTGGCACTTCCAGAAGAACATTGAGGTGGCCAACCCGGATGACGGCCAAAACCGGGAGTATCGAGACCCCAGCTTGCGTCGCCGCCGCCGCAACCGCTGAGCTTGCCGATTCTTACTCCGGCTTGCGCCAAGCCTCTTGGCCCAGCCAAACTTCCGTTGCCCCAGACCCATATCGCCGCGGGTCCGCCTGACGGTGCGAGCAGTCCGGATGATGTTGCTCCAGGCTCGTGTGGATTTCGTGACGCAGGACGCCCTGGCCCACGCCGTGGATGAACACAATGCGCCGAAGTTTCTCACGTTTCGCCATGTCCATCATGCGGTCGAAGTGCTCCATCTGAAGCGCGAGCTTGGCCCGGTCAGGCAGCCCGCTTTGGTCGTCCACCAACTCATGAATGTGAAGGTCCACTTCCATGTGGGCGTCGCGCCGCGCCATGTTCGTCGCCTTGGAGTTGTGGTACTTCACCTCGAATTCCTTCTGCAAGCTGCGCATGCGCTTCTCCCCCACTTCCTGCACCAACAACTTGGCCAAATCCGGAACGTTGTCGCCGTAGCTCTTCGCCTCTTGCTCTGGGTCAGGTGCGGCCATCAACTCTCGGATGCCGACGGTGCGCTCGAAGCCGTCTTCGTCCTCGACGACCACCTGCTCACCCTCCACACGCACCACGGTGGCCGACCCCACGTCGTTCAAAAACTTGACCCGCTGTCCTTGCTGAAAGCTGCCCATCACGCGTGTTTTTGAAGCACCACTTGGCACGTCACCGCAGGCCCTTGGTGGAACGGCCCCTCGTCGAGCACCTGCTCGCAACGTGCGTTCCACACCAAACGCGCGCCGCCCTCGACCTCCACCAA
Organism: uncultured Flavobacteriales bacterium; assembly: GCA_965658045.1. Classification (GTDB taxonomy): domain Bacteria; phylum Bacteroidota; class Bacteroidia; order Flavobacteriales_D; family Sanyastnellaceae; genus UBA11663. Next base: position 3,497 of record CBFHQO010000053.1, on the reverse strand, counting down.
GTCTTCGACAAACGTGGCTTCATGAAACAACATCTCACGCATTTTGGGTCCACCCGAACCCAAGCCCAATTGATCGCGGTGAAACCCCTCCACCACGAGATGGCCGCCTGGCTTCACCCAAGACCACGCCCGTCTGTGGAACGCCGCGCGCAACTCGGGGGGCATGTGCGCGAACACCAGGCCCACCACGTCAAACGTGCGGTCGAACTCCACCGTCATGGCATCCGCCACCTGAGCGGTCACCTCGACGCCTCGGACTTGGGCCAATTGCTGGGTCTTGGACACCCCGACTTCACTCAAGTCGAAGGCATGCACGTCCCACCCTTGCTCGGCCGCCCACACGCCATTGCGTCCTTCTCCATCGCACGGAAGGCACACGCTGCCGGCGGGCCACAACGCCATCTTCGACGCCCAAAACACGTTGGGCTTGACCCCATACACCGTGTCGTGCGCCTTGTATCGTTCGTCCCACATGTTCATGTCTCGAAGTTCGGCAGTCGGCCTCTACCTTGCGTCATGCACTGTGTGAAAATCGCCTTCCTCACCTTGGGGATGACCTCCATGGCGGCCGGATTCCAGGCGTCCGCCCAAACCTCAACCCAGCCTTCCGACAGCCTTCTCATTCGGCAGGTCTTCGACGAAGTGCTCTCCCACGGGGAGGCGCACGAGAACTTGCGGGTGCTGTGCAAGGACATTGGGCACCGACTCAGCGGATCGCCCAGCGCCGACCGCGCCATGAAATGGGGGCAACAAAAGATGAACAGCTACGGGGTGGACACGAGCTACATCATGCCCGTGGAGGTGCCTGCATGGACCCGCGGCGACGCGGCCGAGGCGCAAGCCCTCGCGGCAGACGGCACAGCCATGGACCTCCACATCACCGCGCTTGGGGGGTCTGTTCCCACGCCCGACGACGGATGGATTGAGGGACCGTTGCTGGTGGTGCGCCACTTGGACGCCCTGGACACCTTGGACGCCCGAGGACACATCGTGCTCTTCAACCGGCCCATGGACCCCTTGCTCATCAACACGGGCGCCGCTTACGGAGGCGCGTTTGACCAACGCGGTGGGGGCGCCAGCGCCGCCGCAGAAGCCGGCGCCATCGGGGTGCTGGTCCGCTCCCTGACCCACGCCCTGGACACCTTGCCCCACACGGGGTCGTTGCGCTACAAAGAAGACGTGGAGAAGTTGCCCGCAGCCGCCATCTCCACCGTCGACGCGTCCGCATTGGCCAAGCTCCATCGCGAGGCCCCTGGTTCCATCCAAATCAAAATGCGCATGAACAGCCGAGACCTCGGCACGGTGGAGCAAGGCAACGTGGTGGGAATATGGCGTGGCTCGGAGTTCCCTGATGAAATCATCACGTTGGGCGGCCACCTCGACTCGTGGGACATCGGAGAAGGCGCCCACGACGACGGATCCGGCGTGGTGCACACGCTGGAAGCCTTACGCGCCTTGAAAGCCATTGGATACACGCCGCGCAGGACGCTGCGGTTCGTGCTGTTCATCAACGAAGAAAACGGGAACCGCGGCGGCAAGCGCTACGCCGCAGTCGCGGCCGAAGAACACGCCTTAGGATTGCGACACGTCGCGGCAATGGAGTCGGACGCCGGAGGGTTCGTGCCCCGTGGCGTGCGGATGGACGCACCCGACGAGGGGGTCGCCATGGTGAGGGGTTGGGCGAAGACCCTGGAGCCGTACAACCTTCACTACTTCGGACGAGGAGGCGCCGGTGTGGACATTGGCCCGCTGAAAAACCTCGAGCCTCGCCCACTTCTCATGGGGTTGGTGCCGGACGGACAACGCTACTTTGACCTGCACCACAGCAGCCAGGACGTGTGGGAAAACGTCCACAAGCGGGAACTCGAGCTCGGCGCGGCGACATGCGCGAGCATGGTCCTGATGTTGGACCGCCACGCGGATTGACCGCCGGCTGGAATCAGTTTTGGGGACGAAGCACGGCCTTGGCCGACACATGCGCCTCGACGTCGTCGCGGTCCATGCGCTGCTTTCGGAATTGGCCGGCATGGTACATGGCCGCCTGGTCGTCGTAGTGCGGGCTGAACACATTGCCAGACTGGCCTGTGGGCAGGATGCTCTCGGCGTTTCCGACGTCGGCGAAGTCGATGCCAATCCGCATGGACGGCCCTGAGAAGACGTCGTAGTTGACTTCTTTCTTCAGCTTGAACTCGTACTTGTTGAGTGCGTCTTTCGCCGCAGGCAACTCGAAGGGCCCCACATTCAAAAAGTCGCCCACAAGCGGGGCATCTGTCATGGCGTGGCGGTGCACCACGGTGTGCAAACGTCCGTACGACCACTGGTCGGGGTTCTCCCCGAGCGCTTTGGCGAGGTCTTCCTGAGCCGCGCCCAGGGCCGCCACCACCACGTCGGCGGCGGTCTCCACGCCGTCTGTGCGGACGTCGTCCCACCACCCCGAGTGTTCGTTGTGCAACAGCAAGGGGAAGCTGTTCTCTGAGACAATGGTCTTGTGCCAGGTTTCAAACTTGTCCTGGGCGTTACCGGCCTCAGCGGCTTGCTCAAACTCGTCGTACATGGCCCCTTGGATCGTGCGGTACATCCAACGGTAGTACAACGTCGGCGCGATGTCGGAGGCCAAATGTCCGCCGTCCCACCCGTCCATGAATGCGGGGACGTCCGCCCCACCCTGCTCGGCCAAGGCCACCATCTTGGCGGCATTTTTCCGGTACACGGGCGAGTGGTGGTCCAGTTGCAAGGCTTGGGCGTCGGCCACGGTCCAGTCGTTCTTTCCGGTGGACAGTGCGTCCATGATCCCCTGGGCGCGGGTGTTGCCCGCGTAGTAGTGCCCTGGGTAGGCCACGCTGTCGTGGGGCTGGGGGGCGTTGTTGGCCGAATACACGAAGCCGCCTTCTGGGTTGATGGACTTGGGGTTGACGTCAAAGCTGTGCCAGCCCTGGATGTCGTTGGCGGCGTCGCTGCCGTCGATCGCCACCTTGGTGTTGACGTGCCCGGGGCGGATCGGGAGTTTGGCCGACGCAATCCACGCGATGTCGCCCTCGGCGTCGCCGTACATCATGTTGAGACCAGGCGCGTGAATGAGCTCAGCGTGGGCCTTGAACGCCTCGAGGCCTGGCTGTCGAGAGAACCCGTAAAACGCCTCGTGGATGCGGTTTTCGGGGTGCTGGGTGAACGTCCACCACATCGCCAAGCCGTCCTCAAGCAGCGGGCCGTGGTGCGTCGAGCGCACTTCGAAGACCACGTCAGGTTCGCCGGCCACCTCGATGGTCTCGAACCGCAAATCCAAGGGAAGCCACTCCCCGTCATGCAGGTAGGTGTCGCCTTCCAAGGTCTCCCGGTACAGGTCGATCTCGTCGTTCACAAACATCGTGGTGCCCCAGGCGTGGTCGCGGGAGTGCCCGATGACTGGAAAAGGAATGCCCCCAATGTGGTTGCCGTAGTATTCGAAGTCGGGGGTCACCACGTGCGCCTCGTACCACACCGAGGGGGACGCGTAGGCC